>NZ_JBIAZD010000003.1:406999-619601 GCF_042898795.1 Streptomyces sp. NPDC000348
CGGACGAGGGCGTGAAAGCCGGGGACGCGGGTGACGCGCCTGTCTTCGGCGCGGAGGTCCCGCCGTCCTCCTCCGAGGAGGGCGACGACTCCGTCGCCGAGGCGGCGCACGCCCGGCGGACGATGATCGGCCGCAGCGCCGAGGAGGTGGACCACGCCCCGCCGCGCGGCCGCTACGCCCCCGTCCCCGCCCCGCAGACCGTCGCCTCCGCCGCACCCCTGCGCTGGGCCGCACCGGCGGCGGCCCTGGCGGTCGCCTCGGCGGTCGTCGCGATCAGGGCGCTCCGCAAGCGCCGCTGAACCGCTGCCGCTGGGCGGGGGGTGTTGCGCGGCCCGGCGCCTGCGGGGTGCCGTCGCGCCCACCCGTGCCGCCCCGGCGGCACGACTGCCCGCGGTCGGCGGAGCACGACCGTCCGCGGCTGAGGGGGCACGGCTGTCCGTGGTGGGCGGGGAGCCGGTGCGGCGGCGCCCTCTTGATCGCCCCAGTAGGGTCGTCGCGTGAGTAACGGAGACATCACGCTGACCGCGGGTGACGCGGAGGTGACCGTGCTGCCGGAGAACGGCGGGCGGATCGGAGGGCTGCGGGTCGGGGGCGTCGAGCTGCTGCGGCAGGGGGAGCGGTTCGGGTGCTTCCCCATGGTGCCCTGGTGCGGACGGATCCGTGACGGACGGTTCCGGGACGGCGCGACCGTGCGGCAGATGCCGCTCAACGCCCCGCCGAACGCCATCCACGGCACCGCCCGCGACGCCGCCTGGCGCACCGCCCGCAAGAGCGCCGACGAGGCCGTGCTCACGTACGACCTCGCCGAGCCGTGGCCGTACCCCGGGCGGGTCACCCAGCGGATCGCGCTGACCGGGGACTCCCTGACGCTGGCGATGAGCGTGGAGACGTACGAGTCGTCCTTCCCGGCGCAGATCGGCTGGCACCCGTGGTTCAACCGCACCCTCGGCGGCGAGGACGTGGCGATCGGCTTCGCGCCCGCCTGGCAGGAGGAGCGGGGGGAGGACCACCTGCCGACCGGGCGGCGGATCGACCCGGAGCCCGGGCCGTGGGACGACTGCTTCGGGATGCCCGGCGGCGTCGACGTCACCCTCACCTGGCCCGGGCAGCTGGAGCTGAAGGTGACCAGCCGCGAGGAGTGGGTCGTGGTGTACGACGAGCAGCGCGAGGCCGTCTGCGTCGAGCCGCAGACCGGGCCGCCCGACGGGCTGAACACCCACCCGCGCCTGGTCACCCCGCTGGAGCCGCTGGAGGCCTCGACGACCTGGACCTGGGCCCGCCCTTAAGCTGGCTGGCATGACGGACACACGCGGCGCGCTGCTGCAGCAGATCAAGGACAAGGCCGTGGTGCACGGCAAGGTGACCCTCTCCTCCGGTCTGGAGGCCGACTACTACGTCGACCTGCGCCGCATCACCCTCGACGGCGAGGCCGCCCCGCTGGTCGGGCAGGTGCTGCTGGACCTGACCGAGGGGCTGGAGTTCGACGCGGTGGGCGGGCTGACCATGGGCGCCGACCCGGTCGCGGCGAGCATGCTGCACGCCGCCGCCGCGCGGGGCCGGAGGCTGGACGCCTTCGTGGTGCGCAAGGCCGCCAAGGCGCACGGGCTGCAGCGGCGCGTCGAGGGCCCGGACATCAGGGGCCGCCGCGTGCTCGTCGTCGAGGACACCTCCACCACCGGCGGCTCCCCGCTGACCGCCGTCGAGGCCGTGCGCGAGGCCGGCGCGGAGGTCGTGGCCGTCGCGACGATCGTCGACCGGGCGACCGGCGCCGCCGAGAAGATCCGGGAGGGCGCCGGGGTGCCGTACCTGTTCGCCTACTCCAAGGACGAGCTCGGCCTCGACTGAGACGGGACCCCAGGGCCCGGACATCACCCGACGTAACGACTTGACCTGCACCGTCGACCAGCCGGACAAGTCTGGGAAGATGGGCCCGACAATGACGTCGCAGCCAAGGTTCCAGGTCAGGGCCGACAGTACGCAGTACGCCGAACCGCACGCATAAGGAGCGGACAGATGCCCATCGCAACCCCCGAGGTCTACAACGAGATGCTGGACCGGGCGAAGGCGGAGAAGTTCGCCTACCCGGCCATCAACGTCACCTCGTCCCAGACCCTGCACGCGGCACTGCGCGGCTTCGCCGAGGCGGAGAGCGACGGCATCGTCCAGATCTCGACGGGCGGCGCCGAGTTCCTGGGCGGCCAGCACAAGAAGGAGATGGTGACCGGCGCGGTCGCGCTCGCCGAGTTCGCGCACATCGTCGCCGAGAAGTACGACGTCAACATCGCCCTGCACACCGACCACTGCCCGAAGGACAAGCTCGACGGGTACGTCCGTCCGCTGCTCGCGCTGTCCGAGGAGCGCGTCAAGGCCGGCCGCAACCCGCTGTTCCAGTCCCACATGTGGGACGGCTCCGCGGAGACCCTCGCCGACAACCTCTCCATCGCCCAGGAACTCCTCGAGCGCGCCCGCGCCGCGAAGATCGTCCTCGAGGTCGAGATCACCCCGACCGGCGGCGAGGAGGACGGTGTCTCGCACGAGATCAACGACTCCCTCTACACCACGGTCGACGACGCCGTCCGCACCGCCGAGGCCCTCGGCCTGGGCGAGAAGGGCCGCTACCTGCTGGCCGCCTCCTTCGGCAACGTGCACGGCGTGTACAAGCCGGGCAACGTCGTCCTCCGTCCCGAGCTGCTGAAGGAGCTCAACGAGGGCGTCGCCGCCAAGTACGGCAAGCCGGCCGGCTCCCAGCCGTTCGACTTCGTCTTCCACGGCGGCTCCGGCTCCACCCCGGAGGAGATCCTCACCGCGCTGGAGAACGGCGTCGTGAAGATGAACATCGACACCGACACCCAGTACGCGTTCACGCGTCCGGTCGTCGGCCACATGCTCAAGAACTACGACGGCGTCCTCAAGGTCGACGGCGAGGTCGGCGACAAGAAGACCTACGACCCGCGCACCTGGGGCAAGCTGGCCGAGGCGTCCATGGCGGCCCGTGTGGTGGAGGCCTGCCAGAACCTGCGCTCCACCGGCACCCGCCTCAAGTAGCACGACGCGTCGAGCCCGGCACCCGCCGCGGTGCCGGGCTCTTCCGTATGCTCGCCGCATGCCCGACGTCCGGCTGTCCTCCGCGCAGGGCAAGTGGATCCTGCTCACCACGGTCCTCGGCTCCGCCATGGTCCTGCTGGACTCGACCGTGGTCAACGTGGCCCTCCCGCGCATCGGCCGCGACCTCGACGCCGACCTCGCCGTCCTGCAGTGGACCGTCAACGCCTACCTGGTCACGCTGGCCGGGCTGATCCTGCTCGGCGGGGCGCTGGGCGACCGGTTCGGGCGGCGCAAGGTGTTCGTCGTCGGGGTGCTGTGGTTCGCCGCGGCCTCCCTGCTGTGCGGCCTCGCCCCGAACGCCGGCGTCCTCGTCGCCGCCCGCGCGCTCCAGGGCGTCGGCGGGGCGCTGCTCACCCCCGGCTCGCTCGCCCTCATCCAGGCCTCCTTCCACCCCGACGACCGGGGCCGCGCGGTCGGCCTGTGGTCCGGCTTCGGCGGCATCGGCGCGGCCGTCGGCCCGTTCCTCGGCGGCTGGCTGGTGGACGGGCCCGGCTGGCGCTGGGTGTTCCTGCTCAACGTGCCCCTCGCCCTGCTCTGCGTCCCCGTCGCGGTGCGCCACGTGCCGGAGTCGGTGGGCGGGAAGGCCGAGGGCCGGTTCGACGTCCTCGGCGCGGCGCTCGGCGCGGTCGCCCTCGCACTGGTGACGTACGCGCTGATCGAGGCCGGCGGGGGCTCCCCGGCGGTCGCGTTCTCCGCCGTCGCCGGCGCGGCCGCCGCGGTCGCGTTCGTCCTCGTCGAGAAGCGCCGCCCGCACCCGATGATGCCGCTCGACATCTTCGCCTCCCGCCAGTTCTCGGCCGTCAACGCGGTCACGCTGTGCGTGTACGCGGCCTTCGGCGGCTTCTTCTTCCTCGCCGTGCTCCAGCTCCAGGTCGTCGTCGGCTGGTCCGCGCTGGCCGCCGGTACGGCCCTGCTGCCGACGACCGCCCTGATGCTGCTGCTCTCCGCCCGCTCGGGTGAGCTGGGCGACCGGATCGGCCCGCGCATCCCGCTCACCGTCGGACCGCTGCTGTGCGCGGCCGGGATGCTGCTGATGCTGCGGGTCGGCCCGGACGCCTCGTACGCCACCGAGGTGCTGCCCGCGCTGCTGGTGCTCGGCCTCGGCATGGTCACCCTGGTCGCACCGCTCACCGCGACGGTCCTCGCCTCCGTGGACACCGCGCGGGCGGGCCTGGCCAGCGGCATCAACAACGCCGCCGCCCGCGCGGCCGGCCTGATGGCGGTGGCCGCGCTGCCGCTGCTCGCCGGGATGGGCCCGGAGGCCTACCGCCTGCCGGACGCCCTCGACGACGCGTTCCGGCGGGCGATGGTCCTGTGCGCGGGCGTCCTGGTGGTGGGCTCCGCCCTCGCCTTCGCGACCGTACGCCGCCCGGCCCCGGACTGCCGGCACCCCGAGTGCCACACGCACGGGAGCGTGGCGGTGCCCCCGCTGGAGGCGGAGACGGAACCGGGGGAGGAGCGCGGCGGCGGGGCGCGCTGATGTACGAGACTGGACCCATGTCCATTCACGAGAACCTCCTCGGGGGCCCGCCCCCGACCCACCTCCCCGACGACCCGGGCCCGCGCGAGCTGCTCGCGTCGGGCACCACGCCCGCCGACGTCGCGGCGAAGTACCCCACCTCCTCCCTGGCCTGGGCCCGGCTGGCCGACGAGGCCTTCGAGCGGGGCGGCGTCGTGGAGTCGTACGCGTACGCCCGTACGGGCTACCACCGCGGACTTGACGCGCTGCGCCGCAACGGCTGGAAGGGACACGGCCCCGTGCCGTGGGAGCACGAGCCCAACCGCGGCTTCCTGCGCGCCCTGCACGCCCTCGCCCGCGCCGCGCAGGCGATCGGCGAGCAGGAGGAGTACGAGCGCTGCGCGCAGTTCCTGAAGGACTCCTCGCCGACGGCGGCCCAGGTCCTGGGCTGACCCGTGACGTCCCCGGGGCCCGCCTGTGAGCAGGCGGGCCTTGCGGTGGTGGGGGACGATTGCGCAGGATGCACCGTGGGGACCGGGGCCCCCGTGCCGGTAACGGCAGGGGCGGACCGCTACCCGGAGTACAGGTACAGGAGACAGCGATGTCCCACGAGGCTCACGAGCAGCCCGAGACCCCGCATCTCGACTTCGGGGGGACGACCCCCTACGAGGACTACGTCAAGGCGGACGTCCTCACCCACCTGCAGCACCTGCTTTCCGACGATCCCGGAGAGATGGTCTTCCTGGTCACCACCCAGGTCATGGAGCTGTGGTTCACCGTCATCGTCCACGAGTGGGAGACCGCGGCGAAGGCGCTGCGCGAGGACGACGTCCCGACCGCGGTCGACGCGCTGAAGCGGTCCGTACGCGAGCTGGAGGCGCTGAACGCCTCCTGGAAGCCGCTGAGCGGGCTCACCCCGGCGCAGTTCAACTCCTACCGCGGCGCGCTCGGCGAGGGCTCGGGGTTCCAGTCGGCGATGTACCGGCGCCTGGAGTTCCTGCTCGGCGACAAGTCCGCGTCGATGCTGGTCCCGCACCGGGGCGCGCCGCGGGTGCACGCCGAGCTGGAGAAGGCGCTGCACGAGCCGAGCCTGTACGACGAGGTGCTGCGGCTGCTCGCCCGGCGCGGGCACGCGGTCCCCCAGGAGGTCCTGCGGCGCGACGTGTCGCGGAAGTACGAGCCCTCGGCCGGGGTGGAGGCGGTCTGGACGGCCGTCTACGCGGGCGACGGGCGGGACGAGGCGGCCCGCCTCGGCGAGGCGCTGACCGATGTCGCCGAGCTGGTGTGGCGCTGGCGCAACGACCATCTGGTCGCCACCCGCCGCGCGATGGGCGCCAAGGCCGGCACGGGAGGTTCCGCCGGGGTGGCCTGGCTGGAGAAGCGGGCGCAGAAGAGCGTGTTCCCCGAGCTGTGGACGGCGAGGTCCCATGTCTGAACTCGCGGTGAAGGCGGAGAAGCTGGACGCCTCCGACGAACTGGCGCCCAAGCGCGCCGAGTTCGTGCTCGACGACGTGGTCTACCTGGACGGCAACTCGCTGGGCGCGCTGCCCGTCGCGGTCCCCGGCCGGATCGAGGACGTGGTGCGCCGCCAGTGGGGCGAGCTGCGGATCCGGTCCTGGACCGAGGGCGGCTGGTGGACGGCGCCGGAGCGGATCGGCGACCGGATCGCGCCGCTGGTCGGCGCGGCGGCCGGGCAGGTCGTGGTCGGCGACTCCACCAGTGTCAACGTGTTCAAGGCGCTGGTGGGCGCGGTACGGCTGGCGCGGTCGGCGGACGGCGGGGATCCCGGGCGGGACGAGATCGTGGTCGACGCGACCACCTTCCCCACGGACGGCTACATCGCCGGGTCGGCGGCCCGGACGACCGGCTGCACGCTGCGTCCGGTGACCCCGTCCGAGGTCCCGGCCGCGCTCGGCGACCGTACGGCCGCCGTGCTGCTCAACCACGTCGACTACCGCACCGGCCGGCTGCACGACCTGCCGTCGCTGACGGCCGCCGTGCACGCGGCGGGGGCGTACGCCGTGTGGGACCTGTGCCACAGCGCGGGCGCGCTGCCGGTGGGCCTGGACGAGCACGGCGTGGACCTGGCGGTGGGCTGCACCTACAAGTACCTGAACGGCGGACCCGGTGCGCCGGCGTTCCTGTACGTGCGCGCGGACCTGCAGGACCGCTTCGACTCCCCGCTGCCCGGCTGGAACTCCCACGCGGAGCCCTTCGGCATGCGCCCGGAGTACGAGCCGGCGGCGGGCGCGGTGCGCGGGCGGGTCGGTACCCCGGACATCCTCTCCATGCTCGCCCTGGAGGCGGCGCTCGAGGTCTGGGACGGCGTGACGGTCGACGCCGTGCGGGCCAAGTCCCTCGCGCTGACGGACTTCTTCCTGGAGTGCGTCGGGACGTACGTGCCCGACGGCCGGGTCGAGTGCGTGACCCCGCGTGCGCACCGGGAGCGGGGCAGCCAGGTCGCCCTGCGCTGCCCGGACGCCGGTGACGTGATGAGGCGGCTGATCGAGCGGGGCGTGGTCGGCGACTTCCGCCACCCGGACGTGCTCCGCTTCGGCTTCACCCCGCTGTACGTCGGCTTCGCGGACGTGGAGCGGGCGGCGCGGGTGCTGGCGGAGGTGCTGGCGGAGGCGTAGGCGCCGGTGCGGGCACCGGCGTGGGCGGGGCCGGGGGCGGTGTCGTACGGGACCGCCCCCGGGCCCGCTGACCGAGCGTGACATCCCCATGTGGGCGCACGTGGGCGTGCTGATACCGTCCCGGCCGAACGGCCGCGTTCCCGCATGGTCCGTCACGTACTTCGTATCGCTGAGAGGTTGAGGCATGACGGACGACGTCGCAGCCGCCCGGTCCGCCGCCGAGGAGGAGTCGGCCTTCTCCCACCCGCCCGTGGACCCCGACGCCACGGTGACCTACGGCGACGACCCGGACCAGCTGATCGACTTCTACGTGCCGCGCGGGGAGGGCGGGCCCGCGCCCGTCGTCGTGGTCCTGCACGGCGGTGCCTGGCGCACGCCGTACGACCGGCGCCACATCGGTCCGTTCGCGGCGTTCCTGGCCGGGCGGGGCTTCGTCGTGGCCAGTGTCGAGTACCGGCGCGGGGCGGGGGAGCAGGGCGGCGGTGACGCGGTCGCGGGGCGGTGGCCCGACACCTTCGACGACGTCGCCGCCGCGATGGACGCGCTGCCGGGGCTGGTGCGGGAGCACGTGCCGCGGGCGGACCCGCGGCGCGTCGTGCTCACCGGTCACTCGGCCGGCGGGCACCTGGCGTTGTGGGCCGCCGCGCGGCACGTCCTGCCGGCGGGCTCTCGCTGGCGCACGGACGGGCCCGCACCGCTGCGCGGTGTCGTCGCCCTCGCGCCGATCGCGGACTTCGAGGTCGCCGACAAGCTGGACGTGTGCGGGGGCGCGGTGCGGCAACTGCTCGGCGGGAACGGACACTTCGCCGAGCGACGGCCGCATGCCGACCCCGGGTCGCTGCTGCCCACCGGGATCGCCACCACCCTGGTGCAGGGGCGTACCGACGTCGTGGTGCCGCAGGCGGTCACCGAGTCGTACGCGGAGGCTGCGGCGAAGGCGGGGGAGGTGGTGGGGGTGACGTTGCTGGAGGACGTCGGGCACTTCCCGCTGATCGATCCGGGGACGGACGCGTGTGCGGTGGTGGCGGAGGAGATCGCTCAACTCGCCTGGTGAATGCGGCCCTTGCGGGGCTGCCCGGTCGTACCCGTAGTACCTGAGAGCTACCCCGCGGGTGAGTCCCCCGGCGGGACGCGGGTTACACGCGCGTCTCCGTAACTTCCCTTCACAGCACGCCCGATGGGCGGGCGGAGGGGGAGGTACGGCCACCATGGTGCGCGAGTGCGAGGGGTGCCCCGGGGCGGGGTGGGCCGGGGGGAGGTTGCGCAGCCCGGCGCTTGCGGGGGGCGGTCGCGCCCACCCTCCCCCACTCTCGGCTCCGCTCGAGCGGGGGGACCCCCATCGCCCCAGCGGCACGACTGCCCGCGGGAGCGGTGGTGCGGGTGCCCGCGGGAGCGGTGGTGCGACTGTCCGCGGGAGCGGTGGTGCGGGTGCTCGTGGCGGGGGGAAGGGGGGTGGGCGGTGGTGGCGTGGGGCTCTCGCGGTGGTTGTCGCCTGCGCCGTCGCCGTGCCGCTCGCCGGGGCGGCCCGGCCACGGGTGCCCGCGCCGGGGCCCGCCGTGCTCGCGGCGCCCTCCGCGGCGACCCTCGACACGGTCTACGCCGCCAACCGGGCCAACGCCCGGGAAGCGGCCCGGATGGCCGACGCGTACGGGGACCGGCGGCGGGCCGACGCCGATCGCGCGCTGGCCGGGCGGCAGTTGCTGGACTTCGACGGGCGCGGGCCGGGTCGGGTCACCGAGGTGCTCGGGGACCTCGCGCACGCCGACCGGGTCGCCGTTCTCGTCCCCGGCTCCGACACCGGCATCGACACCTACGGCCGGTTCCGCGCCGCCGCCCTCGCGCTGCACGAGCGGCTCGGTGCGCGGGCCGCGGTCGTGGCCTGGCTCGGCTACGAGACCCCCGGCACCGTCAGCGCCACCGTCGCCACCACCGGCCGGGCGGAGGAGGCCGCACCCGGACTGCGGGAGGCGGTGGGCGACGTGCGGGCCGTCGCCGGACCGCGCGCCCGCGTCTCCCTGCTCTGCCACTCCTACGGCTCCGTCGTCTGCGCCGAGGCCGCCGGCGGACTCGACGTCGACGACATCGTCCTCGTCGGCAGCCCCGGCACCGGCGCCGACAACGCCGCCGCCCTGCGCACCCGGGCCCGGATCTGGGCCGCCCGGGGCGCCGACGACTGGATCGGGCACGTCCCGCACATCGGCGCCGACCTCCTCGGCACCACCGTCGGCTTCGGCACCGACCCCGTCTCCCCGGCCTTCGGCGCCCGGGTCTTCGCGGCCGGCGACGGCGGCCACAGCGACTACTTCACCCCGGGCTCCGCCTCCCTGGCCAACCTCGCCCGGATCGTCCTCGGCGAGACCCCGGCGGTGACCTCGTGAGCCGCCTCGCAGCCGCGGTGCGCGGCGCCGCCGGCCGCGTCGACGCGGCCACCCCGGACCACCGCGACCGTGCCGTGGACGCCCTGCGCGCCGGCGCCGTCCTCGGGGTCGTCCTCGGCCACTGGCTGGTCACCGCCCTCGTCGCGGACGGCCGCACCCTGCGCACGGCCAGCCCGCTCCAGCACATGCCGTGGCTGGCACCGGTGTCCTGGGCGTTCCAGACCCTCGCCGTGTTCTTCCTGGTCGGCGGTCATGTGGCGACCCGTGGGTACGCCTCGTCCCGCGCCCGCGGCGTCCCGTACCACCGCTGGCTGCGGGCCCGGCTGGGTCGGCTGTTCAAGCCGGTCGCCGCCGTCCTCGTCCTGTGGACGGCCGTCACCGCCGTACTGCTGCTCTCCGGCGCCGAGTACGCGACCGTCCGCACGCTGGTGAAGCTGGCCCTGTCGCCGCTGTGGTTCCTGCTGGTCTTCGCCGCCCTCACCGCCGCGACCCCGCTGCTCACCCGGCTCCACCCGCTGTGGCCGCTCGCCGTCGTCCTCCACGTCGACCTGCTCCGCTTCGGCCTCGGCGCCCCCGACCGGCTCGGCTGGCTGAACCTGGCGGCCGGCTGGCTGGTGCCGTACGCCCTGGGCGCGGCCTGGACCCGCGGCGAGCTGGAACGCCGCAGGTCGGGCTGGATCCTCCTGGTCTCCGGTACGGCCGCCACGGCCGCGCTCGTCGCCTGGGCCGGCTACCCGGCGTCGATGGTCGGCGTCCCGGGCGCCGAGGTGTCCAACCTCAACCCGCCGACGCTGGCCGCCGTCACCTTCGGCCTCGCCCAGTGCGGGCTCGCGCTGCTGCTGCGGGACCGGCTGCGCACGGCGATGCGGCGTCCCGTCGCGTGGGCGGCGGTGGCGCTGGTCAACCTCTCCGCGATGACGATCTTCCTCTGGCACCAGTCCGCCCTGATGGCGGCCACCGCCACCGGCCTCCTGGCCGGCCGCCTCCCCGGCCTCCACACCGTCCCCGACGGCCCCGGCTGGGTCGCCGCCCGGCTGGTGTGGCTGCCGGTGTTCGTCCTCGCCCTCGCGGTCTGCCGGTCGGCGTTCCGGTCCTGGGAACGGGCGGGCGGCGGGCGGCGCGGGCGGTCCCGGGTGGTCCGTACCCACCGGCCGAAGACGAAGGACGTACGGCATGTCTAGGCTGAACCGCGTGGCGAACACGGGGGTGGAGCTCGTCCGGCGGTGGCTGGGGGTGCTGCGGGGCGACCTGTTGACGGCCCGTGCGGACCCGTTGCCCCCGTCCGTGTGGCTGCGCTGGGTACCGCACGGAATCGTGTGCCTGGCCGCGTTCGGCGTCTTCCTCGGTGACCTGGCCCAGCTGAACGACCACGGAGGACTGGAACTCGGGCTCGCCCTGCTGATCGCGCTCGGGCAGAGCACCGCGATGGTGCTCGCGCTGCGGCAGCCGGTGCCGGCGTGGTGGCTGTCCCTCGGGGCCACGGTGTTCGGGGCGTTGGTGGTGCGTGCCCGGATGGAACCCGGCGAGTACGCGTTCACCTGGCCCTGGACCGCGGCCGGGCTGATCGCCCACCTGTTCGTCCTGCTGCTGCTCGCCCTGCGGGTACGCACCCGCGTCTCGGTCGAGGTCCTGGCCCTGACCTCCCTGATCACCTACGTCCTCCAGGGGCTGATGGGCGGGCGGAACTACCAGCCCACCGGCCAGACCGCCGTTCCCCTGTTCATCGTCGCCGTCGTCCTCGGCGTCGCCCTGCGCGGCCGCCGCGAGGCCCGCGCCGAACTCGGCCGGCAGACCACCCTCACCGCCGAGGAACGCGCCCGCCGCACCCTCCTGGAGGAACGCAGCCGGATCGCCCGCGAGCTGCACGACGTGGTCGCCCACCACATGTCGGTCATCTCCATCCAGGCGCAGGTGGCCCCGCACCTGGTCCAGGACCCGTCCGACGAGCTGCGGGAGAATCTCGCCGGCATCCGCCAGAACGCCGTCGAGGCGCTGACCGAGCTGCGCCGCGTCCTCGACGTGCTCCGGTCCGAACACCCCGCCCCCGGCGAGCGCTCGGACGCCCCGCAGCCCACCCTCGACCGTCTCGAATCGCTGGTGGAGAACACCCGCGCCGCCGGACTGACCGTGACCACCGGGACCAGCGGGGAGCGCCGCCCGCTGCCGCCCGGCGTGGAGCTGTCGGCGTACCGGATCGTGCAGGAGGCGCTGAGCAACGTGCTGCGGCACGCGCCCGGCGCGACCGCCCACGTCACCCTGGCCTACGATCCGCGGGGGCTGCGGGTGACGGTCGTCAACACCGGCCCGACCCGGGAGGCACCGCCGTCCGCCGGCGCCGGACACGGGCTGCTCGGTATGCGGGAACGGGCCGTCATGCTGGGCGGCAGACTGACGGCCGGCCCTTGGACCGGGAAGGGCTACAAGGTCGACGCCTACCTCCCGGTCTCCGCCCCGCCCGCCACCGAACCCCCTCCCCAGGACGGCACCGCATGATCCGCGTACTCGTCGCCGACGACCAGCAGATGGTCCGGCAGGGCTTCACCGTGCTGCTCAACACGCAGCCCGACATCGAGGTCGTCGGTCAGGCGGTGAACGGGGTGGACGCGGTCGCGCAGGTCGCCGAACTCGCCCCGGACGTCGTCCTGATGGACATCCGCATGCCCGAACTCGGCGGCATCGAGGCCACCGCCCTCGTCACCACCGCCACCCCGGACGTCAAGGTGCTGGTGCTGACCACCTTCGACCTCGACGAGTACGTGTACGAGGCACTGCGGGCCGGGGCCTCCGGCTTCCTGCTGAAGGACGCCTCCGCCGACCAGCTCGCCGAGGCGGTACGGGTGGTGGCGGCCGGGGACGCCCTGCTCGCGCCCGGCATCACCCGCCGGCTGATCGCCGAGTTCTCCCGGCTGGACGCCCGCCCCCGCACCCCGCTCCGGCGGCGCGTCGGGGAGCTGACCGAACGGGAGACGGAGGTGCTCGCGCTGATCGCGCAGGGCCTGTCCAACGCGGAGATAGCGGGACGGCTGGTGGTGGCCGAGCAGACGGTGAAGACGCACGTCGGCCGCATCCTGGTGAAACTGGGTCTGCGGGACCGCACCCAGGCGGCGGTGTTCGCGTACGAGTCGGGACTGGTCCGCCCCTCGGGGTACTGAGGGACACCCCGCCGTGGCCCGCGTAGTACCTGAGACGGACGCCCGGAAACCCCTCTCGGCGGGGACGACCGCCCTCACCCGGTCGGCCTACCGTGTGGGCGTGACCGAGACGACGCACCAGCAGCCCCCGGCCGCCCCGCGCGGGGGCGGGGCCGGGACCCGCAGCCCCGAGTACCAGGTGGCCCGGAACTCCCTGCGGGGACTGCGCCAGGACCTGTTCCACGACCCCTTCGCCTACCGCCCGCTGCCGCCCCGGCGCACGGACGGCCCGTTCGTCCGCCGGCTGCCCGCCCGGCTGCGGTCGGCCGCGGCCCACCTCCCGCACGCGGTGGTGGGGGCGGTCGCGCTGATCGCCCTGATGGCCGGCGCGCTGTCGAGCGGCCTGCCCGGCGGGGACGTGGCGGCCCTGCTGATCGGCCTGCTGTGCGCGCTCCCGGTGCTCGCCACGCTGGTCCGGCCGGTCGGCGCGTTCTGGCTGTCCCTCGCGGTGACCCCGGTGGTCGCGCTGATCAAGAGCGGCGACGACGACTGGCCGTGGATGCCCGGCGCGTTCGTCTGCCACCTGGCGGTGCTGGTCGTCGTGGCGCTGCGCACCCGGCCCCGCACCGCCGCCTGGATGTGGGTCCTGACCGCCGTGTACGCCTTCCTCTCGGACGTCGCCTTCGGCGGGTCGTACTACTACACCAACAGCGGGCCCATGATGGTGACGTCCGCGTTCGCCCTGCTGGTGGTCTCCCTCTGGCACGTCCGCCGCACCGCCGAGCGGGAGGTGACCGCCCAGCAGACGGTCACCGCGCACGAACGCTCCCGGCGCACCCTGCTGGAGGAGCGCACCACCATCGCCCGCGAGCTGCACGACGTGGTGGCCCACCACATGTCGGTGGTCGCCATCCAGGCCGAGGCCGCGCCCTACCGGGTGGAGAACCCGCCGCCGGAGCTGGAGCGCGCCTTCGCCACCATCCGGGAGAACGCGGTGGCCGCCCTCACCGAGCTGCGCCGCATCCTCGGCGTGGTCCGCGCCGAGGACTACGAGGCCCCGGACGCCCCGCAGCCCACCCTCGCCGACCTGGACGCCCTGCTCGTCAACGTGCGGGGCGCCGGTCTCGAGGTGGAGAAGGTGGTGACCGGCGCGGTGCGGGAGCTGCCGCAGGGGGTGGAGCTGTCGGCGTACCGGATCGTGCAGGAGGCGCTGAGCAACAGCCTGCGGCACGCGCCCGGCGCGAGCGCCCGCGTCGAGATCGGGTACGTCCTCGGCGGACTCGGCGTGCGCGTCGTCAACGGCCCGCCGCCCGAGCCGGGCCTCGTCAAGCCCTCGCCCGGCGCGGGTCACGGCCTCACCGGCATGCGCGAGCGGGTCGCCATGCTGGACGGCGGGATGACGGCCGGACCGGCCGACGACGGAGGCTACGAGGTGACGGTGTTCCTGCCCGTCGCCACGGTGAACGAAGGTGACGCATGACGATCCGCGTGCTGATCGCGGACGACCAGATGATGGTGCGCGAGGGCTTCTCCGTCCTGCTCAACGCGATGCCCGGCATCGAGGTCGTCGGCGAGGCCGTCAACGGCCGGGAGGCGGTGGAGCGGGTCCGCGAACTCGCCCCCGACGTCGTCCTGATGGACATCCGCATGCCCGAGCTGAACGGCATCGACGCGACCCGGGAGATCGTCGCCGCCGACGGTGCGGCGAAGGTGCTGGTGCTGACCACCTTCGACCTCGACGAGTACGTCTACCAGGCACTGCGCGCGGGCGCCTCCGGCTTCCTGCTGAAGGACGCCTCGGCCCGCCAGCTCGCCGACGGGGTGCGGATCGTCGCGGCCGGGGAGGCGCTGCTCGCCCCGTCGGTCACCAGGCGCCTGATCACCGAGTTCTCCAAGCTGTCCGAGGGCCCGCGCCCGATGCCGTCCGCGCAGGCGGCGTACGGCGACCTGACCGAGCGGGAGACGGAGGTGCTGGTGCTGATCGCGCAGGGCCTGTCGAACGCGGAGATCGCCGGACGGCTGGTGGTCGCCGAGTCGACGATCAAGACCCACGTCAGCCGGATCCTGGTGAAGCTGGGCCTGCGGGACCGCACCCAGGCGGCGGTGTTCGCGTACGAGGCACGGCTGGTGACGCCCGGCTGACCCCCCTGGTCAGGGGCCGGTTTCCGGGCTACCGTCCGTCCATGGCAGCCCTTGACGACCTCGCCTTCGACCCGTGGGACCCCGCGTTCGTCGCCGACCCGTACCCCGCCTACGCCGAGCTGCGGGAGCGGGGCCGGGTGCACTACTTCGAGCCGACGGACCAGTGGCTGGTCGCGCACCACGCGGACGTCTCGGCGCTGCTGCGCGACCGGCGCCTGGGCCGCACGTACCGGCACCGCTTCGGCCACGAGGAGTTCGGCCGCACGCCGCCCCCGCCGGAGCACGAGCCGTTCCACACCCTCAACGACCACGGCATGCTCGACCTCGAACCGCCGGACCACACCCGCATCCGCCGCCTGGTGTCGAAGGCGTTCACCCCGCGCACGGTGGAGCGCCTCAAGCCGTACGTCCGTGATCTCGCGGACGACCTGGTGTCCGCGCTGGTCGAGGCGGGCGGCGGGGACCTGCTCAAGGACGTCGCCGAGCCGCTGCCGGTCGCGGTGATCGCCGAGATGCTGGGCATCCCGGAGGCGGACCGGGCGCCGCTGCGCCCCTGGTCGGCGGAGATCTGCGGGATGTACGAGCTGAACCCGCCGGAGGAGACGGCGGCGCGGGCCGTCCGGGCGTCGGTCGAGTTCTCGGACTACCTGCGCGAGCTGATCGCCGAGCGCCGTGGGAACCCCGGCGACGACCTGATCTCGGGCCTGATCGCCGCCCACGACGAGGACGACGACCGGCTCACCGAGCAGGAGATGATCTCCACCTGCGTCCTGCTGCTGAACGCCGGCCACGAAGCCACCGTGAACTCCACGGTCAACGGCTGGTGGGCCCTGTTCCGCAACCCGGACCAGCTCGCCGCCCTGCGCGCGGACCACTCGCTCGTCCCCTCCGCCGTGGAGGAGCTGATGCGCTACGACACCCCGCTCCAGCTCTTCGAACGCTGGGTCCTCGACGAGATCGAGATCGACGGCCGGGTGATCCCGAGGGGCGCGGAGATCGCGATGCTCTTCGGCTCCGCCAACCACGACCCGGCGGTCTTCGCCGACCCGTCCCGCCTGGACCTGACCCGCGCCGACAACCCGCACATCTCCTTCAGCGCCGGCATCCACTACTGCATCGGCGCACCGCTGGCCCGGATCGAGCTGGCGGCGTCGATGACGGCGCTGCTGGAGAAGGCGCCGACGCTGCGCCTGGCCGCGGAACCGGAGCGGAAGCCGAACTTCGTGATCAGGGGACTGGAAGGGCTGACCGTGGAAGTGGGCTGACTCCCGCGCGGCCCGGGCGGGCCGGAAGACGCGGCTCCGGGGAGCCCGGGCCGGAAGACGCGACTCCGGGGAGCCCGGGCCGGAGGATGCGACTCCGCGGCCCGGGCCGGAGGACGCGGCTCCGGGGAGCCCGGGCCGGAGGACACCGACTCCGGGGGACCCGAGTCGTACACGGACGGAGGCCCCCGTCAGGCCGTCATGTCCCGGCGCCGCAGACCGGCCAGCCCCGCCGCCACCAGGGCCGCCGCGAGAGCCGTGAGGATCAGCACCGGGGGCCACTCCATCCCCCCGCCCGGCAGCTTCGGCAGGTGACCGAAGGGCGACAGGTCCAGCACCGCCCGCGGCACGTCCAGCGCCGGGCCGACCCAGCCGATCAGCAGTACCGCACCGGCCACGCCCCACGCCGCCGGCGCCGCCCCGGGCGCCAGCCCGTACAGCAGGACCGCGACCCCGCCGATCACCCACACCGCCGGAACCTGCACCAGGCACGCGCCCAGGAGCGGGCCCGCCCGCCCGCCGTGGCCGAGGGCGAGACCGGCCCCCGCGAGCAGCATCAGCAGCACCGCCCCGCCGAACGCCACCAGCAGATGCCCGGCCGCCCACCGCAGCCGCCCGACCGCCCCCGCGAGGACCGGTTCGGCCCGTCCCGAGGTCTCCTCGCCGTGCAGCCGCAGCACCGACGCCACGACGTACAGGGCTGCCACCAGCCCGAGGATCCCGGCCATCGTCGCGAGGAACGCGTCCGTCAGCGCGGTCTGCCCGCCCATCCGCCGGAAGATCTCCCGGGCGCTCTCGTTGTCGCCGACCAGATCGGCCGCCCCCTCGGCCATCCGGCCGTACACCAGCCCCGCGAGCAGGAACCCGGCGCTCCAGCCGAGCACACCGCCCCGCTGCAACCGCCAGGCCAGCGCTCCCGCACTCCCGAGCCGCCCCGCGGCCGGTCCCGGCCGGCTCGGCAGGAAGCTCATGCCGAGGTCCCGGCGGCCGGCGAGCGCGTACGCCACCGCCCCCTGGACCAGCACCGCTCCCGCGAACAGTCCCAGCACCCACCACCGCTCACCGGCGAAGGCCCGCAGGTTCGTCAGCCAGCCCAGCGGTGACGCCCAGGTCAGCGGGGACGAGCCGTCGTCGGTCGCCGAGTCGCCGGCCGCGCGCAGTACGAACGCCGCCCCGAGCACGGCCGCCGTCAGCCCCCGCGCGAGCCGCGCGCTCTCCGTCAGCTGGGCCACGATCGCCGCCGTGGTCGCGAAGACCATGCCCACGCCCGCGATCCCGAGTCCGAACGCGAGCGCGCCCGCCGCGCCCTGCCCGGCCAGTCCGGCCGTCACCAGCAGCGCCAGCACCCCGTTCGCGACGGCCGCCGCGAGCAGGGCCGCCGTCAGCGGGGCCCTGCGGCCCACCGCCCCGGACGCCACCAGCTCCTGACGCCCGCTCTCCTCCTCGTCCCTGGTGTGCCGTACGACGACCAGCAGACCGGCCACGGCGGCCAGCGCGCCCGCGTACACCCCGGCCCGCCAGGCGGTCAGCGCGCCGAGGGAGTCGCCGAGGACGGGGCCGACCATGGCCCGCAGGGAGGAGTTGGCCGCCATCTGACGGACCAGGTCGGCGCGTTCGGCCGGAGTGCCGTACAGGCCCTCCAGCGTGTTCGGCAGGGAGAGCACCATGAGGGCGTTCACCGCGACCCAGACCGGGATCATCACCCGGTCCCGGCGCAGCGCGAAGCGCACCAGGACGCCGGTGCCGGCGAGTCGGCGGGAGCCCGCGGGCCGTACGGCGAAGGCGGTGGCGTTCATCGGGCACTCGCCCCGCTCCCGGCGGCCTCGTCCTGGTAGTGCCGCAGGAACAGCTCCTCCAGCGTCGGCGGGGTGGACGTCAGCGACCGCACGCCCGACTCGCTCAGCGAGCGCAGCACCGCGTCCAGCCTGTCGGTGTCCACCTGGAGCCGCACCCGGTGTCCCCGCACGTCGAGGTCGTGCACGCCGGGCAGTCCGGCGAGCCCGTTCGGCGGCCCGGCGAGTTCGGCGCTCACGCTCGTCCGGGTCAGGTGCCGCAGCTCGGCGAGCGAACCGCTCTCCACCGTCCGCCCCTTGCGGATGATGCTGACCCTGTCGCACAGCTCCTCCACCTCGCTGAGGATGTGCGAGGACAGCAGCACGGTGCGCCCGCGCTCCCGCTCCTCGGCCACACAGCGCTGGAAGACCTCCTCCATCAGCGGGTCCAGGCCGGACGTCGGCTCGTCGAGGATCAGCAGGTCGACGTCGGAGGCGAACGCGGCGACCAGGGCGACCTTCTGCCGGTTGCCCTTGGAGTACGTGCGGCCCTTCTTCGTCGGGTCCAGCTCGAACCGCTCGACCAGTTCGGCGCGGCGCCGCGGGTCCAGGCCCCCGCGCAGCCTCCCGTACAGGTCGATGACCTCGCCGCCGGACAGGTTGCGCCACAGCGTCACGTCCCCGGGTACGTAGGCGATGCGACGGTGCGCCTCCACGGCGTCCGTCCACGGATCCCGGCCGAGCACCCGGGCGGCACCGGCGTCGGCGCGCAGCAGGCCGAGCAGGACGCGGAGGGTGGTGGACTTCCCGGAGCCGTTGGGGCCGAGGAAGCCGTGGACCTCGCCGGTCTCGACGCTCAGGTCGAGCCCGTCCAGTGCGTGGGTCCGGCCGAACGACTTGTGCAGCCCGGACACGGTGATGGCCTTCGTCATGCTTCGGAACGTACGCTTCTTTCAGAAATTTATGAAGTTAAGGAAGCGTATGAATAATGACTAGACTGATCCCCGGCGTCCGAGCAGGGGAGATGAGCGGATCATGGCGGAACCGAGCGGGGCGGCCCGGGACCCGGAGGCGGTCTCGCGGTTCGTGGAGCACTTCGCGGCGCAGCTGGTGGAGGCGGGCATGCAGCGTATGCCCGCCCGCGTCTTCGGTGCCCTGCTCGCCTCCGACGCCGGGGTCATGACCTCCGCCGAGCTGGGCGAACAGCTCAAGGTCTCACCGGCCGCGGTCTCCGGCGCGGTGCGCTACCTGTCCCAGGTCCACATGGTCTCCCGCGAGCGCGAGCCCGGCTCGCGGCGTGAGCGGTACCGGGTCCACGGCGATCAGTGGTACGAGGCCCTGACCAACCGCGAGGCCGTCCTCAAGCGCTGGGAGGACGCCCTCCGCGAGGGCGTCACCGGCCTGGGCGCGGACACCCCGGCGGGCCGCCGGCTGGCGGAGACGCTGGCCTTCTTCGAGTTCGTGGAGAAGGAGGTCGAGGCGATGATGGAACGCTGGCGGGCGCATCGGCGGGAGCGGTTCGGGGAAGGGTAGTCGGTCCGCTACGCTGAGTGGTGGCTGGTCCGTCTCAAGGGGAGGGCGCATCATGACAGTCATGGCAGAGCGACCGATGATAAGCGGCACCGGGCCCGACAACTTCGAGGAGCTGTTGGAGCTTCTCGACGAGCTGCACCTGCGCGACGGCTTCCAGGCCGAGATCATCAGGGGGAAGATCGTTGTGTCGCCGTGGTCGAAGGCCTTCTACCTCGACGTCATGGAGCTGGTGTGTGAGCAGCTTCGGCCGTATCTCCCTGAGGAGCACCGGATCAGTTACGGTCCTTTCCTGTACGTCTTCCCAGGCGTGCAGCGCGCGTACGGTCCCGATATCCACGTCGCGCATCGGAGCGTCAGTCGAAGTGCCAGCAACCACTTGGACGGCGAAGCCCTCTCCTTCGTCGCCGAACTGACCTCCTCCTCCACGCGGGACGACGACCTGACCGACAAGGTCCTGACGTACGGAAAGGCGGGCGTCCCCGTCTACCTGCTCCTCGACATGCAGGAGGAACAGGCCACGGTCTTCTCGATGCCCTCGGCCAAGGGGTACGAGTCCCGCGAGACCAAGCCGTTCGGCGAGAAGGTGTCGATCCCCCAGCCGTTCGACTGCGTGCTGGACACGACCGGCTTCAAGGCTCCCTGAGACGGCCGCTACCGCACCGGCACCGTCAGCCCCCAAGCCTCCTCCCGTACCTCCCACGTCCGCGTCCGCACCGGCCCCGACACCGCTCCGTCCGCCCGGTAGCGGAAGTGCGCGCCCGACACGGTCACCGTGCGGGCCTCCGCGACCAGCGGGGCCGCCTCCGACGCCGTACGGACCTCCACCCGGGCCGTCCCGGGGGCGCCGGGCACGACCGAGACGCCCTCCACCGGCTGCCCCAGGTCGACGAGCGTCTCCCCGTCGACCTCCACCCGCAGCCGCGTCGGCCCCGCCCCGGGGGCCGCGACGGCCCTGGACGGCCGGGCGGGCGCCAGCGTGTGCATGAGGGACCGGCAGGTCCGCAGCCAGGGACGCCCCGCCCCCTCGGCCCCCTCCCGCGCCCGTGTGACGCCCCCGACCGGCGGGATCCGCAGCGCGCCGAGCACCACCCCGTCGCTGTCGTCCACCAGCAGGTCCACGCGCCGCTCGGCCCCGTCCAGCACGGCCCGCGCCGCCGCCACCGCCCCCGTGGGCACCCCCAGCGACCGGGCGAGGGAGACCGCACCGCCCACCGGCACCAGGGACAGCGCGCAGTCGGCCAGCTCCCGCCGCCGGTGCAGCAGCGTCACCGTCCGCACCAGGGCCCGGTCGTCGCCGACCACCACCGGCCGCCGCGACCCGCGCCGCGCCAGCACCCGGGCGAACTCCTCCGGACCGTCCGGCAGGCACACCTTGGCGCCCGCCGCACCCGCGCCGATCACGTCCTTCGCGATCCGGACGGACTCGCCGTCCGCCCGCCGGGCGACCGGATCGACGACCACCAGGAGCTGGTCGGACGCTGCGGAAAAGGTCCTGGAAGTCGCCACCTCGGCCATGCCTCGCTTCCTCGGGTAGCATCTTTGTGCAAGAGCCCCTTGCGCTATTGCGCCAGGGGCTTCGTCTATTCCGGGGCATCCGGTCCGACGGTTGGCGGCCAACGGTGGTCGCGGTGCACGCGGCGGTGATCCTCCGTGTGCGCCCCTGACCTTGGACATGCCCCGCCCGGAAGGGGTGTACGCGCGTGCCCGCACTTGTGCTGCTCGGTGCTCAGTGGGGTGACGAAGGCAAGGGAAAGGCGACGGACCTGCTCGGTGGTTCCGTCGACTATGTGGTGCGCTACCAGGGCGGCAACAACGCCGGCCACACGGTAGTCGTGGGTGATCAGAAGTACGCCCTCCACCTGCTCCCTTCCGGAATCCTGTCCCCCGGCTGCACGCCGGTCATCGGCAACGGCGTCGTCGTCGACCCGTCGGTCCTGCTCTCCGAGCTGAGCGGTCTGAACGAGCGAGGCGTCGACACGTCCAAGCTCCTGATCAGCGGAAACGCGCACATCATCACGCCTTACAACGTGACGGTGGACAAGGTGAGCGAGCGCTTCCTCGGCAAGCGCAAGATCGGGACCACGGGCCGGGGCATCGGCCCGACCTACGCCGACAAGATCAACCGCGTCGGCATCCGCGTCCAGGACCTGTACGACGAGTCGATCCTGACCCAGAAGGTCGAGGCGGCCCTCGACGTCAAGAACCAGATGCTCACCAAGTTCTACAACCGGCGCGCGATCGCCGTGGAGCAGGTGGTCGAGGAACTGCTGGGCTACGCGGACAAGCTGGCCCCGTACGTCGCCGACACGGTGCTGGTGCTGAACGAGGCGCTGGAGCAGGACAAGGTGGTCCTCTTCGAGGGCGGCCAGGGCACGCTGCTCGACATCGACCACGGCACGTACCCCTTCGTCACCTCCTCCAACCCGACCGCGGGCGGCGCCTGCACGGGCTCGGGCGTGGGCCCGACGAAGATCAGCCGGGTCATCGGCATCCTCAAGGCGTACACGACCCGTGTCGGCGCCGGTCCGTTCCCCACCGAGCTCTTCGACGAGGACGGCGAGGCGCTGCGCCGCATCGGCGGCGAGCGCGGTGTCACCACCGGCCGCGACCGCCGCTGCGGCTGGTTCGACGCGGTGATCGCCCGCTACGCCACCCGCGTCAACGGCCTCACCGACTTCTTCCTCACCAAGCTCGACGTCCTCACCGGCTGGGAGCAGATCCCGGTCTGCGTGGCGTACGAGATCGACGGCAGGCGCGTCGAGGAGCTGCCGTACTCGCAGTCCGACTTCCACCACGCGAAGCCGGTCTACGAGATGCTGCCGGGCTGGAGCGAGGACATCAGCAAGGCCAAGTCCTTCTCCGACCTGCCGAAGAACGCCCAGGCGTACGTCAAGGCCCTGGAGGAGATGTCCGGCGCCCCGATCTCCGCGATCGGCGTGGGCCCGGGCCGCGACGAGACGATCGAGATCAACTCGTTCCTCTGAGCCCTCCTTCCCGGGGATCCGGGGATCCGACGGGACGGCCGGTGCGGTGAATCCGCCCGGCCGTCCCGCGCGGGGCCGAAGAACTCCGGAACATGTCCGCAACTGCTCTACTCCCGGCGGACTTCGGGTTGTTAGCGTCGGGTGTCCGAGTGGTATCGGGTGCGTACGCCTTCCGGGGGGAACAAGGTGCGAGTCACTCTGTCCGTGGACGCAGGGGCCGGGGAGCGCGCCGCGGGCGCGGGCGACGGGCTGTACGAGTGGCTGCGGCAGGATCCGCGGCTGCGCGGGCTGGTCCGGCGCGAGACGCCGGTGAGCCCTCCGGCGGGGGCGATGGGCGCGTGGAGCGAGCTGGTCACGCTGCTGCTCGCGCCGGGCGGTCCGACGGCGGCCGTGGGCGCGGCCGTCGTGGTGTGGCTGCAGAACCGGCGCGGCAACCAGACCGTCACCGTCAACCTGCCGGACGGCACCCAGGTCGTCGTCGCCTCGGAGAAGGTGCGCGGGCTGGACTCCGCGGGCACCTCCGAGGTGGCCGAGCGGATCGCCCGTGCCCTGGACCGGCAGTCCGACGGGACGGGCGGCGGGACGGGCGGTGCCGGCGGCCCGGACGCCGGCGGGGCGAGCCGCTGACGCCGTGGCCCCGCAGCCCCCCGGACTGACCGGCGCCGGCGCGCACGCCGTCGTCGTCGGCACCGGCACCCACCCCGGCGACCTGCTGCACGACCTGCCCTCCGCCGTCCGTTCCGCCCGGGCGCTGGCCGAGGCCCTGCGCACCGAGTGCGGGATGGGCGACCGGGTGCGGCTGCTCACCGACCCGCGGTCCCCGAGCGAGGTGCTGGAGGCGCTGGCCGAGGCCGCCGACCGGGCCGCGCCGAACGAGGAGCGGTACGACAGCGGCGTCGTGCTGTTCGTGTACGTCGGCCACGGGCTGCGCGGGCCGGGCGGGCGGCTGTACCTGGCGACGGCCGCGACGAAGTCGCTCACGGACACCGCGCACAGCGTGCCGTACGCCGAGGTCGAGCGGTACCTCGGCGACGCCGCCGCGGACCCGGTGGTGATCCTCGACTGCTGCTTCGCGGGCAACGCGCGGGAACCGGGGCGTCCGCCCGCGTCCGACCCGTTCGCGGGCGCCCGCCCCGACGGCAGCTACCTACTGGGGTCCGCGCTGCCCGGCACGGTGGCCTACGCGCCCGGGGACGCGGAGCACACCCTCTTCTCCGGCCTGCTGCTGGAGCTGCTGCGCGAGGGCGACGCGGGCGGACCGCGGTGGCTGACCCCGGGCAGTGTGTACCGGCTCCTCGACCAGCGGCTCCAGGGCGTCGCCGCCCGCCCCCACGGCGGCGGCACCGCGCGCATGGCGGAACTCGTCCTCACCGCCAACCGCCGCTACGCCCCCGGCACGGGGGAGGACGAACCCGCGCCCGCCGACCCGGACGCGGTGTGCCCGTACCCGGGGATCCTGCCGTTCCTGCCCGAGCAGCACCACCTCTTCTTCGGCCGGGAGGAGGTGACCCGGCGGCTGGTGGAGCGGGTGCGGGGGACCCGGCCCGGTGAGCCGCTGCTGGTCATCGGCACCTCCGGGGTGGGCAAGTCCTCGCTGCTGCGGGCCGGGCTGACCGCCGCGGCGCCGGAGGCGGGGCTGGGGCCGGTGCGGATCGTGCCCGCGCCGGGCACCCGGCCCCTCGACGCGGTCGCCGAGGCCTGGGCGGCCGCCGTGGGACGGCCGCTCGCGGACGTCGTACAGGACCTCGAGCGGGGCGGCTTCGGCCCGCCGGGAACCCGGCCGGCCCCCGGCGTCCTGGTCCTCGACCAGCTGGAGGAGTGCGTCACCCGTGCCACCGGCCCGGACGAGCGCCGCCGCCTCACCGCGGCGCTCGCCGCCGTCGACGGCCCCCGGATCGTGCTGGCGCTGCGCGCCGACTACCTCGACGACGTCCTCAAGGACCCGCACCTGGCCCCGTTCGCCGAGCACGGCCACTTCACCGTACCCGCGATGGGCGACGGCGAGATCGAGGCGGCGATCGTCGAACCGGCCCGGTACGCGGGGCTGACCTGGGAGGAGGGCGTCCCGCGGATCCTGCGGCGGGAGGTCAACGAGGAGCGGCGGGGGGCCGGCGCGGGCGACGCGGCGGCGTTGCCGTACCTCGCCCACGTGCTGCGGGAGATCTGGCTGCGCCGGCGCGGCACGACCCTCACCTACGCCGCCTACCAGCAGGCGGGCGGCATCCGGGAGGCCGTCGCCCGCACCGCCGACGAGATCCACGACGGGCTCGACGCGACGGGCCGCGACCGGCTGCGGACGCTGATGCTGTCGATGGTGCACGTGGCGGACGGCGAGGGAAGGCTGGTCCGGCGCCGGGTGCCCCGCGAGGAGCTGACCGGCGCGGGCGATCTGCTGCGGCGGCTGGCCGACGCCCGGCTGGTCGTCGTGGACGAGCACGGCGGGGCCCGCCTCGGGCACGACTCGCTGCTGCACGCGTGGCAGCCGCTGACCGGGTGGATCGAGGAGGCGCGGGACGATCTGCTGAGGCTGCGCCGGCTGACCGCCGCGGCGGAGGGCTGGGACGAGGCGGGGCGCCGGGCGAGCGGGCTGTACGCGGGCGACGCCCTGACGCGGGCACGGGAGCTGACGGACCGGACGTCGGCCCCGGCGGCGGCCCCGGTCCCGGTCCCGGTCCCGGTCCCCGCGGTGGTCCGGGACTTCGTGGCCGCCGGCGAGCGGGCGCAGCGGCGCCGGCGGGCCGTCACGCGCGCCTGGACCGCGGGTCTGACGGCGCTGGCGCTGGTGGCGACGACCCTCGCCGGATGGGCGCTGTACGAGAACGGGCAGGCGGCGAGCCGGGAGAAGCGGCTGATCGCCCGCGAGATCGCCGCCCGCGCCACCGGCGTGCGCGCGCACGACCCGCAGACGGCGCTGCGGCTCAGCCTGGCCGCGTACCGCACGGCGGAGACCCCGGAGACGCGCGCCGCCCTGTACGAGTCCGCCATGACCTCCGCCCCGGTCCATCTCGCCCCGGAGGAACCGCACCGCGAACCCGTCCTCGGCGTCGCCTGGCGGGCCGACGGCGAGGTCCTGGCCGTGAGCCACCGGGGCGGCCGGGTGCAGCTGTGGGACACCGCCGAGCCGGGCGTCCCCGCCGAGGCGGGCCGCATCCCGGCGGGCGGCACGGCGGCCGTCGCCGTGCACCCCCGGCGGCCGCTGCTGGCCGCGCAGTCGGCGAAGCACCTGACGGTGTGGGACATCGCGGACCCGCGCGAACCCGAGAGGCTGGCCGACGTGCCGGTCACCGGCGGGACGACGTTCTCCGTGGCGTTCAGCGGGGACGGGAGGACCCTCGCCGCGGGCAGCGCGGGAGGCCGCCTGCGGCTGTGGGACGTGAGCACCCCGGACCGCCCCGTGCTGCGCACCGAGCGGACGGTCGTCGACGCGGAGCTGGTCTCCGTCGCGTTCACCCACGACGGACACCACCTGCTCACCGGGAACGGCCACGGCGAGGGGGCGGGCGGCGCGCCCGCGCAGGTGCGGCTGTGGGACGTCGCGGACCCGGCGCGGCCCCTGCTGCGGGACACCGAGACGGTGAAGACGCTCATGGCGGTGGCCGCGCATCCACGGCGCGATCTGGCCGTGGCGACCGGCGGCGGTTCGACGGTCGCCTGGTGGCGGCTGTCCGACGACGGCCGGGAACTGCGGCGGGTCCCGGTGGACGAGTTCGCGGACTCCTGGGGAAGCGTGGACGGCGTTCCCTCGCTCAGCTTCAGCGGCGACGGCCGTTTCCTGGCGGGTGCCGCCCAGGACGACGGCGTCCTCCGGATGCGGACGGACGCTGAGGCGTCGGTCCTGGCGAACGACCCGCCGGGGCTCGCCGGCCACCCGGCGGGGGAGCCCGTCCAATCGGTCGCCTACCGTCCCGACGGCCGCTGGCTGGCGGCGGGGGAGACGGGCGGCGAGGTCCGGCTGTGGAGCCGGAGCGCCCGGGCGCCCTCGGTGCCGGGCTTCGTGCCCCGGGGGCAGCCGGCCGGAACGTCGTCGTTCAGCGCGGACGGTGCGCTGGTGCTGACGGAGACCGAGAACGCCCGGGGAGACGGGGTCACCCAGGTGTGGGACGTCGGCGATCCCCAGAAGCCCCGGCTCCGGTACAGCGTCCCCGAGGAATGGGAGGCGCGGTACTTCCTGACCAGCCGCGAGCGCCCCGTCCTGCTGGCGCACCGGTGGGAGGGAGGACGGGAACTCGTCTTCCAGCTCTGGGAGTTCGACGAGGCCGGGCCGCCGAAGAGGGGCGGCGGCATACCGCTCACCGTCGACGGCCCGAGTTTCACCGTCAGCCCCGACGGCCGTCTGCTGGCGGTCGGCTCGCGCGATGAGCCGGGCGTCGAGCTGTGGGACGTGTCGGACGCCGCGCGTCCCGTCCGCCGCGGCGCGGTCGACACACAGATCGGCGGCGGCCTGTTCGGTGCCGGGGACCTGTGGTTCGCGGGGCCGCACTCGCTGGTGACCGTCGAGAACGGGAGGAACCTGAGGCTCTGGGACGTCTCCGATCCGGACGACCCACGCGAAGGCGGCACCATCGAGGATGCGGCACTCGGGGAGGGCGCGGGGCACGTCGGCGCATCACAGCTGCTCATCACCGAGAAGCCGGGCGGCGTGATCCAGCTCTGGGACCTCTCCCGGCCCGCGGACCCACGTGAGGCCGGCCGGATTCCCGCAGCCCCCGGCAGCTACTTCCCCACCGGGAAGGACGAGCTGGCGACCGCGCTCAGCGACGGCACCCTCGACTTCTGGGACGTCTCCGATCCCGACGCCCCCCGGCGGAAGGCCGGCGGCGTACGCCTCGACCGCGCCGTCGCCTCACTGGAACTGACCCCGGACGGGCGCTACGCCCTGACCAGTCCCCCGCACCGCCTCTGGAACCTGGGACCGGGGGGCCGGTGGACGACTCCGGAGTACGTGACCCTGGAGGACGCCACGGATGTCCTCGTACCGCCCGCCGGAGCACGGTGGATGGCCGTCGTCCGGGAGGACGGCGAGCTCTACGGCTCCCTGCGCGACCGCACCACCTTCGTCCTCGACTTCGACACCGGACGCCTCTACGACCGGATGTGCGAGGCGTTCCCGCTGAGCGTGCCCGAGGACCAGTGGGAGGCGCTGTTCCCGCACCTGGAGCACCGCCGCTCCTGCGACTCGTGATCCACCGGCCGCCGACGAGCCGTTCTTCACCCGCCCGGACGCCGAGGTCGAGACGGTCCCGGTCATGAACGTCGAGGACGTGCGGAAGGGGCTCTCCCGGCCGGGGTGAGCGCTAGCTGAACACGATCATCGACCCCTGTGCCAGGCTCCGGGTCGCCGCCGCGTGCAGGCCCAGCCAGACGTGGCGCTCGCGGGCGAAGGGGCTCGGGTCGTACGGGGCGGGGACGGCAGGCTCCTCCAACTCGGTCGGGCCGCGCGGGGGTTCGGGCGCCTCCGGGGGGTTCGCCGGGTCGATGCCGATGGACGGGGCGACCGCTTCCAGCTCCCGCAGCAGCGTGTGGGAGGAGCCCAGGGGGCCGCCGCCCGCGAGGAGTTCGTCGTTGGCGAGGGGGTGCGGGAAGTCGACGGGGACGTACGCGCCCGCGTGGTCGTAGTGCCAGACCAGGTGGGACTGCTGGGCCGTCGTCTCGAACATCTCCAGCAACTGCTCGTAGTCACCGCCCAGTTCGCCCACCGGCGTGACCGGCAGCCCGCACACCTGGAGCAGGTGCGCCCGCCGCAGGAAGTGCAGCGCGTCGTAGTCGAAACCCGCCACCGGGGCCACCTCGCCGGACAGCCCCGGCATGTACTGGTACACCGGCACCGGTGGCAGGCCGGCCTCGGCGAGCACCGCGTTGTACTGCGCGAGTTCCTCGGCGAACGGATTGTCGGGCGTGTGGCACAGCACGTCGACGAGCGGGACCAGCCACAGGTCACAGGCCAAAGAGGGCTCCTCACACAGCACGGTCGTCGGGGTCTTCGTCGAGGTCTTCGTCGTGGTCAGGGAAGCGTATCGGCGCCCGGCGCGGACGGCTCCCCGCGTGCGGACCCCGGTGCAGGTCCCTTACCCATCCCACCGGCCGTCAGCCCCTCGACGAGGGAGAGCGCGTGCGCGTTGTACGACTCGACGATCGCGCGGGCCGCACCGGTGTCCCGGCGCGACAAGGCGTCGACCAGATCGGTGTGCGCGGCCCACAGGTGTCCGCGCGGATCGGGCAGCCGCCGCAGCCGCTGCACCACACACACCCAGGTCTGCAGGCGCAGCCGGTGCAGGAAGTCGGTGAGGTACGGGTTGCCGAACACGGACCCGAGTTCGCGCCAGAAGCGCAGGTCGTAGCCGATCAGCACGGTGACCTCCCCGGCGAGGGCCGCGCGCTGGGCCTCCTCGCCGCGCCTGCGCACCCCGGCGAGGGCCGCGGCGACCCGGGGCTCGGCCGGCTGGAGGTGCGCCATGTGCCCGTCGGCCAGCGCGTGGAACATCCCGTCGGTCACCAGGGCGCGGGCCTCGATCATGCCCCGGAAGTCGTCGACGGAGTACTCGTGCACCCGGAAACCCCGGTGCTGGTCGGCGTCGAGCAGTCCCTGCGCCGACAGGTCGACCAGCGCCTCCCGGACGGGGGTCGCGGACACGCCGTACTGGTCGGCGATCTCCTTGACGGTGAACTCCTGCCCCGGCCGGAGCCGCCCGGCCAGCACCTCGTCACGGAGCGCGTCCGCGATCTGCTGCCGCAGGGTGCTGCGGGTCACGGCGCCGGTTCCGGTGAAGCCGGGCATGGTCGGGGCGTCTCCCTCGTCGCGTTCGAGTGACGTGCACGCGGATGTCCACGGGCACGCCACCTTACGCGTTCGAGAGGGCCCCGGGGTGTTCGAAAGGGCGCGAGGGGGAGACCCTCCCCGCGCCCGCCCGCCGCGGCCCCCCGGCGCGGTCACTCCACGTAGCCGTCCGCCACCGACAGGGCCGCGTCCAGCGCCGCCAGCCCTTCCTTCAGCTCCGCCTCGCTCGCGTTGCACGGCGGCACCACGTGCGTCCGGTTCATGTTCACGAAGGGCCAGACGCCGGCCTCCTTCGCGGCGGCGGCGAAGGCCGCCATCGGGGCGTTCGCCTCACCGGCCGCGTTGTACGGCACCAGCGGCTCCCGGGTCTCCCGGTCGCGCACCAGCTCCAGCGCCCAGAACATGCCGGTCCCGCGGACCTCGCCCACGCTCGGGTGCCGCTCCGCCAGCTCCCGCAGCCCGGGCCCGACGACGGACGCGCCGAGGGCCGCCGCGTTCTCGACGACGCCCTCCTCCTCCATCACGCCGATCGTCGCGACGGCGGCGGCGCAGGCCAGCGGGTGCCCCGAGTACGTCAGGCCGCCCGGGTAGGGCCGCTTCCCGAACGTCTCGGCGATCGCCCCGGAGATCGCGACGCCGCCCAGCGGCACGTATCCGGAGTTCACGCCCTTCGCGAAGGTCATCAGGTCCGGGACGACGTCGTACAGGTCCGCCGCGAACCACTTCCCGGTCCGCCCGAACCCGGCCATGACCTCGTCGAGGACGAAGACGATGCCGTACTTGTCGCACAGTTCGCGCACCCCGGCGAGATAGCCGGCGGGCGGGAGCATGATGCCCGCCGTCCCCGGAACGGTCTCCAGGACGATCGCGGCGACGGTCGACGGCCCCTCGAAGGCGATCGTCGTCTCCAGGTGCTCGAGCGCCCGCGCGCACTCCTGCTCCTCGGTCTCGGCGTAGAAGCGGGAGCGGTACAGGAACGGCGCCCAGAAGTGCACGACCCCGGCCGTGCCGCTGTCGGAGGCCCAGCGGCGCGGGTCGCCGGTGACGTTGACCGCCTGCTGGGTGCCGCCGTGGTACGAGCGGTACGCGGAGAGCACCTTGGGACGGCCGGTGTGCAGCCGCGCCATGCGCAGGGCGTGCTCCACGGCGTCGGCGCCGCCGTTGGTGAAGAAGATCTTGTCCAGGTCGCCCGGGGTCCGCCCGGCGATCAGCCGGGCCGCCTCCGCCCGCGCCTCGACGGCGAACGCGGGCGCGAACGTGGTCATCCGCGCCGCCTGCTCCTGGATCGCGGCGACGACCTTCGGGTGCTGGTAGCCGATGTTGGTGTAGACGAGCCCGCTGGTGAAGTCGAGGTAGCGCCGGCCGTCGTAGTCCCAGAAGTACGAGCCCTGCGCCCCGGCGACGGCGAGCGGGTCGATGAGCTCCTGCGCGGACCAGGAGTGGAAGACGTGCGCACGGTCGGCGGCCTTGACGGCGGCCCCGACCTCGGGGTTCGGCTGAGGGGTCATGTGGCCGAGGGTAGGCCGGGGCCGGGGGGCCGCGACATCGGCGGCCTGTCTGCGGTGGGGGACTTTCCGCGACAGGTTGTCGAAGGCGATCGCCGGCAGGGAGCCGTCGTGCCGCATCGGCCCCGGCCGGACGGCCTTCGCGGAGCGGCCGGCGGAGGCGTGCGGGGCCGGCGTACGGGGGCGGAACCCGCCCGGGCGGTGGAGGCGCCGGAACGCCCGTCCAAGGTGCCGGGGGCCCTCGGACCGCCTGTTACGGAACCGTCGAGGTCGCCCGGCTCACCGGGTACCGACCCCGCACTATCCTCGGGATGTTGCTCATTGGGGGGAGGCGGCGCGGCGATGGACAAGCTCGGGCCCGGGGATCCACCGGGGATCGGGGCGTACCGGCTGCTGGCCCGGCTCGGGGCCGGCGGCATGGGGCAGGTCTACCTCGCCCGCTCCGACCGGGGACGCACCGTCGCCGTGAAGCTGGTCCGCGAGGAGCTGGCGCGGCGGGAGGAGTTCCGGGCGCGCTTCCGCCAGGAGGTGCGGGCCGCGCGGCAGGTCGGCGGCGACTGGACGGCACCGGTGCTGGACGCGGACACGGAGGCGCCCGTGCCGTGGGTGGCCACCGGGTACGTGGCCGGTCCCAGCCTGCAGCAGGTGGTCGGGCACGACCACGGGGCGCTGCCCGAGCGGTCGGTGCGCATCCTCGCCGCCGGTCTCGCGCACGCGCTGAAGGACATCCACGCCGCCGGCATCGTGCACCGGGACCTCAAGCCGTCCAACGTGCTCGTCACCATCGACGGTCCCCGCGTCATCGACTTCGGGATCGCGCGGGCGCTGGAGACGGTGACCGACGGCGGGCTCACCCGCACCGGGGCGCTGATCGGCTCGCCCGGCTTCATGGCGCCCGAGCAGGTGCGCGGCGACCGCATCACACCTGCCTGCGACGTGTTCTGCCTCGGCTCGGTGCTCGCCTACGCCGCCACCGGCACGCTCCCGTTCGGCGCCGCCCACAGCGGTGTGCACGCGCTGATGTTCCGCATCGCCCAGGAGGAACCCGACCTGGAGCGGGTGCCCGAGGGACTCGCCGATCTCGTGCGCGACTGCCTGCGCAAGGACCCGGCGGCGCGGCCCACGCTGGACCAGGTCCTGCGACGCACCGGCGCGGACGACACCGTCGCCGGCGGCCGCTCCCGCGACCCCTGGCTGCCGGGCGCCCTGGTCGCCCAGCTCGGCCGTCACGCGGTCCGCCTCCTGGACACGGAGGACCCGCAGACCCCGGCGTCCCCTGTTCCGGCGGGCACGCCCTCCACTCCGGCGGGCACGCCCTCCACCGCCTGGCCACCGGTACCGCCCGGGCCGGCAGAACCCGGCGCACCGGTCGCCGGGCAGCCGGGCGGCCCCGCCGCCGCTTCGGCACCGGCAGCGTGGTCCTTCGGACCGCCCGGACCGGCAGAACCCGGCGTGCCCGCGCAAGGAGGCCCCGCCGGCGCGGCCGAGCCCGCGGGGCAGCCCGGTACTCATGCGGCACCGGCGGCCGGACAGCCGGTCCCGCCCGGCGCGGGGCACCGCGCCGGTACCCCCGAGCACGCCCGTGCCGACGACGACTCCGCCGGGTCGCCCACGGCCTCCCCGCTCCCGCCCGGGCCGCCGGGGGCGAACCACCTGCCCACCCTCGTGGCCGGTCAGGGCGCCCCCGCCCAGCCCCCGGCGCCGGGCCCGTACGGGCACCCCCAGCAGCCCGCGTACGGCTACCCCTACGGCGGGACACCGTCCTACGGGCCACCGCCGTTCGGGTCGGCTCCCGAACCGCGCCGGGACGGGCGTTCCACCGTGCTGCTCGTGGTGATCGCGCTGGTCGTCGCGCTCGCCGCGGGCGGCACCGTGTACGCGCTGATGAGCGGCGAGGACACCGACAACCGCGCCGGCGGCGATCCCACCGCACCCCCGGCGACCGGCAGCGCGTCCCCGAGCACCGCCCCCACCACCCCCGACGACAGCCGACGGCCCAGCACCTCAGCCCCCGCGGACGGGGCCGTCCCCGCCGGCTACCTGGGCAGCTGGTCCGCCACCATCGACAACGCGAGCGGCGAGCACACCCGCAGGCTGACCATCCGGCAGGGCGAGGTCGGTGACACGGTCATGTCCCTCGTCGCCGACGGGCCCACCGGCGGCGGCACCTACCACTGCGTCTTCGAGGCGCGGCTCACCGCCGGCTCCGGCGACCGGCTGGAGCTCGGCCCGTCCTCCGTGACGACCGGGCAGCCGCGCAGCGCCTGCACCCCGGGCTCCGCCAGCGAGATCACCTTGCTCCCCGGCGACTCCCTCCAGCGCCTGAACACCGGCAACGGTGAACAGCTCACCTACACGCGGGACTGAACGCCCGTACCGCACACCGTCGTTGAACGTTCGGCGAACTCCCGCGGACGAACACCGCCGGCCGCTTGGTACGGCCGTACGGTGGCTGCCCGGTCGAACGTGCGGGCAGCGGCGGGGGCGGCACGATGGAGTGGCTGAGCGCGGAGAACCTGGTCGCCGTGGCGACGGCGATCCTCGGTGTGGTCGCCTCCGCCGTCATGGTCTGGTACGAGCGGCGGGTGCCGCGCCGCAAACGACTCGGGCACCGCGTGCAGTTGGACGTCCCGATCGGCGACGGCCAGCGGGCGAGCCGCACCAGCCGGCGGGAGGGCTGGTTCGACACGGCGGCGGCGGGGATGACGCACGCCAGCATGGTGCTGCTGCGCATCGAGAACGACGGCTCGCAGGCCATCGGCCGCGACGACTACCAGAGCCCGGGAAGCCACGGCCTGACCGTGGAGTTCCGGGAGCGCACCATCCTCGGCGTCTCGGTCACCCAGCCCTCGGAGACCAGCCACCTCCTCGAGCACTTCACCCAGGAGCGCGGCTTCGGCTACCAGGACGGCGTCCTGCGCCTCCCGCGCGTCCCGCTGAACCGGGGCGCCTACTACAAGCTGCTGGTGCTGCTCTCCGGCGGCCGCGTGGGCGACGGGATCCAGCTGAGCGGCGACCTCAGCGAGGGCGACGTGCACCGCAACCGGAGCGCCACCCCGGACGACAAGGCCCCGCTGTTCAGCCGGGCGGCCCGGCTGATCACCATCACGCTCACGCTGTGCGTGGTGGCCCTGGCGGTCATCGTCGTGGTCCAGGACGACAGCCCGCCCCCCATCGGCTGCCGGAGCGGCACCCTCACCCTCACCGGATCGACGGCGTTCGCGCCGGTGCTGCGGGAGGTCGCGGAGAAGTACGAGCGGGACTGCGAGGACGAGGACCCGCGCGTCGAGGTGGACCCGCACGGGTCGACGGCCGGGATACGGGACCTGGCGGCGGCCGGGGCACGGACGGAGAACGGCTCGCCGCCGCTGGTGGTCCTGTCGGACGGACCCAAGCCGGGCGGGCACCCCGAACTGCGCGAGAACCAGGTGGCGGTGTCGGTGTTCGCGCTGGTGGTGAACGAGGACGTGCGGCTGCGGAACCTGTCGACGACGGACGTACGACGGCTGTACCGGGGCGAGATCGCGAACTGGAGCGAGCTCGGCGGCCCGGACCTGGCGGTCCACCTCGTCAGCCGGGACGCCAACTCGGGCACGCGACAGGTCTTCCAGCGCCGCGTGCTGGGCCGGGGCGAGATCGCCCACTCCTCCGTCGACTGCGTGCACAAGGACGACCCGACCGCCCCCGTCATCCGCTGTGAACTCGACTCCACCGAACAGGTGCTGGAGACCGTCGCCGGCATCCCCGGCGCGATCGGCTACAGCGAACACGCCCGCGCCTCCCGGGCGAAGGGGCTGCACCGGCTGGACCTCGACGGCGAGGCCCCGTCCGTCGACGCCATCGAGCGCGGCACGAGCTCCTACCCGTACCGGGAGATCGAGTACGCCTACACCTACGGGCAGCCGCCGGCGAACTCGCTGGCGGCGAGCTTCCTGACGTACCTCACGCGCGGCATCGGCCAGGAAGTGATCCGCACCCACGGCCACCTGCCGTGCTGGACCCCGGCGGGGATGGAGCTGTGCGCACGGACCACGCCGTGACGGGCCCGGTTCAGCGCGGCTCGGGCGGACGCTGCCGCGGCATGTTGGGGCGGGCCGGCCCCTGCGGCGAGGGGAAGCGGCCGTGCGGGAGGGAGCCCTCCGGGCGTCCCGCACCCGCCACCGCCGTCTGGATGCCCAGCGGCGCGCCACCCGTGCGGAACTCCACCATCCAGTCCGCCGTCTCGACCCGCACCAGCTCGGTGACGTCCTCCGAGAACCGGCGCAGCACCGACAGGCACCGCTCGGCCGCCTCGCTCGCCGTTCCGTCCGCCGGGCCGAGCACCTCGCGCACGCACTCCGACGCCCAGTCGAACTGGAACGCCCGCAGCCGCCGCTGCACCGCCTGCGCGGTCGCCACGTCCCGCATCCAGCCGGACGTCATCCCGAAGAAGCGGTCCCCGGCCGCACAGGCCGCCCCGAGCAGCAGCGCCAGATAACCCCAGGGCGCGGATCCGTCGGCCACCCCGGTCAGATCGAGCAGCGGCAGCGCCGCCCCGGTCAGCGCGCCCGCGGCCGTCCCGGCCCGCAGCGCCCACGCGCACCGCCGCTTCCACACCCGGTCCGCGAGGTACCAGGCGGCCGTGTCCAGCGCGCCGCGCTCCACCCACCGGTACAGCTCGTCCAGCCGGGCCGCCGGCTCGCCCCAGTCCCCGAGCGGGAACTCCCGCCCCTCCAGGTCGTCCGGCCGGTCCCCGGCCGCCTCCTCACCCCGCCCGTCCTGAGGCCGACCCTCGGGCTGCATCTCCGGCTGACCCACCCGGTATCTCCCTACTGACCCCTGCCGACTCCGCGTACTGTCCGTGCATGCAGTGTGACGCCAGGTGCTCACGCACCTGACCCTTCCTACCGCCCAATGGGTGGCGGCGCCGGGGGTTCGTGCTCTTTTCCGCCCGGAAGATGGCCGTGATCAGGTATAGGGCCCCACCGTGACTCACTCGAAAGAGTGCCGGAGCAACGGCTCCCGTGACCACGTAGGCTCGTGCCGAACGGTAAAACCCTTACCGACGGACCGACCAAGGAGCCCAATCGTGATCCCCGGTGGTGGCCAGCCGAACATGCAGCAGCTGCTCCAGCAGGCCCAGAAGATGCAGCAGGACCTGGCCAGGGCCCAGGAGGAGCTGGCGAGGACCGAGGTCGACGGACAGTCGGGAGGCGGTCTGGTGAAGGCCACCGTCACCGGCTCCGGCGAGCTGCGCGGCCTCGTGATCGACCCGAAGGCGGTGGACCCGGAGGACACCGAGACCCTCGCCGACCTGATCGTCGCGGCGGTCCAGGCGGCCAACGAGAACGCCCAGGCCCTCCAGCAGCAGAAGCTCGGCCCGCTGGCCCAGGGGCTGGGCGGCGGAGGCATCCCCGGCCTCCCCTTCTGACCTCCCCGGCCTTTCTCGGACGGCCCGCGGGCCTCTACCGTACGTACTGAAGGAACACCAGGAAGGGACGGCAGTCCGTTGTACGAAGGCGTGGTCCAGGACCTCATCGACGAGCTGGGGCGGCTGCCCGGCGTCGGTCCCAAGAGCGCGCAGCGGATCGCCTTCCACATCCTCCAGGCGGAACCGACGGACGTACGGCGTCTGGCGCACGCGCTGATGGAGGTCAAGGCGAAGGTCCGCTTCTGCGCGACCTGCGGGAACGTCGCGCAGGAGGAGCAGTGCGCCATCTGCCGCGACACCCGCCGCGACCCGGCCGTCATCTGCGTCGTGGAGGAGCCCAAGGACGTCGTGGCGATCGAGCGGACCCGTGAGTTCCGCGGCCGCTACCACGTGCTGGGCGGCGCGATCAGCCCGATCGACGGGGTGGGCCCGGACGACCTGCGGATACGAGAACTCCTCGCGCGGTTGGCCGACGGCACGGTCACGGAGCTCATCCTGGCCACGGACCCCAACCTCGAGGGCGAGGCCACGGCGACGTACCTCGCCCGCATGATCAAGCCCATGGGCCTGAAGGTCACACGCCTGGCCAGCGGCCTCCCGGTGGGTGGCGACCTGGAATACGCGGACGAGGTCACCCTCGGCCGCGCCTTCGAGGGGAGACGACTCCTAGATGTCTGATGCCACGCTGCACGCGACCGACCGGAACCCCGACGACTTCGCGGTCCAGATCGCGGATCAGATCGAGAGCTTCCTGGTCGCCGTCACGGAGGTCGCGAAGGGCGACGAGCCGGACTCGGCGGTCCCCTTCCTCCTCCTGGAGGTCTCCCAGCTCCTCCTGGCCGGCGGCCGCCTGGGCGCGCACGAGGACATCGTCCCCGACGAGCGCTACGAGCCCGACCTGGGCCCGGAGGCCGACGTGGACGAACTCCGCGAGAACCTCGCCCGCATGCTCGACCCGATCGACGTCTACTCGGAGGTCTTCGACCCCTACGAGCCCCGCCGGGCCCCGGTCCCGGCCCGCATCTCCGACGACCTCACCGACGTCATCACCGACCTCCGCCACGGCATGGCCCACTACAAGGCCGGCCGCACCACGGAGGCCCTGTGGTGGTGGCAGTTCTCCTACTTCTCCAACTGGGGCTCCACCGCGTCCGCTGCTCTGCGCGCCCTCCAGTCGGTGGTCGCCCACGTCCGCCTGAACCAGCCCCTCGCCGAACTCGACGGCCTCGACACCGACCAGGGCATGGGTGACGACACCCTGGAGTTCGAGGCGGGCAAGGTCATGGCGGAGGAGCTCGGCACCCCGCTGGGGATGCGCCCGGTCACGTGAGAAAAAGCGTGAGCACAGGGCGGGCGAGTGTCCATTGAGCTCTCGAATGAGCACTTGATGGACGGTGTCGCCCGGTGTGCTCACGCTTTTCCGGACGGGTGCGCCCCTGCTGGCCTCCGCCGCGTGGACGACACCGTGTACGTGGGCCACGCGGGCAAGGACGCGGCGCTGGACCGGGGCTGGATCCCGGGGCACTTCAAGGGCATCTAGGATCCGCGTCACAGCAAGACGGCGGAGGGCGGAGAGGCCCGATGACCCGGTACGGCAACTGGACCGAGGCCGAGCGCCGACTCCGCGAGAGCCGGCCCGAGCCGTCCGACGCCGACTGGCACTCCCGCAGGCAGGCCGCGCGGGCGGTGGCAGGGGAGGTCGTCCACACGGGGCGGTGAATCGCACTCGTCTCGGTCACGCGGTGCTGTCCTGCGGTCTACGCTCGGTGGCCGGCGTGGAGACGCACGCCGTGGTGTACCCGTCGGAGGTAGGCGCCGTGCCGGTCTCGAACAACAACAACTCCCAGCCCCCCGCCGCCTGGTGCTACGGCGGCAACCAGCTCAAGCGCTGGCGCACCCTGGCCAACATCAGCCGCGAGGCGCTGGCCGCCGCCGCCAACTACGCCCCGGAAACCATCGCGTCCATGGAGCGCGGCGTACGGATGCCGACGCCCAGGGTGCTCGACGTGGCGGACGAACTGTGCGGCGCGCAAGGAATGTTGAGCGCGGCGAAGGAGTACGTGCGGAGGGAGCGGTACTCCGCGCGGGCGGTGGACTTCATCGAACGGGAGCGGGAGGCGACGAGCCTCTGGTCGTACGGAGTCGCGCTGGTACCGGGCCTGTTGCAGACCCGGGCGTACGCGCGGGCGCTCATCGACAACCGCATCCCGCCCCTGGACGAGGAGACGGTGGAGGAGCGGGTGGCGGCCCGGATGGAGCGGCAGGCCATCCTCACGGAGCGCAAGCCGCCGGTCGGACTGAGCTTCGTCCTCTACGAGGCCGTACTGCGCAGCCCGTTGGCGGACACGGAGCAGCTCCAGCGGTTGCTGGAGGTCTCCCGGCTGCGCAACGTGGTGTTGCAGGTGCTGCCGTTCGAGCGGGCGTTCAGTGACGCGCTGATGGGCCCCATGGTGCTGGTGGAGGGGCACGACCACGAGCGATTCGCCTTCATGGAAGGCGCGTTCGCCAGCGAGCTTTCGGCCGAACCAGGGGTTGTCAGCCGTGTGACCGAGCGGCTTAGCATGATCCGCACGCGGGCCCTCGACCCCGACGAGTCGGCCCGTCTCATCGAGCGGATGGTGAATCAGCCGTGAGCGACCAGCTGAAGTGGTTCAAGTCGAGCTACAGCGACAACGAGGGCGGCGACTGCGTCGAGGTCGCACTGGCGTGGTTCAAGTCGAGCTACAGCGACAACGAGGGCGGTGCCTGCGTCGAGGTCGCCCGCTGCGGTGCCGTCCACGTCCGTGACTCCAAGACCGCCCCCGCCGGCCCCGAACTCCGTATCGCCGCGCCCGCCTGGGCGGCGTTCGTTTCCGCGGTTCAGCCCGGGGCCTGAGCCCGGGCTCCGAGCTCTTCCCCTGGGTTTTCCGGGTTGGTTGAAATGTCCAACCAAACCAAGTCTGCACGTGAGCTGAGGCGACGCACCCCGTAAGGGTGACGTTCCGTGATCGGACAGCGCCGCTGCGTGAGGCCGACGAGCGGACGACGGAGATCGCGCACGATCCGCGCCGGGAGTGCGTGGCCGGATCGAGGCGGAAGGGCCGGTGGTCGTCCACGGGGCCGTCCCGGAGGCGTTCCTCCCCGGCCCCCGGGAGAGTGGCGGGCCCGCGTGTGACGCGGGTCGCTTTTCCGCGTGGGGCGCGTCGGGATGGGAAGGAGCCCCCTGCACGAGCGCCGGGGAGTCTCACCATGCGATATCCCGGAGGGGATTTTCGGACGCTCGATAGACTGAGCCGACCGCGGCGTACACCTATGTGTGCGGACCGCGGAAAACGACGGACTGAGCGAGGAGCGCACGTGGGCCTTGTCGTGCAGAAGTACGGAGGCTCCTCCGTAGCCGATGCCGAGGGCATCAAGCGCGTCGCCAAGCGGATCGTGGAAGCCAAGAAGAACGGCCACCAGGTGGTCGCCGTGGTTTCCGCGATGGGCGACACGACGGACGAGCTGATCGATCTCGCCGAGCAGGTTTCCCCGATCCCTGCCGGGCGCGAGCTCGACATGCTGCTGACCGCCGGAGAGCGGATCTCCATGGCCCTGCTGGCCATGGCGATCAAAAACCTGGGCCACAACGCCCAGAGCTTCACCGGCAGCCAGGCAGGTGTCATCACCGACTCGGTCCACAACAAAGCCCGCATCATCGATGTCACGCCGGGCCGGATCAAGGCCTCGGTGGACGAGGGCAACATCGCCATCGTCGCCGGGTTCCAGGGCGTCAGCCAGGACACCAAGGACATCACCACGCTCGGCCGCGGCGGCTCCGACACCACCGCCGTCGCCCTCGCCGCGGCGCTCGACGCCGAGGTGTGCGAGATCTACACGGACGTCGACGGCGTGTTCACCGCCGACCCGCGTGTGGTGAAGAAGGCCCGGAAGATCGACTGGATCGCGTTCCAGGACATGCTCGAACTGGCGGCCTCCGGGTCCAAGGTGCTGCTCCACCGCTGCGTGGAGTACGCCCGCCGGTACAACATCCCGATCCACGTCCGCTCGTCCTTCAGCGGACTGCAGGGCACGTGGGTCAGCAGCGAGCCGATGAAGCAAGGGGACAAGCAGGTGGAGCAGGCTCTCATCTCCGGTGTCGCGCACGACACCTCCGAGGCCAAGGTCACGGTCGTCGGCGTACCCGACAAGCCCGGCGAGGCCGCCTCGATCTTCCGCACGATCGCCGATGCCGAGATCAACATCGACATGGTCGTGCAGAACGTGTCCGCCGCCTCCACGGGCCTGACGGACATCTCCTTCACCCTGCCGAAGACCGAGGGCCGCAAGGCCATCGACGCCCTGGAGAAGAACAAGAGCACCATCGGCTTCGACTCCCTGCGCTACGACGACCAGATCGGCAAGATCTCCCTGGTCGGCGCCGGCATGAAGACCAACCCGGGCGTCACCGCCGACTTCTTCACGGCGCTCAGCGACGCCGGGGTGAACATCGAGCTGATCTCGACCTCCGAGATCCGCATCTCGGTCGTCACCCGCAAGGACGACGTGCCGGAGGCCGTCCGCGCCGTGCACTCCGCCTTCGGCCTGGACTCCGACAGCGACGAGGCCGTGGTCTACGGAGGCACCGGCCGCTGATGGCCGGGACCGCGGGGCCCGGACGTTCCGGGCGGCCGACACTCGCGGTCGTGGGGGCGACCGGGGCCGTCGGTGCGGTCATGCTCCAGATCCTGTCCCAGCGGGCGGACGTCTGGGGCGAGATCCGACTCGTCGCCTCCCCGCGCTCGGCCGGCCGCAAGCTGGCCGTGCGCGGCGAGGAGACCGAGGTCGTGGCGCTCACCGAGGAGGCCTTCGACGGGGTCGACGTCGCGATGTTCGACGTGCCCGACGAGGTCGCCGAGCGGTGGGCGCCCCTCGCCGCCGCGCGGGGCGCGGTGGTGGTCGACAACTCGGGCGCGTTCCGGATGGACCCGGACGTGCCGCTCGTCGTCCCCGAGGTCAACCCGCACGCCGTGCGGAGGCGTCCGCGCGGGATCGTCGCGAACCCGGACTGCACCACCCTGTCGATGATCGTCGCGCTGGGCGCGCTGCACGCCGAGTTCGGCCTGCGCGAGCTGGTCGTCTCGTCGTACCAGGCGGTCAGCGGCGCCGGACACGCGGGCGTGCGGACCCTGCGCGAGCAGCTCTCCCTGGTGGCCGGCACGGAACTGGGGACCAGCCCCGGTGACGTACGGCGGGCCGTGGGGGACAACACCGGGCCGTTCCCGGAGCCGGTCGCGCTGAACGTCGTACCGTGGGCCGGGTCGCTGCGGGAGGACGGCTGGTCCTCGGAGGAGATGAAGGTCCGGGACGAGACCCGCAAGATCCTCGGCCTGCCCTCCCTGCCCGTGGCGGTCACCTGCGTACGCGTCCCGGTGGTCACCACGCACTCCCTCACCGTGCACGCCCGCTTCGAGGGCGAGGTCACCGTCGACAAGGCCCGCGAGATCCTCGCCACGGCGCCCGGAGTGGTCCTGTTCGACAACCCGGCCGCGGGGGAGTTCCCCACCCCCGCCGACGTCGTCGGCACCGATCCGACCTGGGTCGGGCGGGTACGGCGGGCCCTGGACGATCCCACCGCGCTGGAGCTCTTCGTGTGCGGGGACAACCTGCGCAAGGGAGCGGCGCTCAACACCGCGCAGATCGCCGAACTCGTGGCGGCCGAACGGTGAAAAGTTCTGGAGCGCGGAAGATTCATTTGTAGGATCTGTGCAAGTCCTGTCGGCCGGATTCCCGGTCGGATCCTCTTGATCAGGCCGTTCCGGCAACCGAGGATTGAACCAGGCTTGTACGAGGATTCACCTCCCCGTTCTCCGCAACCGCGCGGAGGGCGGGGAGCGTCTTTGCGGTCACCCCTACCGGGAGGGCGTGGGGGCGCGCTCTCCGGGCGTGGGGACGTCCGGAACCGGGCGTGGGGACGTCCGTTCACATGGGATACAGGGGAAGAGCGGGACGCATGAGGGCATTCGATGTGCTGTCGGTGGTGCTGCCTGACGCGGGCGGGCGGCCGATCGCACCGGCCGCCGCAAAAGTGACGCCCGGCGCGTACAACCCTCATGAGGGGAAGCGTGTCCAACTGGCGTGGCTGAGGTACTCGACTTCACAGCGCCGCGCGGCACGGCCCTCAGGCCGCCCCGCCAGGCTCGCCGGCCCCGCATGTCCGGCGCGTCCGGCGGCATGCCGGTGATCGCGCCCATGCCCGCAGCGCGCCCCGCCCGCATACCAGGTCAACGTGACGGCACCGACGACGTCGTGGCGGCCGGCACCACCGTCGACCATCTCACCGAGACCTACCGCGCGCACTACCGCTCGCTGCTGGGCCTCGCGGCGCTCCTCCTCGACGACACCGCCTCCTGCGAGGACGTCGTGCAGGAGGCGTTCATCCGCGTCCACTCCGCCCGCAAACGCGTCCGGGACCCGGAGAAGACCCTGGCCTATCTGCGCCAGACGGTCGTCAATCTGTCCCGTTCCGCGCTGCGCCGCCGCATCCTCGGCCTCAAGCTGCTCTCCAAGCCCATGCCCGACATGGCGAGCGCGGAGGAGGGCGCCTACGACCAGCTGGAGCGCGACTCCCTCATCAAGGCGATGAAGGGCCTCCAGCGCCGCCAGCGCGAGGTGCTGGTGCTGCGCTACTTCGCGGACATGACCGAGGCGCAGGTCGCCGAGACCCTCGGCATCTCGCTGGGCTCGGTGAAGGCGTACGGCTCACGCGGTATCGCGGCGCTGCGGCTGGCCATGGAGGCGCCGGCATGAGCGACGGCGAGGACGCGCGGCGCGAGGAGCGCGGGCCGGAGGTCCGGGGGACCTCCCGCCCGTCCGGCGCCGCGCGGGAGCCCGAGGGCGTGGCCGCGCCCGGGGGCGCACGGGAATCCGACGACGGGAACGAACCGAAGCACACGCACGCTGGGAACGGAACTGTGAACGACGGCCTGGACGAACAGGGCTCCGAGGGGCTCGACGCGGACGAGCTGGAACTGCGCACCCTGCTGCGGCAGGCGGTGCGGGACGTGGAACCGGGCGACGGCACCCTGGACTACCTGCGCCGGGCCGTCCCCGCCCGCCGGGCCCGCAAACGCCAGGCCCTCGTCGGCGCGGCCGCGGCCGCCCTCTTCCTCGGCACCGCCGTCCCCGCCCTCGTCCACGTCTCCGGCGTCGCCGACTCCGACGCCAACCCCTCCGCCGTCGGCCACGCCGAGCAGACGCAGGGCGGCACCGGCCGGGGTGAGGACCCCAAGGGCGGGGAGAGCACCGCGGGCGGCGCCTCGGACCGGGTCGAGGGGACCGACCGGGGCGAGAAGGAGGACGAGGACGAGAGCGGCTCGAGCACCGGCTCCGGCACGGGGACGACGGAGGGCGCCGACCCCTCGTCCACCGCCGTCGCCGGGGTGCCCGCCTGCACCGCCGCCCAGCTCGGTCCGGCGACCGCCTCCAGTGCCGCCCCCGAATCCACGGGCGCGGTCTACGGTTCCTTCCGGGTCGTCAACGTCTCCACCGTGACCTGTGCCGTCGAGGGCGCCGGCTCCGTGAGCGCGGTCCCGCAGGGCGCCGCCGACGCCACCAAGGTGGGCTCGGCGCCGCATGCGGCGGGGGACGCGGCGGCCGGACTGCCCGACCCCTCCCTGGAGGCCGCGCGGCTGGTGCTCAAGCCGGGTGCGGCGTACGAGGTGAGGTTCGCCTGGGTGCCCTCCGAGACCTGCACGGCCCCGGGCGACGGCACGGACGGCGGCACCGGCGGACCCTCGCCCGACCCGTCGCCGACCGGCGACCCGACCACGACGACCGGCGCGTCCACGGGCACCGACAGCGGCACGTCCACCCAGCTGGTCACGGAGGACGTCCCGGCCGACGGCAGCGTGGCGGTGACGTACACGCCGTCCACGGGCTCGGGCTCGGCCACCACGACGGTCGGCAACGCGTGCGCGGGCACGGTGTACTACACGGGGCTGCTGACGGGGGTGTGACGGGGACGGCCCTCGGGGCCGTGGTCCGGCCCGTCGTCAGACCGCTGACGGACTCGACCGCTCCGGTTCCCGCTGCCCGTCCTCGTCCGGGGCCAGGCCCAGTTCCGCGTCGCGGACGAACTCCAGCTCGCGGCGGAACAGCCGGAACCACATGAAGACGACGAAGCCCACGAAGGCGAACCACTCGGCGGTGTAGCCGAGGTTCTGGAACGCCTTCAGATCCAGCCCGGTGCCGCCCGGCGCGGTCGCCGGCACCGCCCGCATCCCCGCGTCGCCGCGGTTGAGCGTGACCCAGGCGTCGTACACGTCGTACTCCACGAGGTTCACCAGCGACGCCGCGCTGATCGCCGCCGTCTGCCCCCGCGGCAGGCCGCCGCGGGCGCTGACGCCGTTGCTGCCCGGTGTCTCGGAGGCCTGGAGCGCGCCGGTGACGGTGACCTCACCGGTGGGCGCCGCGGGCACCTCGGCCGGGTCGGGGGTGCCGGGCAGCCAGCCCCGGACGACGGGCAGGGCGCGGCCGGTGCCGGTGCGCAGCAGGGTCAGGACGTAGTAGCCGTCCTCGCCGTCCAGCGCGCGGTCGGGCACCAGCAGCTGGGTGTCGTACCGGCCGCTCGCGGTGGCCTGCTTGCCGGAGGTGGCCTTGGTCACGGGCAGCAGCTCGTCCAGGGGCCTGGCCGCCTCCCGCTTGTCCGTGGCGATCCGCGCCTCGGCGTCGCGGTGGCTGTCCACCCGGTCCTCGAACCGGCCCAGCTGCCAGGACCCCATGAAGACGCAGAAGGGGATGGAGAGCAGCAGGAAGACGTTGATCCCCCACCAGCGGGGCGTCAGCAGAAACCGGTACACGCCCTCAACGGTACGGGTCCGCGGGTGGTTCCCGTCCCGCGGGGTCGCCGCGCGGCGGCCGTCTCCAGGAGGGGCCGGTGAAAGATCGGGAAGAAGTTGTCCACAGGCTGGGGAGCTCGGCGGCGCGATGCCCTCCGGGGCGGGCAGTATGGGGTCATGACTGAGAGCAACGGGTCCGACGCGCCGGGCCGGGCCGACCACCAGACCGAACGAGTGGCACAGGGCACGGGCATGCCCGACTGGGAGAAGCGCTTCCGCGCGCCCCGGGTGTCCCTGCCCGACTGGGCGGAGGACGCCCCCGACCGCTCCCTGTTCGTGTCGAACGCGACGGGGACGTACGAGCTGTACGCCTGGGACCGGGCGACGGGCGAGCAGCGGCAGGTGACGGACCGGCCCAACGGCACGACGGACGGCGTGCTCTCGCCGGACGGCGAGTGGATCTGGTGGTTCGACGACAAGGACGGCGACGAGTTCGGCGTGTGGCGCCGGCAGCGGTTCTGGGGCGGCGAGGACGAACTCGCGGCACCGGGACTGGACCCCTCGTACCCGGCGGGGCTCGCGCTCGGCCGGGACGGCCGCACGGCGGTCGTGGGCCGTTCCACGGACGAGGACGGTACGACGATCCACCTGGCCCGCACGGGCGAGGCGCCCGTGGAGATCTACCGGCACCGCGAGTCGGCGGGCGTCGGCGACCTCTCCCACGACGGTTCGCTGATCGCCGTGGAGCACACCGAGCACGGAGACGCGATGCACTCCGCGCTGCGGGTGCTGCGGCCCGACGGCACGACGGTCGCCGAGCTCGACGACACCGGGGGCGGCACCCGGGAGCTGGGCCTGGAGGTGCTGGGCTTCGCGCCGGTGGCGGGCGACACCCGGCTGCTCATCGGGCACCAGCGGCGCGGACGCTGGGAGCCCCTGGTGTGGGACGTGGCGACGGGGGAGGAGACGGACCTCGCGCTGGAGCTGCCCGGTGACGTGAGCGCCGAGTGGTACCCGGACGGCACGGGGCTGCTCGTCGTGCACGGCTTCGAGGCCCGCGGCGAGCTGTTCCGCTACGACCTGGCCGAGCGCCGGCTGGTGAGGATCCCCACCCCGCGCGGCGCGGTCTCGGGTGCGACGGCCCGGCCCGACGGCAGCGTGGAGTACCTGTGGTCGTCGGCGGCCCAGCCGCCGACGGTGCGCTCCACGACGGGCGACGTGGTCCTCGACCCGCCCGGGATGAAGTCGCCCGGGTCGGTCCCGGTGGAGGACGTGTGGGTGGAGGGCCCGGGCGGCCGCATCCACGCGCTCGTCCAGAAGCCGGCCGGCGCGAGCGGTCCGCTCCCGACGGTCTTCGACATCCACGGCGGCCCCACCTGGCACGACAGCGACTCCTTCGCGGCCGCCCCGGCCGCCTGGGTCGACCACGGATACGCGGTGGTCCGCGTCAACTACCGGGGTTCCACGGGCTACGGCCGCGCCTGGACCGACGCCCTGAAGCACCGGGTGGGCCTGATCGAGCTGGAGGACATCGCGGCGGTGCGGGAGTGGGCGGTCGCCTCCGGGCTCGCCGACCCGGCCCGGCTGATCCTCACCGGTGGTTCCTGGGGCGGCTACCTCACCCTGCTCGGCATCGGCGTCCAGCCCGACGCGTGGGCGGTGGGCATCGCGGCGGTCCCGGTCGCGGACTACGTCACGGCGTACCACGACGAGATGGAAGCGCTGAAGGCGATGGACCGCACGCTGCTCGGCGGCACCCCGGAGGAGGTCCCCGACCGCTTCGAGGCGTCCTCCCCGATCACCTACGTCGACCGGGTCAAGGCCCCGGTCTACATCTCGGCGGGCGTCAACGACCCGCGCTGCCCCATCCAGCAGATCGAGAACTACGTCAAACGCCTGGAGTCCCGGGACGCGGTCCACGAGGTCTACCGCTACGACGCGGGCCACGGCTCCCTGGTGGTCGACGAACGCATCAAACAGGTCCGCCTGGAACTCGACTTCGCAGCCAAGCACCTGCCCGCATAGCCGCGGTCAGCCGCCCCGCCCCGCAGCTGCGGTCAGCCGCCCCGCCCCGCCCCGCAGCTGCAGTCAGTCGTGCCGCTGGGGCGATGGGGGTCCCCCGCTCGAGCGGAGCCGAGAGTGGGGGAGGGTGGGCGCAGCGGCACCCCGCGAACGCGGGCAAGTGAAACCCGCCCCCGCCCGGCGGCAGCCCCGCGTACCCCGCAAGCGCGGGCCAGTGAAGCCCTCCCGCCGGCGGCACGCGGCACGCGCTACCGCGCGCTCCGCGGCCGCGCCCGCCGACCCAGCAACTCCGCCAGCCCCCGCCGGGTGGCGGCCAGCACCACCCGGTCCTCCGCACGCAGCACATACGTGTCAGGGAGGTCCCACACCAGCCCGGAACCCGGAACCCCCTCCCCGCCGGAGGCGGACCCCGCCGTGTCCAGCGCCAGCACCCGCCAGGCACCGGCCCGGAACGCCTCCCCCACCGTCCGCCCCTCCAGCTGCGCGTACCCGCCCACGACGACCGCCGCGAACAGCAGCACCCGCCGCTCCACCGGAATCGCCCCCAGGATCTGCCGCCCCATCATCGCCCCGGCGAACGCGGGCGCGGCCAGGTGGGAGACACTCCGGCTCCGCGTCAGCGCCGAGGGGTGCGCGGTCCGCAGCGTCCGGTACACCGCCTTCGCGAAGTCGTCGTCGTACAGCCGCAGCACCGCCCGCAGATCCGGCCGTACGGACCGCGCGTACAGCACCGCCTCCAGGTTCGTCGTGTCCGCGCTGGTCAGCGCCAGCAACGCGTCCGCACGATGGATCTTCGCGGACTCCAGCACCCCCTCCTGCGTGACGTCCCCCAGCACCACCGGCACCCGCAGCCGCCGCGCCACGGCCATTCCCCGGGCCTCCGGATCGGCCTCGACGCACACCACCGGGATGTGCAGCTCCCGCAGCCGCGTCAGCACCCGCGTCCCGATCTTGCCCAGTCCGAGCAGCACGACGTGGCCGCCCAGCCCGCGCGGCGGCTTCCGCAGCGCCGACGCCGTGCGGAACGTCCCCAGCGCCTCCAGCACCGCCGCCAGCAGCACCGGCAGCAGCAGCAACCCCACCAGCATGGACAGCAGTTGCAGCACCTGCCGCCCGGTGGACTGGTGGTGCGCGGGCTCGTTGATCGCGAAGAGGTCGAGCAGCGTGACGTACGTGGCGTGCAGCGGATGGTCCCGGGTCACCACCGTCAGGGCGACGGCGAGCGCGATCACCGCCGCCACCAGCCCCGCCAGCGACCACCGCAGCCGCCGCGAGAACAGCGAGGCGAACGGCGGACCGCCCCGCCCGGCCGGCAACGGGGGCCCGGAGTAGGACAGTTGCTCCAGCACCACCGTCCCCCGCCCGGTCGCGGCCGCTACCGCCGCCGCGTCGGGCAGCAGTCGCGGCCCGTGCTCGCCGCTGTCCTCCGAACCCTCGTCCCCGGCGGGGTCGTTGCTGGTCGCGGAGAGCAGCGCGAGGGTGCACAGTCCCGGATCGGCCACCTCGCCCGGACCCGGGGGCCGGCGCTCCACCGCCCGCAGCAGCAACCCCTCCGCGTCGACGACCTTGCCGGTGCCGACGAGCGCGGTGGCGACCAGCGCGGGCGCGGCCGTGTCGGCGTCGGACAGCACGGTCGTGGCGATGTCGGCCCCGCCGTGTCCCGCCGCGCCGCCACCGCCCGCCACCTCGGCGGCCTGGTCGAGGAGTTCCTCGATGTGCTGTCCCAGCCGTCGGTTGTAGAGCCGGAGGACGAGCCGCAGCCGGGGGTTGAGCCGGCGGGCGTTCAGGGCGGCGCGGATGTTGGTCTCGTCGTCGTCGTACACCAGCGCCAGCGCGGCGGCCCGTTCCACCCCGACCTCGGCGAGCACGGCCTCGGTCGGTTCGGCGGCCTCCACGATCCGTTCGCCGGGCGCCGAGGTGTCGTCGGACCCGCCGTTGTTCCGGTTGACGGCGGTCACGACCCGGCCGAGCAGGGCGGCGGAGGCCGCGCGGGCCCGCCCCACCACCGGCTGCCGTCCGCCGCGCCCGGCCGGCGGCACGACGAGGGTCACCTGCTCGCGGTACACACCGCGCAGTTCGGCGGCGAGCCGGTGCGCCAGCCCGTCGTCGCCGCACACCACCATGTGCGCGGACGGGTCTCCGGGCGGGGCGGGGTTGGGAAGGAGGCTCACCACGGGGAAGAAGACTGCCTCATGGTGACGGGTGGTTCCAGGCCGCGGCTGAACGGCCGCGCCCCGCCCTCCGTACCAAGGGGAGGGGCCCGAGCGGCCCCGCTCCCTCGCGCGCACATCGGAGGTGCACCCGGCCCGTGGCCATCACCGAACCATCCCCGCGCGGAACGGAGGAACCGGCGGACGGCCGGGAGGGGAAGGCGCACGACGAGGAGTCCCGTCACCTCACCCCGCCGCTCCTCCTCGTCCTCGTCCTCCTCACGGCCGTGATGTTCCAGGACCCCGTTCGCCGCGCCCTGGCCGCGCCGGTGACGCAGAGCTGGATGACGGTGTTCGTGGCGGTCGTCCTCCAGGCCCTTCCCTTCCTGGTGCTCGGCGTCCTGCTGTCGGCGGCGATCACGGTGTTCGTCCCGCCGTCGTTCTTCGCCCGCGCCCTGCCGAAGCGCCCCGCGCTGGCCGTACCCGTCGCGGGCGCGGCGGGGGCGGTGCTGCCGGGCTGCGAGTGCGCGTCCGTCCCGGTGGCGGGCGCGCTGGTGCGCAGGGGAGTGACGCCGGCCGCCGCCCTGGCGTTCCTGCTCTCCGCCCCCGCGATCAACCCGGTCGTGCTGACGGCGACGGCGGTCGCCTTCCCCGACGCCCCCGAGATGGTCCTCGCCCGTTTCGCCGCGAGCCTGCTGGTGGCGTGCGCGATGGGCTGGCTGTGGCAGCGCCCCGGCCGCGCGGACCGGCTGCGCCCGCCCTCCCGTCCGCCGCACGACGGCCGGGGCGGGGGCGCGGCGTTCTGGGGCTCGGTACGGCACGACGTGACGCACGCGGGCGGCTACCTGGTGGTCGGCGCGATGGCGGCGGCCACGCTGAAGGCGGTGGTCCCGGCGGAGTGGCTGCGCGCGGCGGCCGGCAGCCCGGTGCTGTCGGTGCTGGCCCTGGCCGTGCTGGCGGTGCTGTTGTCGATCTGCTCGGAGGCGGACGCGTTCGTGGCGGCGTCGCTCACCCCGTTCTCGCCGACGGCCCGGCTCGCCTTCCTGGTCGTGGGGCCGATGGTCGACCTGAAGCTCTTCGCGATGCAGGCGGGCACGTTCGGCCGGGCCTTCGCCCTGCGCTTCGCCCCCGCGACCTTCGCCCTGGCGGTGGCCGTCTCGGCGCTGACGGGAGCGGTGCTGCTGTGAGGTCCCTGAACCGGCAGGCCCAGGCGGCCCTGCTGTTCCTCCTCGGCGCGACGGTGCTGCACGCCGGCCTGACCGACCTGCACCTGCGGTACGTGAAGGCGGGGCTGCGCCCGCTGCTCCTGCTGTCGGGCGCGGTACTGATCGCGACGGCGGCGGCGACCGCCCGGTACGAGGGGCGCCGCGGGCCGGGCCCGGAGGAGCCGCACCGGGAGCCCCGCGTCTCCTGGCTCCTCACCCTCCCCCTCTTCGCCCTGATCCTGGTCGCCCCGCCCGCCCTCGGCTCCTACAGCGCCACCCACACCGGTACGGCCCTCCGGGAACCCCTCGGCTATCCGGAGCTGCCCGAGCGGGGGCCCCTGCGCCTGGGAGTCGGGGAGTACGCGGCCCGCGCGGTCTACGACCACGGCCGTCACCTGCGCGGCCGGGTCATCGGCATCACCGGTTTCGTGGCCCTGGACGGCTCCGGCACCCCGTACCTGGTCCGCATGGGTCTCAGCTGCTGTGCCGCCGACGCCCAGCCGGTCAAGGTCGCCCTCACCGGCGAGGTCCCCCCGGTCCTGCGGCCGGACGCCTGGCTGGAGGTCACCGGCCGCTACAGCCCGCGCCGTACGAAGGATCCCGTCAACGACGGCCCGGTCCCGTACTTCGAGGTCACCCGCGCCGAACCGGTCCCGGTCCCGCAGGACCCGTACGACCAGGCGTGGAGCGGCTAGAACCGGTGGGGCTGCTGCTGCGACTGCTGCCCGTACCCCTGTCCGCCGCCGGCCGCCTGCGCCTGGAGCTGCTCGGCCTGCTCCTCGGTGACCTTCTGCTCCGCGCCGCAGAAAGTGCACTGCGTCGTGTACTTCGTCGAGACCGGGAACAGCGGCACGAAGAACAGGGTGAACTTGGTGACCCGCTTCCTGAGTGTGTGCGCGGCGGGATTGCCGCACTGCGCGCACACCAGCGTCAGTATCGCGAGCTGGTACAGATACCCCTTGGTACCAAAAATGATCATGTTGTCGATCCTTCCCGGGCCTCGGTCCCCCGAACCACCGCACCGGACGGCGCGCGCGGCCGGCGACGCGACCGCCCTCCACCCTGCCGCACCCCGCACCACCGCACCAGTCCCCGGCGCCGGCGCGACCGGCACGCCGCCGGGAGCGCCGGGGCCGTCCACCGGACCCGTGCCCCCTGAGCGGGGCGCGGGTGCCGTCCGCCGCCGTCGCCCCGGCCGACGGGGGCGGGGCCGACGTGTTCGACATGATCTGCGGTCGTCCGGCAGCGGCTCCGGGTGATCATGCCGACGGTCCCGTCCGGCCCGGTCCAGGGCATACGCCTCGTGGAGGCGGACCAGGCCCGGCGCAGGACGGTAATCAAGGTGCGGTGAGCCTTCTCGACTTGATCATTTGAACTCGAAAAGAAATCAGGTTCGGTCAATTTCGGCTCCGAAGCGAGAAAATAGGCCACATCCCGGCCCGCCTGTGTGCAGGAACTCGGCTTGGCGGCAGCATGGTCGGGCTTGAACCGCGCGTTGCGCCGCGGAGTGAGACCGTCGGGGGTACTGGTGAATCACGCGTGGCCGCCGTCCACGTTTCTCGGCCGGTTACGGAATACGACAAGGGAAGAACTTCTCGGGCAGGGCACCCCGATCACCTATCCGCCGCACCGCCCGCTGCTGCACCAGGGCGACGGAAGCCGGCACGTTCTGCTGATCACGAGAGGTGTCGTGAAGGTCGTCGCCAGCGCGGAGAGCGGCTACGACATGCTGCTCGCCGTCCGCATAGCGGGTGACCTGGTCGGGGAGATGGCGGCCTTCGAGGAGCGCCCCAGGTCGGGCACCGTGGTCGCGTGCAGTGACGTCACCGCGCGGATCATCCAGGTGCGGACCCTGGAGGCCTTGCTGGCCCGCCACCCGGACGCCATGCGGGCCATCCTCAACATGCTCTGCGCCCGGCTGCGCTGGGCCAACCGGCGCCGTATCGACTTCCAGGCCTACGACTCGCTGACCCGGCTGGCCCGGGTGCTGGCCGAGCTGAGCCGGGCCTATGCCCAGCCCGCGCCGGACGGCGACGGCAGACGCTGCGACCTCGGTGTGACGCTCACCCAGAAGGAACTAGCGTCGCTGGCGGGGCTGGCCCTCAACACGGCCGAAAAGAACCTGGCCACACTGACCGCCATGGGGCTGGTGGAACGCAGTTACCGAAACATAACCATCTGTGACGTTCCGAAACTGCTGGAATTCGCCAAAGTCATGGATGACAACCCGTATTGATACGGGATCACTTCACGAACCCTCTCCTAGCCTCTCGAACAGCACCTCATGGGCGTCGACCGCGCATTGTCCGCGCGCGTCCGCCCCTTGCCTGTCCAGAGAGGAACGATCGGGTGGTTGACTGGTCCGGGTTCCGCCCCTGCACCTGTATAGCCGTGGACGCACAGTCCTACGGCAGCAAGAACGACCGTAGGCAGTCCGAACTCCAGCATGACCTGCCGCGGCTCCTCGACCGCGCCGCCAGAGGCGCCGGCCTGGACCGCGCGCAGTGGCGGATCCAGCGCAAGGGCGACGAACAGCTGGCGGTGCGGCCCCAGGACGGCACCGAGCCGCGCCTGGTTGACGACTACGTCCGCCATCTCGTCGCCGAGCTGCGCGAGTACAACGTCCAGCGCGTCCCCGAGTCCCGCATGCGGCTGCGGACCGTCATCCACCAGGGCCTGGTGGAGCCGGCCGACAACGGCTTCGCCGGCTCGGCCGTGGTGGCCACGGCGCGCCTGCTGAACGCGCGTCCGCTCTACGACGCCCTGACCGCGCACCCCGGGGCCGACCTGGTGCTGCTGCTGTCCGACGACGTCTTCCGGTCCACGGTGGCGGGCGGACACACCACCCTGCTCCCCGAGGACTTCATCCGCGTCGCCGTCCAGGTGAAGGAGTACGAGGCCACGGCCTGGCTGTGGGTGCCCGCGCCGAACGCGCCGGCCGCGGCCTCGCGCGAGCCCGGGGCCGCGCAGTCGGGGAAGCGCGCGGCCCCGGTGCCGGGGGAGCCCGCGGCGGACCGGCAGAAGCCGGCCGCCGCGGGCGGGACGGGGATCAGCAACCAGTACCGGGGCGACCACATCAACGTCACCAACATCGCCGGCCCGGTGGACGCCCGGGGTGCCGTCTTCGGCTTCGGGAGCGTCGGTGGCTGACGGCACGGAAACGGACGACGGGCCGGACGTACCGTCCACCCCCGTACCCGGTCAGGACCCCGAGCCGTCCGTACCGGAGGACGACGGCCCACCGTCGGCCGGGGACGGGGAACCGGACCCGGACAGGCCCTCCGAGCAGCGCGGAGAACCGGACGAACGGCAGGAGGACGACCGCGGCTATGACGACCTCCGCCGCGTCCACCAGCTCGTCAACAACAACTTCTACGGCGTCGTCGACGCCGCCGGAGCGGCGTTCGGCTTCGGTGCCGTCCCGTCCCCGGGCCTCGCCCCCGGCACCATCGAGCCCGGGGAGGCGGACCGGGCCCTGCGCTTCCACCTGCCCCCGCAGCCCTGCTTCGACGAGGCGCTCGGCAAGCTGCGCGAGAACGCCCTCGTGGTGCTGACCGGTCAGGACAGCTGCGGCCGGGGCGCGGGTTCGCTCGCCCTGCTCAGGGAGATCCTGGGGGACGACGCCAGGCTGCGCAGCCTCTCGCCCGCCAACGCCCTCATCGAACTCGCCGCGTCAAGGGACCTCAAGCAGGGGCAGGGATACGTCATCCTCGACTACGTCGGGGAGCCGGCCCACCACGCCGTGCAGGCCTACGACATCAAGCGGCTGAGCGAGGAACTGGGCCGCAAGGGGTCGTACCTGGTGATCACGGCGGGCGACACGGCTCGCCGACGGCTGGCGCTGCGGGACCACTGCGTGCCGTGGCGGGCCCCGGACCCCGTGGAGCTGTTCGGCCACTGCCGGGAGAAGCTGCCGCACACGGACCTCACGCCGGACACCGAACGGGAACTGCTGCAGCGGGTCGGCGAGCAGCGGCGGCCGAGGGACGTCGTCGAGGCGGCCGTGGCCCTGTCCCGGGACGGTGCGGAGAAGGCGCTGGACATCCTGCGGGACCGGTACCGGGAGCGGGTCGAGGAGTGGTTCCGCGGCAAGCCGTCCGCGGACGACCTGCTCCCGCTCGCCGCACTGGCCTTCCTGGAGGGCATTCCCGAGCGGACGTTCGAGAAGGAGTGCGCCGCCCTCGTCGCCCATGTGCGCAACTGGGAGCAGAGCGGCGAGACGCCGGTCGCCGAGACGGACGGCGAGGCGGTCACGCCGCCGGGCGGCGCCGTCGCCCAGCAGTCCCGGGCCCGGTGGAAGGAACGGGCGGTGGAACTCGTGACCACCGAGCACCGGCCCGGGCCGGGCCGGGACGCCGGGCGCAGCGAACGGCGCCTGGTCTTCACCTCGCCGCGCGTCCGGGAGCTCGTCATCGCGGAGTTGCACGACCTGTACGGCTACGAGCTCTGGTACCCGTTGCGCCTGTGGCTGGGCGACCTCGCCCTGCAGGGCGACCTGGACACCCGTACCGAGGTGGCCCGCGGCGTGGCGTTCCTGGCCGGGCACGCTCTCGTCGAGGTCGACGAGAACCTGTTGAAGGTGTGGTCCGAAGGGCTCACCAACCAGCGGGTCACCGCCGCGCTGACGCTCCAGTTCATGTGCGACGTGGAGCATCTGGCTCCGCAGGCCCTGAACATCGTCCTGAGCTGGACGGACAACAGCGGCCAAGGCCGTGCCGTCACGGCGGCCATGGCACTGACGGGCCGCCTGGGCTCCCTCTACCGGCTGGAGGCGCTCAACCGGCTCTGGTTCCTGACGCAGCGCGGGGAGCGGGTCGCGTTCTCGGCCCGCCGTTCGCTGGTCCTGTTGCTGCAGACCGCCGAACAGGACCCGGAGCGCGTCCTGTTCATTCTCCGGTATCTGCGGACCGTGGTCGCCGGGTCGGCGCCGGGGTCCCGGGAGCGGTCGGTCGCGCTGCGCACCGTCGTCCAGCTGCTGGAGGCCGCCCGGCTGGAGACGCCCGAGCCCGTCACCGCGGCACTCCTGCGCACCGTCCCGGACAGTGCCCGGCACCTCGGTTCCCTGTGGGCGGACGTCCTGCACAGCGGCAACCGCGGCCGGGCGGTCGGCGCGCTGTGCAGGACGCTGGTGCAGCTGCGGGACGACCCGTCTGTCACCGGCGCCGTCCGCGGACTCGGCGAGGCGATGCGCGACGCCATGAGCGGGCGCCAGTGGGCCGCGCTGTGCCACCACCTGTCCATCGCCCTGAAGCACCCCGACTACGCGATCCCCGGCGCCCGCCAACTGGCGCAGGTGCTCCTCGGATCACTGCGCGGCCGGCCGCCGGCGGACCCCCGGCGTTCCACCGCGTCCCTCATATCCACCCTTCCCCCCACTTCCGCCGAAGGAGGCCGAAGCAAGTGAACTACCCGGTCATCGCCGAGCACATCCTGGCCACGGTCCAGGGCACCTGGTGGTCTCGGCGCCGCCGTCGCGACGACGTGCCGGAGCTGCCGGCCGGCGCGGTCTACGTCTTCCGGACCGGCGGGAACTACCGCCCGTTCCCCGACGGCATGGTGTTCGACCCGTCCCACCCCGACGTCCTCGACGCCTCCTCGGTCAGCCTGGTCGACACCCGGGCGCGCCTGGTCGAGGTGGAGCGCACCCTTCCGTCGGTGAGCGAGGCGGACAACTTCACGGTGCGGGCGTCCTTCACGTGCCAGGTGACCGACCCGACCGTCATCGCCCGGCAGGGCATCATCGACGTCACCGTGCCGTTGCGCGCCTACCTGATGGGCGACAGCGACCTGCCGCGGGTGAGCGCCGGGCACCGGGTGGAGGAGGTCAACGCGGTACGGACCGAGGTCAGCCACCGCGTGACCGCCTACAGCGCCATCGTGCCGCCGAGGGTCGCGGGCATGAGCGTGGAGTTCGTCAGCGCCGAGGTGCACGCGTCGGACGACCTGCGGGACTGGGAGCAGAAGCTGCGCGACGAGCGGCGCTCCTGGGAACTCCAGCGCGGCCAGCGTGACTTCGAGACCCAGGACGCGTTGCGGATCGCGGACCTGCTCTCCCAGGGATCCGACCACGTGGACGCCTTCGGCATCGCCCGCAAGGAGATCGACGTCACCGAGGCGGCGGCCCGCATCCACCGGGCCACCGAGGAGGAGTCGGCCCGCCGCCACAAGGCGGAGACGTCGGAGCGCGCCCACGCGCAGGCGCGGGAGACGGCGGAGACGCAGATGCGCCGCGACATGCTGCTGACGCTGCTGCGGCAGATGGGCGGCAGCGAGTACGTCGACTACCACCAGGTCCTGGAACAGGTGCTGCGTGAGACAGGGGGCCAGGCCGTGCCCGCCGTGGGAACCGCTGCCGGTACGGCCCCCATGGTCGAGCCGGGACGGACCCGGTCCGGCCGCACCGCGACGGGCCGGGACGGCTCGCGCGACGCACAGGGCGGCTTCGTCAGGGACGAGGACGATCTCGTTGACTGACTCCCTGACATACCGGGCGACGACGACCCGCGGCAGGGCGGACGGCCAGGCCGCCGCCCACGCCGGCACCGCCGACGACCGGGCCACGGCCCGTACCAGCGGGAACGGACCCACCACCCGCACCCCCGGCCCCCGGCCTCGCCCTCACTCCGTCCCCGGCTTTGACGCCGCCCGCCGGCTGCGAGCCCTGACCGGCGTGGACGAGGACCTGCTCGCCAAGGTCGGATACGAGCGAAGCAAGTACACGGCGCTCGGCGGGGTGGTGCTCGGCACCTCCGTCATCGCGGCGTTCTCCATGTGGAACTTCGCGACCGAGGCGCTCGGCAGGGTCTCCGTCGTGGCCCTGCTCCCGACGGTCATCTGGATGCTGTTCGTGCTCAACCTCGACCGCTGGCTGGTCACTCCCCAGCCGAACGCGCGGCGACGGGTCGGGCCGCTGCTCATGCGCCTGCTGATCGCCCTGCTGCTCGGCATGGTGATCGCCGAGCCCCTGGTGCTGCGCATCTTCCAGACGGCCATCGAGGAACGTGTCGCCGACGAACGTACGGACGCGATCGACCGGTTGCGTACCAACCTGGTCCGCTGCAACCCCGTACCGTCCACGACACAGACCGTCATCCCGGAGGACTGCGACAGTACGTACGTCCTCTCCTTCGGCGACACCCCTGGCGAACGGGCCGAGGAACTGGCCGCCCTGCGCTCGGACGCCGCCGCCCTGCAGAAGCGGGTGGACCGGGACACCGCCCGGCTGGAGGCCCTCGATTCCGAGGTACGGGACGAGTGCCGACGGCTGGTCCGCATCGCCGGCACCGGCCTGTACCAGCGGACGTCCGAGTGCCTGCGCCTGCGCGACAAGGCACAGGACTACCGGACCACCCACCACACCGAGGGGAACGAGAAGCGGCTGGCCGGGATGAACAGCCGCATCTCGAAGATCGAGGCCGAACAGACGGTGTCGCGCGGCGACTTCCTCAAGGCGCGGGCCGACGGCATCGAGCGGCGGCTGGATGAGGAACGCGCCCAGCAGAAGGAGATCGGCGTTCTGGAACGGATGCGGGCGCTCGACGAGCTCGCGGCCGGTAACCCGGTGCTGTTCCTGGGCATCTGGCTGGTCCGCCTGCTGTTCGTCCTCCTCGACGTCCTTCCGGTACTGGTGAAGTACCTGAGCGGCGAGTCCGCGTACGACCGGATGCTCACCAGCGCGAGCAACAGCGCGGTCAGGATCCACGACGAGGAGGTCCGGCTCGCCGAGCGCCGGGCCATGGCGGACATCGAGATCGCCCAGGACACCATCGAACAGGAGGTGCGGCGCCACCGGGCCGAGTCGGAGGCGGCGTTCCGGGAACACACGGCGGCGATGAACATCCGGGTCCGGCAGGCGGTGAACGCGCTGGAGGACGAGATCCGCCGCTCGTCGACCGTCTGACGCACCCGCCCGCACCAGGAACAGCGCCACGGCCGCCCCGTCCGTCGGGGCGGCCTTTCGACACCGACGGAACGGAGGAAAACCATGACCACACCCGGAGGCGACCCCGAACCGGCCCCGGTTCCGAACCCGGACACCGGCACAACGGCCGACCACGGTGCGAAGCTCGCCAGAGTCCTGCTGTCCGAGGCCCGGGAGGAGCTCGTGAAGGCCGACAACAAGGCCGGGCTCATGCTGGCGTTTCTGGGCGCCGCCCTCACCGCCCTCCTGGGCGCGGTCGGCAGCGGCGTCCTCGCCCCACGCCAGTACGCCGTCGTCCCGCAGCTCCTCCTCTGGACGGGCTGTGCGGCCTGTGTGCCGGCACTCGTCCTGCTGGGCCTGGCCGTGACCCCGCGGCTGGGAAACCCCCACTACTCCCGGACCCACTACTTCGGCGACGCGAGGCTCGTGATGTCGGTCGCGCAGCTGGAGCACACGGTCTGCCGCACCGACCCCCTGTCCCGGGACCTCAGCCAGCTGGCGGTCCTGTCCCGGACCGCCTGGACCAAATACCGCTGCATACGCCACGCCCTGATGTGGAGCACGGCCTTCCTCGTCCTCACCCTGCTCGGCATCGCGACGGGGGCGTCGACCTGATCCGCGCATGGCGTGCGTGCCCGTCACCCCTTCGCGGCGCGTCTCCCGGATCGGACGACGACTGTGCCGGCCCCGGTACCACGCGCGCACTCTTCCGCGCCGCGTCCCGCTCGGGGCCGCGCCGGGTGTCCGCGCACGCCGCCGTCCGGGCGGTCACGGCCGGCTGACAGGTTCTTCAAGAGTTCTTCATCGACTCCGTCCTACGGTCGGTCTGCCCGCCGCGTCCGCGGACGGGTTCGACGGGAGAGCGGGAGAACCGGTGAGGGTGAATCGGGTACTGCTGGCCGCGGCGGCCTCGGTCATGGCGCTGGCGCTGACCGGCTGCGGGGGCGACGAGGACGAGCCGGAGATCCCGACGGCCGCGAGCGGCGGCGCGGCCACGCGGTCCGCCGGCTCGGACGCGCAGGGCGGCGGGGACGACGTGGCCGCCTATGTGCAGGCGCAGCGCGCGTACGTGAAGTGCCTGCGGGAGAACGGGGTCGACGCTCCGGACCCGGACGACAAGGGGAACATCGACTTCGGTGACAACCGGGACCTGAAGAAGGACGCGAAGTTCCAGGCCGCCACGGAGAAGTGCGCCGACCACCTGGCGGCCGTGCCCGAGAGCATCGAGAAGGACAACCAGTCCAAGCTCACCGCCGAGCAGATCGAGGTCAAGCAGCGGTACGCGAAGTGCATGCAGGAGAACGGGGCCGCCGACTTCCCCGACCCGGGCCCCGACGGCCTCGGACAGGGTGAGTGGGACCAGAGCTCCGCCGGTGCGAAGCGGGCCATCCGGATCTGCGGGCCGATCGTGGGTGTTCCGGAGTCCGCGGGCCCCGGCAAGGGCTGACCGTGACGGACACGGTGACGCAACCCGATGATGACGCGGCTGACGCGGCTGACGCGGCCGGGACGGCCTCCGAGCCCCCGCGCGGCGGACGAGGACGGCGTACGGCGCTGATCGCCCTGGCCGTGGCCGTCGTGGCGGCGGTCGCCGTGGTCGGCGCCCTGGGCCTCGGCGGCGGCGGGGACGAGGGCCCGAGCGCACCGCCCCGGGCCGGCTCGCTGGTCCCGGTGACCCGGGCCACGCTGACCGAACGCACACAGGTGGACGGCCAGTTGGGGTACGGCACGGAGATACCCCTGCCGGTCAAGGCGACCGGAACCGTGACCGGGCTGCCGGAAGCGGGGGCCGTGGTGAAGCGCGGCGGCACGCTGCTGCGCGTCGACGACCGCCCGGTGGTGCTGCTGTACGGGTCGCTGCCCATGTACCGGGACCTGGGGCTGACCACCACCGCGTCCGGGGCCGGGGCCGCGGACGGGACGGGCGCCGCGCCCGGAACCGGAGCCGCGGACGGGGAGGCGGCTTCCGGCGGGGGCAAGACGGCCGGCGGGACCGGCGACACCGCCGCCGTGAGCCCGTCCGCGTCGTCGGCGTCCACGCCGTCCGGGGCCGGGTCCGCCACGACGACGGAGCTCGAGGGCATGGACGTCCTGCAGTTCGAGACGAACCTGGCCGCACTCGGTTACACCGGTTTCACGGTGGACGAGACCTTCACCGCCAAGACCGCCGACGCCGTCGAACGGTGGCAGAAGTCGCTCGGGCTGCCCGAGACGGGCAGGGTCGGCATCGGCGACGTCATCTACTCCGCCGGCAAGGTGCGCATCGGCCGGCCGGGCGTCCGGCTCGGCGAGGCCGTCGCCGGGAACGCCCTCACGTACACCGGGACGGCGCGCAAGGTCGTCGTCGACGCCTCGGCCGCCGACGCCTCCTGGGCCGTCCGCGGCACGGCCGTCCGGGTCCGGCTGCCCGACGGCAGGACCGTGGGCGGCGAGGTGGCGTCGGTGGGCCGGCAGGCCAGTGCGCCCGAGGGCGGTTCCGGCGAGGACGGTTCGGGGCAGGGCGCGGCGACCGTGCCGGTGACCGTCACGATCGAGGACCAGAAGTCCGTGGGGCGGCTGGAGAGCGGTCCCGTCACCGTCGAGTACGTCGGCCGCGAGGCCGAGGACGTGCTGACCGTCCCGGTCGCCGCACTGGTGGCGCTCGCGGAGGGCGGTCACGGGCTGGAGACGGCGGACGGCGACTTCATCGCCGTGAAGACCGGACTGTTCGCCGACGGCAAGGTGGAAGTGAGCGGTTCCGCGGTGCGCGCGGGACTGAAGGTGAGGATTCCGGAATGAGCGGCGGATCTCGGGCCGTCGTCGAGTTCGACGCCGTCTCGAAGACGTATCCGGGCCCGGTGGCCGCGGTCCGCGACGTGAGCCTGCGGATCGGACGCGGGGAACTGGTCGGGGTGGTGGGCCCGTCCGGCTCCGGCAAGTCCAGCATGCTCAACCTCATGGGCAGCCTCGACCGGCCCACTTCGGGCCGGGTCCTGGTCGACGGCTACGACGTGGCCGGACTGTCCGACCGCGAGGTCTCCGCGCTGCGGGCCACCCGGATCGGCTTCGTCTTCCAGCAGTTCCACCTCGCGGTCGGCGTCCCCGTCCTGGACTCGGTGGCGGACGGACTGCTCTACGCGGGCGTCCCGATGCGGCGGCGCCGGGCCGAGGCCGCGGCGGCGCTGGCCCGGGTTGGACTCAGCCACCGCGTCCGGCACCTGCCCCACCAGCTCTCCGGCGGCGAGCGGCAGCGGGTCGCCGTGGCCCGTGCCGTGGTCGGTGAACCCTCGGTCCTGCTCGCGGACGAGCCGACCGGCAACCTCGATTCCGCGTCGGGCGCGGCCGTACTCGCCCTGCTGCGCGAACTGCACGCGGCCGGCACCACCGTCGTGGTCATCACGCACGACCGTGAGATAGCCGAGCAGCTTCCGCGACGCATCGAGATGCGCGACGGACGCCTGGTCGCCGACACGGCGGCCGACACGTCGGCCGGCCCGTCGATCGGGGTGCCCCGATGACGGACAGAGCCCCTGATTCCCCGGGGAGGGACCCGGACGGCCGGCTGCGGGCCGCCCGGCTCCGGCCCGCGGACGTCGTACGGCTCGGCGGGACGGGTCTGCGGACGCGTCCGCTGCGGGTCTTCCTCTCGGCGCTCGGCATCGCCATCGGCGTCGCCGCGATGATCGCGGTGGTCGGCATCTCCGGCTCCGGACAGGCGGAGGTGGACCGGCGGCTCGACGCCCTCGGCACGAATCTGCTGCGGGTGGCTCCGGGCGAGTCGCTGACGGGCGAGAAGGCCCGGCTGCCGTACGAGGCCGTCCCGATGGTCCGGCGCATCCCACCGGTGCGGCAGGTGGCCGCCACCGGCGCGGTCGACGCGCACGTCTACCGCAACGACCACATCCCCATCGGCCGGACCGGTTCCCTGACCGTTCTCGCGGCCGGCACCGATCTCCTGCCGGCCGTCGGCGGACAGGTCCGCAGGGGGCGCTGGCTGGACTCCGCGACCGACGCGTACCCGGCGGTGGTGCTCGGCGCCACCGCCGCCCAGCGGCTCGACGTGTACACGCCCGGCACCCGGGTCTGGCTCGGCGGCCGCTGGTTCTCGCTGATCGGCGTACTCGATCCGGTACCGCTGGCACCGGAACTGGACGGCGCCGCCCTGGTCGGATGGCCGGCGGCCCGGACCTATCTGCGCTTCGACGGCCACCCGTCGACGGTGTACGTCCGCGCGGAGGACAGCCGGGTCGCGGCGGTACGGGCGGTGCTCCCGGCCACGGCGTACCCGGAGAAGCCGGGTGAGGTGCGGATCTCACGGCCCTCCGACGCGCTCGCGGCCCGCGAGGCCACCGAGTCGGCGCTGACCGGGCTGCTGCTCGGCCTCGGCGGGGTCGCCCTGCTCGTCGGTGGCGTGGGCGTGGGCAACACCATGGTCATCTCGGTACTGGAGCGGCGTCCCGAGATCGGCCTGCGGCGCGCCCTCGGGGCGACCAGGGGCCAGATCCGCACCCAGTTCGTGACGGAGTCGCTGCTGCTGTCCCTCATCGGCGGCCTGGGCGGAACGGTCCTCGGGACGCTGATCACGGCGGGGTACGCCCTCAGCCGGGACTGGCCGACGGTGGTCCCCGCGTGGGCGAGCCTGGCGGGCATCGTCTCGACCCTGGCCATCGGCGTGATCGCCGGCCTGTACCCGGCGGTCCGCGCGAGCAGGCTCTCCCCGACGGAGGCGCTGTCCGGCACGTGAGCGCCGCCGGGCGTCCCCCCTCGGGGCCACCCGGCGGCGCGTGTCACTGCGTCGTGCCCGGTACTGCGAAGGAGCCGTCAGAAACCGCAGTGGACGTAACTGCCGCCGTCGCTCAGCAGGTCGTCACGGATCCAGCCGGTGACACCGGTGGCGTCGTTCCTGACGTACGTCCAGGTGTAGCCGTCGTTGCCGACGGTGTAGCAGTGGTAGTCCAGCGACTGCGTGTTGTAGGCGACGCCCTTGATGGTGCAGCTGGTGCTGGAACCGCTGCGCTCGTTGGCCCCGTTGGCCGTCTTGCCCCACGAGCTGCCGTCCTTGTCGGAGACGGTGGTGCCGCACGAGGCGTGTGCGGCGGCCGGCGTCGCCAGCGACAGCGGAACCGCCACGGCGGCGGCGGCGAGCACGGGTACGAGTGCCGCAAGACGTTTCATGATGAACCCCCTGTGTGGTGTTGACAGTGCCGCGACCGCCGCCGGACGAGGCCGGGGCGAAAGCGGCGGCCTCTGCATCAGCGGGGATGCGAGCGGCCGTATGTACGGTTACATCGGAATTGAGGTGAAGAAATGATTCCGTCATCGAGTGGCTGCTTTTCGCCCATGAGGGGCCCGAAATCACCAAATCGATAGGAATGAGACATTCCTGATGGGCGTTGGCCGATGACGCCCTCTTGAATTCCGGAAACGATCGAAGGGGGAACGGTGAGCTTCCGGCTCCGCGTCCTCGGCATGCTCATGCTGGTGGCGTTGGCCGCCACCGCCGCCACCGCCTGGCTCACGCTGCGTCAGGCCAACCGCCAGGTCCAGGAGACCGTCACGGCCGGCGAACAGGAGGTCTCCCGGATCACCGGCGCCCTGCGCGCGTACGGATTCGCGCACGGCACCTGGGAAGGGCTCTCACCCACGGTGGCCGAACTCTCCCGCGACACCGGCCAGCGCATCCGGGTCGTCACGGAGACGGACGTCCTGCTCGCCGACTCCGACGCCCTGGCCGGCCGGGACCCCCGCGCGCCGAGCAGCCGGCCCGCGGTCCTGGTCGACCCGCGCCCCGTCCTGCGCCTCCCGGCGGGCCGCGCGCCGCGGACCGCGGTGAAACTCACCGCCACGGCGATCGCCGACTACCGCGCGGCCGTGGCGTACGCGTCCTGCCTGACCCGGGCCGGAGCGGAGCCGACGGCCACCGCGGACGACGTCGGGATGCCCAGGATCAGCCCCGACCGGCGGCCCGCGCAGTGCGACGAGCCGAAGCCGGGGGCGAACCCGCCGATGCCGCAGGACGTCGACGCGGTCCAGCCGTGCGGGACCGACCCGCGGCCCGCCGCCTGCCTGCAGCGGGTGTTCGGCGAACGGACCGCGTCCGTCGCCCCGCCCCGCCTGGAGATCCGCCTGGGCGTGCGCGACGAGTCACCCCCCACCCTGGCCGCCGCGCCCACCGTGGCCGTCGCGATGGGGGTCGCCCTCGCCGCCATCCTCGGCGCCCTGCTGCTGAGCAGGGCCGTACTGCGCCCCGTCCGGGCCATGACGCTGGCCGCGAAGGGGCTCGGCGAAGGCGACCTGGAGCGCAGGGTCCCCGTCTCCGGCCGGGACGAGATCGCCCAGCTCGGCGGCGCCTTCAACCGCATGGCCGACTCCCTCCAGGCCGGTGAGGAGCGCCAGCGCCGCCTGATCGGTGACATCGCGCACGAACTGCGCACCCCGCTGGCCAACCTGCGCGGCTATCTGGAGGCCCTGCGGGACGACGTCGTCGAACCGACCCCCGAACTGCTCGCCTCGCTGCACGAGGAGGCGATGCTGCAGCAGCGGATCGTGGATGACCTCCAGGACCTCGCACTGGCGGAGGCCGGTGCGCTCACCTACCACCCCACCGAGGTCGACCTGGCGGAACTGCTGGAAGCCGCTCGCACGGCCCACCACGCCCAGGCCGAGGCGGCGGGTGTCGCGCTCGAAGTGGAGGCGGCCGGGCCCGCGTTCGTGACCGCCGACCCCGACCGGCTGCGCCAGGTCGTCGGCAATCTGGTCGGCAACGCGCTGCGGGCGACCGCGGCGGGCGGCAGCGTGACCCTGGCCCTGGTCCCCCGGCGCGAACTGGCCGTCGTGGAGGTGCGGGACACCGGCAGGGGGATAGCGGAGAAGGACCTGCCGCACCTCTTCGACCGCTTCTGGCGGGCGGACGCGTCCCGGGGCCGGGCGACCGGGGGAAGCGGCCTGGGCCTGTCCATCGCCCGCCAGATCGTGACCGACCACCGGGGGACGATCGAGGTGCGCAGCACGGTCGGGGCGGGCACCACCTTCACCGTCGTGCTGCCGATGGCTCCGGGGGGCGGGCGTCAGGAAGAGGCCGGGCCCGGACCGTCGTTGAGGCGGTAGCCCCGGCCGTACACCGTCTCCAGGTGGCGCGGGTGCCCGGGGTCCGCCTCCAGTTTCCGGCGCAGGTTCATCACATGGGCGTCGACGGTCCGCTCCTGCACGCCGTGGTCGAAGCCGAAGACACGCTCGATGATCTGCGCCCGGGTGAAGACCCTGCCCGGTTCCCGGGCCAGCGCCTCCAGGATGGCGAACTCCTTGGCGGTGAGGGCCACGGGCTGCCCCGCCACCCGGACCTCGAAGCGCGCGGTGTCCAGCACCACCGCGCCGACCCGCAGCACCACGGGCTCCGCCGGGCCGGCGGCCTTCCGCGACCGGCGCAGCAGCGCCCGCACCCGCGCGGTCAGCTCGCGGGGGCTGTAGGGCTTGGTGAGGTAGTCGTCCGCGCCCAGGTCGAGGCCGAGGAGCATGTCCTCCTCGGTGGTGCGGGCGGTGAGGAGGAGAATGGGGACATCCGATTCGGTCCGCAGGATGCGGCACACGTCGAGCCCGTCGACCAGCGGCAGCATCACGTCGAGGACGATGAGATCGGGTTTCGACGAGCGGGCCTTCTCCAGCGCCGCCCGGCCGTCCCCCACGACCTGCACCGCGTTGCCCTCCCGCTCCAGGTAGATCCGGACCAGCCGGGCCTGCTTCTCGTCGTCCTCGGCCACCAGAATCCGAGCGCTCACCGCTTCTCCCCCAGCGAGATCCTGCGTACTCCCGCACGGTAGTACACGGCCCGTGACGACGTGCCGTTTCGCCCGGCCGCGCGCCGGACACCGGGCTCGCGGGAGCCCGTGGCCCTCCTCTCGCGCACACCGGAGGCGAACCGGCGTGGCCGTGAGCGCCTCAGAGGTGCTGCTTGGCCGCTCGGACCAGTCGGCCGATGTCGTCCCGGGTCCGTACCCGGGCAGCGTCGAGTTCGGTCCTGCCGTCCGTCCCGGCCGGCGCCGTGATGTCGGCCAGTACCTTCTCCGCGGCCCGGCCCAGCGTCTCGTCATCGGTGAGCAGCTGCACCCGGAACAGTGCCTCCTGGGCGCGTGAGCGCAGGTCGTAGGCGCGGATCCGCACCGTGTCGGGGTCCTCCGGCGGCGGCTGCTCGTGCTCGCAGAACCAGAGGTGGACCAGGCACCGGCGGTAGTCGATCAGCGCGCCGGCGTAGGCGGAGCAGGCGTCGAGCCGTTCCTGCCGGAGCTTCTCCCGGCGGGTGAACAGGTGACTCCTGTCGGTGGTGCGCTGCTGGAACGCCAGGGTGATCCCCGAACCGAGCAGCGTCCCCAGGACGGCTATGCCACTGGCGATGATGGTCTCCATGCCCCAAGCCGATCACGCATCCCCGCGTTCCGGTACCAGAACCCGCCTCCGGAAGCGGTACGACGCGCCCCGACCTGCCGGAGTGACCCCGGATCCACGACCTCGGAGATACATTGGATCAGGTATATTGATATATCTTTCCATGTATATGGAGGTGGGGCTCATGAGCAGAACCGTCATCGACCTCGACGACGACGCCTTGGAGGCCGCGGCGAAGGAGCTGGGCACTTCCACGAAGCGGGACACCATCAACACCGCTCTGCGTGAAATCGTGGCCCGCAATCGCCGCCTGCGCGCTCTGCACGAACTGCAGGACCTCGCGGACGAGGGCGCCCTCGACGCCGAACTCCTTTTGGACAAGCGCACCTATCGAGGTGGTTCCGCCCGGTGAGCGTGCCCGACTACCTCGTGGACACATCGGCTCTGGCTCGCGTACTGCTGCGTCAGGTGACCGCGGAGTGGGAGCAGCGGATGGCCGCCGGCCTGGTCGCCTTGTGTGACCTCACTGAACTGGAGGTTCTTTACTCCGCACGTTCCGAGAAGGGCCGTGAGGCCATCCAGGGGCGACTGAACCAGTTCACTTGGTGCCCCATGCCCGACGGCGTCTACCGGCGCGCCCGAGTCGTCCAGCGTGAGCTCACCGCCAAGGGTGAGCATCGCAGTGCCGGAGCCGTGGACCTTCTCGTGGCCGCAGCCGCAGAAGAAGCAGGGCTCACGTTGCTGCACTACGACCGGGATTTCGAAACCATCGCCCGCACCACCGGGCAACCCGTCCGCATGATCGACCTCAAGGGCTGAGGCGGGAAGAGCCGGAGGGCTCTGCTGGGCGAACCGGTGGCCTCGGGCTGGGCCAGGCCCCGTCTGTGGACGGGTCCGAGAAAGTCCGGCTGTTCGCGCGTCGGCACCCGTGAACACCTCGGCCGCCTCCTCCCGAGTTCTTCGTCACCGGGGCGAGGCCGGGCGCCGGGTCATCCCGCCGACGGGGGTTGCGTACGACCGTCGTCGGGGCGAGGCTCTTCTGTGGTCCGGCCGCGGGCCTCGGTCAGGGCCCGGTCCAGCGCCTCGCGGGCCCGCCGTTGGATGCCGTCACCGCCGTGCAGGAGCTGATCCATCTCCTCCGGAGTGGGCGGTTCGGGCCGCGGTCCCTCGTCGGTCAGGCGGTCGTGGAGCCAACGGCATGCCTGGTCCTCGTCCGTGAACCGTTCCCACACCTCGCGCGTGCCGCGCTCATGGACCCCCACGGCCCACAGGCCGCCGCGCTCCTCGAGGAAGTAGCGATCGGTCATGTGCGGCCCGTGGGGACAGCCCTGGATCTCGTAGTACGCCTCCGGGACGCCGGCCGACCTGAGCGCGCGGCACAGCTCGAACCGGTCCATGGAGCCAGTCTCCCACCACGGGCCACACGGTCACGACCGGGACGGATACGTGGTCTTCAGCCGCACGAGGGTGCCGTTGTTCACCAGGTCGGCCACGCTGGTGCGGGGGATGCTCGGGCAGAACGAGCTCGAGGTCACGTACTGGGTGCCCGTGCCCGGTTGCTCGAACGCCGGGGCCTGCGGCCCCGCGCACACGGTGACGTCCTTGGCCAGCCGGTACAGGTGGTAGTCGTACGGGTAGCGAGGGTCGATGGTGTTGAGGCTGGACGGCGGGAGCGCCCTCAGCCCGTACTTCGTGCCTGCCGGGGCGAGGAACCGGCCCGCCTCGGCGCCGAAGCGGTCGAGCAGCAGGTTCTGGTTCGCGCGCAGCACCAACGGCGCCGCGATCACAGCGCCCTGGGCGTCGTGCGCGAAGCCGTCGTCCGGCGGATAGCGCCAGTCGCCCTGGCCCGAATCGGCGGCCGGATTCCACCAGCGGTCCAGGAACTCCACGGCGGTGAGGCCGCCGAGCCGGTTGTAGCCCTTGACGATGGCTCCCACCGGCCCGTGGGTCGGCAACTGCCTGGGGCCGAGCCGCCAGTCGCCGCAGAAGTAGTACGGGCGGTAGGCCGCGGGGATGGGGTAGGGCACCAGGCCCTTGCACGCGCGTGGCTCACCGGACCCGGTTTGCCCGTCCCCGGGCTGCGCCACGAGTCCGACCGGTGCGGATGCCGCAGATGCCGACGTGTCCGGCCGGGCCTGCCGAACGGCTGCCGTCCTGCCGTCGTGGTCGGCCGCGGTCGCGGACGACGAGACTGAAGCGCCCATGACGAGGAAACCGGACAGGCTGACCGCGGAGACGACGCCGGCCCACCACCTTGACGATTTCACTGAACCTCCCGAAGGGGGCCGATTGCCGGGCATCGGCCACGGATCATCCGAAAAGACGGGATCACTGAAGCCGCGAGGAGGGGCGACCGCGAAGGGACGTGCCGCGGCTGCGTCCGAACGAATGCCTCGGTTCACACGGAGGGCTCAACCGGCGAGGGACCCCGAGGGCCGACGGAGCGATCCCGGGCGGAAGCTGCCCTTGCCGCGGCTGATCACGGCCCCATAAGCCGTGCGGGCCACCGAAAGCCGGGGTCATGACAAGGTCCCCGGCGCAGGTGACAGCCGGCTCGCCGAAGATCACAACAAGCTGCGCGCGGATTCCCCGCTGTGGGCGCCGAGCCACGCAGCCGGCGAGGAACAGGGAAGCGGCCAGGCCCACCGAACAAGCCCCCGCCCCGCAAAGAACTCGCAGGGCGAGGGCTTGCTGGTGTCGCGTTGCTTCTTCTTGTCCTGGGGCTTGTCGGAGATCTTGGTGAGCTGGGTTTTTGCCGGTCAGGGGTGGTGGGTTCGCGCGCCTGGTGGCCGTCGTCGGTCGTCATTGGCCACTGCTGAGCGGCTTCGGACGGCCCAGAGACGGCCCAACCGGGCAGGCAGGAGCCGTGGGCAAGCCACTGCGCGGCCAACGTCCGCCGCGCCTTCCGCCAGGCGCTCAAGGGCATCGACGGGATCAACGCCGACGACTGGACGCCCCGGGAGCTCCGGCACGGCTTCGTGTCCCTGCTGTCCGACCGCGGCGTCCCGCTGGAAGTGATCTCCCGGCTCGTCGGGCACTCCGGGACGGCCGTGACCGAGGAGGTCTACCGGAAGCAGATCCGGCCCGTGATCCAGACCGGCGCCGTGGTCATGGACGGGATCTTCGGCGCTGATCCGCAGCGGCCGTAGACACGCGGGAACCGGTAGTCACGCAGATAGACACGCACAAAGCAGATCAGCCAGGCTACTCATGTGAGTAGCCTGGCTGACCTGGTGTTTCTCTGTCGGGGTGGCGGGATTTGAACCCACGACCTCTTCGTCCCGAACGAAGCGCGCTGCCAAGCTGCGCTACACCCCGATTGCCGCTGCTCTCGCGGCGACGACGTTTACTTTAGCCCACCGGGGGCCGGAGACGAAATCCGGTTTTCGAGCGGGGGCGGACCGGGTTGGGGCGGGCGTGGTCCAGGGCCACGAGGAGGACGGCCAGGGCGTAGAGGGCCAGGCCGAGGAGGAGGGCGTTGGCGAGGACGTGCCGGTAGCCGTGCCGGGCGACGTCGAGGAAGGGGTAGAGGTAGCGGGCGGGGGAGCCGGTGAGGAGGGCGCCCCGGGCCAGGGTGAAGGCCAGGTAGGCCAAGGGGTACAGCAGCCAGGTGGCGGCCTGGCGGAGGCGGAGGCGGGCCGGCGGGGAGAGGAGGAGCCAGTCCAGTACCGCGGCGACGGGGAGCACCGTGTGCAGGGTGTGGGCGGCGAGCGGCTCCAGCCAGGAGGGTCCGGCCGCGGCGCCGGTCGTCGCGAGGCGCGGGGCCGGGTCCGCCAGGAGGACGTGCTGGGTCAGGGACGCCATGATCACGTACAGCAGGGCCGCCCCCGTGAGGGCGCCCGGCAGGGGGTGACGGGCGCTCCAGGTGCGGCGGGCCGAGGCGAGCATGACCAGGGCCAGCAGGATCGCGCTCTGGACCGCGAAGTGGCTCAGGACCCGGGCCGGGCTGCCGAGGAGGGTTTCCACCAGCACCGCCCCCGCCGCCAGCAGTGCCAGGAGCAGGCGGTATGCCGCTGTCAGCGGGCGGCGTACCAGCGGGACGACGGCTCTGGCGGGGGCGAAGAGGGCGGCCGACGCCGGGTGCGTGCGCGGCAGGGCGGGGATGTCCGGGAGGTCCCTGGGTATCGGGGCGGTCATGCACCCCAGCGTGGGCGGACGTCCGGCCCGGGGCGATGCGGGTGGGCCGGACGGGTTACCCGGCCATCCCCTGCTCGCGGCCCACCAGGGTCATCAGCGTCGCCTCCGGGGGGCAGGCGAAGCGGACCGGGGTGTAGCGGCTGGCGCCGCAGCCCGCGGAGACGTGGAGGTAGGACGTGCGGCCCTCGGACGTGTGCGTGGACAGGCCCTTCACGCGGTCCGTGTCCAGGTCGCAGTTGGTGACCAGGGCGCCGTAGAAGGGGATGCAGAGCTGGCCGCCGTGGGTGTGGCCGGCCAGGATCAGGGGGTAGCCGTCGGCCGCGAAGGAGTCCAGGACGCGCAGGTACGGGGCGTGGACGACGCCCATCGAGAAGTCCGCCGCGTCCGACGGGCCGCCCGAGACCTCCGCGTACCGGTCGCGCTTGATGTGCGGGTCGTCCAGGCCGGTCAGCTCGATCGAGGTGCCCTCGATCTTCAGCGTGCCCCTGGTGTTCGTCAGGTTCAGCCACCCGGCCGCGTCGAAGCCGTCCCGCAGGTCCTCCCACGGGTTGTGGACCACGTCGACCTCCGGGGCGTTGCCGTTCAGACCGTGGCGGCCCTGGACCTTCTCGATCAGGTAGCGGGCGGGGTTGCGCAGCCTGGGGCCGTAGTAGTCGTTGGAGCCGAAGACGTACGCGCCCGGGAACTCCATCAGGGGGCCGAGTGCGTCGAGGACCTCCGGCACGCCCTCGGGGTCGGACAGGTTGTCGCCCGTGTTGAGCACGAAGTCGGGGCGCAGGCCCGCCAGGGAGCGCAGCCAGCGCTGCTTCTTGCGCTGGCCGCCGACCATGTGGATGTCGGAGACCTGGAGCACGCGCAGGGGGCGCATCCCGGACGGGAGGACGGGGACGGTCACCCGTCGGAGGCGGAAGGAGCGGGCCTCGAAGCCCGCCGCGTAGAGCAGCCCGGCGGCGCCGGCCGCCGTGATTCCCAGGGGGATTCCGTATCGCGCGCGCATGTGCCCATCGTGTCAGACCCGAGCGGGCGCTCCGAACGCCCGTGGACACGGCGGGCCTTAAATCAGCAGGCGTTCCGCCTCGCGCACCTGCGACAATCTAGCCATGACCACGCTCAAGTCGAAGCTGCAGGAAGACCTCAACGCCGCGATCAAGGAGCGCGACGAGCTCCGCTCCTCGACGCTCCGGCTGACGCTCGCCGCGATCACCAAGGAGGAGGTCGCGGGGAAGGAGAAGCGCGAGCTCTCCGACGACGAGGTGCAGAAGGTGATCACCCGCGAGGCGAAGAAGCGCCGCGAGGCGGCGGAGGCCTTCGCGCAGGGTGGCCGTCCCGAGCAGTCCGAGCGGGAGAAGGCGGAGGGCGAGGTGCTGGCCCAGTACCTGCCCAAGCAGCTCTCCGACGAGGAGCTGGACGCGATCGTCGCCCAGGCGGTGGAGGAGGCGAAGGCGGCGGGTGCGGAAGGGCCGCGGGCCATGGGCGCCGTGATGAAGATCGTCAACCCGAAGGTGGCCGGGCAGGCGGAGGGCGGCCGGGTCGCCGCCGCGGTGAAGAAGCTGCTGGCCGGCTGACCTGCAACTCCGGTGCGGTGTGCGGCGTATGGTCGGCTGTGCCGGTGACACCGGCGCTGCGTGCGTTCGGCCGGGTCCGTGGGGCTCCGGTGCCCCGCACGGTCGGCCGAGGCCGTTCCCGCCGCCTCGCGCGTGCGTCGTACGACGTCGAACGGCCCCTCCCCCCGACCGTGGGGGGAGGGGCCGTTCGACGTGTCGGGCCGGGACCGTCAGCCGCGTCCCCCGGGGCCCTCGCCCGCCCCCCGGATGAAGCCCTCCGGGATGGAGAACGTCGGATCCGGCTCGGTGTCTCCCGTGCCCCCCGTGCCGTTGCCGCCCCCGTTGGCGTTGCCGCCGCTGATCAGGCCGCCGACGAGACCGCCGTCGCCGTTGTTGCCGTCGTCGTCACTGTTGCCGCCGCCGCCGCCGTCGCCGTCGCCTTCGCCGCGGTTCTGGCCGTCCGGGATGTCGACGAGGTTGAAGGACGGGGACTCCTTGCCCGACAGGGCGCCGGTCATGGCGTCCTTCCAGATGGGACCCGGGACCGCGCCACCGAAGACGAGCGAGTGGTACTGGCCGCCGATCGTGATGTTCTTCATCTCGACCTCCTGGCTCGCGCTGCCCACCCAGACGGCGCCCGACATGTTCGGCGTGTAGCCGACGAACCAGGCGTTCTTGCGCTCGTCCGTCGTACCCGTCTTACCGGCGTTGGCGCGGTCGCTGAGGCCGGCCTCCTGGCCCGTACCGGAGTCGACCACACCCTGCAGCAGGGTGTTCACCGTGTCCGCGGTCTTCTCGCTCATCGCGCGCGAGCACGTCGACTTCGGGACCTCGAGCGACTTCTGCTGGTTGCCGATCTTCTGGGTGATCGACTCGATGGCGATCGGCGTGCAGTACATGCCCCGGGAGGCGAAGGCGGCGTACGCGCTCGCCATCGTGAGGGGCGAGAGGCCGGTGGAACCGAGGGTCATCGAGGAGGGGACCTCGGGGATCTTCTTCCCGTTGCCCTGCACCACGCCGAGCTTGTCGGTCATGGTCACCACCGGGCACATGCCGATGTCCTCGATCATCTGCACGAAGTAGGTGTTGACCGACTTGGCCATCGCCTCCTTGAGCGCGTACGGCCCCACCTCGGACTCGTTCTCGTTCTCGAGCTTGTAGCCGCTGTCGTTCACCCAGGGCTTGCCGCACCCGCGCACGGTCGCCGGGTACGGCATCTGGTACGGAGCGGAGTAGGACTGCGTCGCCGGCCTGCCCTCCTCCAGCGCGGCCGCCGCCACGAACGGCTTGAAGGTGGAACCCGTCGGGAAGCCGAAGTTGGAGCCGCCCATGGCGTAGTCGACCGAGAAGTTGATCTCCGTCTCGTTCTTGCCGTAGCCGTACGGTTTCGACTGGCCCATCGCGACGATCTTGCCGGTGCCGGGCTCGACCAACGTGGACGCCGCGGCGACCGAGTCCGACTGGTAGACGTGGCTCTTCAGCGACTGCTGCACCGAAGCCTGCGCCTGCGGGTCGAGCGTCGTGCGGATGGTCAGGCCGCCCTGGTTCCAGATCTTCGCCCGGTCGGCCTTGGTCTTCCCGAAGACCGGGTCGCTCAGGAACACCTCGCGCACGTAGTCGCAGAAGAAGCTGGCGTCGTCGACCGCGGTAATGCAGCCGTTCTTCGGCTTGCTGACCTTCAGGCCCAGCGGGGCCTTCGCCGCCTCGGCGGCCTGCTCCCGCGAGACCTCGCCGACCTCGGCCATCCGCTGGAGCACGACGTTGCGCCGCCGCTTCGCCTCCGCCTCGTCGTTGACCGGGTCGTAGCGGCTCGGAGACTGGACGATGCCGGCGAGGAGGGCCGACTCCTGGAGGTTCAGCTCCTTGGCGGGCTTGGAGAAGTAGCGCCGGGCCGCGGCCTCGACGCCGTAGGCCTGCTGGCCGAAGAACGTGATGTTCAGGTAGTTCTCGAGGATCTTCTTCTTGCCCAGCTCCTCCTCGACCTGGATCGCGTACTTCAGTTCGGCGATCTTGCGGCCGATGGTCTGCTGGGTGGCCTGCGCGACCTTCGTCGGGTCGTCGCCCGCCTCCTCGACGAAGACGTTCTTCACGTACTGCTGGGTGAGGGTGGAGGCGCCCTCGGAGACCTCGCCGCTGCGCGCGTTCGCGTTGAGCGCGCGCAGGACACCCTTGAGGTCGACCGCGCCGTGCTCGTAGAAGCGCGAGTCCTCGATCGCGACGATCGCCTTCTGCAGGTACGGCGAGATGTCCTTGAGGGGGACCACCGTGCGGTCGCGCGAGTAGACGGTGGCGATCTGGCCGCCGTCGGCGTCGAGGATGGTGGTGCGCTGACTCAGCGGCGGCGTCTTGAGGTTGGCCGGGAGCTCGTCGAAGCTCTCGACCGATCCCTTGGCCGCCAGGCCGAGCGCGCCCACGGCGGGCAGCGCGATGCCGGCCATGACGGCCCCCGCGAGGACACTGACACCGAGGAACTTGGCGGCCTGCTGCGTGGGAGACAGACCACCACCCGAGCGCTTCTTTGGCATGGGAGCAGCCTAATCCGTAGTTATGAGCGTTCTGCAGGAGCGGGTGCTTCTCGGAGCGTTCGAGTACCAGACCGTGACATCCAGGTGCAGCCGGGCCCCACGGAGGCCTCAACGTAGATCGGTGCGCGGTCTGGTGCGAATGGTGGCGGCGGCCGCGTGGGCGCCGAGCGGATGCCTTTCCCATACCAGGCAGTGTTGCCTCTTCCCAGAGCGGCGACGCTCGGCGCCCTCGTGGCCGCCACCACCGTCAGTACTGACCGCTTGATCACTCGTTGGTGCTCATGGTGCGAGCCTTCCGCACGGAGATCTCTCCAAACGCCCGAGCCGTCTGAGCTCCCGCGCAGACCGAGGCCCGTGGGGTGCGCTGGTGCCACGAACGGCTAGTGAGGTGGCGGCCCGACCGCTTTGCGGTCGAGGCCTGGGATTAGGTCGCTGCGTGGCCCGCATGCGCTCGTGACCAGCGCACACGCCGAACTCTGGGGAGGGGAATCTTGATCTACTGCGGAATCGACTGGGCGGAACGCACCCACGACGTCGCCCTGGTCGACGACACCGGCCAGCTGCTGGCCAAGAGGCACATCACCGACGACGCGGCTGGCTACAAGATCCTGCTGGAACTGCTCGCCGAGTACGGCGACACAGAGGAGAACCCGATCCCGGTCGCGATCGAGACCTCCCGCGGCCTGCTCGTCGCGGTCCTGCGGACCGGCACACGCAAGGTCTTCGCGATCAACCCGATGGCCGCCGCCCGTTACCGCGACCGGCACTCCGTCTCGCGCAAGAAGTCCGACCCTGGCGACGCCCTGGTCCTGGCCAACATCCTGCGCACCGACATGCACGCCCACCGGCCACTGCCCGACGACAGCGACCTTGGCCGCGCGATCGCCGTCCTGGCCCGGGCCCAGCAGGACTCCTTGTGGAACCGGCAGCAGCTCGCCAACCAGCTTCGGTCCCTGCTGCGCGAGTACTACCCCGCCGCCTTGGCCGCCTTCGCTGCCTGGACCAACGGCCTGTGCCGTCCCGAGGCCCGCGAGCTCCTCAAGACCGCCCCCACCCCGGCCCGGGCCGCGCGGCTGACCCGCACCCAGATCCAGGCCGCCCTGAAGCGAGCCGGCCGCCAGCGTGGCATCGAGGCCGAGGCCGAGCGCCTCCGCGAGGTCTTCCGGGGCGAGTGGGCTCACCAGCCTCCGCTGGTCGAAGACGCACTCGGCAAGCAGATGCTCGCCCTCCTCATCCAGCTGGACGCGGCCTGCACCGCAGCCGACCAGCTCGCCGAAGCGGTCGAGGAGGCTTTCTCTCAGCACCCGGACGCCGAGATCCTGCTGAGCTTCCCCGGCCTCGGTATCCAGCTCGCCGCCCGCGTCCTGGCCGAGATCGGCGACGACCGCACCCGCTTCGCCGACGCCCGCGGCCTCAAGGCCTACGCTGGCTCCTCACCCATCACCCGCGCCTCCGGCAAGAAGTCCGCCATCACCAGACGCTGGGTGAAGAACGACCGCCTCAACCACGCCGGCTACCTCTGGGCCTTCGCCTCCCTACGGGCATCCACCGGAGCCAACGCCCACTACCGGCGCCGACGCGAACAAGGCGACTGGCACGCGGCTGCCCAGCGCAACCTCTTCAACCGCATGATCGGCCAGCTCTACCACTGCCTCCAGAAGCGAGAGCTCTTCGACGAGCAGTCGGCCTTTCCCTCACTGTCGCTCGCCGAGGCAGCGGCAGCCTGACCAGCCAAGACGCCTTGCCCGCATTGGTGAAGGCAGCCGATCATTCGGCCATGAGACCCGAAGTGCAGATGTTCGTTACCGACGGCCCGCTTCCCGACTGGGATGCGAGCGAAGAAGAGATCGACAGGCGTGTCGCGCAACTAGAAGCGATTGCGAAGCCGGTCACGGGAGAGGAAGCCAAGGCTCTCGTCTCCTGCTTCGGCCCGGACGACTGCTACGGCGTCGCCTGGACGCTCCTGCACCTCATCGAGACGGGTCCCAACCCCGTCCTGACGGCTGCCCCTGCGCCCGACGCCAACGAGTGGCACCAGCGCCTCTACAACCGCGCCGTGAACGGAGGACTCATCCCCTGAACTTGACGGCATAGCAACGTGAGGTGTCTACGTTCTCATTCGCCGGACAAGCGTATATGCCTTGGCCTAAGCTGCTCTCAACTGTCACAGCAGTGAGGCCACGTATCAATACGTCCGGCGACCCCGAATCGTTCCGGATCTCCTCGATTTTTTTCGTACGCGTGTCTGTCGAGGAGTGTTGAGTCCGTGTCCGGATCCGCCTCCTGTGTCATGCGGTGCCCGTTGTGACGCAACTGAACTGACCTGGAATGCCGGATTGGCCGCGTATGTCGCCCCCTCACTCCCCCGGGTGATCTGCCGCTTACCCATAGTCCGTTCGGGCCATTCAAGATTGGGCCCGCTGGGGGTGTTGCGCCGTGCCCACCTTCCGTAACGTCCTCAACTGGCGGCGGTGAATATGCCGCTGCCGCCGTGGGGGAGCCTCGATTCGGGAGAGGACGGCGCCGGTATGGGCTGGGTTACCGACTGGAGTGCGCAGGCTGCCTGCCGCACTACCGATCCGGATGAACTGTTCGTTCAGGGAGCAGCGCAGAACAGGGCCAAGGCGGTGTGCACCGGATGTCCGGTACGCACCGAATGCCTGGCTGACGCGCTCGACAACCGTGTCGAGTTCGGCGTATGGGGAGGCATGACGGAGCGTGAGCGCCGCGCACTGCTGCGCCGGCGGCCGACCGTGACCTCCTGGCGCAGGCTGCTGGAGACCGCGCGCTCGGAGTACGAGCGGGGGTCGGGTGTCGTACCGCTCGACGACGACGAGGTGTACGAGAACTACGCCGCGGTGAGCTGAGGGCCCCCGGGGGCTCCCGGCCCCGCCCGGTTCCGGACCAGGTGCCGTCAGGGCGTTTCGGGCAGCTCCGGCCGGTGGGCCGCGAGCCGGTCGCCGATGTCCCGCAGTCCCGCGAGGTCGTGCACGTCGCCGGGCAGCGCTGCCACTTCGGTCACCGCCACCTCGGGGTGGAGCGCGGTGAAGCGGTCGCGTGTGCGCTGCTCGCGCGAGAGCAGCCGCATCCGCTCGGCGTGCAGCCTCAGCAGACCCGCGGTGAGCCGGTCGACGGACCGGTCCGCGTCGGCGTCCGCGTTCGCGTCCGTGTCGGTGTCCTTCGTGCTCGCGCCTTCGGTGTCGTCCGCGGTGGCGGGGGAGCCTGTGCCGGGGACGTCCCGTGCCGGTGAGCCGGAAGCGGAGGATGGTGTGGAGGGTTCTGAACTTCCGTACGTTTCGGGGGAGTTACGAAGTCCAGCTTTCCCGTCCTCCTGATCCACAATGCCGGAGTCCTCAAGATTTTCCGCGGCGGCCAGCGCCCGCTCGGCCGACAGCCGGTCCGCGCCGCTGCCGTGCACCCGGTTGAGGACCAGCCCGGCCAGCGGCATCTCCTCCGCCGCCAGCCGCTCCACGAAGTACGCGGCCTCGCGCAGCGCGTCCCGCTCCGGGGCCGCCACCACCAGGAACGCCGTCCCGGGCGCCTGGAGCAGCTTGTACGTGGCGTCCGCGCGCGTGCGGAACCCGCCGAACATCGAGTCCATCGCGGCCACGAACGTCTGCACGTCCTTCAGCAACTGGCCGCCGAGCACCTTGCCCAGGGCGCCGGTCATCATCGACATCCCGACGTTCAGGAACTTCATCCCCGCGCGGCCGCCGACCTTCGCCGGGGCCAGCAGGACGCGGATGAGCTTGCCGTCGAGGAAGGACCCGAGCCGCTTGGGGGCGTCCAGGAAGTCCAGCGCGGAACGGGACGGAGGGGTGTCGACCACGATGAGGTCCCACTCGTCCCGGGACCGCAGCTGGCCCAGCTTCTCCATCGCCATGTACTCCTGCGTGCCCGCGAAGCCCGCCGAGAGCGACTGGTAGAAGGGGTTGCCCAGGATCGCGGCGGCCCGGTCGGGGTCCGCGTGCCCCTCGACGATCTCGTCGAAGGTGCGCTTCATGTCGAGCATCATCGCGTGCAGTTCGCCGCCCGCGGAGTCGTCGATGCCCTTCACCCGGCGCGGGGTGTTGTCGAGCGAGTCGATGCCCATGGACTGGGCGAGCCGGCGAGCCGGGTCGATGGTGAGGACCACCACCTTGCGCCCCCGCTCGGCCGCGCGCAGGCCGAGCGCCGCGGCGGTGGTCGTCTTGCCGACCCCGCCCGAGCCGCAGCAGACCACGATCCGGGTGGCGGGGTCCTCGATCAGCGGGTCGACGTAGAGCGTGCGGGTGGGGGAGAGGTGGTGACGGGCCGGGTCCTGGGCCTGCGCCGGTTCCGGACGACGACTCATGACATCCCCTGCTTCCGGTGCTTCCGACTCGTGACGGGGCGGGTGCGGTGGTGGCTGTGCTTCGGACTCGTGACGGGGCGGGTGCGGTGGTGGCTGTGCTTCGGACTCGTGACGGGGCGGGTGCGGTGGTGCCTGTGCTTCGGACTCGTGACGGGGCGGGTGCGGTGGTGGCGGGCGCTTCGGGGCCGCACCGTGCGGGCGCGGCCGGTCATGACACGCCCTGCTCGCGCAGCTCCCTGGCCAGTTGGTACAGGCCGGCCAGGTCCATGCCCTCCGCGAGCAGCGGAAGCTCGTGCAGCGACACGTCGAGGGCCGCCAGCACGGCGCGCTGCTCGGCCTCCAGCGCGTACCGCTCGGCGTACTCCTCCGCCTGCGCGAGCAACGGGTCCACCAGCCGCTCGGCGTGTCCCCCGCGCCGCGCGCCGCCCAGACCGGCGGACGACAGTGCCCGCGCGATGGAGGAACGAGGGACCGCCGCCGCGAGTTCCAGGCCCTCCCCGTCCAGCGTCTCCGGGCGGACCATGTTCACCATGACCCGCCCCACCGGCAGCCGCGCGGCGCGCAGTTCCGCGATGCCGTCGGCGGTCTCCTGGACCGGCATCTCCTCCAGCAGCGTCACCAGGTGCACGGCCGTCTCCGGCGATTTCAGCACCCGCATGACCGCCTGCGCCTGATTGTGTATCGGGCCGATCCTGGCGAGTCCGGCGACCTCGTCGTTGACGTTGAGGAAACGGGTGATGCGGCCGGTCGGCGGGGCGTCCATCACGACGTAGTCGTAGACGAACCGCCCGTGTCCGTCCTTGCGGCGCACCGCCTCGCACGCCTTGCCGGTGAGCAGGACGTCCCGCACGCCGGGTGCGATGGTGGTGGCGAAGTCGATCGCGCCGAGCTTTCTGAGGGCCCGGCCGGCGCCGCCGAGCTTGTAGAACATCTGGAGGTAGTCCAGGAGGGCCAGTTCGGCGTCGATGGCGAGGGCGTACACCTCGCCGCCTCCCGGAGCGACAGCGATCTTCCGTTCCTCGTAGGGCAGTGCCTCCGTCTCGAAGAGTTGTGCGATGCCCTGGCGGCCCTCGACCTCGACGAGGAGCGTCCGCTTCCCCTCCGTGGCCAGGGCCAGCGCGAGGGCCGCGGCCACCGTGGTCTTGCCGGTTCCGCCCTTGCCACTGACGACCTGGAGCCTGCTCACGTCTTCGAGCCTAAATGCTCGCCCCGCGCCCCGGCGGCTCCGGGTGGCGGTTCCCGGGAGTCGCGTCCCGCGCGAGGGAGCGGGACGGGGGCCGCGCCCCGCGCGGGCGGGGGCTAGAGTCGGCCGCATGACCAAGTGGGAATACGCGACTGTGCCGCTGCTCGTCCATGCAACGAAGCAGATTCTGGACACCTGGGGCGAGGACGGCTGGGAGCTCGTCCAGGTCGTGCCCGGGCCGAACAACCCCGAGCAGCTGGTGGCCTACCTGAAGCGGGAGAAGCAGGGATGAGCGCCGTCGAGGCGAAACTCGCCGAGCTGGGCCTGAGCCTGCCGGAGGTCGTCCCGCCGCTGGCCGCGTACCAGCCGGCCGTGCGGTCGGGGCGGTACGTCTTCACCGCCGGCCAGCTGCCCATGGTGGAGGGCAAGCTCCCGCTGACCGGCAAGGTCGGCGCGGAGGTCACCGCCGAGGAGGCGAAGGAGCTGGCGCGCACCTGCGCGCTGAACGCCCTCGCCGCGGTCAAGTCCGTCGCCGGGGACCTGGACCGGGTGGCGCGCGTGGTGAAGGTCGTCGGCTTCGTGGCCTCCGCCGCGGACTTCACCGGCCAGCCGGCCGTCCTCAACGGCGCGAGCGAACTGCTCGGCGAGGTCCTCGGCGACAAGGGCGTCCACGCCCGCAGCGCGGTGGGCGTCGCGGTACTGCCCCTGGACGCCCCGGTGGAGGTCGAGGTCCAGGTGGAACTCACGGAGGCGTAGCCCGCGCCACCGGGTCCCGCGAGGCGCGGGACCCGGTGATCCCGGCACGCGTGCCGGGGCCCCCGGCGCCCGGCGTGATCGCGCGGCCCGGGGACCGCGGCCCCGGTGCGCGACGCCTCGGGCCTGAGGCCGGCGCGACGGCGTGTCGCGCGCCGGTAACGCGGTCCTCCCCGGGCACTCGAACATCCGCCCGTCACGGGATAGCCTCCGGCCATGGTGAATGCGCAGGCCGACGGGCAGTGGTATCCGCCGGAGTGGCCGGAGCGGATCCGTGCGCTGGCGGGCGGCGATCTCACGCCGGTCGTGCCGAAGCGCGCGGCCACCGTCATGCTGCTCAAGGACACCGGCGACGGGCCCGCCGTGCACATGCTGCGCCGGCGTACGTCCATGGCGTTCGCGGGCGGCGCGTACGCCTATCCCGGCGGCGGCGTCGACCCGCGGGACGACGACCGGCACGTCCGCTGGGCGGGCCCCGAGCGCGCGTGGTGGGCGGACCGGCTCGGCGTCGACGAGGCGGGGGCCCAGGCGATCGTCTGCGCGGCCGTGCGGGAGACGTACGAGGAGGCCGGCGTCCTGCTCGCCGGGCCCACCCCCGACTCCGTGGTCGGCGACACGACCGGCGACGACTGGGAGGCGGACCGCGCCGCGCTCGTCGCGCGGGAGACGTCCTTCGCGGAGTTCCTGGACCGCCGCGGACTGGTCCTGCGCTCGGACCTGCTCGGCGCGTGGGCGCGCTGGATCACCCCCGAGTTCGAGCCCCGCCGCTACGACACCTGGTTCTTCGTCGCCGCGCTCCCCGAGGGCCAGCGCACCCGCAACGCCTCCACGGAGGCCGACCGCACGGTGTGGATCACGCCCCGCGCGGCGGCGGAGGCGTACGACCGGGGCGAGCTGCTGATGATGCCCCCGACCATCGCCACACTGCGCCGGCTCACCGCGTACGGAACGGCCGCGGAGGCGCTCGACGCGGCGCCCGGGCGGGATCTCACGCCGGTGCTGGCCTCCGCGCGCCTGGTGGAGGGCGAGATCGTGCTCTCCTGGCCGGGACACGACGAGTTCACCAAGCACATCCGGACCGGTGGAGCCCCCGCATGACGGACGCGAGCGCCCTTCCCGGCCGGCCACGGGGCGGAGTCCTCTCCGGCCCGGCCACCGCACGTGCCGTCAACGTGCTGGCCCCCAACCCCTCGGCGATGACCCTGGACGGCACCAACACCTGGATCCTGTCGGAACCGGACTCCGACCTCGCCGTCGTGGTCGACCCCGGCCCGCTGGACGACGGGCACCTGCGGCACGTCATCGGCACCGCCGAGCGGGCCGGGAAGCGCGTCGCCCTCACCCTCCTGACGCACGGTCACCCCGACCACGCCGAGGGCGCCGCCCGTTTCGCCGGGCTGACCGGCACGAAGGTGCGGGCCCTGGACCCGGCGCTGCGGCTCGGCGACGAGGGGCTGGCCGCCGGGGACGTCATCACCGTCGGGGGCCTGGAGCTGAGGGTCGTACCGACCCCCGGCCACACGGCCGACTCCCTGAGCTTCCACCTCCCGGCCGACCGGGCGGTCCTCACGGGCGACACCGTCCTCGGCCGCGGTACGACCGTCGTGGCCCACCCCGACGGCCGCCTCGGCGACTACCTGGACACGCTGCGCCGGCTCAGGTCGCTCACGGTCGACGACGGCGTCCACACGGTGCTGCCCGGCCACGGACCCGTCCTGGAGGACGCCCAGGGCGCCGTCGAGTTCTACCTCGCCCACCGGGCCCACCGCCTCGCCCAGGTCGAGACGGCCGTCGAGAACGGCCACCGCGCCCCGTCAGAGGTCGTCGCCCACGTCTACGCCGACGTCGACCGCTCCCTGTGGCCGGCCGCGGAACTCTCGGTACGCGCCCAGCTGGAGTACCTCCAGGAGCACGGCCTCATCCAGTAGCCGCGCCGGGTTCCCGCCGGCGGTCCCGCTCCGCATCACCCGGGCCGCGGGCCCTCACACCGCGCACGCGCGCGTACTCCCCGGCGAGCCGGGGCCGGGGCCGTCGACGTACGGGGCGAGGGGACCGCGGGGCACCGGCCGGTCCGCGTCCGAGGACGGCCGTCGGCCGCTTCCGCGCGGCGGCGACGACGGGGCGGCGGGGCGGCAGGCGTGGTGTGCCCGCGCGGACAACAGGGCGGCAGGCGTGGTGCGCCCGCGCGAGGGAGCCCTCGCGCCCGATGCGGCCCTGCGTCTCCGGTGCGGGGCGGTGCGCGGTGTCGGCCGTGCGGAATCGTCGTGCCGCCGGATCGCCGTGCCGCGTGGGGCACGCCGCGTTCCGGGCATGGCGGGAGCACGCAGGACGTGCGGACACGGCGGAGCCCCGCTTCCCGTGGGAAGCGGGGCTCCGGTGCCAGGGGTCAGCGGGAGCGCTTCGCGAGGCGCTCGACGTCCAGCAGGATCACCGCGCGGGCCTCCAGGCGGAGCCAACCGCGCTGGGCGAAGTCCGCCAGGGCCTTGTTGACCGTCTCGCGGGACGCGCCGACCAACTGGGCCAGCTCCTCCTGCGTGAGGTCGTGCACGACGTGGATGCCCTCCTCGGACTGCACGCCGAAGCGGCGGGAGAGGTCCAGCAGGGCGCGGGCGACACGGCCCGGGACGTCCGAGAAGACCAGGTCCGACATCGCGTCGTTGGTCCTGCGCAGCCGGCGCGCGACGGCCCGCAGCAGCGCCGTGGCCACCTCGGGGCGCGCGCTCAGCCAGGGCGTCAGGTCGCCGTGGCCCAGCCCGAGCAGCTTGACCTCGGTGAGCGCCGTGGCGGTCGCGGTGCGCGGACCCGGGTCGAAGAGCGACAGCTCACCGATCAGCTCGCCCGGTCCGACCACGGCGAGCATGTTCTCGCGGCCGTCGGGGGACGTACGGTGCAGCTTGACCTTGCCCTCGGTGACCACGTACAGGCGGTCGCCGGGGTCGCCCTCGTGGAACAGGGAGTCGCCCCGTGCGAGGGTCACCTCACTCATGGAGGCGCGAAGCTCGGCGGCCTGCTCGTCGTCGAGCGCCGCGAAGAGCGGATTCCGCCGCAGAACGTCGTCCACGAGTTCTCTCCTTGTCGACCTGCTCAGGGGATCTTGTTCCCCTACGTACCAGGGGACCGTGGTTCCCATTTTGCCGGACGGTCCAAACAGTGTGATCTGTCACAAGGATGCCGTACGGACCGGTCGGGGTAAGCGGCAGGGGTCCAATTGGACGTCGATCTTCGGGGTCCGGGGCGGATGTCGGTGCCGGGTCGTAGGCTGGCCGGGTGTCCGAATCGCCGGTGAGGACACAGGCCGAGGGGAGCTGCGTGAGTGGGTGTGCGTCGTGATTCCGCCGTGGGCGAACAGGGCTCCGATGGCGGCAGGGAAACGACGAAAGCGACAAAGGGGTCGTCGTTGAAGAAGGAACCGACGGCTCGTGCGAGCGGGGCGGCAGGGGAGACGGACACACCGGTGGAGAAGGCGGCGGCGAAGAGGACGACCGGGGCGAAGACGACCGGGGCGAAGACGACCGGGACGAAGACGACCGGGGCGAAGGCAACCGGGACGAAGACGACCGGAACGAAGACATCCGGGGCGAAGGAGGCGACCGCCTCCGTGACGGCATCCCCGGTGAAGACCGTCGTCCAGCCGGCCGGGGACGAGTCGCGCACCGCGCTGGTCCGCCGCGCCCGCCGGATCAACCGTGAGCTCGCCGAGGTGTTCCCGTACGCCCACCCGGAGCTGGACTTCGAGAACCCCTTTCAACTCGTCGTCGCCACCGTGCTGTCGGCCCAGACCACCGACCTGCGCGTCAACCAGACGACCCCCGCCCTCTTCGCGAAGTACCCCACCCCCGAGGACCTGGCCGCCGCCAACCCCGAGGAGGTGGAGGAGATCCTGCGCCCCACCGGCTTCTTCCGGGCCAAGACCAGGTCGGTCATAGGGCTGTCGAAGGCGCTGGCGGAGGACTTCGGCGGCGAGGTGCCCGGCCGGCTCGAGGATCTCGTCAAGCTGCCCGGAGTCGGCCGCAAGACGGCGTTCGTCGTGCTCGGCAACGCCTTCGGCCGCCCGGGAATCACCGTGGACACCCACTTCCAGCGCCTCGTGCGCCGCTGGCGCTGGACCGGGGAGACCGACCCCGACAAGATCGAGGCGGCCGTCGGCGCGCTCTTCCCCAAGAAGGACTGGACCGACCTGTCCCACCACGTCATCTGGCACGGCCGCCGGATCTGCCACGCCCGCAAGCCCGCCTGCGGCGCCTGCCCCATCGCGCCGCTCTGCCCGGCGTACGGCGAGGGCGAGACGGACCCGGAGAAGGCGAAGAAGCTGCTCAAGTACGAGAAGGGCGGCCTGCCGGGCCAGCGTCTGAAGCCCCCGCAGGCCTACCTGGACGCCGGCGGCCGGCCCGCGCCGCCGCTGGGGGCCGGATGACGGGGCGGCGCGCACGACGGCGGTCCGCGGAACGATCTCGGGGCCGCCGGGCGTTGGACCCGTGGGACGCGGCCGGACGACGGGGGTGGCGATGACGAGGACGAGCGGTACCCAGGGCGGCCCGGTGACGCTCAGCCGGGAGGGACTGCCCTCCTGGCTGGACCCGGTGGCCCGCGCGGCGGAGACGGTCGCGCCGAGACAGCTGAGCCGCTTCCTGCCCCCGGAGAACGGCACGGGGCGCCAGTCCGCCGTCCTCATCCTCTTCGGCGAGGGCGAGCGGGGCCCGGAGCTGCTGCTCATGGAGCGCGCCAGCTCACTGCGCTCGCACGCCGGACAGCCGTCCTTCCCCGGTGGCGCCCTCGATCCCGAGGACGGCGACCCGCAGGGCGACGGCCCGCTGCGGGCCGCGCTGCGCGAGGCCGAGGAGGAGACGGGGCTCGATCCGTCCGGCGTCCAGCTCTTCGGCGTGCTGCCGAAGCTCTACATCCCGGTCAGCGGCTTCGTCGTCACACCCGTGCTGGGCTGGTGGCGCGTACCCAGCCCGGTGGGGGTCGTCGACCCGAACGAGACGGCGCGGGTGTTCACCGTCCCGGTGGCGGATCTCACCCACCCGGACAACCGGGCCACCACGGTCCACCCCAGCGGTCACCAGGGCCCGGCATTCCTGGTCGAATCGGCCCTCGTGTGGGGCTTCACCGCCGGGGTGATCGACCGGTTGCTGCACTTCGCGGGATGGGAGCGGCCCTGGGACCGGGACAGGCGGGTCCCGCTGGACTGGCGGTCATGACAGGGTGGGCGCCGTGCTGGGTCGGACGAGGCGAGGCTTGAAGCGGTGAACGTGCTGGACATCCTGTTGCTCGTCGCCGCCGTGTGGTTCGCGGTCGTCGGCTACCGCCAGGGCTTCGTCGTCGGCATCCTGTCGGTGATCGGCTTCCTGGGCGGCGGTCTCGCCGCCGTCTACACGCTGCCCGTCATCTGGGACGCCCTGACGGACGACTCCGAGGTCGGCACGACGGCCGCCGTCGTCGCGGTCGTCGTCGTCATAGTCTGCGCCTCCGTCGGCCAGGCCCTGACCACCCACCTCGGCAACAAGCTGCGCCGCCACATCACCTGGTCCCCGGCCCGCGCGCTGGACGCGACGGGCGGATCCCTGGTCAACGTCGTCGCGATGCTCCTGGTCGCCTGGCTGATCGGCTCGGCCCTCGCCGGCACGACGCTGCCGACGCTCGGCAAGGAGGTCCGCGGCTCCAAGGTGCTGCTCGGGGTCTCCCGGGCACTGCCCGACCAGGCCGACACCTGGTTCGCCGACTTCTCCTCCGTCCTCGCGCAGAACGGCTTCCCGCAGGTCTTCAGCCCCTTCGCCAACGAGCCGATCACCGACGTCCGGCCCCCGGACCCGGCCCTGGCGGGCAGCCCCGTCGCCCTCCGCGCGCAGCGCTCCATCGTCAAGGTGACGGGCACCGCCCCGAGCTGCGGCAAAGTCCTGGAGGGCACCGGCTTCGTCTTCGCCGAGCGCCGCGTCATGACCAACGCGCATGTCGTGGGCGGCGTCGACGAGCCGACCGTGCAGATAGGCGGCGAGGGCAGGAAGTACGACGCGACGGTCGTCCTCTACGACTGGAAGCGCGACATCGCCGTCCTCGACGTGCCCGATCTGAAGGCGCCCGCGCTGCGGTTCACGGCCGAGGACGCGAGCAGCGGCGACGGCGCCATCGTCGCCGGCTTCCCGGAGAACGGGGCGTACGACGTCCGCGCGGCCCGCCTGCGCGGACGCATCACGGCCAACGGCCCCGACATCTACCACCGCGGCACCGTCCGCCGTGACGTGTACTCCCTGTACGCGACGGTCCGTCAGGGCAACTCAGGCGGCCCGCTGCTCACCCCCGAGGGGGAGGTCTACGGCGTGGTCTTCGCGAAGTCGCTCGACGACGCGGAGACGGGCTACGCGCTCACCGTGGACGAGATCCAGGACGACATCGCCACGGGCCGCAGCGCCAACCAGGAGGTGGACAGCGACAGCTGCGCGCTCTAGGCCCCGCCGTCGGCTTCCCGTCCGCCCCGGGGGTCAGCCGTACGGACCGTCAGCCGCGCGGGTGGCGCAGGCGGACGGAGACCCAGCGGGCCCTGCGGCGGAGGATGCGCGGGATTCCCACCCTGAGGTCCGTACCTGCCATCTGCGGTGCACCGCCTCGCTGGTGGGAGCCCATACCGCCCGCCGAGCGGCGGTCGCGGCCTGCGTCACTGTAGTCGTGCGTCCAGCCCATACCCGGACGTCTGCCCCCGCCCCAAGGTCGATAACCACCTCACGCGCCCTCAATTGGCTTATGCGCGGGGCAATTGGCCGACCGTCGGACACGTGCTCGGCCGGCTCACCGATCGGGTTCGGGATCCTTCAGCCAATTGATCAGTTCCGTCGAGAAGGCGACCGGATCCTCCTCGTGCGGAAAGTGCCCGAGCCCGTCGAACAGCCGCCAGCGATAGGGCGCTTCGACGTACTCCCCGGACCCCGCGGCACTGCGCGTGCGCACCACCGGGTCCAGTGAGCCGTGCAGGTGCAGCGTCGGCACCCGCACGGGCCGCTTCATCCTGCGGTTGAACTGGATGCCGTCCGGCCGGGCCAGGGAGCGCACCATCCAGCGGTACGGCTCGATCGAGCAGTGCGCCGTGGACGGGATGCACATGGCCCTCCGGTAGTTCTCCAGCGCCTCCTCGTCCGGCAGGCGCGGCCCGGACCAGTCCTGGATGAGCTCGGCCACCAGCGCCCCGTCGTCCGCGGTGAGCCGGCGCTCCGGGATCCAGGGCCGCTGGAAGCCCCAGATGTGGGACATCGCGGCCGACTGCCTGGCGTCGGAGAGCAGTGCCGAGCGCCAGCGTCGCGGATGCGGCATGGACGCGACCGCGAGCCGCCGTACGAGTTTGGGGCGCATCGCCGCCGCCGTCCACGCCAGGTATCCGCCCAGGTCGTGCCCGACCAGCGCGGCGTCCGGCTCGCCGAGGGAGCGGATCACCCCGGTGATGTCCAGCGCGAGGTTGGCCGGGTCGTAGCCGCGCGGTGTGCGGTCGCTGCCGCCGACACCCCGCAGATCCATGGCGACGGCCCGGAAACCGGCGTCGGCGAGCGCCGTCAGCTGGTGCCGCCAGGTCCACCAGAACTGCGGGAAGCCGTGCAGCAGCAGCACCAGGGGGCCGTCGCCCAGTTCCGCGATGTGGAAGCGGGCGCCGTTGGCGGCGACGTCCCGGTGCGTCAGTCCGGTGCCGCCGGGGATGTCGAGCCGTACGACCGAAGCGGGCTGCGCCGGAGGGGGGGCGGGTTCCGTCATGAGGACGAGCGTGCCACAGCCTCGATGGCCTGGGGGCCCCGGTCCTCGGGCAGCTCGGGGCGCGGGTGCGGCTTGGCCTTCTGCAGCACGCCCGCCGTCTCCTTCACCGAGGCGGCGACCTTCTGCGGGCCCCGGCCCTTCTTCGCCTTCTTCGCGAAGACGACGCCGATCAGCGCGAGGAACAGCGCGATCAGCACGTTCGCCGCGAAGGAGAGCAGGAAGCAGACCGCGAGGTTCCAGTCGCTCCAGGTGCGGATGCCGTAGGCGAGCGCGAAGTTCAGCATCGGCAGGGAGAACAGCAGCAGCACACCGGCCGCCGTGAACGCGCCGCCGCTGGTCGCGCCCCGCTTGACGTCCTGCTTGAGCTGCGCCTTCGCCAGCGCGATCTCGTCGTGCACCAGCGCCGACATGTCAGCCGTCGCCGAGGCGAACAGCTGGCCGATGCTGCGTTCGGCGCCGACCGGGCTGCCGTCGGGTGCGCTCATCGCGGTCTCCCTCTTCTGCGTACGTGCGGGTGTCCGCGCGTACGGTTCAGTCTTTTGTACCGTCTCGTCAGATCATGCCGGACCGTCGTGCTCCTCGCCTGCCCCGCCCGTCACTTCGGCAAGCGCGTCCCGCTCGGCGGCCTTCTCCCGGGCGAGCCGCCGGTGCTCCGCGGCCTTCCGCTCGTGGATCTCCGCCATGCGCAGGTGGTACGCCGGGTCGTCCTGCTCGTAGACGTCAGGTATGCCGCTGAGGTCCTCGTCGCGCTCCTCCTCCTCGGCCAGCCTGCGGTACTTGGCGTTCCGTATCTTCAGCAGCACCGTCGCGACGGCGGTGGCGATCAGCGAGCCGGCCAGGACGGCGGCCTTGACGCTGTCGGTCATCGACGCGTCGTCCTCGAAGGCGAGCTCCCCGATGAGCAGCGAGACGGTGAAACCGATCCCGGCGAGGGTCGCCACCGCGAACACGTCCGCCCAGGCGAGCTCGTCGCTGAGCGACGCCCTGGTGAAGCGTGCCGTCAGCCAGGTGCCGCCGAAGATGCCGAGCGTCTTGCCGACGACCAGTCCGAGCACCACGCCGAGCGTCTCGGGCTGGGTGAACACGTCCGTGAGGGCGTCGCCGGAGATCGCCACGCCGGCGCTGAAGAGGGCGAACAGCGGGACCGCCAGGCCCGCCGAGAGCGGCCGGACGAGGTGCTCGATGTGCTCGCCGGGGGAGTGCTCCTCGCCCTCGTGGCGGTGGCAGCGCAGCATCAGGCCCATGGCGACACCGGCGATGGTGGCGTGGATGCCGCTGTTGTACATCAGCGCCCACACGACCAGTGCCAGCGGCACGTACACGTACCAGCCGCGTATGCCCTTGCGCAGCAGCAGCCAGAAGACGAGCAGGCCCGCGACCGCGCCGCCGAGCGCCGCGAAGTCCAGGCCGTCGGTGAAGAAGACCGCGATGATCAGGATCGCGAACAGGTCGTCGACGACGGCGAGGGTGAGCAGGAAGGCCCGCAGCGCGCTCGGCAGGGAGGTGCCGATGACGGCGAGCACGGCGAGCGCGAAGGCGATGTCGGTGGCGGTGGGCACGGCCCAGCCGGCCGGCGAACCGCCGCCCACGCCGCTGGTGAGCGTGTAGACCAGCGCCGGTACGGCCATGCCGCACAGGGCGGCGACGACGGGGAGCGCGGCGGCCTTGGGGTCGCGCAGATCACCGGCGACGAGTTCGCGCTTGAGTTCGATGCCCGCGACGAAGAAGAAGACCGCGAGGAGTCCGTCGGCGGCCCAGTGCGCCACGGACAGGTCGAGCCCGAGGGCCCCGGGGCCGAAGTGGAAGTGGCTGACGCTCTCGTAGCTGCTGTGCAGAGCGGGCACGTTCGCCCAGATCAGCGCGGCGACGGCGGCGAGGAGCAGAAGGACGCCGCCGACGGTCTCGGTGCGCAGCGCGTCCGCGACGTATGTCCGCTCGGGCAGGGAAAGACGTCCGAAGACCTTGCGGGGGCTGGGGGTGCGGGGCGTGGTCACGGGGGAGTTCCTCTGGTCGGCGGGCAGCACGAATCGCGTGCCGACCAGACTTCCCGGCGCCCCATGAGACAGCTTTTTGCTTAGTTTAGCTAACGGGCTCCTAGGGTGCACCAGGAGCACACGGGGCACCCGGCGCGGGGGCGCGCCGGGTGCCGTCGTCCGGCCGTGCCCGGCCGGTGCGCGCTCAGTCCTCGCCGGGCGCCTGGGGCAGCTTGGCCTGGATGAGGTCCATGACCGTGCTGTCGGTCAGGGTGGTGACGTCGCCGAGCTGGCGGTTCTCCGCGACGTCCCGCAGCAGGCGCCGCATGATCTTGCCGGAGCGGGTCTTCGGCAGCTCGGCCACCGACAGGATCCGCTGGGGCTTGGCGATCGGGCCGAGGGTGGCGCCCACGTGGCCCCGCAGTTCACCGACGAGGTCCTCGGTCTCGGCCGCCGTGCCGCGCAGGATCACGAAGGCGACGATCGCCTGGCCGGTCGTCTCGTCCGCGGCGCCGACCACGGCGGCCTCGGCGACCGACGGGTGCGAGACGAGCGCGGACTCGACCTCCGTGGTGGAGATGTTGTGGCCGGACACCAGCATCACGTCGTCGACCCGGCCGAGCAGCCAGATGTCGCCGTCGTCGTCCTTCTTGGCACCGTCACCGGCGAAGTACTTGCCCTCGAACCGCGACCAGTAGGTGTCGATGAACCGCTGGTCGTCGCCCCAGATGGTGCGCAGCATCGACGGCCACGGCTCGGTGAGGACCAGGTAGCCGCCGCCGCCGTTCGGCACCTCGTTCGCCTCGTCGTCGACGACGGTCGCGGCGATGCCGGGCAGCGGGGTCTGGGCGGAGCCCGGCTTGGCGTCGGTCACGCCCGGCAGCGGCGAGATCATGATGCCGCCGGTCTCGGTCTGCCACCAGGTGTCCACCACCGGGGTGCGGTCCGCGCCGATGTTCTTGCGGTACCAGATCCACGCCTCGGGGTTGATCGGCTCGCCCACCGAGCCCAGCACGCGCAGGCTGCCGAGGTCGAACTTGGCGGGGATGTCGTCGCCCCACTTCATGAACGTGCGGATCGCGGTGGGCGCCGTGTAGAGGATCGTCACGCCGTACTTCTGCACGATCTCCCAGAAGCGGCCCTGGTGCGGGGTGTCCGGCGTGCCCTCGTACATCACCTGGGTGGCGCCGTTGGCGAGCGGGCCGTAGACGATGTAGGAGTGACCGGTGACCCAGCCGACGTCGGCCGTGCACCAGTACACGTCGGTCTCCGGCTTGAGGTCGAAGACGGACCAGTGTGTGTACGCCGTCTGGGTCAGGTAGCCGCCGGAGGTGTGCAGGATGCCCTTCGGCTTACCCGTCGTCCCCGAGGTGTAGAGGATGAACAGCGGGTGCTCGGCCCCGAACGCCTGAGGGGTGTGCTCGGTGCTCTGCCGCTCCACCAGGTCGTGCCACCACACGTCCCGGCCCTCGGTGAAGGCGACGTCCTGGCCGGTGCGGCGGACGACGAGGACGTGCTCGACGGTGCCGGCCTTGGCGACCGCCTCGTCCACGGCCGGCTTGAGCGCGGAGGGCTTACCGCGCCGGTGGCCGCCGTCGGCCGTGATGACGACGCGCGCGTCGGCGTCCTGGATGCGGGTGGCGAGCGCGTCCGCGGAGAAGCCGCCGAAGACGACGGAGTGCGCGGCGCCGATGCGGGCGCAGGCCAGCATCGCGATGGCGGTCTCCGGGATCATCGGCATGTAGACCGCGACCCGGTCGCCCTGCCGGACGCCGAGCTCCAGCAGGGCGTTGGCGGCCTTGGAGACCTCGTCCTTGAGCTGGGCGTAGGTGATGGCGCGGCTGTCGCCCGGCTCGCCCTCGAAGTGGATGGCGACCCGGTCGCCGTGCCCGGCCTCCACGTGCCGGTCCACGCAGTTGTAGGCGACGTTGAGCTCGCCGTCCTTGAACCACTTGGCGAACGGCGGGTTCGACCAGTCCAGGGTCTCGGTGGGCTCGGTGGCCCAGGTCAGCCGGCGGGCCTGCTCGGCCCAGAAGCCGAGCCTGTCAGCCTTGGCCCGTTCATACGCCTCCGCGGTGACGTTGGCGTGGGCGGCCAGGTCGGCGGGGGGCGCGAAACGTCGCTCCTCCTTCAGAAGGTTGGCCAGGCTTTCATTGCTCACGGCATCTGCCTTTCCCAGGGTGTCCGTTGTGTCCCAGGCCACAGCTCATCAGACCCAGGGGTGCGCTGACAAGGGCCGACGGGAAATTGGTTTAGACCTGTCGGGTGGGGTGGCGCGAGGTGCGCCACCCCATCCCACGGGGCTCGGAGCAGGCCGGTTCAAGGTGTGTAACGCCTCTCACACCCGGACGGCCCCCTCACACCGACAGGTCCGCGGACCGCACCCGGTCGAACACCTTCTCCTCGTCCCGCTCGGTGAGGAGATACGCCTGGGCCTCACCCACGTGGAAGTACATGCCGTGCAGTTCCAGGGCCCCGTCCTTCAGGGCCCGGGCCACCGGTTCGTGGGCGCGCAGATGCTCCAGCTGCTGCACCACATTCGTCAGGCAGAGCTGCTCGACCGCGTCGGCGGGTGCCCGCCCGGCCAGCCGCGACGGGGGCCCGTCGGCGTCGCCCATGCGCTGCAGGCTCGGCAGGCCGTGTCGCAGCCAGCGTCTCAGCGGGGTGCGGGCTCCGTCCTGGCCGGTGTCGAGCAGCGCCTGCATCGCACCGCACCCCGAGTGCCCGCACACCGTGATCGACCGGACCGCCAGCACTTCCACGGCGTACTCGATGGCGGCCGCCACCGAGTCGTCGCCGCTCTCCGCGCCGGGCGGTGGTACGAGGTTGCCGACGTTGCGTACCACGAACAGGTCTCCCGGACCACTGGCCGTGATCATCGAGGTGACCACCCGGGAGTCGGCACAGGTCAGGAACAGCTGTGCGGGCCGCTGTCCCTCGCGCGCCAGCCGGGCCAGCTCACCGCGTACCAGGGGAGCGGTGTTGCGCTGGAACGCGCTGATGCCGCGGATCAGTGCGTGGCCGCCGGTTTGGGCCGGCTCCGATTCCCCTTCAGCGGTTCCGGCCGTTCCGTCCGCTCTCTTCGTTCCGTCGGTCCCGTCCGGCCGTGGATCGCCGCCCGGCAGGGGGTGCGGGCGTTCGCACTGGTGGTTGCGCCAGGCCGTCCAGGGCCGGCAGCGGCAGTCGGCGCCGGACGCGCCGGCCTCTTCGCTCCCGTCGGACGGGTGGCCGGAGCCGAGGGCCGCGGGTTCGGCGATCCGGAGCCCGGCGCGGCGGCCGGTGATCTCGACGGTGCCGCCCCGCGCGGTGTGCGTGCTCTGCCAGTCCTGCAGCGTCTCGTACGCCGCGTGGTCCATGAAGGACCCGTCCAACGCCACGACCGCGTCGGCCCCTTGGGGTACGAGGTGCAGGGACCGGCTGAGCCGTGGCACCGCGAGGAACGTCAACTGGCCCCGTACGTGGACGTGGTGGACTCCCTCCTTCTCCTCGTGTGTGATCCGGGTGCGGGTGAGCCGGTGCAGGGCCACGCCGACGGCGACGGCGATGCCCAGCGCCACGCCCTCCAGGACGCCGAAGGACACGACGCCGAGGGTGGTCAGGGCGTAGACCAGGACTTCGCGGTGGCGGGTCACCGTGCGGATGTGGTGCAGGGACACCATCTGGATGCCGACGGCCATCACCAGGGCGGCGAGCGAGGCGAGCGGGATGAGCTCCAGGAGCGGGACCAGCAGCAGCGTGGCGATCACTACGAGAACGCCGTGCAGCATCGTGGAGTTCCGGCTCACGGCACCCGCTTTGACGTTCGCGGAGCTGCGGACCGCCACGCCGGCCACCGGGAGTCCGCCGAGCGAGCCGGAGACGATGTTGGCAGCGCCCTGACCGAGCAGTTCGCGGTCCAGATCGGAGCGCCCGACATGACCGGGACCGGGGCGGCCGGACACCAGCTTGTCGACGGCCACGGCACCGAGCAGCGACTGCACGCTGCACACCAGCGTCGTGGTGAGCACGGCGGCGGCGAGGCCGAGCACGGGTCCCTCGGGCAGCCCCGCCAGGGCGTGGTTGCGCCAGGACGGCAGATCGACCTTGGGCAGGACGAGGCCGACCGCGGCGGCGACCGCGGTGGCTCCGGCGACGGCGACGAGCGCTGCCGGAACCGCGCGGAGAACGCGTCCGGCACGGCCCGGGAGCCGGGGCCAGAGCAGCAGCAGGGCCAGTGTCAGCAGACTCACCGACAGGGCCGCGGGATGCAGGTTCGCCAACTGGGCGGGAAGGGCGAGCAGGTTGTCGGGGACGGAGCTCTGCGGGGTGCCGCCGAGGACGATGTGCAGCTGGGCGACGGCGATGGTGACACCGATGCCGGCGAGCATGCCGTGCACGATCGCGGGGCTCACGGCGAGCGCGCCGCGCGCCACGCGCAGGCAGCCGAGGCCGAGCTGGGCGATTCCGGCAAGGACGGTGATGGCGCAGGTCGTCCGCCAGCCGTACTGCTGGATGAGGTCGGCGGTGACGACGGTGAGTCCGGCGGCGGGACCGCTCACCTGGAGCGGGGAGCCGCCGATCCGCCCGACGACGATTCCGCCCACGGCGGCGGCGACCAGGCCGGCCTGGAGCGGCGCGCCGGTGGCGAGGGCGATGCCGAGGGAGAGCGGAAGGGCGATCAGGAAGACCGCGATCGAGGCCGACAGATCGGCTCCCGCGATACGCGGCCGCGGGGTGCCGGTGGGCGGCGGGCTGTGGGGCGGGTGGGCGCGCTCGGTCCGATCCGAGTCGGCGGCGCGGGCGGGAACGCAGGCTGACATGGGTTCTCCTCTCCCGGACATCAACAATCCGTAAACGGATCGTAATTGAGAGTAAAGGGCTGGCATAGACTTTCCGGGCAAATGGATGAATCAATCACTCCAGCGAGTGACGCAGCCATTTCATCGGCTTGTCGTATTAATTCCTTCTTCGTTCCGTGCGACTTTGACGGCGCGGTCGGCGTGGACCGGCACAGCACCAGACAAGGCCCTCATCGAGCTCGGCCCGAGAGAAGGAAGAAGGTGGGCGGATGGCCGCCACCCGCGGAATCGCCACGGGCACCGTGATCGTCGCGGTCTGCGTCGCCTCGCTCGCCGGCTGCGGGACCGGCGCCGACGGCGCCGGCGAGCAGGCGCGTGACCAGGAGAAGGGCAAGCCGGCTCCGGCGCCGAAGAACGTCGTCCGGCTGATCGGCGACGGTTCCACCGCGTACACCGGGGCACAGCCGCACCTGCCCCGGCCCGAGCGGCTGAAGCGCGGCGAAAAGCCCCCGCAGTTCGTCGTCTTCTCCTGGGACGGCGCGGGCGAGGACGGCCAGAAGCTCTTCTCGCATTTCCGCAAGGTCGCCAAGGAGAACAACGCGACCATGACGTACTTCCTGAGCGGCGTGTACCTGCTGCCGCAGGAGAAACGCGATCTGTACCGCCCGCCGCAGCACTCCCCGGGCCGCTCCGACATCGGCTTCAACGACCGGGAGGGCATCGCCGACACCGTGAAGCAGCTGCGCCTCGCCTGGCTCGAGGGCAACGAGATCGGCACCCACTTCAACGGGCACTTCTGCGGCAGCGGCGGTGGGGTCGGCGAGTGGTCGGTGGCGGACTGGAAGGACGAGATCGCCCAGGCCAAGCACTTCGTGAAGACCTGGAAGACCAACACCGGCATGAAGGACTCGGCCCCGCTGCCCTTCGACTACGACAAGGAGCTGATCGGCGCCCGCACCCCTTGCCTGGAGGGACAGAAGAACTTCCTGAAGGCCGCCCGCGACCTGGGCTTCCGCTACGACACCAGCGGCGTCAACAACCAGGTGTGGCCGAAGAAGAAGCAGGGGCTGTGGGACCTGTCGATGCAACTCGTGCCCTTCCCCGGGCACTCCTTCGAGCAGCTCACCATGGACTACAACTTCATGGTCAACCAGTCCGGCACCCCCCGGGGCAACCCCGCCAAGCACCGGATGTGGGGCGATCAGATGCGGGACGGCCTCCTCCAGGGCTTCGAGCGGGCCTACAAGGGCAATAGGGCGCCCTTGATCATCGGCAACCACTTCGAGTCCTGGAACGGCGGCACCTACATGCGGGCCGTCGAGGAGGTCGTCGAGGAGGTGTGCACCAAGTCCGACGTGCGCTGCGTCTCCTTCCGCCGGCTCGTGGACTGGCTGGACGCCCAGGACCCGGAGACCCTGGCGAAACTGCGCACGCTGGGCGTCGGTGAGGCCCCGAAGAAGGGCTGGAAGTCCTTCCTGTCCGACGGTTCCGCACCGGCTCCCAAGGGGGTGCCCGGGTCCCCGGCCGGGAAGCGCTGAGCGTCAGGCGGGCGCCGTGACGTTCTCGCCGAGCACGAAACCGGGGTCGATCTGGGCCGCCAGGTCGGTCCCGGTGCGCTCGTCGCCCCACGACCGGGCGTTCTTCAGATGGAAGTGCGCCATCTGGCGGGTGTAACGCTCGTGGTCGCGCGACTCGTACGTCGCGTCGGTGGCCGAGTGCAGCAGACGCAGCGCGTGCCGGTTGGGCTCCTCCAGGAGGTCGAACCGGGGTGGCCGCCCCTTCTCCATGGCCCGGACCCAGTCCGAGTGCCCCACTGTCACCAGCAGGTCCTCCCCGGTCTCCGTGCGGAGGAAGTCGAGGTCGTCCGGGCCCTGCACCTTGTTGCCGACGACCTTCAGGGTGACGCCGAAGTCGCGGGCGTACTCCTTGTACTGGCGATAGACGGAGACCCCCTTCCGGGTCGGCTCGGCCACGAGGAACGTGATGTCGAAACGGGTGAACATGCCGGAGGCGAAGGAGTCCGAGCCGGCCGTCATGTCGACCACGACGTACTCACCGGGGCCGTCCACCAAGTGGTTCAGGCACAGCTCCACCGCTCCAGTCTTGGAGTGGTAGCAGGCGACCCCCAGGTCGGCGTCGGTGAAGGGGCCGGTGACCATCAAACGGACGGCCCCGCCGTCGAGTTCCACCGGCCGCGCACAGGCGTCGTAGACCGGATTGTCCTCGCGCACCCGCAACAGCCGGGAGCCCTCGCCGGGCGGAGTGGTTTTGATCATCGTCTCGGCGGACGCGATGCGCGGATTGGTGCCGCGCAGATAATCCTTGATCAGCGGCAGGTGCTCGCCCATCGCGGGCAGCGCGGCCGCCTCGGCCTCGTCCAGGCCCAGCGCGGCCCCGAGGTGCTGGTTGATGTCGGCGTCCACCGCGACGACCGGGGCGCCGACGGCCGCGAGATGACGGATGAACAGGGAGGACAGGGTCGTCTTTCCGCTGCCGCCCTTCCCTACGAAAGCAATTTTCATGTTCACCAAAGGTACTGGATCGGTAGCTGTATGTGACAGTCGGGCGTGAAGAAGACCACTCCTTCGTGGGGCGGGCGCCGGGGGTGCGTAGTGTCGTACCCATGAGTACGACAGGCGCGACCGCCGACCCGCTCGCCGCCCTGGGCTCCCTGCCCGGAGTGGCCGACTCCGTGGAGTCCGTGCGCAAGGCCGTGGACCGGGTCTACGGGCACCGGGTCATGCGGCGGCGCAGCAACGAGATCACCTCCGAGGCGGCGCTGCGCGGCGCCCGCGGCTCGGCGGCGCTGTCGGGCGCGGACTGGGCCCTGGAGGAGGTGCGCCGGCGCAGCGACTTCAGCGGCGACGGCGAGGCCCGCACGATGGGTGCGGCACTGCGGCTGACCGCCGAGGCGGGGCAGTTGCTGTCCATCTGGCGGCAGTCGCCCCTGCGGGTCCTGGCCCGGCTGCACCTGGTCGCGGCGGCCGACAAGGCCGAGCGGGTGGGGCGGCCCCGCCAGGAGGGCGAGCCGGTCGACGAGCCCTTGATCGGGCTCGCTCTGCCGAGTGCGGCGGAGGCGCACGGTCGGCTGGACGGACTGTCCGAGGTGATCATCACGGGCGGTTCCGCCCCGGCGCTGGTGACGGCCGCCGTCGTGCACGGCGAACTCCTCGCACTGCGCCCCTTCACCTCCCACAACGGCCTGGTCGCGCGTGCGGCCGAACGCATCGTGCTGGTCGGCAGCGGTCTCGACCCCAAGTCGGTCTGCCCGGCCGAGGTCGGACACGCCGAGCTGGGGCAGGAGGCCTACCTCAGGGCGCTGGAGGGCTATGTCTCCGGCACCCCCGAGGGTGTGGCGGCCTGGATCGCCCATTGCGGGCGCGCGATCGAGCTGGGGGCACGCGAGTCGACGGCCGTGTGCGAGGCGCTTCAGCGCGGGGCTGCGTAGAAGGGCCGGACAAGGGCCGGGCAGAGATGCGGCGGTACGAGTACTCGTACCGCCGCTGGCATGTCCACCGCGTTACCAAGCGTCCTCGATATGTGCCCATCAGGTCGGGGACTTCGCCCGTCACCTGGTGCGGCTGGCCCGTAATCGACGGGTCGACGTCGCGTGGGTTCCCGGTGTTCATGCTCGGTCCGTGGGGCCGCACATGCGTTGATGAAGGTGATCCTCGCGGATGTCCTTGGTCTCGCGGGCCGTTAAGTCCTTTGTACTCCGGGTTCGAAGCAAGCGGAAGTCCTCCTGCTTCTTTGCCTCCGGTCTCACATCCGCGCCGAGCGGGCGTCGGCGGGGTGGGTGCGACCGGCGGCGCGGCCCGCGCGGCAGGCGGTCAGGCCGCCGGCGTGCGGCGTCGGCTCGCGTACCAGACGAGGCCCGCGGTGGCCGCCGCGGCGCCTATGGCGGCCGCCGCGACCAGGGCGGGGCGCGGCGGTACGGAGAACGCGGGGAAGCGCTGCTTGAGCCGCACCGGCCGGTGGAAGTCGAGGATCGGCCACTCCCGCGCGAGGGCCTCCCGGCGCAGTGCGCGGTCCGGGTTCACGGCGTGCGGGTGGCCCACGGACTCCAGCATCGGCACGTCGGTCACCGAGTCGCTGTAGGCGTAGCAACGGGCCAGGTCGTAGCCCTCCGACTCGGCCAGTTCCCTGACCGCCTCGGCCTTGGTCGGGCCGTACGCGTAGTACTCCACCTCGCCGGTGAAGCACCCGTCGTCGCCGACGACCATACGGGTGGCCACCACTCGGTCCGCGCCGAGTAGTTCGCCGATCGGCTCGACCACCTCGGCGCCCGACGTGGACACGATCACGACGTCGCGTCCCGCGGTGTGGTGCTGCTCGATGAGGGTGGCGGCCTCGTCGTAGATGATCGGGTCGATCAGGTCGTGCAGCGTCTCGGCGACGATCTCCTTGACCTGCTGGACGTTCCAGCCGCGGCAGAGCGCGGACAGGTACTTGCGCATCCGCTCCATCTGGTCGTGATCGGCGCCGCCGGCCAGGAACACGAACTGGGAGTATGCGGTGCGCAGGACAGCCCTGCGGTTGATCAGGCCGCCTTGATAGAACGACTTGCTGAACGTGAGCGTGCTCGACTTCGCAATGACCGTCTTGTCCAGGTCAAAGAAGGCGGCTGCGCGGGGCATCGAGTGGTTTTCCACGTCCTTGAGCATAGGCGCAGCCCATTCGGCGTAAGGTGGGGCGTGTGGGTTTGCCTGAGAGGGCTCTCGGGTACACCATGGAAGTCACGGATCGTTCGCGACCGTGCTAACCCGGTCCGACTCCTCCCCCCCCGAGTCGGCCGTGGGGACGACCCCCGCTCTCCCCCCCGGCGGGGGTCGTCGCATGTCCGGGTGGGTTTTTCTCGTTCTCCTCGCGGTTACGGCATCGCGCCGGCGCTACGTGCGTCCCTGCCTGTCATGTGCATGAATAGTTACCGGCGGTAGTCGTCGGACTGCTCTGCGGGGGCCGTACAGGGAGTGCGCGGGACTCACCGGTGTGGGTGACCGCGATATTCACAGGCGTCGACTCGTCCACAGTTATCGACCAAGATCCACATGTTTTTCCGGATCGCTGCACCGTGATTCCTGTGCGCACGCTCGCCGCGAGTTCACCCCCCGGTTCCGTTTGCCGGGTCGCGCACGGCCGGTTTCCGTCGGCCGCTCAAAGGAGAACCGCTTGCCGGCTCTTCGCACATCCGGGAATCGCGGGGCCGCAAGGGCTGCGCGAGAGATGCAGCAAAGGGGACGAACATGTCCGGAACCATCACCCACGATCCGCCGCCGCCCAGCGAAGGAGGTCGGCCGGGCGCACCGCTGATCGTCACCGAGGACGCCGGGCTCCTCGACGACCTGCTGCGCCTGTGCGCGGCGGCCGGCGCCACACCGGAGGTCCATCACACGGTGCCGGAACCGAGGGGCAGCTGGGAGGCCGCACCGCTCGTCCTGGTCGGGGACGACGCCGCGCGACGGGTACGCGGGGCGGCGCGCCGGCCGGGAGTGGTGCTGGTCGGCCGCGACCAGGACGATTCCGGTGTCTGGCGGCGGGCCGTCGAGATCGGTGCCGACCACGTCCTGATGCTGCCCGACGGCGAACAGTGGCTGGTCGACCGCATCGCCGACGTGGCCGAAGGCGTCGGACGGCCCGCCCTGACCGTCGGCGTCATCGGCGGCCGGGGTGGCGCCGGAGCGTCCACGCTCGCGTGCGCGCTCGCCGTCACCTCCGCGCGTGAGGGACTGCGCACCCTCCTCGTGGACGCCGATCCACTGGGCGGAGGGCTCGACGTGGCCCTCGGGGGCGAGACGGCCACAGGGCTGCGCTGGCCCGCGTTCGCCGCGTCGCACGGCCGGGTCGGCGGCGGTGCCCTGGAGGAGTCGCTGCCGGAACTGCACTCACTGCGGGTGCTCAGCTGGGACCGTGGCGACTGTCTCGCCGTACCGCCCAGGGCCGTACGCGCGGTGCTCACCGCGGCACGGCGCGGGGGCGGCACCGTCGTGGTCGACCTGCCGCGCCGCGTCGACGACGGTGTCGCCGAGGTCCTCGCCCAGCTCGACCTCGGGCTCCTCGTGGTCCCCGCGGAACTGCGCGCCGTCGCGGCGGCGGGCCGCGTCGCCTCCGCCGTGGGCATGGTCCTGCGTGATCTGCGGGTGGCGGTACGCGGGCCCTACGCGCCGGGACTGGACGACCGTGAGGTGGCCCGGCTGCTCGGACTGCCCCTCGCCGGAGACGTGCCCGTCGAGCCCGCCCTGCAGCGCCCGTACGAGGCGGGGCGGCCGCCCGGGGCCTCGGGCCGGGGCCCGCTGGCCCGCTTCTGCAGGGAGTTCTGGGAGCGGGCGCTGGTGGAGGCGAGGGCGGCATGAAGAGGTCGGCGACGAGCGGGGCGGTCATGCCTCCCGGCCTGCTCGACGGGGTGCGGCGGTGGCTGGCCGAGAGCGGGGCCGAGCCGACGCCCGCGCGGGTGGCGCAGGCGCTGCGGGACCAGGGGAGGGTGCTCGGTGACGCCGAAGTGCTCGGAGCGGCCGAGCGGTTGCGGTCCGAGCTGGTCGGCAGCGGGCCGCTGGAGCTGCTCCTGTCCGAGCCCTCGGTGACCGATGTGCTGGTGTCGGCGCCGGACCGGGTCTGGATGGACCGGGGCCGGGGGCTGGAACTGACCGAGGTGGCCTTCCCCGACGAGACGGCCGTCCGCCGCCTCGCCCAGCGGCTCGCCGCCGTGGCCGGCCGGCGCCTGGACGACGCCCGGCCCTGGGTCGACGCGCGGCTGCCCGACGGGACCAGACTGCACGCGGTGCTGCCCCCGGTGGCCGTCGGCTGCACCTGCCTGTCGCTACGGGTCGTACGACCGCGCGCCTTCACCCTCGACGAGCTCGTGGCGGCCGGCACGGTCCCGCCGGGCGGGGACCGCGTGCTGCGGGCACTGCTGGACGCACGGCTGTCGTTCCTCGTCAGCGGGGGGACCGGCAGCGGCAAGACGACCTTGCTGAGCGCGCTGCTGGGGCTGGTCGGGCCGGACGAGCGCATCGTCCTGGCCGAGGACTCGGCGGAACTGCGGCCGGATCATCCGCACGTCGTGCGCCTGGAGACCAGACCCGCCAACCAGGAGGGCGCGGGCCTGGTCACCCTCGAGGACCTGGTGCGGCAGGCGCTGCGGATGCGGCCGGACCGGCTGGTCGTCGGTGAGGTGCGCGGTCCGGAGGTGGTTCATCTGCTGGCCGCCCTCAACACGGGCCACGACGGTTCGGGAACGGTCCACGCCAACGCCGCCGCCGACGTACCGGCCCGGCTGGAGGCGCTCGGCACGGCGGCCGGACTCGACCGGTTCGCCCTGCACAGCCAAGTGGCGGCCGCCCTCTCGGCGGTGCTGCACCTCGTGCGCGACCGGAACGGGCGGCGACGGATCGCGGAGGTGCACGTGCTGGAACGGGACCCGTCGGGGCTGGTGCGGACGGTGCCGGCGCTGCGGTGGGGCCCGCGGGCCTTCACCCGGGAGCGGGGATGGCAGTACCTGCGGGAGCTGCTCCGGAACGCGAACGCCGACGGACCGGGCGAAGGGATCGGGGGGTGAACGTGACGACCGGGGTGTCGACGGGGGCGGCCGTGATGTGTCTGGTGACCGCTGCCTGGCTGCTGGGCGGCGGACGTGCCGGGGCCGGGCGGGCGCGACTGCTGCTGGCCGGCCGAGGCGCGGTGGGCGGCGGACCACAGGAGTGGCTCCGGACGGCCCGCGTGTGGGGACGGGTGCGCGGGCGGCTGCGGGCCGAATGGTGGTCGTTGGCCGCAGGCCTGGTGCTGGCGGTGCTGGGCGCGTCGCCGCTGCCGGTCGTCGCGGGGGCGGCCGGGGTGTTTTTGCTGAGGCGGGTGCGGCGGGCCGCCGGAGAGCGCCGCGCGCGGGAGGGCCGCGGCGACGCGGTGATCGCGTTGTGCCGGGCGCTCGCCGGGGAGGTGCGCGCCGGACGGCAGCCGGGTGAGGCGCTGCTGCCGGCCGCGCGGGACTCCGGCGGGCTCGGTGACATGCAGGCGACGGTGCTGGCGGCGGCGCGCTTCGGCGGGGACGTCCCGGAGGCGCTCGCGGAGGCGGCGCGGCAGCCGGGCGCCGAAGGACTGCGGGGACTCGCCGCCTGCTGGCGGGTGGCGGTGGACCGGGGAGCCGGACTCGCGGCCGGGCTCGACCGGCTGGAAGCGGCGCTCTGCGCCGAACGGGACCAGCGGGCCGACCTGCGGGCCCAGTTGGCCGGCGCTCGCGCGACGGCGGTGCTGCTCGCCGGGCTCCCGGTCGTGGGGCTGGCGCTCGGTGCGGCTCTCGGCGCCGATCCGCTGCACATCCTGCTGCACACATCGTCGGGACTGGTCTGTCTGGCGGCCGGCGGGGTGCTGGAGGGCCTGGGGCTGTGGTGGGCACTGCGGATCATGCGGGGCGCCGAGGCGGTGACGGCATGAGCGGGGACCTCGTCCACAGGCTGGGGGCGGTGGTGGGGACGGTGTTCGCACTCGCCTGGCTGGCGGGACGGTGGGGCCGCGCGCGGTGCGAGCGGAGGGCACGGCGGCGACTGGCCGAGGTGCTCGCCCTGGAACGGACGACGGCTGCCCCGCGCCTCATGCTGCCGCCTACCGCGCGGAATTGGCTGCCGTACGCGGGCGTGGCGGGGGCCGGATGGGTGCTGGTGGGCGGTCTCGCCGGAGCGGTGGCGGGGTCGGCCGTGGCGGCCGGACTGTGGTGGTGGCGCCTGCGGCAGACGGCGGCCGCTCCGCACACGCGGGGCCCCGGCACCGCCGGGGCGCAACACCGGCTGCCGCTCGCCGCCGATCTGCTGTCCGCCTGCATCGCGGCGGGCGCCGGCCCGGTACTCGCCGCGCAGGCCGTCGGAGAGGCCTTGGGCGGGCCGGTCGGGGAGGCTCTGGCGCGGGGCGCGGCGGAGGTGCGGCTCGGTGGTGAACCGGCCGAGGCATGGCACCGGCTGGCGTCGGTACCGGGCGCCCGGCCCCTGGCCCGGCTGCTGGAGCGGGCCGATGTGTCCGGGCTCCCCCTGGCAGTTCCCGTGGCCCGGCTCGCCGCCGAGGCCCGCGCGGAGTGGACCCGTGCGGCGACGGCACGGGCCCGGCGGGCGGCCGTCATGGTCAGCGCGCCGGTGGGGCTGTGCTTCCTGCCCGCGTTCATCGCGGTCGGCGTGCTGCCCGTGGTGATCGGGCTCGCGGGCGGGCTGCTGGGAGGCGGTGGTGCCTGACGGGAGACGACCGACGGAAGCGGCAGAACACGACAACACGAGATCAGTGCAACTTCTCCTCAAGGGGTTTGAGATGTATCAGGCGGTACGGGCACGACTGCGTGCCCTGGTGTGCAGGGTGCGTACGGCAGGGAGGGACGCCGGAATGGTGACTTCGGAGTACGCGATGGGCATCGTGGCGGCGGTGGCCTTCTCCGTCGTGCTCTACAAGGTGGTCACCAGCGGACCGGTCGCCGCGGCGCTGCGGAACATCGTGCAGCAGGCACTCGATGGCCGGGTGTGAGCGGCGTGCGGACCGCGGGTTCGTGACGGCGGAGTCGGCCATGGTGCTGCCCGTGCTGGTGATGTTCGCGACGGCGCTGGTCTGGGGCCTGCTGTTGATGGCGGCGCAGATCCAGTGCGTGGACGCGGCGCGCGCCGGCGCCCGCGCGGCGGCGCGGCAGGACCCCCCTGACGCCGTCGTCGAGGTGACCCGGGCGGCGGCACCGCCCGGCGCGAGGGTCACGGTGAGCCGGGAGGCCGAGCAGGTCCGGGTGGTCGTCGAAGCCAGGCCCCTGGTCCTGCACGGACTGCCCTTCGACCTGCGGGAGGAGGCCGTAGCCGCGGTGGAGGAGACGGTGGGGGCGGCGACGTGAGGGCCCGGCTCCGGGAGGGGCGGCCGGCAGACGGCCGACGGCGCGCGCGGTGTTCCGACCGGGGGTCGGCGACCGTCTGGAGCGTCGGTGCGATCGCCGTGCTGTGTGTGGTGTTCGGCGCCGTCCTCGCCCTGGGGCACGCCGTCGTGGTCCGCCACCGGGCCGCCGGCGGCGCGGATCTGGCGGCGCTCGCGGCGGCGGACCACTGGACGGAGGGCGGTACGGAGGCCTGTGCCCGGGCGGACCGGGTGGCCCGGGCGCAGGGCACGCGGCTCGTACGGTGCGTGATCACCGGTGAGGTGTCGGACGTGTCGGTGGCGTCGGGCCGGGTGCCGTTCGCGGCGGAGATCAGGGCCCGAGCGGGTCCTGCCGGCCCGGTGGAACCACCGTCCCGGGTACCGGCCCCGGCTACGCCTCAGCAGTCCCGGACGCCCCGGTCGCACCCCCCGTCTCCGCCGGCGCGCCCTCCAGCAGCACCGTGAGGAGTCGTACCGCGCCTCGCTTGTGAAGGGGATCGTTGCCGTTGCCGCACTTGGGGGACTGGATGCAGGAGGGGCAGCCGGCGTCGCACTCGCAGGAGGCGATGGCCTGACGGGTGGCGGTGAGCCAGGCGCGGGCGGTGTGGAAGGCGCGTTCCGCGAAGCCCGCGCCGCCCGGGTGGCCGTCGTAGACGAAGACCGTGGGCAGCAGCGTGTCGGGGTGCAACGGGATCGAGACGCCGCCGATGTCCCAGCGGTCGCAGGTCGCGAAGAGCGGCAGCATGCCGATCGAAGCGTGCTCCGCGGCGTGCAGCGCACCGCCGAGGACCTCCGGGCCGATCCGGGCCCGGTCCAGCTGGTCCTCGGTGACCGTCCACCACACCGCGCGGGTGCGCAGGGTACGAGGAGGGAGGTCGAGTTTCGTCTCGCCCAGCACTTCGCCGGTGACGACCCGCCGGCGCAGGAAGGAGACCACCTGGTTGGTGACCTCGACGGAGCCGTAGCACAGGCGGCCGTCGCCCCACGGGACCTCGGTGTCCGTCTCCAGCACGGAGACCGACGTCGTGTCCCGGGCCACCGTCGTGTAGGTCGGGGTCGCCCGCTCGACCAGGGCGACGGAGTCCTCCAGGTCGAGCGAGCGGACGAGATACGTCAGGCCCTGGTGCAGGTGGACCGCGCCCTCGTGGACGCTCGTGTGCGCCGCGCCCGCGTCGACCGTGCCGAGCAGCCTGCCCGTACCGGCCTCGACGACCTGGACCGGCCTGCCGCCCTGCCCCCGGATGTCGGTCAGGTCGGCGGCCCGCTCGCGGCGGGTCCAGTGCCAGGCCCTGGCCCGCCGGCGCAGCAGCTTCGCGGCCTCCAGCTGGGGGAGCAGGTTCTCGGTGGCCGGGCCGAACAGGGCCAGGTCCTCCTCGGTCAGCGGCAGTTCCTCGGCCGCCGCGCACAGGTGCGGGGCGAGCACGTACGGATTGTCGGGGTCGAGGACGGTGGACTCCACGGGCCGGTCGAAGAGGGCCTCGGGGTGGTGGACGAGGAAGGTGTCCAGGGGGTCGTCGCGGGCGACCAGGACGGCGAGGGCACCCTGCCCGGACCGTCCCGCGCGCCCGGCCTGCTGCCACAGGGAGGCCCGGGTGCCCGGATAGCCGGCGATCACCACGGCGTCCAGGCCGGAGACGTCCACACCGAGTTCGAGGGCGTTCGTCGCGGCGAGGCCGAGCAGTTCGCCGGAGTGCAGGGCGCGTTCCAGGGCGCGGCGCTCCTCGGGGAGGTAGCCGCCCCGGTACGCCGCCACCCGCCGGGCCAGCGAGCGGTCGACCTCGGCGAGGCGTTCCCGGGCGATCACGGAGATCAGCTCGGCGCCGCGCCGGGAGCGTACGAAGGTGACCGAGCGGATGCCCTGCACGGTGAGGTCGGTCAGCAGGTCGGCGGCCTCGGCGGTGGCCGTACGACGGACCGGTGCGCCCTTCTCGCCGTGCAGCTCGGTCAGCGGCGGCTCCCAGAGGGCGAACACCAGTTCACCGCGGGGCGAGGCGTCGTCGGCCACCTCCACGACCGGCAGGCCGGTGAGGCGGCGGGCGGCGACCGCGGGCTCGGCGGCGGTCGCGGAGGCCAGCAGGAACACGGGCGAGGCGCCGTAGCGGGCGCACAGGCGGCGCAGCCGGCGCAGTACCTGGGCGACGTGCGAGCCGAAGACGCCCCGGTAGGTGTGGCACTCGTCGACGACGACGTACTTCAGCGACTTCAGGAAGGAGGACCAGCGGGGGTGGGACGGCAGGATGCCCCGGTGCAGCATGTCCGGGTTGGTCAGCACGTAGTTGGCGTACTGGCGGATCCACTCGCGTTCCTCGAACGGAGTGTCCCCGTCGTGGACGGCCGCGCGCACCGAATGGCCCAGTGGCTGTGAAAGTTCCTTCACGGACCTGCACTGGTCCGCCGCGAGGGCCTTCGTGGGGGCGAGGTACAGAGCGGTCGCGCCGCGGCCGTTCGGGGCCTGTGCGCCGTCCAGGAGCGTGGACAGGACGGGCACGAGGTACGCCAGGGACTTGCCGGACGCGGTGCCGGTGGCGACCACGACGGACTCGCCGTCCAGGGCGTGCTCGGCGGCGCGTGCCTGGTGGGCCCAGGGGTGTTCGACGCCCGCGGCCCGCACGGCGGCGAGGACCTCCGGGCGGATCCGGTCCGGCCAGACGGCATGGCGACCCGCGCGCGGGGGCAAGTGCTCCGTATGAGTGATGCGCGAAGCCCGGCTCGGTCCGGACGCGAGCCGGTCCAGGACCGCGCCCGGGGCGGGCCCGGACGGGAGGTCCGTCGGGGGTCGATCGGATCGGTGATTCTTGGCCATCGGCACCGAGTGTGTCACTGGCGTGACGGACAATGGGGCCAAGGCGTCGTGCACGCCTGCCGGTAAGTGATTGAATGCCATCGCGGCTGGCGAACCGTCCCGGGGGCTGAGCCGAGATGCCCCAAGGGCGACCGCTCGATAGCTAGGTGCTGGAGGATCCGTGGACCTGTCCCTGTCGACCGAGACCATGGGCGATCGCACGATCGTCAGGGTCGGTGGCGAAATCGACGTATATACCGCGCCCAAGCTGCGCGAGCAGTTGGTCGAGCTGGTGAACGACGGCAGTTTCCACCTTGTCGTCGACATGGAGGGCGTGGACTTCCTCGACTCCACCGGACTCGGCGTGCTGGTCGGCGGCCTGAAGCGCGTCCGTGCCCATGAGGGCTCACTGCGCCTGGTCTGCAACCAGGAGCGTATTCTCAAGATCTTCCGCATTACCGGCCTCACCAAGGTGTTCCCGATCCACACCTCGGTCGAGGAAGCGGTGGCGGCCACCGACTGACCACCCCGTTCCCGGGCCGCGTGCCCGGGCGGCGGAAGAGAACCAAGAGGAGGGCCGGGCTTTCGGCGGCCCTGCCTCTCCACAGCACGCCCGTAGTCGCGAGGGGGATGCATGGCCACCGTCGAACTCCGCTTCAGCGCGCTGCCCGAGCACGTCAGGACCGCCCGGCTCGTGGCGGCGGCGGTGGCGCGCAGGGCCGGAGTGGACGAGGCCGTCCTCGACGAGGTCAGGCTCGCCGTCGGTGAGGCGTGCAGCCGGGCCGTGGGGCTGCACCGGACCGGCGGTATCTCGGCACCCGTGAAGGTGCTGCTGATCGAGGAGGAGAAGCAGTTCTCCATCGAGGTCGGCGACGAGGTGCCCCATGCGGTCCCCGGCGAGCGGGCGCCCGGTGAGGCGCCGGGCGACGCCGACGCGGAGACCGAGGAGGACGAGATGGGCCTCGCGGTCATCAGTGGACTCGTCGACGACGTCGAGGTCAGCGCGGGGGAGCACGGCGGGTCGATCCGCATGAGGTGGCCCACCGTGCCGCCGGCCACCCTCCTCACCTGACCGGTTCACCCGTACGCCGACTGTTTTTCCCGAAGGGCCCCACCAGTGGGGCCCTTCGGCATGTGCGGGTGCCAGTGCCCGCGCTTACAGTGGTCTCGTGCGGTTGATCGCGTGAATTGATTCACGACCGGCCGTGCCCTGGAAATGCGATCACGTGAATGCTCCAAAGGCATTACCGATTTACGGTCGCCGGTCGTGCAGGCGATCATTGCGGAGGAGTGAGTGCAGGAAATTTACATTTCGCGCGCTCTGTTTTGATCGGCTTCCGGTACCTACAATCCCGTCCACATCTTGAGCTCAGCCCAAGCGTCAAGGAGGACGAATGGCGGGGCTTTCCCTCATACAAGAGCCGGGACCGTCCACATCCCTCGCGGCCGCCGTGCTGACCGACGGCAACCGCCTGCTCGTGGTGGTCATCGGCGCCGTTGCGCTGGCGGCGCTGGCGGTCGCGGGAGTCCTGGTGCGCCAGGTTCTCGCGGCCGGCGAGGGCACCGACGGCATGAAGAAGATCGCGGCAGCGGTCCAGGAGGGCGCGAACGCCTATCTGGCCCGTCAGCTGCGCACCCTCGGTGTATTCGCCGTGATCGTATTCTTCCTGCTCATGCTGCTGCCCGCGGACGACTGGAATCAGCGTGCCGGACGGTCGGTGTTCTTCCTGATCGGAGCGGCTTTCTCGGCGGCCACCGGATATATCGGTATGCGGCTTGCCGTGCGCAGTAATGTGCGGGTCGCTGCGGCGGCGCGCGAAGCGACTCCGGCCGAGGGCGAGCCGGAAAAGGATCTCGCCGCCGTCTCGCACAAAGCGATGAAGATCGCTTTCCGCACGGGCGGTGTCGTCGGCATGTTCACCGTCGGCCTCGGTTTGCTGGGCGCCTCCTGTGTGGTGCTGGTGTACGCGGCCGACGCCCCGAAGGTGCTCGAGGGGTTCGGTCTCGGGGCCGCGCTGATCGCGATGTTCATGCGGGTCGGCGGAGGCATCTTCACCAAGGCCGCCGACGTCGGCGCCGACCTGGTCGGCAAGGTCGAGCAGGGCATTCCGGAGGACGATCCGCGCAATGCCGCGACCATCGCCGACAACGTGGGCGACAACGTCGGCGACTGCGCCGGAATGGCGGCCGACCTGTTCGAGTCGTACGCCGTGACCCTGGTGGCCGCGCTGATCCTGGGCTCGGCGGCGTTCGGCGACGCCGGGCTCGCCTTCCCGCTGCTGGTGCCCGCCATCGGTGTCCTCACCGCGATGGCCGGCATCTTCGCGGTGGCCCCGAGGCGTGCCGACCGCAGCGGCATGAGCGCGATCAACCGGGGGTTCTTCATCTCCGCGCTGATCTCGCTCGTCCTGGTCGCGATCGCCGTGTTCGTCTATCTGCCGTCGTCGTACGCCGACCTCGACGGCGTCACCGACGAGGCGATCCTCGGCAAGGACGGCGATCCGAGGATCCTCGCGCTCGTCGCGGTGGCCATCGGCATCGTGCTCGCGGCCCTCATCCAGCAGCTCACCGGCTACTTCACCGAGACCACCCGGCGTCCGGTGCGGGACATCGGCAGGACCTCGCTCACCGGCCCGGCCACCGTGATCCTCTCCGGCATCTCGATCGGTCTCGAATCCGCCGTCTACACCGCCCTATTGATCGGACTCGGTGTGTACGGGGCGTTCCTGCTCGGCGGTGCGTCGATCATGCTGGCGCTGTTCGCGGTGGCGCTGGCCGGCACCGGACTGCTCACCACGGTCGGTGTGATCGTCGCGATGGACACCTTCGGCCCGGTCTCCGACAACGCGCAGGGCATCGCCGAGATGTCCGGCGACATCGAGGGCGCGGGCGCCCAGGTGCTCACCGACCTGGACGCGGTCGGCAACACCACCAAGGCCATCACCAAGGGCATCGCGATCGCCACGGCCGTACTGGCGGCGGCGGCGCTGTTCGGCTCGTACCGGGACGCCATCACCACCGGCGCCCGGGACGTGGGCGAGCGGCTCAGCGGCGAGGGCGCGCCGATGAGCCTGATGATGGACATCTCCCAGCCCAACAACCTCGTCGGCCTGATCGCGGGCGCGGCGGTCGTCTTCCTCTTCTCGGGGCTGGCGATCAACGCGGTGTCGCGGTCGGCGGGTTCGGTGGTCTACGAGGTGCGGCGGCAGTTCCGGGAGAGGCCCGGGATCATGGATTACAGCGAGAAGCCGGAGTACGGCAGGGTCGTCGACATCTGCACCAAGGACGCCCTGCGCGAGCTCGCCACACCCGGTCTGCTCGCCGTGATGGCGCCCATCTTCATCGGGTTCACGCTCGGCGTCGGCGCCCTGGGAGCCTTCCTCGCGGGCGCGATCGGCGCGGGCACGCTGATGGCGGTGTTCCTCGCCAACTCCGGTGGCGCCTGGGACAACGCGAAGAAACTCGTCGAGGACGGCCACCACGGCGGCAAGGGCAGCGAGGCCCATGCGGCCACCGTCATCGGCGACACCGTGGGCGACCCCTTCAAGGACACCGCCGGACCCGCGATCAACCCCCTGCTGAAGGTGATGAACCTGGTGGCGCTGCTCATCGCGCCGGCGGTCATCAAGTTCTCCTACGGCGCGGACGAGAGCGTCGGGGTGCGGGTGCTCGTCGCGGTTCTGGCGCTGCTCGTGATAGTCGGCGCGGTGTACGCGTCCAAGCGGCGCGGCATCGCGGTGGAGGGCGAGGGCGACTCCGAGCCGGAGCCCAAGTCGGCCGATCCGGCGGTGGTTTCCTAGAGCCGGACCGCGGACGCCGGATCAAGGTGCGGGCGGGTGGCGCGTATTGACGCGTCGCCCGCCCTCTCCCTGCGCGCGGGACCGATGCCGTGAGCCTTCTCTCGCGTGGTGCAAATGGCTTCAAAAGCCCCTTACCGGATGTTCGGCGGGTGGGTGTGGGCCGTCCGGCGTGTATGTTCCGGGGCCGAAGGCCATGGAAGGGACCAATCCGGTGAACAAGAAGCTCGCGGCCGCACTGTCCGGCGGTGCGGTACTGGTACTGGCGCTGACGGGATGCGGCGGCGACGACAACGACGAGAAGCTGGACGCCTGGGCGAAGCAGGTCTGCGACGCGGTGCAGCCGCAGGCGGCGAAGATCAAATCGGCCAACGCCGCGATCCAGAAGGAGACCTCGGACAACAGCACGCCGGAAGAGGTCCAGAAGGCCGACTCGAAGGCCTTCCAGGACATGTCCGACGCCTACAAGGCGATCGGTGCCGCCGTGAACAAGGCCGGGGCGCCGGACGTCGAGGACGGGGAGAAGAAGCAGACGGACGCGGTCAAGGAGCTCAACAGCATCTCCGCGTCGTACGCCTCGCTGAAGAAGCAGGTCGACGGCCTCGACACGGAGGACCAGGCGGAGTTCGCCGACGGTCTGAAGGACATCGCCGCCGAGCTGGACAAGCTCGGCAAGAGCGGCAGCGACGCACTCAGCACGCTGGAGGAGGGCGAGGTCGGCGAGGCGATGTCCCGGCAGCCCAGCTGCCGGACGGCCACCGCGACGGCGGGCGCCACCAAGAGCTGACGCCGGGCCTGCGGCCGCGGGACGCGCCGGGTGGGGGCGGCGGCGACAATGGAGGGCGTGAGTGACGCCAGCCTGCCGCCCCTGCCCTCGTCCGACCGCCCCGAAGCCGCCGCCCGGCTGCGGGACGCACTGCTCGGAGCCTCCTTCACCGCCGACGGACTGCTCGAACTGCTCGGCGCTCCCGCCTACGCCGCGCTGGCCCGCAGCGAGACCGTGCCCGCCCTGAGGGCCACCCGCGGGGACACGCCGCTGGAGACGCTCGTACGGCTGTTCCTGCTGCAGCAGCCCGTGCCGCACGCGCGCGTGGCGGACGTCCTGCCCGTCGACGTCTGCCTGGAGAGCGGATGGCTGACGCGCGCCGGCGCGGACGGTCTCACCGCGACCGTGGACGTACGGCCGTACGGCGGGCCGGGCGGCGAGGACTGGTTCATCGTGTCCGACCTCGGGTGCGCGGTCGGCGGCGCCGGGGGCATCGGCAGCCACGACGAGGGGGTCGTGCTCGGCGTCGGCGGGGCGTCCACGACCCTGGCCGGCATCACCGTCCGCACGCCCGTGGCCTCCGCGCTCGACCTCGGCACCGGCTCCGGCATCCAGGCACTGCACGCCGCCCGGCACGCCACGCGCGTGACGGCCACCGACGTCAACCCGCGCGCCCTGCACATCACCGCCCTCACCCTGGCCCTCTCCGGGGCCCCGGCCGCCGACCTGCGCGAGGGCTCGCTGTTCACGCCCGTCCGGGACGGCGAGACGTACGACCTGATCGTGTCCAACCCGCCCTTCGTGATCTCGCCCGGCGCCCGGCTCACCTACCGCGACGGCGGGATGGGCGGGGACGATCTGTGCCGCACGATCGTTCAGGAGGCGGGGGAACGGCTGAACGAGGGTGGGTTCGCGCAGTTCCTCGCCAACTGGCAGCACGTCGAGGGGGAGGACTGGCAGGACAGACTCAGGTCGTGGGTGCCCCGCGGGTGCGACGCCTGGATCGTGCAGCGCGAGGTGCAGGACATCACCCAGTACGCCGAACTGTGGCTGAGGGACGCGGGCGACCACCGCGGTGACCGGGCCGCGTACCGGGCGCGGTACGACGCGTGGCTGGACGAGTTCGAGGCGCGCAAGGTGAAGGCGGTCGGCTTCGGCTGGATCACCCTGCGCAAGTCGGGTTCCGCCGCGGAGTCGGTCACGGTGGAGGAGTGGCCGCACCCGGTCGAGCAGCCGCTCGGCGAGACGGTCCGGGCGCACTTCGACCGGCTCGACTACCTGCGGACGCACGACGACGCGGCGCTCCTCGAAGCGCGCTTCGCGCTGGCCGCCGAGGTGGTGCAGGAACAGGTCGGGCTGCCCGGCGCCGAGGATCCGGAGCACGTCGTGCTGCGGCAGAACCGCGGGATGCGCCGGGCCACCAAGGTGGACACGATCGGCGCGGGCTTCGCGGGCGTGTGCGACGGCACCATGGGCGCGGGCCGGATCCTGGACGCCATCGCCCAGCTCCTCGGCGAGGACCCGGTGCTGCTGCGCGACCGGACGCCGGCCCAGATCCGGCTGCTGGTGGAGCAGGGCTTCCTGGAGCCCGTCGGCTGACACGGGCGGCGGCGGTCTCCGGGCACCCCGGCGGGCCGGGCCCCACGGGTCACGTCACTGCCTCGTGTCGCGTCTTTCACGCCGGCCACAGCCTCCCGCCCGGCCCTTTCACATCGATCCGGAATTTCCGTGAAAGGGCCCCCGGGCCGGTTTCCGGACACTTGCCCGGGCCCGTAGTCCTCGCGTTCACCTCCGATTCGCCCGCCCGCCGTCCGGGCGTGGCAGCGTCCTTGCGAGGCCGGTGGCGGCGGACGGGAAAGAGGGCATCGGGCGACCATGGAGAGCGGACCGGCGATCTTCGCGGGAATGGTGTTCTGCCTGTTCGGAGGCGGATTGCTGGCCTGGACCGTGACCCGCGCGCGGCAGCACCGCCCCGTCGCCCAGAATGTGAGCCCCGTCGCATCGATCACCGTCGCGGGACTGGCCGCGATGATCTTCCTGGCCCTCGGCGCATGGTGCCTGACCCGCCTGTGAGGAGCGCGGAACCCCAGCGGCTCCCAGTAACCGGTAGATCGCACTCCGCATAAGCGCGGGCGGAGTCTGGACACTCCGGGCGGCAGGAACGGTGGTAGTCGGGTTACCGTTCGAGTGGCCGTTGCGGGCTTTTCCCGTTTGACACGGGGGCGGGATGTACCGTCACACTCCGCAGCGTCACCATGACCCGACCCCGGGGGAGACCGCCTGGGGAGCCCCAAGCGTCGACCGGAGAGAAGAGCGAAGTTGTCCCCGACCAGCGAGACCGCGAAGGGCGGCCGCCGACTCGTCATCGTCGAGTCGCCTGCCAAGGCGAAGACGATCAAGGGCTACCTCGGCCCCGGCTACATCGTCGAGGCGAGCGTCGGGCACATTCGCGATCTTCCCAACGGCGCCGCCGAGGTGCCGGAGAAGTACACCGGCGAGGTCCGCCGCCTCGGTGTGGACGTCGACCACGACTTCCAGCCGATCTATGTGGTCAACGCGGACAAGCGGGCCCAGGTCAAGAAGCTGAAGGACCTGCTGAAGGAGTCCGACGAACTCTTCCTCGCCACCGATGAGGACCGCGAGGGCGAGGCCATCGCCTGGCACCTGCAGGAAGTGCTCAAGCCGAAGATCCCGGTCAAGCGGATGGTCTTCCACGAGATCACCAAGGACGCGATCCGCGCGGCCGTGGCCAACCCGCGCCAGCTCAACCAGAAGCTGGTCGACGCCCAGGAGACCCGCCGCATCCTCGACCGCCTCTACGGCTACGAGGTCTCGCCGGTCCTGTGGAAGAAGGTCATGCCCCGGCTGTCCGCCGGCCGCGTGCAGTCCGTCGCCACCAGGCTGGTGGTGGAGCGGGAGCGCGAGCGCATGGCGTTCCGCTCCGCCGAGTACTGGGACCTGACGGGCACCTTCGCGACCGGCCGGGCCGGGGACGCGAGCGACCCGTCGTCGCTTGTCGCCCGCCTGCAGACCGTCGACGGCAGGCGGATCGCGCAGGGCCGCGACTTCGACTCCCTGGGGCAGCCGAAGAGCGCGAACACCCTCCACCTCGACGAGGCCCACGCCCGCGCCCTGGCCGCCGCCCTGGAGAACACGCGGTTCGCCGTGCGTTCCGTCGAGTCCAAGCCGTACCGCCGCTCGCCGTACGCCCCGTTCCGTACGACGACGCTGCAGCAGGAGGCGAGCCGCAAGCTCGGCTTCGGCGCGAAGGCCACGATGCAGATCGCGCAGAAGCTGTACGAGAACGGCTACATCACCTACATGCGTACGGACTCGACGACCCTGAGCGAGACGGCGGTCGCCGCCGCCCGTGCCCAGGTCACGCAGCTGTACGGCGCCGACTACCTGCCCCCGCAGCCGCGCACCTACGCGGGCAAGGTCAAGAACGCGCAGGAGGCGCACGAGGCGATCCGCCCCTCGGGCGACCGTTTCCGTACGCCCGCCGAGACCGGTCTGAGCGGCGACCAGTTCAGGCTCTACGAGCTGATCTGGAAGCGGACCGTCGCCTCGCAGATGAAGGACGCCACCGGCAACTCCGTCACCGTGAGGATCGGCGGCACGGCGGCCGACGGCCGGGACGTCGAGTTCAGCGCGTCCGGCAAGACGATCACCTTCCACGGCTTCCTGAAGGCGTACGTGGAAGGCGCCGACGACCCGAACGCCGAACTCGACGACCGCGAGCGCCGGCTGCCGCAGGTCGCCGAGGGCGACGCCCTCACCGCCGAGGAGATCACGGTCGACGGGCACGCCACCAAGCCCCCGGCCCGCTACACCGAGGCGTCGCTGGTCAAGGAGCTGGAGGAGCGGGAGATCGGCCGGCCGTCGACGTACGCGTCGATCATCGGCACGATCCTCGACCGCGGCTACGTGTTCAAGAAGGGCACGGCCCTGGTGCCGTCCTTCCTCTCCTTCGCCGTGGTCAACCTGCTGGAGAAGCACTTCGGCCGGCTCGTCGACTACGACTTCACCGCCCGGATGGAGGACGACCTCGACCGCATCGCGCGGGGCGAGGCGCGGGCGGTGCCGTGGCTGAAGCGGTTCTACTTCGGCGAGGGCACGAGCAACGGGGACGCGGCCGACGCAGGCAACGGCGACGGGGACCACCTCGGCGGCCTCAAGGAGCTGGTGACCGACCTGGGCGCGATCGACGCGCGCGAGGTGTCGTCGTTCCCGGTGGGCAACGGCATCGTGCTGCGGGTCGGGCGCTACGGCCCGTACATCGAGCGCGGCGAGAAGGACACCGAGCAGCACCAGCGCGCCGACATCCCCACGGACCTGGCGCCCGACGAGCTGACCGTCGAGCTCGCCGAGGAACTGCTCGCCAAGCCGAGCGGCGACTTCGAGCTGGGCACCGATCCGGCGACCGGTCACGCGATCGTCGCCAAGGACGGCCGCTACGGTCCGTACGTCACGGAGGTCCTTCCCGAGGGCACCCCGAAGACCGGCAAGAACGCGGTCAAGCCGCGTACGGCCTCCCTCTTCAAGTCGATGTCCCTGGACACGGTGACGCTCGACGAGGCGCTGAGGCTGATGTCGCTGCCGCGTGTGGTCGGCGCGGACGCCGAGGGCCAGGAGATCACCGCGCAGAACGGCCGCTACGGGCCGTACCTGAAGAAGGGCACCGACTCGCGGTCGCTGCAGTCCGAGGAGCAGCTCTTCACGATCACGCTGGAGGAGGCGCTGGCGATCTACGCCCAGCCCAAGCAGCGCGGTCGGGCAGCGGCCAAGCCGCCGCTGAAGGAGCTGGGCACCGACCCGGTCAGCGAGAGGCCGGTCGTGGTGAAGGACGGCCGCTTCGGGCCGTACGTCACCGACGGGGAGACCAACGCGACGCTGCGCTCCGGCGACAGCGTCGAGGAGATCACCCCGGAGCGCGGGTTCGAGCTGCTCGCCGAGAAGCGGGCGAAGGGCCCCGCCAAGAAGACGGCGAAGAAGACCGTCAAGAAGACGGCGGCCAAGAAGGCGCCGGCGAAGAAGGCGACGGCCGCCAAGAAGACCGCGGCGAAGAAGACCACGACGGCGAAGAAGACGGCGGCCAAGAAGGCGACCGCCTCGAACGCGGCGGAGGACTGAAACCCCACCGCGCGGGTACCCGCCGGGGACCGCGCGGATTTCCGTCCGGTCCCCTGTCGGTCTTCGCCGGAGGTTCGGAATGCGAACGTCCCGACAACACTTCGGTGTCGGGGCGTGGGCATGTCAGGCGCGTCGCGCCGGGCTGTCGGCCCGGGCCGATAGGCTGAACGCATGACGCGAGCCGAGCAGCCAACGGCCCCTCAGCCGGCCCCCGACGACGCCCTTCTCGCGGACTCCCGCGAGCGTGCCGTCCGCGCCCTGCTGCGCCGACCCCAGCTGAAACGGCTGTGGAGCGCGCAGCTCGTGGGCGGGGTGGGTGATGTCCTCGCCCTCCTGGTGCTGGTCCTCCTCACCGTGCAGGCGGCGGTCGCCGAGGGGTCCTTCGGCGGGGGCTACCGGGGCGTGGCGTTCGCAGTGGCGACCGTCTTCGGGGTGCGCATCCTGGCCACGCTGCTGTTCGGCGCCGTCCTCCTCGGCCCGCTCACCTCGCTCACCTCGCCGGACGGGCCGCTGGACCGCCGCTGGACCATGGTCGGCGCCGACGGGCTGCGGGCCGCGCTGCTCATCGTGGCGCCGCTGTGGATCGACTGGACGCCCCAGGACGCGCCGGCCGTCCTCCTCGTCACCGCCTTCGTGACCGGTGTCGCCGAGCGGTTCTGGACGGTGTGCCGGGAGAGCGCCGCACCCTCGCTGCTGCCCGCCCCGCCCCCCGAGGGCGCGACCGTGCGCCCGCTGCCCGACCACATGGACGCGCTGCGCCGGCTGTCGCTGCGCACGAGCTTCGTGGCGATACCGCTCGCGGCCGTCGCGCTCGTCGTCGCGGCCCTGTGCAACAACCTGCTCGCCACCGGGATCGACTGGTTCGGCGACCACCGGGCGGCCCTCGCCTCGTACGTCGCGGCCGGACTGTTCGCCGCGTCGCTGTCCGTCCTGACCTTCCTGGAACTGCCCGGCACCCGCACCCCGCGCGCCCGGTCGCCGCTGGAGGGACTGCGCCGCCCGAAGAGCGCCACCGGCGCCGACAAGGGCCGCACCGGCGCGGTGCCGCTGCTGGTGCTCGCGTCCGCGTCCGTCGCCGCCGCGGTGTCGGCCGCCGTCTCCGTGTCGGTGCTGCACGCCAAGGACCTGGGCGGCGGCCCCGTGCTGTACGGCCTGCTGGTGGGCGCGCTGACCGGCGGTGTCGTCGTCGGCATCCGTACGGCGCCCGCCCTGCTGCCGGCCCTGTCCCGGCGCCGGCTGCTCGCGCTCGCCCTCGCCCTCACGGGGGTCGCGCTGCTGGCCGCCGGACTCGTACCGGACGTCACCAGCGTGGTGATCGTCATGGCGCTGGCGGGTGCCGGCGCGGGCATGGCGGCCAACACCGGGCACACGCTGCTCGACCAGGAGGCCGAGGACCAGCGGCGGGCCCGTACGACCGAGCACCTGCACGCGGTGGTCCGGGTCTTCGTGGCGCTCGGCGCGGTGATCGCCCCGCTGGTCGCCGCGGCCATCGGGCCGCACCGGCTGGAGAACGGCCGGTTCGTCTTCGCGCACGGCGGCGCCGCCTTCACGCTGATGCTGGTCGGCGCGCTGCTGCTGCCGCTGGCCGCGCTGGTGCTGGCCAAGGTCGACGACCGCTCCGGCGTGCCGCTGCGGCAGGACCTGCGCGACGCGCTGCTCGGCGGCGACGACCCGCACCAGGCGACCGCCGCCTCCGGCTTCTTCATCGCCCTGGAGGGCGGCGACGGCGCCGGGAAGTCCACCCAGGCCGAGGCCCTCGCCGATTGGATCAGGGCCAAGGGGCACGAGGTCGTGCTCACCCGCGAGCCCGGGGCGACCCCGGTCGGCAAGCGGCTGCGGTCCATCCTGCTGGACGTCTCCAGCGCCGGCCTCTCGCACCGCGCGGAGGCACTGCTGTACGCCGCGGACCGCGCGGAGCACATCGACACCGTCGTACGGCCCGCCCTGGAGCGCGGCGCCGTCGTCATCACCGACCGGTACATCGACTCCTCCGTCGCCTACCAGGGCGCCGGGCGCGATCTGTCGCCGACCGAGATCGCCCGCATCAACCGCTGGGCGACCGACGGGCTGGTCCCGCATCTGACGGTGCTGCTGGACGTGGCCCCGGAGACCGCGCGGGAGCGCTTCACCGAGGCGCCGGACCGGCTGGAGTCGGAGCCCGCCGAGTTCCACGCGCGCGTGCGGGCCGGTTTCCTCACGCTGGCCGCGGCCGACCCCGGCCGCTACCTGGTGGTCGACGCCGGCCAGGAACCGGAGGCGGTCACCACGGTGATCCGGCACCGGCTCGACCGGGTGCTGCCGCTGTCCGAGGCCGAGATCCGGGCCCGTGAGGAAGCACGCCGCAAGGCCGAGGAGGAGGCCCGCCGCAAGGCGGAGGAGGAGGCGGCCCGCAAGGCCGAGGAGGAGCGCCTGGAGCGCGAGCGCGAGGAGCAGCTCGCCCGGCTGCGCGCCGAGGAGGAGGAGCGCAAGCGGCGCGAGCTGGAGGAGGCGCAGCGGCGCGAGGCGGAACGGCAGGCGGAGGAGGCCCGGCAGCGGGCCGAGGAAGCGCGCCGGCGCGCGGAGGAGGAGCGGCAGCGGCTGCTCGCCGAGGAGAAGGCGCGCGCCGAGGAGGAGGCCCGCCGCAAGGCCGAGGAGGAACGCCGCCGCAAGCAGGCCGAGGAGGAGGCGCGGCTGCGCGCCGAGGCCGAGGCGCTGCGCCTGGAGAAGCAGCGCAAGGCCGAGGAGGCGCTGCTGCGCGCGGAGCAGGCCCGGCGGCTGGCCGAGCAGGCGGCGGCCGCGGCGGAGGCGGGACCGAGGACGACGGGTGCCCCCGGTGCCGCACGTCGGGGAGCGGCCGACGAGGCGGCGACCGTACCGACGCCGGTGGTGACGCCGACGAACGCGTCGGGCGGTCCGGTCGACGAGACCGCCGTGCTGCCCCGGGTGCCGGAGGAGGACGCCGGGCAGCGGTCCGGCCGGTCCGGGGTGTCCGACGCCGAGGTGACGACCGAGCTGCCGAAGCCGTCGGTGCCGCCGGGCGCGGCGGACGAGACGGCGGTGCTGCCTCCGGTGCGGGAGGACGGCGGGGGGTCCGCGGACCGGGTGCCGCCGGGCTACTTCCGGGACGAGCGGCCGGCGGGCGGCCCCGGGGGGACCGACGGGCCCGACGACCGCACGCGCGAGCTGCCCCGGGTCGACGACGGGGGCGCGCCCCGCCGACGCCGGCCGCGTTCGGACTGGGCCGAGGAGACCCCGCTGGACGACCTGCCGACGCTGGCCGACGAACTGCTGGGCCCGCGCGACGGCGAGCACGAGGACGGTGACGAGGACGGGGGCCGGGGACGCCGGCGCTGACCGGCCGGTCCACGGGTGCGGGCGTTGTCAGTGCCCGCCCGCACAATGGATCCGGTAAGGCAGACGTGACGGAAGGACGGTCCGACCCATGACCGTGTGGGACGACCTGGTCGGGCAGGAGCGGGTGAGCGAGCAGCTCGCCGGCGCCGCCCGCGACGCCGACGCGCTCGTCACCGCGGCGGCGTCCGGCGCGCCCCCGCCCGAGGCGTCGAGGATGACGCACGCCTGGCTGTTCACGGGTCCGCCCGGCGCGGGACGCAACCAGGTGGCGCGTGCCTTCGCCGCCGCGCTCCAGTGCGTCAGCCCCGACCGCGCCCTCGGCGGAGCCCCCGGCTGCGGGTTCTGCGACGGCTGCCACACCGCGCTGATCGGTACCCACGCGGACGTCAGCTCGGTCGCCGCCGTCGGCTCGGAGATCCTGGTCAAGGACATGCGCGACACCGTCCGCAAGTCGTTCACCGCCCCGGCGAACGGCCGCTGGCAGGTGATCCTGGTCGAGGACGCCGAGCGGCTGAACGAGAAGTCCGCCAACGCCGTCCTCAAGGCCGTCGAGGAGCCCGCCCCCCGCACGGTCTGGCTGCTGTGCGCCCCCTCCCTCGAGGACGTCCTGCCGACGATCCGCTCCCGCTGCCGCCACCTCAACCTGAGCACGCCGTCGGTGGCCGCCGTCGCCGACATGCTCGTCCGGCGCGAGGGCATCGAGCCGGACGTCGCCGCGGCCGTCGCCCGCGTCACCCAGGGGCACGTCGACCGGGCCCGCCGTCTGGCCACCGACCCCGCCGCCCGCGCCCGCCGGGCCTCCGTGCTGAAGCTGCCGCTGCGGGTCGAGGACATCGGCGGCGCGCTGAAGGCCGCCCAGGAACTCGTCGACGCCGCCGCCGAGGACGCCAAGCAGCTCGCCGAGGAGATGGACAGCAAGGAGACCGAGGAACTGAAGGCGGCGCTGGGCGCGGCCCAGGGCGGCCGCATGCCGCGCGGCACGGCAGGCGTCATCAAGGACCTGGAGGCCGATCAGAAGCGCCGCAGAACGCGCACGCAGCGCGACAGCCTCGACGTGGCGCTGAGCGACCTGACCAGCTTCTACCGCGACGTCCTCGCCCTCCAGTTCGGCTCCCGCATCGCCATCGCCAACGGCGACGCCGAGGACGCACTGGAGCGCACGGCCCGCGGCAGCTCTCCGGAGTCCACGCTCCGCCGCATCGAGGCGATCGCGGCGTGCGGTGAGGCCCTGGACCGCAATGTGGCCCCGCTGCTCGCGGTGGAGGCGATGACGATGGCCCTCAGGGCGGGCTGACCGGGGGCATCCGCCCAGTGGCTCGACGCGGTAACTCGTACGGGGCACGGCGTGTGCACAGAGCACCCGCACCGTCGCGCACGGTTACGCTCGCTGCATGCACACAAGGCGCACCCATCGCAGGACCCGTACCGGAACCGGAGCCGCGCTGCTCGCCGCCGTCGCGCTGCTGATCCCGGGCTGCTCCTCGGGCAGCAGTCCGAGTGCGGCCAGTGCGGCGGCGGAGCAGGCGGAGGCCGCCCTCGTCCCCCTGCCCCGCTCCACACCCGCGGCCCTCGCGCCGTACTACGGGCAGAAACCGGCCTGGCGTGACTGCAAGGTCCCCGGTTTCCAGTGCGCCACGCTGAAGGTCCCGCTCGACTACGCCGAACCGACGGCCGGTGACGTGCGCCTCGCCCTCACCCGGAAGAAGGCCACGGGCCCCGGGAAGCGGCTGGGCTCCCTGCTGGTGAACCCCGGCGGCCCGGGCGGCTCGGCGGTCGGCTACGTCCAGGCGTACGCCGGGATCGGCTACCCGGCCGACGTGCGCGCCCGCTACGACATGGTGGCCGTCGACCCGCGGGGCGTCGCCGGCAGCGAACCCGTCGAGTGCCTGGACGGGCCCGGGATGGACGCGTTCACGCGGACGGACATCACACCGGACGACGCGGGGGAGACCGGCACGCTGGTCGCGTCGTACAAGAGGTTCGCCGAGGGCTGCGGAGCGGACGCGCCGAAGCTGCTGCGCCATGTCTCCACCGTCGAGGCGGCCCGGGACATGGACATCGTCCGGGCCGCGCTGGGCGACGGGAAGCTGAACTACGTCGGCGCCTCGTACGGCACCTTCCTCGGCGCGACGTACGCCGGGCTGTTCCCGGACCGGGCGGGCCGGCTGGTGCTGGACGGCGCGATGGACCCCTCGCTGTCCGCGCGGCGGCTCAACATCGAGCAGACGGCGGGCTTCGACACCGCCTTCACCGCCTTCGCGAAGGACTGCGTGCGGCGGAGCGACTGCCCGCTCGGCGGCCGGGGCACCGGCGCCGGGCGGGCCGGCGAGAACCTCAAGGCGTTCTTCGAGAAGCTCGACACCCGGCCGATCCCCACCGGTGACGCCGACGGCCGCAGGCTCACCGAGTCGCTGGCGACGATCGGCGTGATCGCCGCGATGTACGACGAGGGCGCCTGGCAGCGGCTGCGCGAGGCGCTGACGGCCGCGATGAAGGAGAACGACGGCGCCGGACTCCTCCTGCTCTCCGACAGCTACTACGAACGTGACGCGAACGGCGACTACAGCAACCTGATGTTCGCCAACGCGGCCGTGAACTGCCTCGACCTCCCGCCCGCCTTCGACTCCCCGGACGAGGTGCGGCGGGCGCTGCCCGACTTCGAGAAGGCGTCCCCGGTGTTCGGCGAGGGTCTCGCCTGGGCCTCGCTGAACTGCGCGTACTGGCCGGTGCGGGCCACGGGCGAGGCCCGGCGCATCGAGGCGAAGGGTGCGGCCCCGATCGTCGTCGTCGGCACCACCCGGGACCCGGCCACCCCGTACCGCTGGGCCGAGGCCCTGGCCGGCCAGCTCTCCTCGGCCCGCCTCCTCACCTACGAGGGCGACGGCCACACCGCCTACGGCCGGGGCAGCGCCTGCATCGACTCCGCGATCAACGCCTACCTGCTCGCCGGCACCCCGCCGAAGGACGGAAAGCGCTGCTCATAGCCGGTACGACCGGCCCCGGAGGCGTCCGCTCCGGCCCGCCTCCGGGGCCGGTACGAAGCACCCTCGGAAACTGTGTAGACTTACCGACGTCGCTGATCGCACCATGGTGCCGGCAGCGCGCCGCCTTAGCTCAGATGGCCAGAGCAACGCACTCGTAATGCGTAGGTCTCGGGTTCGAATCCCGAAGGCGGCTCTTCGAAGAAGGCCCAGCTCCTCACCCTTGAGCTGGGCCTTTCTCGTTCAGCGGATGCGACGGCGGCATAGGGAGCGTGCCGCGCGGGTGTCGGCGGTCTCGTTCCTGGTCTCAGTGGGGTCCGGAATCGGGGTCGACTGCGGCGGTGCGAAGAACTCGCCCCTACGCCGCACGGCGTCCTGGGACAGAGGGGACCGGCCCTTGAGGTCGAGCGGGCGCCGGTCGGCTTGAACTTTTCTCGGCCACGCTTCGTGACGCGTTGTGATCTTGGTGGTGCGGCCGTGTTCGAGCCGGAGCACGACGAGGGCGGCGCGGGCGATCCGGGTGATGGCCGCGGGGTCGAGGCTGACCCGGCGCAGGGCCTTGAAGGTGACCTTCGGCCCGCGTCGTCAGATCGCCTCACCGGGATCCCCGCCGAGTCGTGCGAGGCCCTCCGCGCCCGCCGGCCGGTTCTTGGTGAGCTGGGCCAAGTGCGCTTCGAGGACGTCGAGCTGCTCGGATCCGATCTGCGCCGCCCAGCGGTCACGCACCTCGGTGAAGAGCGTCGCGCCGAGCGTCATCATGTCGTGGCCGCGGGCCGTGACGCGAAGTCGCTTGATGCGTGCGTCGCTCGGGTCGGTCTCCCGCTCGACGTATCCGAGTCGCTCGAGGGCGGCGATCGTCTTGGCGGCGGCCTGCTTGGACACCGACAACCGGCGGCCGAGTTCCGTGGCCGTGTCCGCTCCCTCCCCGATGGCGCGCAGGGCGAACTCGTGGGACGCACGCACGCCTTCGTGTCCGCGGCGTGCCAGTTCGCCGACCACGTCGTCCACCATCGACTGGAAGCCGCCGAGCAGCAGCAGCGCAAGCTCAGCGCCTGGTGACCGTGTCATAAGGCGCATCATACGAGAATCCCGCCGGGGTCGACAACTGGGTTGTCGACCTATAGGCTGACAACCATGTTGTCGATCAAACGGAGGAAACCCATGGCCCCCACGACCCCCGGCGCCACTCTTCCGGCCCTCGAACACCACCGTGTCAGCCTCAACGGCACGGAGCTTCACTACGTCTCGGCGGGAACCGCCGGATCCCCCGTCATGCTGGTCCACGGCTTCCCGGAGACCTGGTGGGTCTTCCACAAGCTGATCCCCCTGCTCAGCGCGCACCACCGCGTGTTCGCTCCCGACCTGCGCGGTTTCGGTGACTCCGCCACCGCCACCGGAGAGCACGACAGCGCGACCGCGGCCCGGGACCTGAGCGAACTGATCACCCTGCTCGACCTCGGCCCCGTTCACCTGACGGGTCAGGACATCAGCGGTCCCACCACATTCCGTGTCGCGGCCGCACACCCCGAGCTGGTGCGCAGCTATACGGCGATCGAGACCGGCCTGCCCGGGTTCGGCCTGGAAATGCTCGCGGACGTCACCCACGGCGGTGCCTGGCACATCGGCGTCCTCGCCGCCCCCGGCATCCCGGAGATGCTGCTCGCCGGGCGAGAGCGCGCATTCCTCTCCGAATACGCCCTGCCCTCCCTCAGTGCTACCCCTGATGCGTTCACCGACCAGGACATCGACGAGCTCACCCGCTCCTACACGCGACCCGACGCGTTCAAGGGTGCGGCCGGGCTCTACCGGTCGATGCTCCGCGAAGGCGAGGAAATCCGAGAACTGGCCTCCGGGCAGCTCACCATGCCCGTGCTCGCCATCGGCGGCGGGTCGGGAGACTTCACGCCGGCGACGCTACGCCAAGTCGCCGAGGACGTGAGTTCCGCATCGCTCGACGGCATCGGCCACTACGTGGCGATGGAAGCACCCGAACGGCTCGCGGACGCCCTCCTCGCTTTCTACCGGAAAATCGACAGCCCGGAATGACCCCCGGACCCAACCCCTGAGCGCGCAACAGCGCGCCTGCAGAGGCAGAGCGCCCTTCATCGTGTGAGCAACGCGGTCACACGATGAAGTTCAGGCGGGCGGCGCCGATTCGACAGCGCCGCGAGACCGTTGGGTCCTTCTCGGGAACATGATGGTTGCGGTGCGTGACCGTGGGCGGTCACCGGGGCCGAGAGTGGTGATCTGGCGTCAGATGCACGTGAAGCCCCTGGCAGGAACGGGTCTGCGAAGATCGAGTTCCGTAAGGCCGAAGGCTTCGTGCGCCCTCCGGTATCACCTGAACCGCCGTCCTCGACGTCAGCAGGACCACCGCCGATTTCCTCGCCCGGCTCCTCCAACGGCACCGCGAGCGGCTCGGCACCCGCGACAACACCCGCGCCCTGGGCCCTTTCCAGCAGGCGGTGCTCATCCTGCGCTGGTTCGTCGACGGAACCCGCGTCGCTCGACTCGCCCGCGACAACGGCGTCTCCACACCGACCTCCTACCGCTGCCTCCACGAAGGGCTGACCGTGCTTGCTGACCACGCGCCCGACCTGGCCACCGCCCTGGAGCGAGCCGTCGCGGCCGGCCGCACCCACCTCAACCTCGGCGGCACCGTGATCCGCACCGACCGCGTCGCCGCCTCCGGCCCCAACGGCACCGACCTGTGGTGGTCCGGCAAACACGGGCACCACGGCGGGAACGTACAGGTCGTCTCCGCCCCGGACGGCCGGCCGATCTGGCTCTCCGGTCTGCCCGGGCCGGGCGCACGACACACCTGCGTCCGCGCACACGGCCTGGTCGATGCCCTGGGCATCCCCACCCCGACCGGCCTCGGCCACGAGAGCGCCGGAGGCGGCTTCCGGCACCCGGTCAAGAAGTCCAGGGGCAGTGAACTCGCGGAGCACGGAAAGGCGTTCAACGCCGTGATCCGAGGCGTCCACGCCGTCGCCGAACGCGTCGACGCCCTGCTGAAGGTCACCTTCAAGGCCCTGCGCCGGGTCAGCCTCGACCTCGCGGCCATCACCCGGATCGCCCGCGCAGCCCTCGCCCTGCTCCGACTCGAACACGGCCGCACCACCTGGACGAGGATCACAACGCATCACGAAGCATTACCGGGAAGAGTTCAATGACACGCGGGTGCTGGGCCCTGCCTGGTGACGCGTAAGCGCAGGGTCGATCTCCATCGGGGTCTCGACGCACCCGCGATCCGGGTGCGTCCGTTCCTGTCCGTTGGAGTCCAGCAGTCCTTCTGAGCAGGCAGGAAATCCGTTTGCCGGACGTCCTTGGACACCACCGGATCAAGATCGGTGAACGCGTCATGCGTAGGTCTCGGGTTCGCGTCCCGAAGCGGCTCCATGAAAAACGCAGGTCACTCTTGTGACCTGCGTTCTCGTTTCCCGTCGGTGGGAGCGGCCGGTTCGGTCCGGCGGAGACCGCGGCGGTCCCGGGCGCCGTGGTCCGACGGCAGGACGGTCACCGGGCCCGGTGCGGACGGGGCGGTGGCGAACTGTGTCGTCCTACGTTCACCCGGCCGAGGTTCGGACGCAACCGAGCGTGACTCAGAGTAAGTTGCGTGAGTTTCGAGCCCTTGGAACATGCCGGTGATCGGCGGGGCCGGGTGGGTTGCGGTGAGTGAGGAGCAGCGTTCATGCCACGTCAGCAGGAACCTCCGGCCGGCGGGGCGACGCCGGCCGTGGCCGTCCGCCGTGCGGTTGCCGTGCCCGCGCCGGGTGAGGACCCCGGGGCGGATCTGAGACCGCGCAGTCCCGGGCCCGCCCCCGGGCCCGCCCCCGAGCCAGGGCCCGCTCCCGCGCCCGAGTCCGCTGCCGATCCGGACGCCGCCGTACCGGTACCGGCGTCCTCCGAGCCGCGCTCCCGGACCGCCGGGGAAGCGGGACGGCAGCAGGAGCGACGGCAGCGGCGGGCGGCGGATCCCGACGGGGCGGAGGCCGAGGCGGCGGCCGGTGTGGTCGCGGCCGGGGACGGTGACGGCGGGAGAGCGGAGGCGAAGACGGAGGCGGACGCGGACGAGCCGGCGCCGGGTCGCCTGCGCGGGCCCATGGTGGCCGCGGCTGCCCTCGTGGGGGCGGTGCTGATCTGCGTACCGCTGCTGATACTCGGACTGAACCGTGAGGACGAGCGCACGGTCGAGACGGCTCCCGCCGGCGGAACGACGCTCGACCCCGGTACGTCCGACGGCATCCCGGCCGCCGACTACCAGGCCGCGTCCCCGTCACCCTCGGCGTCGCCGAGCGGATCCGAGTCCGCGTCCGGCTCACCGGCCGAGTCCGATTCCGGGGCCGAGCCCAAGTCCGAGCCCAAGTCCGAGCCCAAGTCCGAGCCCAAGTCCGAGCCCAAGTCTGCGCCGTCCCGTTCGGCCGAGGTGAAGGAGGCCGAGGCACCGAAGAGGAGCGCGGCGACCACCGTCCGGCGACTGGCCGCGGAGGATCCGGGCGGACGGCACATCTGCTACCGGGTCCATGTGGCGGGCCGGGGCTGGAGCGACGCGGTGTGCGACGGCGGGACAGCGGGCACGGCGGGCTCGGGGGCACCGATCACGGCCGTCAACATCGCCGTGTCCGGAACCAGGGGCACGTCCGGCGGCGCCTTCGTCCACGACCCCGCGTCGACCAACGGCGAGGGACACTTCCCCGAGCCGTGGTCGAACGCCGTCGACGGCATCGACAACTACGTCGGCAGCACCGGGAAGGACGCCCCGCACATGCTGGGGTTCACCATCAACGTCGACGGTGGCGCCGGCGCCGTCTGCCAGTCCTCCTACGTCCACGACGACGCCTGGCTCGGCCTGGCGTGCGACGAGCCCGGGACCGGGTACGACTTCACCTACGCCGGCACCCACGACAACGAGTCGTGGATCGAGGCGGTCCGGCTCACGGTGTGACCTGGGCCGTCCGCGGAGGGCTCGGCAAAGGGCTGGTTGGCGGCTCACCCGGCTGGGGCGGCCACCGGTCGTCTGACCACCGGTCACCTGGCCGACGGGCAGGTGATCCATGGGCGGAACGGCGAGGTCGGCGATCCGGTCACTTGGCGTCCGCGTAGCACTCCACCACCGCCGTCGTGAACGGGAACCGCACCGGTGTCTCCCCGAAGGTCAGCCGGCCGGCCAGGTCCGCGGCCCGCCGGATCGCCGCCACCACCGTCTCCGCCTCCTCCTCGGGACAGTGCACGATCACCTCGTCGTGCTGGAAGAAGACCAGTTCGGCCGCCATGCCGCTCAGGGTCCGCCGCAGCGCGGCGAGCAGCAGCAGGGCCCAGTCGGCGGCGCTGCCCTGGACCACGAAGTTGCGGGCGAAGCGGCCACGGGCGCGGGCGTTGGCCGAGGCGTAGCCCGGCACCCAGGGGCGGCCTCCATCGGTGGCGTCCTCCTCCGCGGCCGGGATGCCGGCCTCCTCCGCCGCGTCGTCCGTCGTACGGGCGGCCGCCGGGCAGGTGCGGCCCAGCCAGGTCCGTACGAGCCTGCCCTCCTCGCCCGCGCGGGCGGCCTCGTCGACGTAGGCCACCGCCCTGGGGAAGCGGCGGCGGAGCGCGGCGAGGTTCTTCAGGCCGTCGCCGGAGGTCTGGCCGTAGACCGCGCCGAGGACGGCGAGCTTGGCCTGGGCGCGGTCGTCGGAGAAGGCGCGGTCGGACACCGACTGGTACAGGTCGGTCTCCCGGCCCGCCACCTCCATCAGCCCGGTGTCGCGCGAGATCGCCGCCAGGACGCGCGGCTCCATCTGGTCGGCGTCGGCCACGACGAGCCGCCAGCCGGGGTCGGCGACGGCCGCGCGGCGGATCACCTTGGGGATCTGCAGCGCACCCCCGCCGTTGGTCACCCAGCGGCCGGTCACCGTCCCGCCGGCGAGGAACTCGGGCCGGAACCGGCCGTCGCGCACCCAGTCCTGGAGCCAGGACCAGCCGTGGGCGACCCAGATCCGGTACAGCTTCTTGTACTCGATCAGCGGTCCGACGGCCGGGTGGTCGACGGACTCGATCTCCCAGCGGCGGGTCGAGGTGATCTTGACGCCGGCCTGCGCGAAGGCCTTCACCACATCGGCGGGCAGGTCGGGCCGGACCCGGCGGCCGAAGGCGGCGGACACCTCGTCGGCGAGCTCGGCGAGCCGGCGTGGCTCGCCGCCGCCCGCGTACCGCTCGCCGAGCAGGTCGTGCAGTACCGCGCGGTGCACGTCCGCCCGCCAGGGCAGCCCCGCGCGGTTCATCTCGGCGGCCACCAGCGTCCCCGCCGACTCGGCGGCCGTCAGCAGCCGCATCCGGTCCGGGTGCGCGGCCCGGCCGGTCCGCCGCTGCTGCTCGGCGTAGACCGCGAGGAGGTCCGTCAGCGGCAGCCGGCCGCCCTGGGGTTCGAAGAGGGAGGACTGGGCGCCCGGTGCGGCCTGGCGCTGCGGTGGATCGGGCGGTACGGGGCCGCCGCGCAGCCGGGCCAGCGCCGCCGCGGCCGAACGGGGTTCCCCGTACCGCCCCTCGTGGCCGAGGAGGAGCGTCTCGGCGGCCTCGATGTCGTAGGCCCGCTCCACTCGCACCCCCGCGGCGAGCAGGCGCGGGTAGATCTCGGCGGTGGACCGCCACACCCACCGTGCGACACCGGGACGGCTCCGTACGGCCTCGGCTAGGTCCGCCTCCCGCCGTACCGGACCGGCGGGCAGCCCGTCCGGACCGAGGGGGGCGACGTCCACGCCACCGTCCTCGGCCGGAGCGAGTGCCCACCGGTCGGCCATGCTGCGAGTGTGGCAGGGGGGTCTGACATCGGCTCGGCCTCCGAGCAGGGGGTCCGGCACCGGGCCCCGAGCGGTGTCCCGGGCTCAGCCCTCCCGCGCCGCCTCGTCCTCGCCCTCCGTCCGGGTCTCGACGTACTGCGCCAGCATGTCGGCGACGTACCGCTCGGTGGCGGTCTTGTCGACGCCCAGGCCACTGAGGAGGCCCTTGCCGTTCTCGTGCTCCAGCAGGGCGAGCAGGATGTGCTCGGTGCCGATGTAGTTGTGGCCGAGGCGGAGGGCCTCGCGGAAGGTGAGTTCCAGGACCTTCTTGGCCGCCGGGCCGTACGGCACCAGCTCGGGGGCGTCCTCGACGGCCGGCGGGAGCGCCGCGCGGGCGGCCTCGGCGACCGCTTCCACGGTGACGCCCTGCTCGGTGACCGCCTTCACCGCCAGGCCCTGCGGCTCGGCGAGCAGGCCGAGGACCAGGTGCTCGGGCAGTCCCTCGGCGTTGCGCGCGGCCCGCGCCTCATTGTGCGCGGCCATGACCGTGTTGCGGGCGCGGGGCGTGTAGCGGTCGAAGCCCTGGCTCGGGTCGAGGTCGTTGCCCTCCTTGGGCACGAACCGCTTCTGGGCCGCCTGCCGGGTGACGCCCATGCTCTTGCCGATGTCCGTCCAGGAGGCGCCCGAACGCCGGGCCTGGTCCACGAAGTGGCCGATCAGGTGGTCGGCCACGTCGCCGAGGTGCTCACCGGCGAGCACCGCGTCCTGGAGCTGTTCCAGGGGCTCTTCGTGGACCTTCTTGATGGCGGCGATGAGGTCGTCGAGACGCACGGATGACTTGATGGTCGAGTTCGTCGTCATGCGTCAACCGTAAGTTGACAGTCCATGGGTGTCAACCCGAAGTTGACACTTGCGGGTGAATCCCCGGGACGTGGCACGATCGGTCCGTGAGTACGTCCAGCACCGTCGACCGCGCCTTCCGGACCGCCCTCTACGACACCGGCGACACCGCCCTCGACACCGGCGCGTCCCTGCTCGCCGCCGACCCGGCGGCCGACGCCGAACTCGCCCGGCGGGGAGAGGAGTTCGTGGCGACCGCCTGGCAGCGCGGCTGGCAGCCCGCCGACGTCGTGCGGATCGTCCGGCGCGAGCTGGACGACGTCCACGTACGGCTCGTCTCCGCGCTGATCCGCGCGCAGGCACCGCGCGACGACCGGCCGCGCGGGCCCCGCTGGAAGGCCCAGCTGGACGGGCTCGGGACGGACGACGCCCCGCGCGGCGACCGTTTCCCGTACGCCACGGCCGTCCTGGAGCTGTACCGCCTGCTGCTGCGGCTGCCCGCCCTCGAACCCCTCGACGAGACGGCCGCCCCGGACCCGCGGGACCGGCGGCCGGAGTCCCGTGCGCTCGGCCGCATCCGCGCGCTGCTGGCCAAGGCGGAGGCGACCGGCTTCCCGGACGAGGCGGAGGCGCTCAGCGCCAAGGCGCAGGAGCTGATGGCGCGGCACAGCGTCGACGAGGCGCTGCTCGCCGCGCGGGAGCCCTCGGCCCAGGCGCCGGGCGCCTGCCGGATCGGGGTGGAGCCGCCGTACGAGCAGGCCAAGGCGGTGCTGCTGGACGCGGTCGCCGGCGCGAACCACTGCCGGGCCGTGTGGAACGAACCGCTCGGCTTCTCCACCGTGGTCGGCTTCCCCACCGACCTGGAGGCGGTGGAACTCCTCCACACCTCACTGCTCGTGCAGGCCACCACGGCGATGACCAAGGCGGAGGCCGCACAGCGCGCGGGCGGGAGGAAACGCACCAAGACCTTCCGGCAGTCCTTCCTCGCCGCCTACGCGCACCGCGTAGGAACGCGTCTCGCGGCCGTCGCCGAGACCCAGGTGAGCGACGATCTGCTCCCGGTTCTCGCCTCCCGCGCGATGGCGGTCACCGAGCGAACGGACCGTCTGTTCCCGGAGACGACGACCACCCGGCTGCGCGGGGTGAGCGACGCGGCGGGCTGGGAGGAGGGCACCCGCGCGGCGGACGACGCACAGGTCGGGGCGCGCCCGCGCCTCCCCTGAGCACCAGGTCCTGTCGTCGGACTCCCGTCGCGCGGCAGACGGGAGTCCGACGACAGGGCCTAGTCCCCCGCCTGCTGGTAGGCGCTCACGGAGATCCTGTGGCCGGACGGACCGCCGGCCGCGACCGGGCCATACGTCCAGCGGAAGCCGCGGGTGCCCGAGAGGACCACCTGAAGGTTCTCGGCGTCGAAGGCGCCGTCGCCGCGCGCGCCGCGTTCGTAGGTGAGGGTGAAGGACGCGGACTCGCCCTCCGCCAGGGTCAGTTCCTGGGCCTCGGCGCCCTCGGTCGGCGGCACCTCGACGGTGGCGGAGCCGCCGGCACCGGCCAGCCGCACCTCGGGGAAGCCGTCCAGGGCGCAGGTGGCGCTCCGGTTGGTGAGGGTGACCGGGACCTCACCGGTGTCCCCGGCGGCCGGCGCGGTGCTCGCGGGCCCGACCTCCACGTCCACCGTCTCGACCGAGCAGGCGGTGCTCTCCCGCTTGCCGTCGCCGCTCTCGCCGCCGCCCCCGGTGTCGCAGGCGGTCAGCACGAGGAGCGCGGCGAGGGCGGCGGGGACGGCGATCGGCGTGGTGCGCATGAGTGATCCTCTGGGTTCGTGGAGGTGCCCACCGGTCATCATCACGCACCCGCCACCGATCCGCCCCGCCGGCCGGGCCTAGGAGCCCGGCCCTTCCGTCGGCAGCCCCGTCGGGAGGGAGCCGCCCTCTGCCCTGGTGTACGTCTCGGTGCCGAGGGAGCCCTCCCAGGTGACCTTCAGGGAGTCCCCTCCGACGGGGCCGACCGTGCCCTTCGCCCGTTCCTCGGTGCCGTCGTCGCACTTCAGGCGGATCGAGTGGGTCCCGGCCCGTTCCCGCGCGGTGCCGCTGCACACGGGGCCGCCGGTGGCGAAGAGGGCGGCGTCCCCGCCGTTGACCATCAGGATCACGGCCTTGCCGCCGGCCGTGGTGAGCCAGCTGCCCTCCAGCTTGCTCGCCGGGGCCGTGCTCGCGCCGGAGTCCCCGGTGCCGCCGGCGGACTCCGCGGTCGCCGCCGTGGACGGGGTGGGGCCGGCCGCGGAGTCGCCCGGGTCGTCGGAACCGTCCCCGCCGCACGCGGTCAGCACGAGCGCGCCGGCCAGCCCCGCGGCCGCGGCCGCGGCCCGGGCGCGCCGGGAGTGCGACCCGTGCGATGGCGGCGATGCGGGCGAGTGCGTCACCGAAGCCTCCGAAGTCACTGCGAGCCCCCTGGCTGTGGCCGGCCCCGTCGGCCGGACGACCGCCGTCAGCTAACAGGACCCGCCCGGCGCGCCACCAGCCTCCGTGACAGACCTCGCACCGCATGTTCACGACGCACCGGCGGGCCGGCGCGGAGGGAATGCGGAGGACGCGCAAGGGAAGACGAGGGAACACAAAGGCCCCCGCGCGCGTCTCTCAGGGAGCGGGGTTTCGGTAAAACGTCCGTCAAGGCGGGTACCGCCCGATCGCCAAGGCTGTAACCGCAGCAACACCCCGCGTGCACGTGCATCTGCCCATGCATCTGCACATGAACAAAGCTATGATCCCGGTCAGTTGACCACTGCATCAATGGTCACACCAGCCAGTGCACCAGCGGGGAGCGACCTGTGGACCACGACGTGTACGACGGTGACGTGTACGACGGCGCCGACGCGTCCGGCGTGTACAACGGCATGGCGGCCACCAGGCTGGACGGTGTGGCCTGGCAGAAGAGCCGGCACAGCAACTCGCAGGGTTCCTGCGTGGAGTTCGCCCGGCTGCCCGGCGGAGCGGTGGCCGTGCGCAACTCCCGCTTCCCCGACGGGCCCGCGCTCGTCTACACCCGCGCGGAGATCGAGGCCATGCTGCTCGGCGTGAAGGACGGCGAGTTCGACCACCTGGTCGTCGGCTGAGCGACGGCCGAGCGACGACGCCGGCCGCTCCGGGAGGGACCGGAGTGGCCCAGGGGGCGCCAACGCGCGTAGAACCGCGGCGCCCGGAAGCGCCGCGGTGCGTCATGTGCCGGGACAGTGGCGGTCGGCGGGGCGCGGAAGCCGGAACAGGGCCCAGACCACCTTGCCGCTGAGCGTGCCGGCCATCGGGTGCCAGCCCCAGCTGTCGCTGAAGGATTCGACCAGGAACAGCCCCCGGCCCGACTCGGCGGAGAAGTCGTCCGACTCGCGGGCGACGGGGCTGTCGTCGCTGGGGTCGCGCACCGCGCACACCAGCCGCCCGGTCCACCGCATCAGGTGCAGCCGTACCGGCGGGTCCGGCACCGCCGGCCGCGGGGCGTCGGCCGGCAGGCCGTGCCGCAGGGCGTTGGTGACCAGCTCGGAGACGACCAGGCACACGTCGTCGAAACGGCTGCTCAGGTCCCACTGGTCGAGGGTCCCGCGGGTGAACCGCCGGGCCTCGCGGACCGCTTCGTGGCGGGCGGGGAGGGCGCAGGAGGCGGCGTCGGAGGCGGCCGCGAGGTTCAGCGGCGGAAGGCCCTGCCGTAACGGCTCGAGCATGGTCGATCCATTCGTCCCCATGCGAGGCACTCCCGGGAATTCGCGGTCGTAGCGAGGCTGCGGTGGTGCGGGGACCATGGTTTCGGATGCGTACGGCAGATGCAAGGGCAGATGCACGTGCAGCTGACCGAAATCATCCCTGCCGTACTGGTTTGTTGGCCAATTTTTCCGTCATCTCCCTGTCCTCTTCCGGCTGTTCCCTTGTCTCCTCGTTGCTCCTTCCTTCTCCTTCCTTCTCCTTCCGTGCCCGATCCGTGCTCCTTCCGGACCGGAACCCCGGCCGGATTCCGTTTCCGTAACCGCACGAGTACTGCTCGAAGTGTTTTAGTGGCAGACTGCGGGCCCTGAAGACGTTGGGGAGGCTGGCGAACGTGAGCGCGGGAGAGCCGGGATCGGTGGTGCGGCGCATGCTGCTCGGATCACAACTCAGGCGACTGCGTGAGGCGCGGGGGATCACGCGCGAGGCGGCGGGCTATTCGATCCGCGCCTCCGAATCGAAGATCAGCCGGATGGAGTTGGGCCGGGTGAGCTTCAAGACCAGGGATGTCGAAGACCTGCTGACGCTGTACGGCATCACGGACGAGCAGGAGCGCCTGTCGCTGGTCTCCCTGGCCAAGGAGGCCAATGTGGCGGGCTGGTGGCACAGTTACTCGGACGTGCTGCCGAGCTGGTTCCCCACGTACGTCGGTCTGGAGGGCGCCGCCTCGCTGATCCGGGCGTACGAGGTGCAGTTCGTGCACGGTCTGCTGCAGACCGAGGAGTACGCCCGCGCGGTGGTGCGGCGCGGCATGAAGGGGGCGAGTCAGGAGGACGTCGAGCGGCGGGTGGCGCTGCGCCTGGAGCGGCAGAAGTACCTGGTCGCGGAGAACGCCCCCGAGTTCCACGTCGTCCTCGACGAGGCCGCCCTGCGCCGGCCGTACGGCGACCGCGCGGTGATGCGCGGCCAGCTCCAGCACCTCATCGACGTCTCCGAGCGGCCCAACGTCCGGTTGCAGGTGGTGCCGTTCAGCCTCGGCGGGCACTCCGGCGAGTCGGGCGCGTTCACCATCCTCAGCTTCCCCGAGTCCGACCTCTCGGACGTCGTGTACCTGGAGCAGCTGACCAGCGCGCTGTACCTCGACAAGGCCGAGGACGTGGCCCAGTACGAGAAGGCGCTCAAGGAGCTCCAGCACGACAGCCCAGGTCCCTCGGAGAGCCGGGACCTTCTGCGGGGGCTGCTGCACATGTCCTGAGCGTGCCTCAACTCACATAAAACGCAAGTACGATGACGCGTGATCAGACCGTGCAGTCGATCAGTGCTCCGCTGGTGCAGCGAGGGATTGAGGGATCACATGTCGTCGTACTTCACCGACCTGGCTCAGCAGTACATCGACGGTGAGTGGCGCCCGGGCACCGGCTCCTGGGACATCATCGACTTCAACCCGTACGACGACGAGAAGCTCGCGTCGATCACGATAGCCACGGTCGACGAGGTCGACGAGGCGTACCGGGCGGCCGCCCGCGCGCAGAAGGAGTGGGCGGCGACCAATCCGTACGCCCGCCGCGCGGTGTTCGAGAGGGCGCTCCGGCTGGTGGAGGAGCGCGAGGAGGAGATCGCCGGGGCGATCGTCGCCGAGCTCGGCGGTACGCGGCTGAAGGCCGCCTTCGAACTGCACCTCGCCAAGGAGTTCCTGCGCGAGTCGGTCCACCTGGCGCTGCGCCCCGAGGGCCGGATCGTCCCCTCGCCGGTGGACGGCAAGGAGAACCGCGTCTACCGGGTGCCCGTGGGCGTCGTGGGCGTGATCAGCCCCTTCAACTTCCCCTTCCTGCTCTCCCTCAAGTCGGTCGCCCCCGCGCTCGCGCTCGGCAACGCCGTGGTGCTCAAGCCGCACCAGAACACGCCGGTCGTCGGCGGCTCCCTGGTCGCGAAGATCTTCGAGGACGCGGGCCTGCCCGGCGGTCTGCTGAACGTCGTCATCACCGACATCGCGGAGATCGGCGACGCCTTCCTGGAGCACCCGGTCCCGAAGGTCATCTCCTTCACCGGCTCGGACGCGGTCGGCCGCCACGTGGCCACCGTCTGCGCCTCCCTCTTCAAGCGCTCGGTCCTCGAACTCGGCGGCAACAGCGCGCTGGTGGTCCTCGACGACGCCGACCTCGACTACGCCGTGGACGCGGCCGTCTTCAGCCGTTACGTCCATCAGGGCCAGGTCTGCATGGCCGCCAACCGCGTCCTGGTCGACCGGTCGGTCGCCGACGAGTTCACTGAGAAGTTCGTCGCCAAGGTCACCTCCCTCAAGGCCGGCGACCCGCGCGACCCGGAGACGGTCATCGGCCCGGTGATCAACTCCCGTCAGGCGGACGCCCTGACCGCCGTCGTCGAGCAGGCGCTCGCCGAGGGCGCCACCGCCCTGGTGCGGGGCGCGCGCAGGGACAACCTGGTCGAGCCGTCCGTCCTCACCGGCCTGCCCGCGGACTCGGCCCTGCTGAAGCAGGAGGTCTTCGGGCCCGTCGCCTTCCTCGTCCCGTTCGACGGCGAGGAGGAGGCCGTGCGCATCGTCAACGACACCCCGTACGGCCTGAGCGGCGCCGTGCACACCGGTGACATCGAGCGCGGCGTGAACTTCGCCAAGCGGATCGACACCGGCATGTTCCACGTGAACGACGGCACTGTGCACGACGAGCCGATCGTCCCCTTCGGCGGCGAGAAGCACTCGGGCGTCGGCCGCCTGAACGGCGACACCATGCTGGACGCCTTCACCACGGTGAAGTGGATCTCGGTGCAGCACGGCCGGAGCGGCTTCCCGTTCTGAGCGGGCAGGGCGGCCCCCGGAGGCGCTCCCGGGGGGCCCTACGCTGGGCACATGTCAGTGATCCGTCTCCTGGTGCTCGGCGCGGTGCGCCAGCACGGGCGGGCCCACGGGTACCAGGTGCGCAACGACCTGGAGTACTGGGGCGCGCACGAGTGGTCCAACGCCAAGCCCGGCTCGATCTACCACGCGCTGAAGCAGATGGCGAAGCAGGGGCTGCTGCACGCGCACGAGATCGCGCCGTCCACGGCCGGCGGTCCGCCGCGCACGGAGTACGAGATCACCGAGCGGGGCACCGAGGAGTTCTTCCGGCTGCTGCGCCAGGCCCTGACCTCCTACGACCAGAAGCCGGACGTGCTGTCGGCGGGGCTCGGATTCATCGTCGACCTCGAACGCGCGGAGGCCCTCGCGCTGCTCGAGCAGCGGATGCGCGCGATCGGGGAGTGGCGCAAGGCCGTCACCGAGTACTACACGCCCGAGGACGGTCCCGGTCAGCTCGGCCACATCGGGGAGATCATGGACTTCTGGGTCCACTCCGCCGACACCGGCGCCGAGTGGACCCGCGCCCTCATCGAGCGCATCCGGGGCGGCGCCTACACCTTCGCCGGTGAGGGCGAGCCGTTCGTCGGCGTCCTGGCCGAGGGCGAGGAGAACCCGTACGGGACGGGGGAGCGGCATCCCGGGGACGATCGCTAATCAAGTTTGACCAGAAGCCTCGCGGGTATTACGGTCGAGCGAGTAGTCAACTTTGACTAGCGAGGGGATTCGAGTGTCCGACGCGGCGATCACCGTCGAGGAAGCGCACAAGACATACAGGGGCGGCAGCGGTGGCCCCGCACTGGACGGGCTCGACCTGACGGTCGCGCGCGGCACGGTGCACGGAGTGCTCGGCCCGAACGGCGCGGGCAAGACCACCCTGGTGAGGATCCTGGCCACGCTGCTGCGGCCCGACGCGGGCCGCATCGAGGTGGCGGGACACGACGTCGTGCGCGAGGCGTACGCCGTACGGCTGCGCATCGGCCTGCTCGGCCAGCACGCGGCGCTCGACGAGGAACTCGGCGGCCGGCAGAACCTGGAGCTGTTCGGCCGGCTGCACCACCTGGGCGCGCGACGCGCACGCGCGCGTGCCGGCGAACTGCTGGAGCGCTTCGAGCTCTCCGGCACCGGACACAAGGCGGTGAAGCAGTACAGCGGCGGCATGCGGCGCCGCCTGGACCTCGCCGCCTCCCTGATCACCGAACCGGAGGTGCTCTTCCTGGACGAGCCGACCACCGGCCTCGACCCGCGCGGCCGCGCGGAGGTGTGGGAGTCGGTCCGCTCCCTGGTCGGCGGCGGTACGACGGTCCTGCTGACCACCCAGTACCTGGAGGAGGCCGACCAGCTCGCCGACCGCATCTCGGTGGTGGACGCCGGCCGGGTCGTCGCCGACGGCACGGCGGACGAGCTCAAGGCGGCCATCGGCGGCGACCGCATCGACGTCGTGCTGCGCGACGCCGGTCAGCTGGGCGCGGCCGTCGCCCTGCTGCCCGTACCGGAGGACGCGGTCACCGTGGACACCGACCGGCGGCTGCTGAGCGTCCCGGTCACCGACCGCATGGCGGCCCTGGCCGGGGTCGTCCGCGCGCTGGAGGACGCGGGCGTCGAGGCCGAGGACATCGCCCTGCGCAGACCCACGCTCGACGAGGTGTTCCTGCACCTGACCGGGCACGACGACCGAGTGAAGGAGGCCGCGTGACCACCACGACGTACGCCCTGACCGACTCCTGGACCATGACCCGCCGCGAACTCGCCCGCTGGGGGCGGCAGCCGGTGGCGGTGGCGGTGAACCTGGTCTTCCCGGTGATGCTGCTGCTGATGTTCGGCTACCTGGTCGGCGGCGGCCGGGGCGTGAGCGGCGAGTACCTCGACTTCCTGGTGCCCGGCATGCTCGCGCTCACCATGGCCTTCGGCCTGGAGGGCACGATGATCGCCGTCACCCGGGACCTTGACAAGGGCGTCATCGACCGCTTCCGCTCCATGCCCATGGCCGACGGCGCGGTGCTGGTCGGCCGGTCCGCCGCCGACATGCTCCAGTCCGCGCTCGGCCTGGCGGTGCTGCTCGCCGTCGCCACCGCGCTCGGCTGGCGCGCGCAGGGCGGTCCGGCGGGCTTCCTGGGCGCCGTGGGCCTGCTCCTGCTGTTCCGGTTCGCCATGCTCTGGATCGGCATCCACCTGGCGCTGGTCGCCGGGAAACCGGAACTGGTGCAGGCCGTGCAGATCCTGGTCTGGCCGGTCGGCTTCCTGTCCAACGCCTTCGCCGCCCCCGGGTCCATGCCCGACTGGCTGGGCACGGTCGTCGAGTGGAACCCCCTGTCCCACACCGCCACGGCCGTGCGCGACCTGTTCGGCGGCCCCGGCGGGGAACCGGGCCACGTGTGGGCCGCCGTCGTATGGCCGCTGGCCCTGCTGGCGGTGTTCTTCCCGCTGGCGGTGCGCCGGTTCGCGCGGCTCAGCCGCTAGTGGTGGAAGCCGGTGGCCGCGTCCCTGTCCCGGGTGAGGGGGTGCGGCTGCCGGCGCAGTTCCGGCAGCAGCCGGGCCAGGTCCTCGGCGAACAGGTCGGCGAGGTCCTCGGAGAAGCCGTTGCGGCACACCACCCGCAGCACCGACAGGTCCTCACGGTTCGCCGGGAAGGTGTACGCGGGCACCAGCCAGCCCTGCTCGCGCATCCGCCGGGACACGTCGAAGACGTCGTACGCCGTCACGTCGCCGGCGGTCGTGAACGCGAACACCGGGAGCTGGTCGCCCCGGGTCAGCAGCCGGAAGTCGCCGAGCTCCCCGATCCGCCGCGCGAGCCGTCCGGCCACGTCCCGCGCGGCCTGCTGCACCGCGCGGTAGCCGCCCCGGCCCAGCCGCAGGAACGTGTAGTACTGCGCCACGACCTGCGCGCCCGGCCGGGAGAAGTTCAGCGCGAAGGTCGGCATGTCGCCGCCCAGGTAGTTCACCCGGAAGACCAGTTCCTCGGGCAGCGCGTCCGCGTCCCGCCACAGCGCCCAGCCGACACCCGGGTAGACCAGCCCGTACTTGTGCCCCGAGGTGTTGATGGACGCCACGCGCGGGAGGCGGAAGTCCCACACCAGGTCCTCGTCGAGGAAGGGCGCGACCATCGCGCCGGACGCCCCGTCGACGTGCACGGGGACGTCGAGGCCGGTGCGCTCCTGGAGCTCGTCCAGCGCCGCGCACAGGTCGGCGACCGGCTCGTACGACCCGTCGAAGGTGGAGCCCAGCACACCGACGACCCCGATGGTGTTCTCGTCGCACAGCCCGGCCGCGGCCTCCGGGTCCAGGTGGAACCGCTCGCCCTCCATGGGCACCTGACGGGCCTCCACCTCCCAGAAGGTGCAGAACTTGTCCCAGCAGACCTGGACGTTGACGCCCATGACGAGGTTGGGCCGGGCACCCGGCGCGGGAGCGCGCCTGCTCCAGCGCCGCTTGAGCGCCATCCCGGCGAGCATGCACGCCTCGCTCGACCCGGTCGTCGAACAGCCCACGGCCCTCGCCGGGTCGGGCGCGTGCCACAGGTCGGCGAGCATCGCCACGCAGCGCCGCTCCAGCTCGGCGGTGCGCGGGTACTCGTCCTTGTCGATCATGTTCTTGTCCCGGCACTCCGCCATCAGCAGCCCGGCCTCCGGCTCCATCCAGGTGGTGACGAAGGTGGCCAGGTTGAGCCGCGCGTTGCCGTCCAGCATCAGCTCGTCGTGCACGAGCTGATACGCCGTCGAGGGCGCCACGGGCGAGTCGGGCAGCCGGTGCTTGGGCGGCGCCTCCGTCATGTCCCCGACCGGATTGGCCGGCCCCAGGAAGGGGTTGACGGACACGGGGCGCTCGTCGTGCTGCGGGCCGGTGTGGAGCGGCATGGGTGACTCCTGGTCTCGGGGCGGGAGGGGCCGGGGCGGCGGCGAACGGGCTCACCGGGCCCTGCCGGAGCGCGCCCCGCGGTTCCTCGGCCGCCGTGCCTTGCCTCCCCGCCGGGACCGGGCTCGGCACCGTGCCCACGCGCACACGATAAACGGACCAAGCGGACATATCGGTAAACGGCTTGCACCTCACGCGGCGTGAGGACCCAGGGTGGAGCGCGTACCGAGAAGGGAGCGGAAGTGAGCTACTCCGTGGGACAGGTGGCCGGATTCGCCGGTGTCACCGTGCGCACCCTGCACCACTACGACGACATCGGCCTGCTCGTGCCCAGCGAGCGCAGCCACGCGGGGCACCGGCGCTACAGCGACGCCGACCTCGACCGGCTGCAGCAGATCCTGTTCCACCGCGAGCTCGGCTTCCCGCTCGACGAGGTCGCCGTCCTGCTCGACGACCCGGACGCGGACCCACGCGCGCATCTGCGCCGCCGGCACGAGTTGCTGACCGCCCGGATCGAGGAGCTGCGGAAGATGGCGGCGGCCGTGGAACACGCCATGGAGGCACGCAGGATGGGGATCGATCTCACGCCCGAGGAAAGGTTCGAGGTGTTCGGGGACAAGGACCCCGAGCGGTACGCCGACGAGGCGGAGGAACGCTGGGGCGGCACCGAGGCGTACGCCGAGTCGCAGCGCCGCGCGGCGCGCTACACCAAGGAGGACTGGAAGCGGATGCAGGCCGAGGCGGCCGACTGGGGCGAGCGCTACGGCGCCCTGATGGCCGCCGGGGAGTCCGCGACCGGCGAGGCGGCCATGAACATGGCCGAGGAGCACCGGCAGCACATCTGCACCTGGTTCTACGAGTGCCCGTACGAGATGCACACGTGCCTGGCCGAGACGTACGTCGGCGACGAGCGCTTCAAGGCGTTCTACGACTCCCTGCGGTCCGGTCTCGCCGAGCACCTCAAGGAGGCGATCCTCGCGAACGCCGCGCGGCACACCTCCTGAGCGTCGTGGCCCGGCTCGTATCCGGGCCACGACCTGCGGATCGCTCCCCGCCCCACGGGTCACGGCTTTCTCCGCGGCGACTCACAGGGCATGCTGGGTACCCCCGCGGAACCTGGGCCCCGACGGCTGCGTTCATAATTTGGGCAGCCAGCCCAGCCCCCGTACCCCCAGCTGCAGGAGCCACATCCCCGTGACCACGCTTGCGCTCGGCCCTGAGTGGCTGAGCCCGGACTACCTGATCGAGACCTTCAGCCTGCCCGGCATTCTGCTGATCGTCTTCGCGGAGTCCGGACTCTTCGCGTTCCTGCCCGGTGACTCCCTGCTGTTCACGGCGGGTCTCTTCGTGGCCGAGGGCAATTACATCAGCCAGCCGCTGTGGCTGGTGTGCACGCTGATCGTGCTGGCCGCCGTCATCGGCGACCAGGTCGGTTACATGATCGGCAAGTTCTTCGGGCCCAAGCTGTTCAGCCGGCCGAACTCCAAGCTCTTCAAACAGGAGAACCTGGAGAAGGCGCACGAGTTCATGGAGAAGTACGGCCCCAAGGCGATCGTCCTGGCCCGCTTCGTCCCGATCGTGCGCACCTTCGCCCCCATCGTGGCCGGCGCGGGCCGCATGAAGTACCGCACGTTCCTCACGTACAACCTCATCGGCGGTGTCGCCTGGGGCTGCGGTGTCACCCTCGCGGGCTACTGGCTCGGCCAGATCGAACTCATCAAGACCAACATCGAGCCGATCCTCATCCTGATCGTCCTGATCTCCGTGGTGCCGATCATCATCGAGTACCTGCGCGAGCGCGGGAAGAAGAAGCGTGCCGCCGCCGACCCGGCCGCCGCCCCGCAGCACCCCCAGCACCCGGTCATGGACGACGCCACCACCCAGCTGCGCCGCGTCACCCCGGCCGCCCCCCAGCAGCCCCAGCAGCAGCACTACGGCAACCAGGGGTACCCCCAGCAGGGCTATCAGCAGCAGCCCCAGCAGCCGTACGGCGCTCAGGGCTACCCGCAGCAGCCCCAGCAGCCGTACGGCAATCAGGGGCACCCGCAGCAGCAGCCCCAGCAGCCGTACGGCGACGGGTACCACAACCAGCAGCAGCCTTACCACCGCGGCCACTGAAACCCCCGGGGGCGCGGGGCCGTGTCGACAAGCGGCTCCGCCGCGCGGGCGCGGGCAGCCCCCACCGGGCCGCGGTCGCCGATGCACCCCGGCCCCCGAGCCGGACGGCGCCCGGGGGCCGTCCGGTGCGCGCGCCGAAAATCCCGCGCCCGGCGCTAGAACCCCCGCGTCCGCTTGGCGGCCCGCCGCTTCTCCGCGGACCCGATCCGCAGGAAGATCCGCGAGATCTCCGACCCGAGGTTCACCCCGATCGCGATGGCCATGGCCAGCGCCACGGCCTTCGTGAGGGACGTCAGCCCCGAGTCGACCTCGTTCTGGGCGATGCCCAGCAGACCGAAGTACGTGGCGGAACCGGGCAGCAGCGGCCCGATCGCCGCCGTGGTGTACGGCAGCGCGGACGCGAACTGATACCGGGCCAGCAACTGCCCGAACAGGCCCACGAGGCCCGCCGCCGCGGTCGTGGAGACCACCGGCGAGATGTCTCCCGTGGAGTGCATCGCGCCGTACACCACCCAGGCGACCCCGCCGTTCAGGGTCGCCATCAGCACGGTGGACCGTTCCTGCTGGAGCAGCACGGCGAAGGCCAGGGACAGCAGCATCGACGCGGCGATCTGCCACAGCGGGTCGTCGGAGACGCCGAGCGCCGCGTCCGGGTTCAGCCTGGCGCCCAGCTGCACGCCGAAGTACAGCACCGTCAGCACCCCGGCCACGATGCCCACGAAGAAGTACAGGACCTCCAGCAGGCGCGCGGACGCCGTGATGTAGAAGCCGGTCAGGCCGTCCTGCACGCCGGCCACCAGCGCCCGCCCGGGCAGCAGGGCGAACAGCCCACCGGTGATCACCGCGGACGCCTTCACGTCCGCGTGCGCCAGCGTCAAAGCCACCCCGATCGCGGCCGGCGGCATCGCGGCCACCGTGAACTGGTAGAACTCCGGCAGCCCGCGCCCCGCGCACAGCCAGGCCAGCCGGTCGCCGAGCATCGCGCCGATCGCGGCCGACACGAACACCAGGAAGCCACCGCCGACGAGCACCGACGCCGCCCCCGCGAGCAGCCCGCTCGCCACGGTCAGCGCCCAGCCGGGGTACGGGTGCCGGTTGCGGCGGATCTCCGCCAGCCGGCGGTACGCCTCCTCCAGGGAGACGTGCGTCTCGTCGTCGCTGAGGTCGTCCACCAGCCGGTAGACGGCCGCCAGCCGGGTGTAGTCGGGGCTGCGGCGCCGCACCGTGCGCGACGCGGTCACCGGGTCGTCGACCAGGGACGGCTGGTAGGAGATCGACAGCAGGGTGAACGTGACGTTGGGCTCGCAGCGGTCCAGGCCGTAGGAGCGGCACACGGCGAACATCGCCGCCTCCACGTCCTCGGCGCCCTCACCGCCCGCCAGCAGCAGCTCGCCGATGCGCAGGGTCAGGTCGAGCACGCGCGGCACGGCCGGCCCGGCCTCGTCGTGCCGCTGCACCGGCTCCGGCGCCGGCCGCTCGGTCACCGGCATGCGCAGCATGGTGCGCATCCGGTCCTGCCAGGGCACGTCCTTGGTCAGGCTGACCAGCGGAATCCCGCTCGCCGGGGTGAACGCGGCCGTCTGCTTCGCGCTGTAGGTGCTCGGCGTGCCGAACGCCGACCCCTCCGTCTCGGCCGGCGGCGGGGTCACCTCCAGGCCGTGCGGAACGGCGAACTCGGAGGTCGTCTCGGACTCCGTGCCGGTCCTCGGGACGGCCAGCCCGTCGGGAACGGCGAACTCGGACGTCGTCGACGACTCGCTCTCGGCCGGCGCCGCGACACCGGCGGGAGGCGTGAACGCGCTCCTCGCCTCGTCCGACTGCGGCTTGCGGTCCTCCGCGTCCCTCACCTGCTCCGCTCTCCCTTTGCGACACCGTCGGTACACCTGCCCCGTACGGCCTCAGTATGCGCACGCGCAGCAGAACGGGCCGCACGCGCGCGTGCGGCCCGTTCTGCGTCCGGCAGCGGGAGGGCTCAGTGGCCGCCCGTCTCCTTGAAACGCTTGTAGGACCGCTCGATCTCCGCCTCGGCGTCCACCCGGCCGACCCAGTTGGCGCCCTCGACCGACTTGCCCGGCTCCAGGTCCTTGTAGACCTCGAAGAAGTGCTGGATCTCCAGGCGGTCGAACTCGGACACGTGGTGGATGTCCCGCAGGTGCTCCACGCGCGGGTCCGTCGAGGGGACGCACAGCAGCTTGTCGTCGCCGCCGGCCTCGTCCGTCATCCGGAACATGCCGATCGCGCGGCAGCGGATCAGGCAGCCCGGGAACGTCGGCTCGTCCAGGATGACCAGCGCGTCCAGCGGGTCGCCGTCCTCGCCGAGGGTGTTCTCGACGAAGCCGTAGTCGGTCGGGTAGGCGGTCGAGGTGAAGAGCCGACGGTCCAGGCGGATCCGACCCGTCTCGTGGTCCACCTCGTACTTGTTCCGCGAACCCTTCGGGATCTCGATCGTGACGTCGAACTCCACCGGACGCTCCTCCATGATCAGCACATAGTTCTGGTGGTTAAGTGTCCCTCACGCAGGTGTGTGATCGCGAAAGGGGCTGGTGGTCGTGCCAGAGCTGAGGCCTTGGCGGGCCGCGGGACCGCACGTCGTGCGGATCGCGGACGCCGTACGACCTCGTCTCGCCCGGGCCGCGGAGACCGTACGGCCACGTCTGGCGCGCGTCGCCGCGGCCGTCGGGCCACGGTTCGCGCGGCCGGACCGGCCGGGATCACCGCGGGTCCCGCGGGGTACGCGGCCGAAGACCTGGCGGTTCACCGCGACCGCCGCCACCGCCGGTCTGGCGCTGGCCGCGGGTGTGGTGACCGCCGCCGGTCCCTGGGACTCCTCGGGTCAGCGTAAGGCCGAGCGGGACCGGGCCGTGGCTCTGCAAGCCGCGCGTGGCACAGATCACGGCGGCGCCCGGGCCCATGCCGGTACGCCGCCCCGCGGAACCCGGGCCGTCCCGCCGGCCGTCTCCGTGCTCACCGGCCTCGGCGGCACCGCCACCACCGTGAAGTCGGCGCCCGGGGGCAAGGCCCTCGGCGCCGTCCTCGACCCGCTGCTGAAGAACCCCGTGCTCGGCAGCCGATCCGCCGCCGTGGTCGACGTGGCCACCGGTGAACGGCTCTACGGCACCGGCTCCGGGAACGCGCTCGTCCCCGCCTCGACCACCAAGATCGCCACCGCCGTCGCCGCGCTCTCCGCGATGGGCACCGACCACCGCCTCACCACCCGCGCGGTGTACGAACCCGACACCGAGGAGGTCGTCCTGGTCGGCGGCGGCGACCCCACGCTCACCGCCCGCAAGGAGACCGGCGGTCTCGCGAGCCTGCGCGACCTCGCGGCGCGGACCGCCGCCGCCCTGGCGGGGCGAGGGGTGCGCGAGGTGACGCTGTCGTACGACACGACCCTCTACAAGGGCACCACGGTCCACCCGATCGGGGTCAATCCGAACCTCGCCGCCGTCACCCCCCTCATGGTCGACGAGGCCCGCACCGACGGCTCCACCAGCGGCCCGGCCCCGCGGGCCGCGGACCCGGCGGCCGACGCCGCGCGGACCTTCGGCGACCTGCTGGAGAAGCACGGCGTCAGGACCACGCCACCCGGCCCCTCGAAGGCCACCACCCGCGCCGCCACCCTCGCCACGGTCTCCTCGCCCCCGCTGGCCGCCCTCGTCGAGCGGATGCTGACCGACAGCGACAACGACCTCGCCGAGGCCCTCGCCCGCCACACCGCCCTGGCCACCGGCCGGAGCGCCGACTTCGCCGGCGGCGGCGCGGCGGTCACCGCCCGCCTGAAGCACCTCGGTCTCCCCCTGAAGGGCGTCGGCGTCAAGGACGGCAGCGGCCTCGACCGGCGCGACAGACTCACCGCCGACCTCCTCACCGCCCTGCTCGTCAAGGCGGGCGACCCGGCCCACCCCGAGCTGCGCCCCGCCCTCACCGGCCTGCCCGTGGCCGGCTTCACCGGCACCCTGGCCGGCCGTTATACCGACGGCGCGGCCGGCGTCGTACGCGCCAAGACCGGCACGCTCACCGGCGTGAACGCACTGGCGGGCACGGTCGTCGACAAGGACGGCCGCCTGCTGGCCTTCGCCTTCCTGGCGAACGCCACCACCGGCCCGGCGGCGGCCCAGTCCGCCCTGGACAAGGCGGCCACCGCGCTGGCGGCGTGCGGCTGCCGCTGACCCCCCGGTCACCTCGCCGCCCTGCCCCAACCACGGGCACTCACGTACCGTTGACGCATGACGAGCATCGGTGGTGCTGCCTCTTCCGGGATGGTCGACTGGAATCTCGCGGTCGCGACCGCGACCCGGCTCATGCGGCCGGGCCCCGACGTGAGCCGCGACGAGGCCCGGGCCGTCGTCGCGGAACTGCGCCGGCACGCGAAGGCCTCGGAGGAACACGTCCGGGGCTTCACTCGTCTGGGCACCGAGGAGACCCACGACACCCCTGTCCTCGTCGTCGACCGCCCCGGCTGGGTCCGGGCCAACGTCGCCGGCTTCCGCGAACTGCTCAAACCGCTCCTCGACAAGATGCAGGAACGGCGCGGCACCGGCCCCGGCAACGCGGTCCTCGGCGCCGTCGGCGGCAAGGTCACCGGAGTGGAGCTGGGCATGCTGCTGTCCTTCCTCGCCTCCCGCGTCCTCGGCCAGTACGAGACCTTCGCCCCCGCCACCCGCGACCTCCCGGCCGGTGCGAACGGGGCCGGCCGGCTGCTGCTCGTCGCCCCCAACATCGTCCACGTCGAACGCGAACTCGACGTCGAACCGCACGACTTCCGCCTGTGGGTCACCCTCCACGAGGAGACCCACCGCACCCAGTTCACCGCCGTCCCCTGGCTGCGGGACCACCTGGAGGGCGAGATCCAGTCCTTCCTGGAGGAGACCGACGTCGATCCCATGACCGTCCTGGAGCGCGTCCGCGAGGCCGCCCAGTCGCTCGTCGGCGGCCGCCCCGAGGGCGAGGAGGGGCACTCCCTCGTCGAGCTCGTGCAGACCCCCGCCCAGCGGGAGATCCTCGGCCGCCTCACGGCCGTGATGTCCCTGCTGGAGGGCCACGCCGACTTCGTGATGGACGGCGTCGGACCCGAGGTCGTGCCGAGCGTCGCCGAGATCCGCGAGAAGTTCCAGCAGCGCCGCGCCAAGGGGGCCTCCCGCCTGGACATGGCCCTGCGCAAACTGCTCGGCCTGGACGCCAAGCTCCGTCAGTACCGCGACGGCGAACGCTTCGTGAGCGCCGTCGTCGAGGAGGTCGGCATGGACGGCTTCAACCGGGTGTGGACCTCGCCCAACACGCTCCCCACCAAGGCGGAGATCGCCAAACCGGCGGACTGGATCACACGGGTGCACCGCAAACCGGAAGCCTGAGTCCCGCGCACCGTCATGCGCCGTACACGGCAGGCGGCAGACAAACGCCCCTTCAATCACCCGTCCGAGGGACCGTCAGTCCTGAGTAGGCGTGCAATGCTCGGGGAACGGCCCGGTTCTGTCACCATCTACACACTCTGAGTGACCGGACTTCGGGCTCACCCCCCGACAACTTCATGAAGGGAACCGGACATGGGTCCCCATCCTGCGGTCGCGGCGATACGCCTGGCGGTCCGCCGCGTCCTGAACGACATCCTCGACGACCACGGCCGAACCCCCGGCCGCACGACGCACGAGCGGCCCCCCTCCCCACTCGTGCTCGTGGCCTGCTCCGGCGGCGCCGACTCCGTGGCGCTCGCCTCCGCCCTCGCCTTCGAAGCCACCCGCCTCGGCGTCCGCGCCGGCGGCGTCACCGTCGACCACGGCCTCCAGGCCGGCTCCGACCTGCGCGCCGCCGAAGTCGCCTCGCGCCTGCGCGAGCTCGGCCTCGACCCCGTCGAGTCCGTCGCGGTCACCGTCGGCCGCGACGGCGGGCCCGAGGCCGCCGCCCGGGACGCCCGCTACGCCGCCCTGGACGCCGCCGCCGAGCGGCACGGCGCCGCCGCCGTCCTGCTCGGCCACACCCGCGACGACCAGGCCGAGACCGTCCTGCTCGGCCTCGCCCGCGGCTCCGGCATCCGCTCCCTGTCCGGAATGGCCGCGGTCTCGGGGGCCGGCGGCCGTTACCGGCGCCCCTTCCTCCAGCTCGACCGGCAGACCGCCCGCAAGGCCTGCATGGTCCAGTCCCTGCCCGTCTGGGACGACCCGCACAACGCCGACCCCGCCTACACCCGCTCCCGGCTCCGTCACGAGGGCCTGCCCGCCCTGGAGAAGGCCCTCGGCAAGGGCGTCGTCGAGGCCCTCGCCCGTACGGCCCAGCTCTCCCGTGACGACGCCGACGCCCTCGACGCCTGGGCCGGCCGGGCCGAAGCCGGCGTCCGCGACGCCGACGGCCGCCTGGAGTGCGCCGCGCTGCACGACCTGCCGCCCGCCGTACGCCGCCGTGTGCTGCGCCGCGCCGCCATCGAGGCCGGCGCGCCGGCCGGTTCGCTGTTCGCCCGCCACATCGAGGAAGTCGACCGGCTGATCACCGGCTGGCGCGGCCAGGGGGCCATCAATCTCCCCGGCCGGGTCGTCGCCCGCCGGCAGGGTGGCAGACTGGTGATTCGGCAGGGCTGAATCCGGACCCCACCGACCCGTACGAGTCGCGGGGCGGACCGGACCGGCCGGTGGGACGACCGAAAGTGATGCGGGTGGACGCGAAAGACATGGGTGCCGACCTCGAGAAGGTGCTCATCACCAAGGAAGAGATCGACGCCAAGCTGGCGGAGCTGGCCGCGAAGATCGACGCGGAGTACGCGGGCAAGGACCTGCTGATCGTCGGCGTGCTCAAGGGCGCGGTGATGGTGATGGCCGACCTCGCGCGGGCGTTGTCCACCCCCGTCACGATGGACTGGATGGCCGTGTCCTCGTACGGGGCGGGCACCCAGTCCTCCGGTGTGGTGCGGATCCTCAAGGACCTCGACACCGACATCAAGGGCCGGCACGTCCTGATCGTCGAGGACATCATCGACTCCGGGCTGACCCTGTCCTGGCTGATCTCCAACCTCGGCTCGCGCGAGCCCGCCTCCCTCAAGGTGTGCACGCTGCTGCGCAAGCCCGATGCGGCCAAGGTCGCCATCGACGTGGAATGGGTCGGCTTCGACATCCCCAACGAGTTCGTCGTCGGCTACGGCCTCGACTACGCCGAGAAGTACCGCAACCTCCCGTTCGTCGGTACGCTCGCGCCCCACGTCTACGGCGGCTGAACCGGGGGCCCGGTCCGCCGTACGGTGATCGGGAACCCCGGCGGGCTCCGCGGCGTTGGAGCATGCGTGGACGCGAATGCCGGCTGTCCCCCGCAGCTTCGGGGGACAATGCTGGGGTACCGTCCGAAGAACAGTCTTTATCAAACTCACTATGGCAGGAGGGACGGGGCGGCACCGCTCCGTATGGATGGACGTGAAGCGATACTTCCGTGGGCCGGTCATGTGGATCGTGCTGGCCGTCCTTGCCGTGGTCGTGTTGATGCAGGTCGTCGGCTCGTCCGGTGGCTACAAGACGGTGGACACCGGCCAGGTCGTCCAGGCGATCAATGAGAACAAGGTCGAGTCGGCCAAGCTGACCACCGGCGACGAGCAGACCATCAAGGTCCAGCTCAAGGACGGCGTCAAGGTCAAGGACAGCTCGAAGATCCAGGCGAGCTACATCGGCGACCAGGGCGTCACCATCGCCAACACCCTGCAGGACAAGTTCCAGAACAAGCAGATCCCGGACGGCTACACGGTCTCGCCGTCCAAGCAGAACCCGTTCGTGAGCATTCTGCTGTCCCTGCTGCCCTTCGTCCTCATCGTGGTCGTCTTCCTGTTCCTGATGAACCAGATGCAGGGCGGCGGCTCCCGCGTCATGAACTTCGGCAAGTCCAAGGCGAAGCTCATCACCAAGGACACCCCGAAGACGACGTTCGCCGACGTCGCGGGATCGGACGAGGCGGTGGAGGAGCTCCACGAGATCAAGGAGTTCCTGCAGGAGCCGGCGAAGTTCCAGGCCGTCGGGGCGAAGATCCCCAAGGGCGTCCTGCTCTACGGTCCGCCCGGTACGGGCAAGACCCTGCTCGCGCGTGCCGTCGCGGGTGAGGCCGGCGTGCCGTTCTACTCGATCTCCGGTTCCGACTTCGTCGAGATGTTCGTCGGTGTCGGCGCCTCCCGGGTCCGTGACCTGTTCGAGCAGGCCAAGGCCAACGCCCCCGCGATCGTCTTCGTCGACGAGATCGACGCGGTCGGCCGCCACCGCGGCGCCGGCCTCGGCGGTGGTCACGACGAGCGCGAGCAGACCCTGAACCAGCTCCTCGTCGAGATGGACGGCTTCGACGTCAAGGGCGGCGTGATCCTCATCGCCGCGACGAACCGGCCCGACATCCTCGACCCCGCGCTGCTGCGTCCCGGCCGCTTCGACCGCCAGATCGCGGTCGACCGCCCGGACATGCAGGGCCGGCTGGAGATCCTCAAGGTGCACCAGAAGGGCAAGCCGGTCGCCCAGGACGTCGACCTGTCGGCCGTCGCCCGGCGCACCCCCGGCATGACCGGTGCCGACCTGGCCAACGTGCTGAACGAGGCCGCGCTGCTGACCGCGCGCAGCGATCAGAAGCTGATCGACAACAAGATGCTGGACGAGGCGATCGACCGTGTGGTCGCGGGCCCGCAGAAGCGGACCCGGATCATGTCGGACAAGGAGAAGAAGATCACCGCGTACCACGAGGGCGGACACGCCCTGGTGGCGGCGGCCTCCCCGAACTCCGACCCCGTCCACAAGATCACGATCCTCTCCCGGGGCCGCGCCCTCGGCTACACGATGGTGCTCCCGGACGAGGACAAGTACTCGACCACGCGCAACGAGATGCTGGACCAGCTCGCCTACATGCTGGGTGGCCGCGCGGCCGAGGAGCTCGTCTTCCACGACCCGACCACCGGTGCCGCCAACGACATCGAGAAGGCCACCGGTGTGGCCCGCGCGATGGTCACGCAGTACGGCATGACCGAGCGCCTCGGCGCGATCAAGTTCGGCGGCGACAACACCGAGCCGTTCCTCGGGCGTGAGATGGCTCACCAGCGCGACTACTCGGAAGAGGTCGCCGCGCTGGTCGACGAAGAGGTCAAGAAGCTCATCGAGACCGCGCACAATGAGGCGTGGGAGATCCTCGTCGAGAACCGTGACGTCCTCGACAACCTGGTCCTCGCCCTCCTGGAGCGGGAGACGCTGGGCAAGGAGGAGATCGCCGAGATCTTCGCGCCGATCGTCAAGCGCCCGCCCCGGCCCGCCTGGACCGGCTCCTCCCGCCGTACGCCGTCCACCCGCCCGCCGGTCCTCTCCCCCAAGGAGCTGGCCCTGACGAACGGGGCGAACGGCGCGACGCCGGCCATCACCACCGCCAAGAGCACCGCGGCGGACCCCGCCCCGGCGTCCGAGCGGACCCCGGAGGAGCGCCCCGAGGTCTGATCCGAGGCCCACGGCGCCCCACCGGGCCCGGAATGGATGCTGCGCCCCCCCTGGTTCTAGCCTGGGGGGCGCGGCATTTCGCCTGCCCGCAGTGAAGACGCGTGCCCCTCACGCGTGAAGGCACAGGAACGAGGCACCTCATGACCGACCCCGTGACGCTGGACGGCATAACCCCCGTCGGCGAGTTCGACGAGAAGCGGGCCCGCGACGCCGTGCGCGAACTCCTGATCGCGGTCGGCGAGGACCCGGACCGGGAGGGGCTGCTGGAGACTCCGGCGCGGGTGGCGCGGGCGTACCGGGAGATCTTCGCGGGGCTGTGGCAGAAGCCCGAGGACGTGCTGACGACGACGTTCGACATCGGCCACGACGAGATGGTGCTGGTCAAGGACATCGAGGTGTACTCGACCTGTGAGCACCACCTGGTGCCGTTCCGGGGCGTGGCGCACGTCGGGTACATCCCGTCCACCAGCGGCAAGATCACGGGACTGTCCAAGCTGGCCCGGTTGGTGGACGTCTACGCCCGTCGCCCGCAGGTGCAGGAACGGCTCACCACCCAGATCGCGGACTCCCTGATGGAGATCCTGGAGCCGCGCGGAGTGATCGTGGTCGTGGAGTGCGAGCACATGTGCATGTCGATGCGCGGCATCCGCAAGCCCGGTGCCAAGACCCTCACCTCGGCCGTGCGCGGTCAGCTGCGGGACGCGGCGACGCGCAACGAGGCGATGAGCCTCATCATGGCCCGCTGACGCGGGCGTGCCTCACGCCGCGGGAGCGGTGCCCGGGCCGTTGCCGTCGTCGTCCTCCGGGAGCTTGCAGACGCGCTCCAGGAAGATGGCCGCCGCTATGACGCCGATGCCCGCCAGGACCGAGAAGCCGGCGTAGACGGCCTGGTCACGGCGGGCGGGGATGTCCAGGGACTCCAGCAGGAAGACGCCCGTGCCGCCGTACACGCCGGCGACGAGCGCGGCCACCAGGGCGCTGGCCTGCCCGAACACGACCGCGCGGGCCGCCATCAGGGGGTCGACCCCCTTGGCGTCGGGCTGCCGCTCGCGCTGGGCCTTGAGGCGGGCGCGGATGGACAGCGCGGTGGCCGCGAGGACCACCGCGATCAGGGCGAGGACGATGGGCGCGGCCAGGGGCACGCTCGGCAGGGTGCCCAGGGAGTTCCAGAGGCGGGCGCCGGCCCAGGACAGGATCCCGGCCACGACGAAGACGCCTGCCAGCACCCTGATGCGCAGCTCTTTCACGGTGTCCCTTCGCGTTCCCCCGGACGGTGCCCCGGAATGTGGTCGTGTCGACCTTAACGGCTATTCGGGCAGCCGGAGTTCCAGGTCCTCGCGGGGGGTGACGCCCTCACGGGTGACCGCGCCGAGGAGATCGGCGACCGGACCGCGGCCGGGCAGCTCCGCCGCGGGGTCGACGTCGTGCCAGGGGGCGAGCACGAAGGCGCGCTCGTGGGCGCGGGGGTGCGGGAGCGTGAGGTGCGGGTCGTCGGAGTGGAGATCCGCGTAGGCGACGATGTCCACGTCCAGGGTGCGCGGCCCCCAGCGCTCGTCCCGGACCCGGTGGAAGGCGTCTTCGATTGCGTGCGCCCGCTCCAGCAGGGAGGACGGGGGCAGGGTGGTCCTCAGGACCACGACCGCGTTGAAGTACGAGGGCTGGCTGCCGGGTTCGACGCCCCACGGCTCCGTCTCGTACACGGGGGAGACCGCCTTGACCCGGATGCCCGGGGTGTCCTCCAGGGCGTCGACGGCCCCCTGGAGGGTCTCCAGGCGGTTGCCGAGGTTGGCGCCGAGGGAGATCACGGCCCGTTTCGGATCGTGCAGGGTGGCGTCGGCGGCGTCGACCTGCTCCACCACGGAGGCCGGGACGGGCTGGACGGTCGGGTCGGTCTGGCCCTTGGTGGACGGCCTGGTCATACGCGGCTCCGGGTGATGGTGACGGTCACGTCGTCGAAGGGCACGGTGATCGGCGCGTCCGGCTTGTGGACGCACACCTCGACCTCCTGCACCACGTCGTGCTTCAGACAGACCTGGGCGATGTGCTCGGCGAGCGTCTCGATGAGGTCGACGGGCTCGCCCTGGACGACCGCCACGACCTCCTCGGCGACGATGCCGTAGTGCACGGTCTTCGTCAGGTCGTCGTCGGCCGCGGCCGACCGGGTGTCCAGGCCGAGGACGAGGTCCACGATGAAGGTCTGGCCCTCCTCGCGCTCCTTGGGGAACACACCGTGGTGCCCGCGGGCCTTCAGGCCGCGCAGCGCGACACGATCCACGCGAATCACTCCTGCAAGTCGTCGGTCCGGCCGGTCGGTGCCCGTGCGGGCGGTACACCGGCCTGCGCTCGAATCTACCCGCGGACACCGGCGGCGCCGGTGACCCGGGGGGTGCGGGTACGGGCCGGTGGCCGGGACGTCACCGCCCGTTTCCCCCGGCGGGGCCGGGGGTTCACGGTGCGGTGGCGGCTCCTGCCCGCCCCGCCGTGACGCCGGCCACCTCCGGTGGGGGCGACGGGCCCCGAGGTCCGTTTACCCGCTCAGGCCGGGGTGTCGTCGTCCTCGCCGTCCTCTTCCTCGGCGAGGACCGGGGAGGCGTGGTGGGACCAGAGCTTCCAGCCGGACGGGGTGCGCCGGAACACGTTGGTGGCGACGACGAGCTGGCCGACCAGGGGGCCGAGTTCCTCGCCGGCCTCGGGGGCGGGGCCGCCGCTGAGGATGTTCTCGGTGCAGGTCACCACGGCGGTGTCGCCGGTGACGGAGACATGCGTGTCGGTGAGGAAGAACTGGATGTAGTCGGTGTTCGCCATGATCAGGGCGTACGACCTGAGGACTTCGCCGCGTCCGGTGAGCACCGGCCAGCCGGGATGCACGCAGGAGACCACGCCGGTGTCCGCGGGGTCGTGGTACGACTCGTCGACGCCGAGGTCGCCGGGGGTCAGCCAGAGTGAGGCGACCTCTTCGAAGTCGCCCCTTTCGAGTGCCTCGTAGAAGGCGGTGTTGGCGGCCTCGACGTGCTCGACATCGGTGTGGGGTGCGCTCACCGGGCTCCTTCTGCGCCGTGCGCGCCGGGTTCGGGGGGTGTGGTGTCCGCCGTGCGGGCCCGCGCGATGGCGCGCGTGACCCGTACGGCGTCCGCGGTGGCGCGCACCTCGTGCACGCGGACCGCCCAGGCGCCGGCCTGCGCGGCGAGGGCGGAGACGGCGGCGGTGGCCGCGTCGCGTTCCCGCGCGGGCGGGGGCGCGCCGTCCGGACCGGCCAGGACGTGGCCGAGGAACCGCTTGCGGGAGGCGGCGACGAGCACCGGATGGCCGAGGGCCAGGACGCGGTCGAGGCGGGCGAGGAGGGCCAGGTCGTGGTCGGCGCCCTTGGAGAAGCCGAGGCCGGGGTCGACGATCACGCGGTCGGCGGCTATGCCGCCCTCCAGGACGGCCTCCACGCGCGCGTGCAGTTCCGCGGCGACCTCCGTGACCACGTCGGCGTACACGCCTTCGATGTTGCCGCCCTCCAGGAAGCCACGCCAGTGCATGACGACGAAGGGGGCGCCGGCGGCGGCGACGACGGGGATCATGGCGGGGTCGGCGAGTCCGCCGCTGACGTCGTTGACCAGGGCGGCGCCGGCCGCGAGGGACTGTTCGGCGACGGAGGCGCGCATGGTGTCGACGGAGATGGTGACGCCCTCGGCGGCGAGGCCGCGGACCACGGGGATGACGCGCTTGAGCTCCTCGGCCTCGTCGACGCGGGTGGCGCCGGGCCGGGTGGACTCACCGCCGACGTCGACCAGGTCGGCGCCCTGGGCGACCAGGTCGAGGCCGTGCTTGACGGCGGTCGTCGTGTCGAACCAGCGGCCACCGTCGGAGAAGGAGTCGGGGGTGACGTTCACGACTCCCATGACCGCGCAGCGGTCCCAGTGAGGAAGGCCCGCGACCTGGCGGCGTCCGCTGTGGTTGCTCATATGTTCAGCGTAGGCCCAGCAAGGGGACGGGGTGCGCCTCGGGCCGGGTGGGAGGCCCGGGGCCCCTCAGGGCCGCGGAGACGTTCCCCCGGGCCCCGCGGCCGGCCGGTGGGGGAGAGGGATCCCGGGCGTCCACCGCCGCCTCCCCACCGGGTTCCCGCACCTCAGGTCCCCTCCCGGGCCCGCGCCTCGCCGCCGGGGGAGCCGTCCGGCGGCATCGCGTCCTCCGGGAAGGCGTCTCGGGGGAGGGGTTCACCGCGCGCGGCAAAGCGGCCGGAGGACACGGGGAGTTCACCGGGTGGAGTTCGGTGGTCGGTGCACGGGGCAATAAATGATCTTGATAATTGAGCCCCGCGTCTATTCACGTGTGACGCGCGTTCCCTGATGCCCTGTGAAAGCCTCGGTATGGCTTTGTTTTTACTGGGCGGGGCACCAACATTCGCCTACGCGCGGTAAGTTTCTGGCCATGCCACGTGGACGTCACCGTCATTCCCCTCCCCTGCACAGGATGCTGCCCCCGTCGGCGATCGCGGGCGTGTCCGCCGTCTGCGCCCTGGGGCCCTGGGTGTTCACGCAACCGATGGTGCTTCGTGTCCTGGCCGCGGCCGCCGCGGCCACGGCGATCGGCGGCGCCGTCGTCATGCGGCACTGGGACACCCAGGCGGGCAAACGCGTCGCCGAGCTCACGCGCGCGCGTGCGAGCGACGAATGGCGTTTCGAGGAGCGGGTCGCCGAACTGGAATCCGACCTCGAGGAGTCGCGCGAACTGCGGACGAAACTGGAGCAGCGGCTGCGCGCCAAGCGCGCGGAACTCGCCGGGCTGCGCAACGAGCACGCGGCCCTGCTGCGGCGGTACGCCGCGTCGGAGGTCGACCGGGCGAGCGTCCTGGAGGAACGCCGGGTGCTCGAGATAGAGGCCACGGTTCCGGCCCGCGCGCTGCCGGCGGGACCGCCGTCGGCGCCCGTCGGCCCGGGGACGCCCGTGGAGGAGGCGTCCGCGGCGGTGGAGCGGGACGAGGCCGTCGCCGAGGAGGCGCCGGCGGCTCCCTCCGTCTTCTCGCCGGAGGGTTCGAAGCTGTTCCTGCGCGCCGACGCGGCGCTGGCGCGGCTCGCCGCCGCCGGCGCGGACGCCGCGGAGGACGGCGCCGGCGCGGCCGTGCGGACCGACGAGGCGTCCGGTCCGGCCGACGGCGACGCCCGGACCGGTGACACACGGGAGGACGGCGGCTCCCCGGAGGACGGCGCCCCCGAGGGCCCCGAGGACGACGGTCCCGAGCCCACGAAGCGGCCCGGGCGGGAGCAGGCGCAGGAGGACGGGGCCGAGGGGCGGACCGAGGCGGTCGACGAGCACGAGCGTACGGCCTCCTCCTCCGCGCCGGCCGCTTCTCCGGCCCCGTCCGCGCGGCAGTCCTCCGGGCACTTCACCGTGCCGACGGCGGTGGCGGTCGTACCGCCGACCGCACCGGTACGGCGGCCGGTGTCCGAGGGCGGTTTCGACTTCTTCGGCACGAAGAAGGACACGGACGGCGCCGCCCTGGACGCCGTGCAGAACGAGGACCTCGCCGACGTCGTCGGCCAGGAGGCGCTCGCGCTGCACAAGGAGGACGCCGAGGCGCGGTTCAAGCCCGCCGACGAGGAGGCGCGCGGCGTCGGCCAGGTCATCGACCTGACGGCGCACGACGAGACGGAGCACATCGACGTCGAGGATCTGCGCAGCGCGGCCTCCTGAACCACCGCCCACCCCGACGGGCCCCGCGCACACCGCGCGGGGCCCGTCGGCGTTCCACCGCGCCCGCGCGTACGGGTGGTGCCGTCCGGCTGCCGGGACGAACTCTTGCGGCCGGCCCGCGTCCTCCCCCGGCGTGCCGTCGTCACAGGGGCTCCCGCGGGGGCTTCGTCGTCGGTGCGGGTCAGGTCATCCAGCGGTCCGGGCGGGCGTCCCCGCGGCCGGTGCGGGAGCGCTCCGCCTGGGACCGCAGGAGGGCCGCCGCCTCCGTGGCGTCCCGGAGACGGGCCGTCACCGACTTGTTCGCGCCGGTGTCCACGTGGACGTCCGCGACGCCCCGGGCCCGCTGCCAGGGGCCCTGGACCAGCCGCACGCTCTGCACCTTGGCGTGCGGCACCAGGGACAGGCTGCGTCGCAGCAGCCCGCGGCGGGTGGCGAACACCGCGTCGGTGACGGCGAGTCCGTAACCCCGCCACCACAACGGAACGCACCACCGCGCGCGGCGCGGCGGCGGGGAGAGCGCCTCGCGCGGGGGCACGCTCACCCCGGGCAGCACCCGCGCGACGACCGACTCGGCGAGCTCGCGCGGAGCGACCGGCAGCAGCAGGGAGTTGGACGAGCCCGCCACGTCCAGTTCCACCCGCACCCACGCGCGCCGCCGCCACAGCAGCGGCTCGACCAGCCGTACGGTCTGCACGCGCCCCGGCGGCACCGTCTCGTGCGCCCGGTCCAGCAGGCCGTGGTCGATGCGCAGCCCGTCGGGCGACTCGCCCAGCGTCCAGTCGTACTCGGCGACGAACCGGCCCACACTGCTCGCGCCCGCGGCGCCGAGCAGCGGCACGGCCGCGGCGAGCACCGTCCACAGGCTGTGGGTGGCCGTCCACAGCAGCGGCACCACGACGGCGGCGACGAGGAGCCAGCCCCAGGTCGCCCCGGTCAGCAGCAGGGAGACGGCGAGGACGCCCGGCGGCACCCGCAGCATCTGCCGGGACGGCGCCTCGCCCACCTCGTGCGCGGTCTCCGGCGCGAAACCCGCCGCCCGCGCGAGGAGTTCCGCGCGCAGGGCACGCGCCTCGTCGGCGCCCAGGAAGGCGAGTTCGTCCTTCTTGTCGGTGCCTATGACGTCGAGTCTCAGCTTCGCCACGCCCGCCACCCGCGCGAGCAGCGGCTGGGTGACGTCGATGGCCTGGATCCGCTCGAGCCGGATGTGCGCGGTGCGCCGGAACAGCAGCCCGGTCCGGATGCGCAGCTCGCCCTCGGTCACCGCGAAGTGGGTGAACCACCAGGTCAGGAAGCCGTAGAGGGCGGCGGCCGGAAGGAGCACGGCGAGACCGATCAGCAGGGTCGTCGTCGTCAGCCGGGTCAGCTGGCGCTGCGCCTGGTCGGGGTCGTGCAGCGCCCACCCGAGCAGCACCGCGACGGGGGCCCACGCCCGCCTGAGCGGCGTGACGGGGTGCAGCCGCCGCTCGGTCACGGGCGGCCGGCCGCGCACGTCCCCGTGGACGCCGGGGGCCGTCACAGCCCCGCCGATCGGGCCTCGCCGAGCTCGGTGAGCCGGTCGCGCAGCCGCTCCGCCTCGGCCGGGACCAGGCCGGGGACGGTGGCGTCGGTCGCCGCGGCCGCCGTGTGCAGCTGCACGCTGGCCAGCCCGAAGTGCCGTTCCACGGGTCCGGAGGTGACCTCGACCAGCTGCATCCGCCCGTACGGCACGACCGTCTCCCGGCGCCACAGGACGCCCCGGCTGATCAGCAGGTCGTCGGCGCGCTCCGCGTACCGCCAGGAACGCCAGTTCCGCTCCAGCAGCACCCAGCCCCAGACCAGCAGGGCCAGCGGCAGCAGCGCGAGGGCGGCCCAGCCGGGCCCGGCCAGCAGCCCCGGCACCAGCGCGGTGGCCAGGACCAGCAGCCCCAGCCACACCACCAGCAGCAGTCGCCGCATCCTCAGCAGCCCCGGGGGCAGTGCGATCCACCCCGGCTCCTCGCCGCCCCGGGCCGCCGGCCCGCCCGTTCCCGCCGTCCCCGTGCCGTGCGGACTCCCCGTCTCCATGGGCCCAGCGTACGTAGGGGAGACTGTGTTCATGACTCCTACGACGGAGACCATGGTCGGTATCGGCGGCGCTGCGGAGAGCACCGACATGGTGCTCAACATCGGGCCCCAGCATCCGTCCACGCACGGCGTGCTGCGGCTGAAGCTCGTCCTGGACGGCGAGCGCATCGTCCGCGCGGAGCCCGTGATCGGTTACATGCACCGGGGCGCGGAGAAGCTGTTCGAGGCCCGCGACTACCGCCAGATCATCATGCTGGCCAACCGCCACGACTGGCTGTCGGCGTTCTCCAACGAGCTGGGCGTGGTCCTCGCCGTGGAGCGGATGCTCGGTATGGAGGTCCCCGAGCGCGCGGTGTGGCTGCGCACCCTGCTCGCGGAGCTGAACCGGGTGCTCAACCACCTGATGTTCCTCGGCTCCTATCCGCTGGAACTGGGCGGCATCACCCCGATCTTCTACGCCTTCCGGGAGCGCGAGGAGCTCCAGCACGTCATGGAGGAGGTCTCCGGCGGGCGCATGCACTACATGTTCAACCGCGTGGGCGGCCTCAAGGAGGACCTCCCGGCGGGATGGACCGCGCGTGCGCGCGGCGCCGTCGCCGACGTGCGCTCCCGCATGGACCGCTTCGACGACCTGGTGCTCGGCAACGAGATCTTCCGCGGCCGCACCCGCGGCGTCGGCGTGCTGTCGCCGGAGGCGGTGCACGCGTACGGCGTGAGCGGACCCATCGCGCGGGGCTCCGGCGTCGACTTCGACCTGCGCCGCGACGAGCCGTACCTCGCCTACGGCGAACTGGGCGACGTCCTGAAGGTGGTGACCCGCGCGGAGGGCGACTGCCTGGCCCGCTTCGAGTGCCTCCTGGAGCAGACCCACAACGCCCTCGACCTCGCCGACGCCTGCCTCGACCGGCTCGCCGAGCTGCCCCCGGGCCCGGTCAACCAGCGGCTGCCGAAGGTGCTCAAGGCGCCCGAGGGGCACACCTACGCGTGGACCGAGAACCCGCTCGGCATCAACGGCTACTACCTGGTCAGCAAGGGCGAGAAGACCCCGTACCGGCTGAAGCTGCGCTCGGCGTCGTACAACAACATCCAGGCGCTCACCGAGCTGCTGCCGGGGACGCTGGTCGCGGACATGGTGGCGATTCTCGGGTCAATGTTCTTCGTCGTCGGCGACATCGACAAATAGGTCCCCCGCGTCCGCGATCCCCACCGGCTGCACCAGCCAGCCGAAGTCGCCGAGCCCGCCCGGCGCGGTGAGTTCGGCGGCCTCGCCGGCTTCCGCGAGGGCGCGCACGTACCCGGCCGGGTCGGTGGACGCCAGGGTGAGCGGGGGGCGCGCGCCGCTGACACCCAGGGCGCGCAGGGCGTCCCGCTGGGTCAGCAGGCGCGTGCCGGGGAGCGCGCAGGCGGCGGCGCACGCGTCCAGGGCCACATGCGCGGTGAGGTCGCACGACCCGTCCGGCACGGGCGTCGTCTCCCGCCCCTCCCGGAACGCCGTGAGCGTCCCGAACGGCGGCCGGTCGGCGGCGCCGTGCGCGTAGTCCACGGCGACGGCGAGTCCCCGCACGACCGTCCCGGCCACCGCCGCCCAGGCCCGGTCCCGGGGCAGCCCGATCTCCGCGCGGAGCCCCTCCTCGGCCCCCAGCGGCCACCACCGGGCCAGCCACTCGGCCTCCGCGCCGGCGACCGGCTCCCCGAGCCGCTCCGTCCCGTCCTCCCGCACCAGCACCAGCCGCGGTACGCCCGCCGGGTCCACCTCGGCGACGTCCACGGGCACGTTGTCCAGCCACTCGTTGGCGAAGAGCAGTCCCGTGACCCCCTCCGGGGGCTCGGCCCGCCACTCGATCCGCCGGTCCAGCCCGGCCGGCCGGCCGGCGAGCTCGACGGCGTACGCCCGCACGCGCGGCGCCACGTCGGCGGGCAGCGCGGCGAGGACACCGGTGACCAGTTCGCCCCGTCCGGCCGCCATGTCCACGAAGTCGAGCACCGCCGGCCGCCCCAGGGCCCCGTCGACCCGGCACAACAGCCGCGCCACGGCGCCGGCGAACAGCGGCGAGGCGTGCACGGACGTGCGGAAGTGCCCGGCCGGACCCGCGCCGGGCCCGCGGTAGAAACCGTCCGGCCCGTACAGGGCCTCCTGGGCCGCCGCCCGCCAGCCCCGGCGGCCGCCCTCCACCGCTCCTGCCGTCACCGGTGCCACACCCCCGTCGTCGCCGTCGTCACCGGCCCAGGTAAGCACGCGGACGTGCCGGGCCTCCACCTTGCGGAGTACGCGTGCCGACCGGGGATCGGCCCTCCGGTTGACCCCTGCACGGACTTCGCTTCCCTACGCTGGGTTACGTGCAGCGCCTCTATGACTTCCTCCGCAGACACCCGACCTGGGTCGACGGCTTCTGGGCCGTGGTCCTGTTCGGGATTTCGGTGATCGGCGGGGCGGCCATGGAGGAGTCCCAGGGGACGCGCTCGCCCGCCCTCACCGTGCCGGTGGTGCTGCTGCTGTCGCTGGTCGTCGCCCTGCGCCGCCGGATGCCCGAGCGGATGCTGGTCCTCGCCCTCGTCGTGGGCCTGGGACAGCTGATCGCGGACGTGGCGACGCTGCCCGCCGACTTCGCCCTGCTGGTGATCGTCTACACGGTCGCGGCCGTCGGCGCCCGCTGGGCCTCCCGTCTCGCGCTGACCGCCGGCCTGTGCGCGGCCCCGCTGGCACAACTGCGCTGGCCCAACGAGGATGTGGGCGTGGCGACCAACGTCGCCGTGATGATCCTCCAGACCGTGCCCTTCGCCCTCGCCTGGGTGCTCGGCGACTCCATCCGCACCCGCCGCGCGTACTTCGCGCAGCTGGAGGAGCGGGCCGCCCGGCTGGAGAAGGAGCGCGAGGCGCAGGCCAAGGTCGCGGTCGCCGCCGAACGCGCCCGGATAGCCCGCGAACTGCACGACGTCGTCGCGCACAACGTGTCGGTGATGGTGGTGCAGGCCGACGGCGCCGCCTACGTCCTCGACGCCGCCCCCGACCAGGCGAAGAAGGCCCTGGAGACGATCTCCTCCACCGGCCGCCAGGCCCTCTCCGAGATGCGCCGCCTGCTGGGCGTGCTGCGCACCGGCGAGCACCAGGAGGCCGGGGAGTACGTGCCGCAGCCCGACGTGCAGCAGATCGAGGACCTCGTCGAGCAGTGCCGGGGGTCGGGACTGCCGGTGGACTTCAAGGTCGAGGGCACCGCGCGTCCGCTGCCCAGCGGCGTCGAGCTCACCGCGTACCGCATCGTGCAGGAGGCGCTCACCAACACCCGCAAGCACGGCGGACCCAACGCGGGCGCCAGCGTGCGCCTGGTGTACTTCGACGACGGGCTGGGCCTCCTCGTGGAGGACGACGGCAAGGGTGCTCCGCACGAGCTGTACCAGGAGGGCGGTTTCGACGGCCAGGGCCACGGCCTGATCGGCATGCGCGAGCGGGTCGGTATGGTCGGCGGCACCCTGGACGCGGGACCGCGCCCCGGCGGAGGATTCCGCATCAGTGCGCTGCTGCCGCTCAAACCCGCGCACTGACGCCCACGCACGCCCCCTGTTGACACCTGTCACACCCCCTGCGACGACTCGACGACCGAGACGACTCGACGACCGAACGGAAGAGGCCCCGATGACGATCCGCGTGATGCTCGTCGACGACCAGGTGCTGCTGCGCACCGGGTTCCGGATGGTGCTCGCCGCCCAGCCGGACATGGACGTCGTGGCGGAGGCGGGCAACGGCGTCGAGGCCCTGGAGGTGCTGCGGTCCACCGCCGTCGACGTGGTGCTGATGGACGTCCGCATGCCCAAGCTCGACGGCGTGGAGGCGACCCGCCGGATCTGCGCGGACACCGATCCGCCGAAGGTGCTGATCCTCACCACCTTCGACCTCGACGAGTACGCCTTCTCCGGGCTGAAGGCGGGCGCGTCCGGCTTCATGCTCAAGGACGTGCCGCCGGGCGAGCTGCTCACCGCGATCCGCGCGGTGCACAGCGGCGACGCCGTGGTCGCCCCGTCCACCACCCGCCGGCTCCTGGACCGGTTCGCGCCGATGCTGCCCAGCGCGGGCAAGGAGCCCCAGCACAAGGAGTTGGAACGCCTCACCGAGCGCGAGCGGGAGGTCATGGTGCTGGTCGCCCAGGGCCTGTCCAACGGGGAGATCGCGGCCCGGCTGGTGCTGTCCGAGGCGACCGTGAAGACCCACGTGGGCCGCATCCTGACCAAGCTGGGCCTGCGGGACCGGGTGCAGGTGGTGGTCCTCGCCTACGAGACGGGTCTGGTACGGGCCGGCGGACACGGCTGATTCGCGGTCCGGCCGCCGGCGGGATCCGGGCATGCCGCTGTGGATCAACGGGCCCTCCGGGGGCGGAGATCCGTCCCACGACTGCCCGCACATGGGATACGGCGCCGGCTGCCGGGCAGCGTCATCTGCGATCCGGTGCACCCCGGCTTCGGCCCGCACCGCATGCTCCCGCCCGATCCGCGCGGCGGCCTCCAGGACGTGCGGGCCTGGCGGCAGGGCGTCGTCGAGGTCCTCGGCCTCGTGCTCACCCGGCACGACGGCGTGGTGACCGCCCCCATGACCGTCACCGACTCCGGGCACTTCGCGGAGACCGTCGGCAGGCTGCGCGAACTCGGCCACGACGTACGCCGCCTCGCCGAGCGTGCGACGGTGCTGCGGCGGCCGCGTGAGCGCGGCTTCGGCCACCTCCTGCGGTACGCGAGGGGGAACGCGGGGCCGCGCCGGGAGAGCTGGGCGGTGCGGCGGCTCGACCACTGCCTGGAGCGGCTGGGCGAACCGGAGTTCGCCGAGCACCTGTGGACCGACCGCACCACGGTGCCGAAGACGGCCCACCGCATCGCCGTCCTGGCCGGACCGGCCCTGAGCCCCCCTCACGAGGGCCGGCCGCACACCCGGCTGCGGCAGGCGGGCGCGGGCATCCGGCACATCCGCCCGGACTGACCGCCGCACGCGCGGCACGCGCGGTACGCGCCCTCAGCGCAGGATCCCCTCCAGGAAGTCGCTGCCGAGCCGGGCCACGACCGTCACGTCCAGCTGGTGCAGCACGTACCGCCCACGACGACGGGTGGTGACCAGGCCGGCCTTCTTCAGCACGCCCAGGTGCCGTGATATCTCCGGCGCCGTCATGCCGTGCACCTGGACCAGCTCGCCGGTGGTGTAGGCGCTGCGGGCGAGGTGGCGGCACATGCGCATGCGGACCGGGTGGGACAGCGCGTTCATCCGCAGGGCCAGTTGCTCGACCGTCGGCGGGGCGGCCGGCTCGGCGGAGCCGACCGGGTAGTGCAGCACCGGCTGCCAGCCGTACCGGTGCAGCACCATCAGGTGCGGCCGGCCGAGGCTGGTCGGGATCAGCAGCAGTCCGCCGTCGCCCGTGGCCGTACGGCCGTCGCCCAGCTTGTCCACGGTGATCAGGCCGCCGGTCTCGTCGAGCGTCACCGCGGGGGAGACCGAGGCCAGCGCCTCGGCCAGCCCCTTGTGCCGGAGCAGGTCGGTCTTGTGGCGGGTGTCCGCGGCGAGCTGATGCCGCAGCCGGGACCACGCCTCGGCGAAGAACGCCTCGTCGCAGTCGCGCAGGAACTGCCGCAGCCAGGTCCTGATCCGCGGCGGGTCGGCGAGCAGCCGCTCGGTGAACTCCATCTGGCGCGGCCCCCGCGCGGCGGCCAGCTCCAGCGAGCGGCGCCGCAGCCCCTCGTCGGTGAGCGGGCCCGCGCCCGGATCGCCGTAGGGGAGCGCGCAGGTGAACTCCAGTGCGGCGCCCACGAACTGCTCGTCGGACAGCTTGTCCAGCAGGTCCAGTTCCTCGGCGAGCGTCCCGCCCGGGAGCGTCACGCGGCCCGGTATGCCGGCGCTCGGCAGGAACAGGTCCGAGAACGTCGTCCGCCACAGGAAGTCCGCCTCGCACATCCGGTCCGCGAGATGCGGGTCCAGCCGCGCGGTCACGCCCGTCACCCAGCCCTGGAGCCCCGGGTGGTGCGACGGCTCGGACAGCGCGTGCAGCGCCATGCCGAGCTCGGCCAGGGGCGAGGGCACGACGGTGGTCCTCTCCGGCCGCAGCCCCGCGATGTTGATGCTCACGCCCATGCACACATGGTGCACCTTGTCCGCGCCGGGCCCGAGCGTGAGGGGTTTTCGCCCCCGCCGCCCCTTCCCGTCCCGAAACCGGGGCTCCGCCCCGGACCCCGCTCCTCAAACGCCGGAGGGGCTGGAGTCAGCCCGTCCGGCGTTTGAGGACGAGGCCCGTTCAGGGCCGAAGGGGGGCTGGGGGCGCAGCCCCCGGGGACGGGACGGGACGGGAAGGGGCGGCGGGGGCGAAGAAACCCTCAGACCTGGAGCAGTCGCCGCGCGAACTCCACCGCCGCCGCGCGTACGTCCTCGGCCGTCCACTGCAGCCCCGCGGAACGCACGTACACCTCCGTGCAGGACAGCCCCGGCCCCTTCGGGTCCCAGTGGTTGGCGAAGAGCACGGTCCCCGTCTCCTCGGCCGCCCCGATCGCCACCTCGGCGACCACATCCGCCTCGTACGGCAGCCACACCTGGAAGTCGTGGGTGTGCGGCACCTCCGGGTGGACGCGGAACCAGGGCAGCCCCCCTGCCTCCAGGCCCTCCCGCAGCGCGGCGGCCACCACGCGCGCGTGCCGGACGTACTCCGGCAGCCGGGGCAGCTCCCGGTCCAGTCCGATCAGTGCCGACAGCGCGGTCGGGAACTGCTGGAACACGTTGCCCCCGTACCGGTGCCGCCAGGCCCTCGCCTCCTCCACCAGCGTCGCGGGACCGGCCAGGGCCGCGCCGCCGTAGGCGCCGAGGGACTTGTAGAACGACACGTAGACGCTGTCCGCGAGGCCCGCGATCTCCTCCAGCGGCCGCCCGAAGTGCTCGGTGCACTCCCACAGCCGGGCCCCGTCGACGTGCACGACCGCCTCGCGTTCCCGCGCGGCGGCCACCACCTCGGTCAGCTCCTCCCACGTGGGCAGCAGGAAACCGGCGTCCCTGAGCGGCAGTTCCAGCATCAGCGCCCCGAAGGGCTCCTCGAAGTCGCGCACCTCGGCGGCGGTGGGCAGCCGGGGCTCGTTCGTCACCCGCACCGGACGCAACCCGCCGACCCGGCTGAACGCGTTCCGCTCGTGGACCTCCGGGTGGCTGAGCGGGTGCAGCGCGACCGTGGGGTCGCCGGTGCGGCCCGCCCAGCAGCGCAGTGCCACCTGCTGGGCCATCGTCCCGGTCGGGAAGAACGCGGCGGCCTCGGTGCCGAGCAGACCGGCGACCCGCTTCTCCAGGGCCTCGACGACACCGTTGCCGTAGATGTCGGACATCTCGTCGAGGTCGTACACGCTCCCCGCGTCCTCCAGCAGCGCCAGCCGCTCCCGGAGCGGGGCGACGAAGCCGAGGCGCGCGAGCACGCGCGGGGCGCCGCGCCAGGCGGCGATCCGCCGTTCGCGCAGCGTCGGCCGCGACCCGCCGCCCGTCTCCGGGCCGGACTCCCGGCCGTCCCGCACCGTCGTGGTGTCCCTCATGCCGTCCGTATCACTCATGCGCGTGATCATCCCGCGCCCCCGTCCGCGCGGACACCCTCATTTCCGTACACGCGGGCGCCACGACGGCGCACGGAAACCCACACCGTGTGGACGACCGGCCGCCCCCGGAACCGATCGCGTTAACATGACGAGAAATCGTCCGGTACCCCGAGCGGACTGGAACGGGAAGGCCGTCGTCGCGTGAACACAACCCCACAGCCAGATCCCCGGGGCCGCCCCGCGCGGCTCACCGTCGGCGTCGTCGGCGCCGGACGCGTGGGCCCCGCCCTGGCCGCGTCCCTCCAGCTCGCCGGGCACCGCCCGGTGGCCGTCTCCGCCGTCTCCGACGCCTCCCGCAGGCGCGCCGAGCGGATGCTCCCCGACGTGCCGGTGGTGCCGCCCGCCGAGGTCCTCCAGCGGTCCGAGCTGGTCCTGCTGACCGTCCCGGACGACGCCCTGCCCGAGCTGGTCTCCGGACTCGCCGACACCGGCGCGGTGCGGCCGGGCCAGCTGCTGGTGCACACCTCCGGGCGGTACGGCGCGAGGGTCCTCGATCCCGCCCTGCGGGCCGGCGCGCTGCCGCTCGCCCTGCACCCCGCGATGACGTTCACCGGCACGCCCGTCGACGTGCAGCGCCTCGCCGGGTGCTCCTTCGGCGTCACCGCCCCCGAGGAGCTGCGGCTGGCCGCCGAGGCCCTCGTCGTCGAGATGGGCGGCGAGCCGGAATGGATCGCCGAGGAGAACCGCCCGCTGTACCACGCGGCCCTGGCCCTGGGCGCCAACCACCTGGTCACCCTGGTCGCCCAGTCCCTGGAGCTGCTGCGCACCGCCGGTGTCGAGGCCCCCGACCGGATGCTCGGCCCGCTGCTCGGCGCCGCCCTGGACAACGCCCTGCGCTCCGGTGACGCGGCCCTCACCGGCCCGGTCGCGCGCGGTGACGCGGGCACGGTCGCCACGCACGTCACCGAGTTGCGCCGGCACGCCCCGGAGGCCGTCGCCGGCTACCTTGCGATGGCCCGCGCGACCGCCGACCGCGCCCTCGCCCACGGCCTGCTGAGGCCGGAACTCGCCGAGGACCTCCTCGGGGTACTCGCCGACGGAGCCGGCGGAGCGGACGGCACCGGAAGCCCCCCGGGAGGCGACCGATGAGCGGCACGCCCCGACGCCCCGCCCACCACAGCCGCACGACGACGCGCGCGTCCCGGAACGGAGCCGCCCGATGACCGCCACCCTGCTGCGCACCGCCGCCGAACTGCACGCACGCGCGCGTACCGGCCGCCGCGCCGTCGTGATGACCATGGGCGCCCTGCACGAGGGCCACGCCACGCTGATCCGCACCGCGCGCGGGATCGCCGGCCCCGACGGCGAGGTCGTGGTCACCGTCTTCGTCAACCCGCTGCAGTTCGGCGCGGGCGAGGACCTGGACCGCTACCCGCGCACCCTGGACGCCGACGTCGAACTCGCCGGGCAGGCGGGCGCCGACGCCGTCTTCGCCCCGTCCGTGGACGAGGTCTACCCGGGCGGCGAACCCCAGGTCCGCATCAGCGCCGGCCCCATGGGCGAACGCCTGGAGGGCGCCGCGCGCCCCGGCCACTTCGACGGCGTCCTCACCGTCGTCGCCAAGCTGCTGCACCTCACCCGCCCCGACGTCGCCCTGTACGGCCAGAAGGACGCCCAGCAGCTCGCCCTGATCCGCCGCATGGTGCGGGACCTGAACTTCGGCGTCGAGATCGTCGGTGTCCCCACCGTCCGCGAGGAGGACGGGCTCGCCCTGTCCAGCCGCAACCGCTACCTCTCGGCCGCCGAGCGGCGCACCGCGCTCGCCCTGTCCCAGGCCCTGTTCGCGGGCCGCGACCGGCACGCCGCCCAGCAGGCACTGCGCGCGCGGGCGAGCGAGGTGCCCTCCACGCGCGCGCGGGCCGAGGCGCTCAGCGCCATGGGGGAGTCCCGCGCGGCGGCCGACGCGCACGCCGTCGCCACGACCGCCGGCGGCCCGGAGGCCGTCCGCGCCGCCGCCCGCCTGGTCCTCGACGAGGCCGCCCGCCTCACGCCGCCCCTCGGCCTGGACTACCTGGCCCTGGTCGACCCCTCCGACTTCACCGAGATCGGCGACGACTTCGCCGGTGAGGCCGTCCTCGCCGTGGCCGCCCGGGTGGGCACCACCCGCCTGATCGACAACCTCCCCCTGACCTTCGGAACCTTCGGAGCCGCCTCGTGACGAGCACAGGCATACGACTGCACGCGCCCGCGCCCGGGTGGTCCATCGACGCGGACGTCGTGGTGGTCGGTTCCGGCGTCGCCGGCCTCACCGCCGCCCTGCGCTGCGAGGCCGCGGGCCTGACCACGGTGGTCGTCACCAAGGCCCGCCTCGACGACGGCTCCACCCGCTGGGCCCAGGGCGGCATCGCCGCGGCCCTCGGCGAGGGCGACACCCCCGAGCAGCACCTGGACGACACCCTGGTCGCCGGCGCGGGCCTGTGCGACGAGGAGGCGGTCCGCATCCTCGTCACCGAGGGTCCCGACGCCGTACGCCGCCTCATCGAGACCGGCGCGCACTTCGACGAGTCGACCGACGGCGGCCTGGAACTCACCCGCGAGGGCGGCCACCACCGCCGCCGCATCGCCCACGCGGGCGGCGACGCCACCGGGGCGGAGATCTCCCGCGCCCTCGTCGAGGCGGTCCGCGCACGCGGGATGCGCACCGTCGAGAACGCCCTCGTCCTCGACCTCCTCACCGACGCCGAGGGCCGCACCGCCGGCGTCACCCTGCACGTCATGGGAGAGGGCCAGCACGACGGCGTGGGGGCGGTCCACGCCCCCGCCGTGGTCCTGGCGACCGGCGGCATGGGCCAGGTCTACTCGGCGACCACGAACCCCGCCGTCTCCACGGGCGACGGCGTGGCCCTCGCGCTGCGCGCGGGCGCCGAGGTGAGCGACCTCGAATTCGTCCAGTTCCACCCCACGGTCCTCTTCCTCGGACCCGAGGCGGAGGGCCAGCAGCCGCTGGTCTCGGAGGCGGTCCGCGGCGAGGGCGCCCACCTGGTGGACGCCGACGGCGTGCGCTTCATGCAGGGGCAGCACGAGCTCGCCGAACTGGCGCCCCGGGACATCGTCGCCAAGGGCATCATGCGCCGCATGCGGGAGCAGGACGCCGAGCACATGTACCTGGACGCCCGCCACTTCGGCGCCGAGATGTGGGAACACCGCTTCCCCACGATCCTCGCCGCCTGCCGCGCGCACGGCATCGACCCGGTCACCGAGCCCGTTCCGGTCGCCCCGGCCGCCCACTACGCCTCCGGCGGCGTCCGCACCGACTCCCACGGCCGCACCACCGTGCCCGGCCTGTACGCGTGCGGCGAGGTCGCCTGCACCGGCGTGCACGGCGCCAACCGCCTCGCCTCCAACTCCCTCCTCGAGGGCCTGGTCTACGCCGAGCGCATCGCCGCCGACATCGCGCGCACCGGAGCCCTCCACCCCCGGGTGCCGCAGCCGCTCCCCGCCACGGAGCGCCCCGCCCACCCCCTCCTCCCCCCGGAGGCCCGCTTCACCATCCAGCGGATCATGACCCGGGGGGCGGGCGTACTGCGCTCCGAGGCCTCCCTCTCCGGGGCCGCCGACCGTCTCCACCGGCTCCACGCCGATGCGCGCGACGCCCTCGAGGAGAACGGCAAGACCGCCGAGCCCGGCGTCGACACCTGGGAGGCCACCAACCTCCTGTGCGTGGCCCGCGTCCTGGTCGCCGCCGCGCGGCGGCGCGAGGAGACCCGCGGCTGCCACTGGCGCGAGGACCGTCCCGAGCGCGACGACACGGCCTGGCGCCGCCACATCGTCGTACGGCTGAATCCGGACCGATCGCTGGCGGCGCACACCACCGACGCCACAGACTTCCCCCCGACCCTCCCCCAGGCCCAGGAGCAGTGACAGCAGTGACCACCCCCGACCTTCCCCTCGTTTCCTCCGGCGGCTGTGGCGACGGCTGCGCCTGCGGCGCCGACGAGGAGACCTACCTGGAGTGCGGCCTCGACCCCGCGCTCGCCCAGCTCCTGGCCGACGCGGGCCTCGACCCCGTCGAGGTCGAGGACATCGCCAACGTGGCCCTCCAGGAGGACCTGGCCCACGGCGTGGACGTGACCACGGTCGCGACCATCCCGGAGGACGCCGTCGCCACCGCCGACTTCACCGCGCGGGAGGCGGGCACCGTGGCGGGCCTGCGGATCGCCGAGGCGGTCATGTCGGTCGTCTGCACCGAGGAGTTCGAGGTCGAACGCCACGCGGAGGACGGCGACCGCGTCGAGGCGGGCCAGGTCCTGCTCTCCGTCACGACCCGCACCCGTGACCTCCTCACCGCGGAACGCAGCGCCCTGAACCTCCTGTGCCGCCTGTCGGGCATCGCGACCGCCACGCGCGCGTGGGCGGACGTCCTCGAGGGCACCAGGGCGAAGGTCCGCGACACCCGCAAGACCACCCCCGGCCTGCGCAGCCTGGAGAAGTTCGCCGTGCGCTGCGGCGGCGGCGTCAACCACCGCATGTCCCTCTCGGACGCGGCCCTGGTCAAGGACAACCACGTGGTGGCGGCCGGCGGGGTCGCCGAGGCATTCCGCGCGGTCCGCGAACGCTTCCCCGACGTCCCGATCGAGGTCGAGGTCGACACCCTGCACCAGCTCCGCGAGGTCCTGGACGCCGGCGCCGACCTGATCCTGCTGGACAACTTCACGCCCGGCGAGTGCGCGGAGGCGGTGGCCCTGGTCGACGGCCGCGCCGCCCTGGAGGCCTCCGGCCGCCTCACCCTCGCAGGCGCGAAGGCGTACGCGGACACGGGCGTCGACTACCTGGCGGTAGGAGCCCTCACCCACTCCTCGCCGATCCTCGACATCGGCCTCGACCTGCGAGCGGCGGAGTAGGAACGGCCATGCTGCTGACGATCGACGTGGGCAACACGCACACCGTCCTGGGCCTCTTCGACGGCGACGACATCGTCGAACACTGGCGCATCTCCACGGACGCGCGCCGCACGGCCGACGAGCTCGCGGTCCTCCTCCAGGGCCTGATGGGCATGCACCCGCTGCTGGGCGACGAGCTGGGCGACGGCATCGACGGCATCGCGATCTGCGCGACCGTCCCCTCCGTCCTGCACGAACTCCGGGAGGTGACCCGCCGCTACTACGGGGACGTCCCCGCCGTCCTCGTCGAACCGGGCGTGAAGACCGGGGTCCCGATCCTCACGGACAACCCCAAGGAGGTCGGCGCGGACCGCATCATCAACGCGGTCGCGGCGGCCGACCTCTACGGCGGCCCGGCGATCGTCGTCGACTTCGGCACGGCGACGACGTTCGACGCGGTCAGCGCGCGCGGGGAGTACGTCGGCGGCGTCATCGCCCCCGGCATCGAGATCTCGGTCGAGGCACTCGGCGTCCGCGGCGCCCAGCTGCGGAAGATCGAGGTGGCGCGTCCCCGCAGTGTGATCGGCAAGAACACGGTCGAGGCGATGCAGTCCGGCATCATCTACGGATTCGCCGGTCAGGTCGACGGTGTGGTCAACCGGATGGCCCGCGAGCTGGCGGACGATCCCGATGACGTGACGGTCATCGCGACGGGTGGGCTGGCGCCGATGGTGCTGGGCGAGAGCTCGGTCATCGACGAGCACGAGCCGTGGCTGACGCTGGTGGGGCTGCGCCTGGTGTACGAACGCAACGTGTCACGTCTGTGACGCGGGGCGCCCGCGCGGGCCGGTGTTCCACGGGTGTCCCGGGCTGTTGCGGTCCGGGGGCGGGTTCGCGCGGGCCGGTGCCTCACGGGTGCCCCGCGCTGCTGTGATCCGGGGTGTTCGCGCAGCCCGGCGCTTGCGGGGTGCCTCCTCCAGAGGGGGACCCCCAGCCCACCCTCCCCCACTCTCGGCTTCTCCCCCCACTCTCGGCTTCGCTCGAGCGGGGGGACCCCCATCGCCCTGGGGGTACCTCCCAGGCCTTTAAGGCACTGGGGGAGGCACGACTGCCCGCGGGAACGGAGGCGGCAGCGACTGCCCGCGGGGCGGCGGCGGTAGCGCCTGCCCGCGGGAGTGGAGGGGCAGCGGCTGCCCGCGGTCGGCGGCGATGGCGGGTGGCCGCGTACGGCGCGGAGGGGTCGGGGCGGGGGTGGCCGCCCGCAGTGGCCGGCGCGTCCGCACCCCGCACCTCCTCCAGCGGGCCGATTCCGCGCCGGTCCGAGGACGGGCGCCCCCGACCCGGCCCCGGCCCACCCGCCGACCCCAGGCGCCGGCCCACGCACCGACCCCGCCCACCGACCCCGCCCACCGACCCCAGGCGCCGGCCCACGCACCGACCCCACGCACCGACCCCAGGCGCCGGCCCAGCCCTCACCGGCCGCAGGCGCCGCTCCATCCCCCACCGGCCCGAAAGCCGCGCCGCACAAGCATCCCGTCCACCCGAACGGCACCCCACGCCACGTCTGCCTCATACACGTTGTTTGTCCGATCGGCGCGTATCGTCGGATCATGCCCACGCCCTACGGATCCCGCGGCGGCATGGCGTTCGGCGCGGAGGAGCTGCGCGTGCTCCGCCGTGCTCTCGCCCTCGCCCTGTACCCCACCCCCGCCCCGGCCGCAGACCTCCAGGACTGCCTCCGCCTCGCCGCGGACCTCGACGAGGCGACGCGGGAGAGTGCCCGGCTGCGCGCCTTCCTCCTGGCCGACCTCGGCCGCTACCGCGCCGCCCTCCCCGGCACCGCCGCCGGCTACCTCACGCTCCTGGAGGAGGCGCTGGGCACCGGATACCGTCCCCACCCCGACGACCTGGCCGCCCTCCGGGCCCTGCGCGGCAACCCCACCGCCGCCGCCCTCCTGCGCCACTGCCGGCGCACCTTCCTCCTGCCCCTCCCCGGTGGCCGCGCGGCCACCGGGGACCCGCGGAAGAAGCAGGCCCCGACCCGAAAGCCACCCGCCACCCCCCACCCCGCTCCCACCCCCACACCTCCTCCCAACCCCAACCCCGACCCCACCCCCACCCCCAGCCGCCCCGTCCCCACCCCCGGCGAGGTCTTCCCCCGCCGTAGACCCGCCCCGTCCCCGCAGGACCAGCACCTGGTCGCCGGCTGACGACCCCCACTGCCCTACCCTGGATCCATGGACTACGTCTCCGCGCTCCTCCCCCCGGCCGTCATGGCCGCTTTCTTCATCGGCGTGATCCGGGTGATCGTGAAGACCCAGGGCGGCGCCAACAAGACCAAGGAGGACGCCGCGGTCGACGCGGCCCTCGCACGGGTGCAGGGCTCCCGGTCCGCCCCCGAGACCGACGCCTGACACCGGTCGCCCCCGGCGTACGACCCGAGGTCGTACGCCCTTTTTGTTCACTTCTGACGGTGATCATGCCCGTCCGGCACGCCATTGCCGTGATCCGCCACTATTGTTATGAGTTGTGCCTCGCCCCTTGGGAGAACTCGAAGACGCGGTCATGACGCGGGTGTGGAAGTGGAACCGCCCGGTGACCGTTCGGGAAGTCCTGGAAGATCTTCAGAAGGAACGGTCCATCGCGTACACCACGGTGATGACCGTTTTGGACAATCTCCATCAGAAGGGCTGGGTGCGCCGAGAGGCGGAAGGCAGGGCCTATCGATATGAGGCGGTCTCCACTCGCGCCGCCTACGCCGCCGCGCTGATGAACGAAGCCTGGTCGCAGAGCGACAACGCCGCCGCCGCTCTCGTCGCGTTCTTCGGCATGATGAGCGAGGAACAGCGCCAGGCTCTCACCGACGCGGTCCGCATCGTCCAGCTCCCGGAAACCCCCGCCGACGAGAACCCCGGCTCCGCAGAGGGCCGGAGCGGGCGATAGCGTCCGCACATGTCCGCAGCCAGTCCCGAAGTCCCCGCAAAAGCCATCACGGTCCGACGGGCCCGCACCAGCGATGTCCCCGCCGTGCGCCGGCTCCTTGACGCCTACGTCCGCGGGCGCATCCTGCTCGACAAAGCAACGGTGACGCTTTACGAGGACATCCAGGAGTTCTGGGTCGCGGAACGGGACGACAACGCGGAGGTGGTCGGCTGTGGCGCGCTGCACGTGATGTGGGAAGACCTCGCGGAAGTCCGCACCCTCGCCGTGAAGCCGGGCCTGAAGGGCGCGGGCGTCGGGCACCGGTTGCTGGAGAAGTTGCTGGAGACCGCCCGCTGGCTCGGTGTTCGGCGCGTATTCTGCCTGACCTTCGAAGTGGACTTCTTCGGCAAGCACGGCTTCGTGGAGATCGGAGAGACGCCCGTCGACACCGATGTGTACGCGGAGTTGCTGCGCTCCTATGACGAGGGCGTCGCGGAGTTCCTCGGTCTCGAACGCGTGAAACCGAACACCTTGGGCAACAGCCGGATGCTTCTGCATCTGTGATCTGCGCGCGGTGCCCTATGTCCGAAACGCGCACGTTTCCGTGCCGGGCGGGGGCGGCGGGTCTCTGTCAGGGGTTTGTGTTTTTACGGCAAAAGCGGTTTGCTTTCCGCAGTACTGCAGTACTGCATATAACAAGGGGCGGCGATACGGCGGACGCCGGCACACCCCGGCCCTCAAGTTATCGATGAAAGGAAATCCGGTGGCACAGAAGGTTCAGGTCCTTCTTGTCGACGACCTCAACGGCGGCGAGGCGGACGAGACCGTGACGTTCGCGTTGGACGGCAAGACGTACGAGATCGATCTCACCACCGCCAACGCGGACAAGCTCCGCGGCCTTCTCGAGCCTTACGTGAAGGGCGGTCGCCGTACCGGAGGCCGTGCTTCGGGCGGGCGCGGAAAGACGCGCGCTTCTTCCGGCGGCAGCCAGGACACCGCGGCCATCCGCGCGTGGGCGAAGGAGAACGGCTACGAGGTCAACGACCGCGGCCGTGTCCCCGCGTCCATCCGCGAGGCCTACGAGAAGGCCAACGGCTGACCGTCGGCCCGTACGGCGGCGGTCGCACCCGCACGCCGCAGCCGGACCCGGTGGACGTGCGTGGCCACCGTGTTCACCAGCCGCACGAGATCCGGGGGACCGTCACGGTCCCCCCTCGCACCACCCCTCGTGCCCATCGCCGACAGCGTCGGCAGCGAGGTCTCGGCCCCGCGTGCCGGCTCGGGGGGCCGCAGCCACACGGCGGCCCCCTGCGATCCGTCACGGCCCGCGGGGAGCGGCCGGCTGGTGGGGCCGGCGGGGCGGCCGGCCACGGCGCCGGGGGGACGGGGAGCGTCCATGAGGCCTCCCGCGCCGACCGCCACCAGGTCCAGCTCCAGCGCGCCCCAGTCCAGCCACTCCAGCAGCCCCGGCAGTTCCTCCGCGCTGCCCGCGGCCACCAGCAGCCGCATCCTGCCGTCCCGCAGGGCCACCGGGAACCCCCGCCCGAGACCCCCCGAGCGCCCCAGGCGCTCCAGCGCCGCGCGCCCCGCCTCCGCCGGCACGTCCAGGACGTCGAAGCGCACCCCCACCACCAGCCGCACCGGCGCCCCGGGCGCCGTGGGCCATCCCAGCGCGTTCTCGTACCAGAGCCGCACCTCCTCGTCGCCCGGCGTGAGCGGCCGGTGGGGGGACGGCTCTGCGGGGGCGGCGGTCCGGACCATGCCCGGCGCAACGCCCCGACGCCCTCCGGGTTACGCTGGGTGCTCGTGCGTGAGCGAAGGGTGTCGAACAAGGGGGCGTGCGGGGGTGCGGGGAGGCGCAAGGTTGTTCGCCCGTAGCGGAGGGAACCCGTGCACTCGGCATGGACTGTCCGTAGCAGCGGGTAAGACATCCCTAGTGGGAGGGGGCGACACGCAGGGCGGGACGCCTCCCGTTCGCCACGGGCGTACTGGTGAAGGGGGTAACTGTCTGGCCTGCGGGAACATCGTCTCGCACCATCGGGTTGGAGCAGATGTCGGCGTGAGCGGGGTCAGGAGGCCATCGACGGTGTCGGCAGTTGGAATGAGCGGTCCCCGCTTGCGGGACTAAGCTGCGGAAGGACAGGGAGGGGAAGTTCCCCCCACTGCCTGACCGCTCTGAGGAGCGATTAACGATGTTCGAGAGGTTCACCGACCGCGCGCGGCGGGTTGTCGTCCTGGCTCAGGAAGAAGCCCGGATGCTCAACCACAACTACATCGGCACCGAGCACATCCTCCTGGGCCTGATCCACGAGGGTGAGGGTGTCGCCGCCAAGGCCCTTGAGAGCCTCGGGATTTCGCTCGAGGCGGTCCGCCAGCAGGTGGAGGAGATCATCGGGCAGGGCCAGCAGGCCCCGTCGGGTCACATTCCCTTCACCCCCCGTGCCAAGAAGGTCCTGGAGCTGTCGCTCCGCGAGGCCCTTCAGCTGGGCCACAACTACATCGGCACGGAGCACATCCTGCTCGGCCTGATCCGCGAGGGCGAGGGCGTCGCCGCCCAGGTCCTGGTCAAGCTGGGCGCCGATCTGAACCGGGTGCGGCAGCAGGTCATCCAGCTGCTCTCCGGTTACCAGGGCAAGGAGACCGCCACCGCCGGCGGTCCTGCCGAGGGCACCCCCTCCACGTCCCTGGTCCTCGACCAGTTCGGCCGGAACCTCACCCAGGCCGCTCGTGAGTCCAAGCTCGACCCGGTCATCGGGCGCGAGAAGGAGATCGAGCGGGTCATGCAGGTGCTGTCCCGCCGTACCAAGAACAACCCGGTGCTGATCGGTGAGCCCGGCGTCGGCAAGACCGCCGTCGTCGAGGGCCTCGCCCAGGCCATCGTCAAGGGCGAGGTGCCCGAGACCCTCAAGGACAAGCACCTCTACACCCTGGACCTCGGTGCCCTGGTCGCCGGCTCCCGCTACCGCGGTGACTTCGAGGAGCGCCTGAAGAAGGTGCTCAAGGAGATCCGCACCCGCGGCGACATCATCCTGTTCATCGACGAGCTGCACACGCTGGTCGGTGCGGGTGCCGCCGAGGGCGCCATCGACGCCGCGAGCATCCTCAAGCCGATGCTGGCCCGCGGTGAGCTGCAGACCATCGGCGCCACCACGCTGGACGAGTACCGCAAGCACCTGGAGAAGGACGCGGCCCTGGAGCGCCGCTTCCAGCCCATCCAGGTCGCGGAGCCGTCCCTGCCGCACACGATCGAGATCCTCAAGGGTCTGCGCGACCGGTACGAGGCGCACCACCGCGTCTCCATCACCGACGAGGCCCTGGTGCAGGCGGCGACGCTCGCCGACCGCTACATCTCGGACCGCTTCCTGCCGGACAAGGCGATCGACCTGATCGACGAGGCCGGCTCGAGGATGCGCATCCGCCGGATGACCGCGCCGCCGGACCTGCGCGAGTTCGACGAGAAGATCGCCGGCGTCCGCCGCGACAAGGAGTCCGCGATCGACTCGCAGGACTTCGAGAAGGCCGCCTCCCTGCGCGACAAGGAGAAGCAGCTCCTCGCCGCCAAGGCCAAGCGGGAGAAGGAGTGGAAGGCCGGCGACATGGACGTCGTCGCCGAGGTCGACGGCGAGCTGATCGCCGAGGTCCTCGCCACGGCGACGGGCATCCCGGTCTTCAAGCTCACGGAGGAGGAGTCGTCCCGCCTGCTGCGCATGGAGGACGAGCTCCACAAGCGGGTCATCGGCCAGAACGACGCCGTCAAGGCGCTCTCCAAGGCGATCCGCCGTACCCGTGCCGGTCTGAAGGACCCGAAGCGTCCCGGTGGCTCGTTCATCTTCGCCGGTCCGTCCGGTGTCGGTAAGACCGAGCTCTCCAAGGCGCTCGCGGAGTTCCTCTTCGGTGACGAGGACGCGCTGATCTCCCTCGACATGTCGGAGTTCAGCGAGAAGCACACGGTCTCGCGCCTCTTCGGTTCGCCCCCCGGCTACGTGGGCTACGAGGAGGGCGGCCAGCTGACGGAGAAGGTGCGCCGCAAGCCGTTCTCGGTCGTCCTCTTCGACGAGGTCGAGAAGGCCCACCCGGACATCTTCAACTCGCTGCTGCAGATCCTGGAGGACGGTCGCCTGACCGACTCCCAGGGCCGGGTCGTGGACTTCAAGAACACGGTCATCATCATGACGACCAACCTCGGCACCCGGGACATCTCCAAGGGCTTCAACCTGGGCTTCGCCGCCGCGGGTGACACGAAGACCAACTACGAGCGCATGAAGAACAAGGTCCAGGACGAGCTCAAGCAGCACTTCCGGCCCGAGTTCCTCAACCGCGTCGACGACGTGGTCGTCTTCCCGCAGCTCAGCCAGGAGGACATCCTGCGGATCGTCGACCTGATGATCGGCAAGGTGGACGAGCGCCTGAAGGACCGGGACATGGGCATCGAGCTCTCCCAGTCGGCCAAGGAGCTGCTCTCCAAGAAGGGCTACGACCCCGTGCTGGGCGCCCGGCCGCTGCGCCGGACCATCCAGCGGGAGATCGAGGACACGCTGTCGGAGAAGATCCTCTTCGGCGAGCTGCGTCCCGGTCACATCGTGGTCGTGGACACCGAGGGCGAGGGCGAGTCCCAGACCTTCACCTTCCGCGGTGAGGAGAAGTCGGCCCTGCCCGACGTCCCGCCGATCGAGCAGGCGGCCGGCGGAGCCGGTCCGAACCTGAGCAAGGACGCGTAGCCGCGGCGTCCGGCCCGAACGAAAAAGGGGTCTGCCCCGGGACACATGTCCCGGGGCAGACCCCTTTCTCCGTGGCCGCGGCCGGTTCAGGACACCGGTTCAGGACAACTGACCGTCGTAGTCCGGCAGCTTGAACGTCCTCTCGGCGTGACCGCCCGAGAGGTCGGTCGCGCTGTTGCCGATGTTGGCGATGATCGTGTAGCCCTTGGCCTCGATGGTGACGCGCTGGGCGGTCTTGTAGTCGGCGACGTTCTTGAACAGGTCGAAGAACCCGCGGACGTACAGGCCGGAGGACTCGTAGCCGACCTGGTCGAGGTTCCAGTCGGTGGGCGCGTGGATGATGCCCGGGCGGGCGGTCACGAAGAACACGGCGACACCGTGCTCCTGCGCGTACTTCGCGACCTCCAGGACCGGCTCGTTGGCGGGCTGCGGGAAGCTGAACCCGAAGTCGGTCTCCAGCGCGGTGTTGTCGACGTCGAGGACGATCGCCTGCTTCTCGCCCGGCCCGCTGTCACCGATCCGCTGCTTCAGGTAGGGCAGGGCCCGGTCCATGACCGCCCGGCAGTCCCGCTGCCAGGTGTCGTGGTCGACGTCCGCCGCCGCGGCGGCGGACGCCACCGGGGAAACGGCCGGTGAAGCGGGGGCCGCGGCCTCGGCCGGTGCGGCCAGGGCCACCAGGGCGGCCGCGGAGACGGCGGTGACCGATGCGCGGCTCGGCCAGGAGCGTCGGCTTCTCATGTCGTGGGGGTCCTCTCACGTCCGTAACGCTGCCAACATGTCGTGTGCATGCTCGTCTGCGAGGGTGACGCGAGGTGAACCGTAGGGTTACCGGACGGTAGGCGCCTAGAGGTCTGCGCCACATTTGCGGAATGGCTGAACCCCGTCATCGGTGACATGCCGCACAGGCACTTTGTCCGGTACTAACCGGAATAGTGAAGTAAGCCCTCCCACAAAACGGACATTTAACCCGGTTTTCTGATCGATCAGCTCTAAATGGGGGGTTTCGCCCGGTAGGGGAGATCTGTCAAGAGACGTGCATCTCAGTGCAGGTCTACGAATTTTCGTCGTAGATCACACCTTTGCGGCGTTATGGCCGGAGGGGCTACCAATGAATCGCCACCGAGGCGCGGATCCGTCCGCCGGGTGGTTTTCCCCTGTCCCCCTCCTGATGAGGTTCGTATGTCCCAGCGCGTCACGTCCCGTTCCTCCCGTGTCACGTCCCTGATCCGCACCCGCGCGGCCGTGCTGGCCGCCGGACTGGGGGCCTCGGTCGCGCTGGGGGCCGGGGTCGCGGCCGCCGCCGACACCACGGCCGCGTCCGGTGTCGCCAGTGCCGTCGAGGCGCAGGCCGCCGCCCAGGCCAAGGCCGCGAAGGCCCAGGCCGCGAAGGCGGCCGAGGTGAAGGCCGCGAAGGCGGCCCAGGCCAAGAAGGCCGCCCAGGCCGCCGCCAAGAAGAAGGCGTCCTGGATCGACCCGGTGAAGAGCTACAGGCTGTCCGCGAGCTTCGCCCAGAACGGCGGCATGTGGGCCTCCAAGCACAGCGGCCAGGACTACGCCGTCCCCACCGGCACCCCGGTGATGGCCGCGCACGGCGGCACCGTCGTCAAGGCCGGCGGCAACGGCGCCGGCGACGGCCCCGCGTACGGCAATGCGATCGTGATCAGGCACGGCAACGGGACCTACTCCCAGTACGCCCACCTGTCGCAGGTCCACGTGAAGCCCGGCCAGATCGTCAAGACCGGCCAGAGGATCGCCCTGTCCGGCAACACCGGCAACTCCAGCGGCCCGCACCTGCACTTCGAGATCCGCACCACCCCGAACTACGGCTCCGCCGTGGACCCGGTGAAGTTCCTGCGCGCCCAGGGCGTGACGGTCTGACCCCGGGCCCTAGGCGCCCCGGTGGGCCTGGGTGATCAGATCGATGGCGACCTCGAGGACGGCCTTGCGTCTCTCCTCGGGGTCGCTTTCGACGTCCTGGAGGACGTGCATCCCCGCGTGCATGGTGAACAGGGCGCTGACGCAGCGCACCTGGTCGACCAGGTCGGCGTCCGGGTCGATGAGGATGTCCCGCAGTCCGAGCATGCGGGTCTTGAACATCTCGCCGATGCGCAGTTCGCGGATCGTCGCCTGGTTCTCCTGCATGAAGCGGAAGAGCGGGGCCGCTCCCATCAGCGCCTCGCTGTACCGGCGGATGATCTCCTGCTTGGTCTCCAGCGAGTGCGGCTGCTGCCGCCCCCACTCGATCAGGTCCTCGATCGGCCGCGAGAGGTCCTCGAAGATGCCGACGAGGATCTCTTCCTTCGTCTTGAAGTGGTAGTACAGCGCCGCCTTGGTGACGTCCAGGCGCTCGGCGATCTCGCGCAGCGACGTCTTCTCGTAGCCCTGCTCGGCGAAGAGTTCGAGGGCCACGTCCTGGATGCGCTGGCGGGTGTTCCCGCGGCGCCGCTGTCTGGTGCCGTCCATGGTGCCGCCCATCCTCCTACTCGACCCCTCTTGACGAAAACTTACTTGACGACCGGCTAGTTACGCGACTAGCTTCCCAGTGTAGTGAACTAGCCGGGCGGCAAGTAAGTAGGAGTGGCCACGCGACCGTGGCCGGGGGAGAAGGAATCATGGCGGACACACCAGCGGCGGGGGCCGTGGAGACGGACACCGGCAAACAGCCGAAGAGCGTGCGGGTCGTCCTGCTCGCACTCATGATCGCGATGATGCTCGCGATGCTCGACAACATGATCATCGGTACGGCGATGCCGACGATCGTGGGCGAGCTGGGCGGACTGGAGCACCTGTCCTGGGTGGTCACCGCCTACACCCTGGCCACCGCGGCCTCCACCCCGGTCTGGGGCAAGCTCGGCGACATGTACGGGCGCAAGGCCACGTTCATGACGTCCATCGTGATCTTCCTGATCGGCTCCGCGCTCAGCGGCATGGCCCAGGACATGGGTCAGCTGATCGCCTTCCGCGCGGTGCAGGGCCTGGGCGCCGGCGGTCTGATGGTCGGCGTCATGGCGATCATCGGCGACCTGATCCCGCCCCGGGAGCGCGGCAGGTACCAGGGCATGATGGCGGCCGTGATGGCGCTGGCGATGATCGGCGGACCCCTGGTCGGCGGCACCATCACCGACAACTGGGGCTGGCGCTGGGCCTTCTACATCAACCTGCCGCTCGGCGTGATCGCGCTGGCCGCCGTGGGCGCCGTGCTGCACCTGCCGAAGAAGCGGGCCCAGGCCGGCATCGACTACCTCGGTGTCGCGCTGCTGACCGTCGGCATCACCGCCGTCGTGCTCGTCACCACCTGGGGCGGCACGGAGTACGCCTGGACCTCCGCGCGGATCATGGAGCTGATCGGCCTCGGTGTCGCGTCCCTCGTGGGCTTCGTGTTCTGGCAGACCCGGGCCGCCGAGCCGGTGGTGCCGCTGCACATCTTCCGCAGCCGCAACTTCACGCTGATGTCCGTCATCGGCTTCATCACCGGCTTCGTGATGTTCGGCGCGACGCTCTTCCTGCCGCTCTACCAGCAGTCCGTGCAGGGCGCCTCCGCCACCAACTCCGGTCTGCTGCTCCTGCCGATGCTCGGCGCGATGCTGGTCACCTCGATGGTCGCGGGCCGGGTGACCACCAGCACCGGCCGGTACAAGGTCTTCCCGGTGCTCGGCAGCGCGCTGATGATCGTCGGCCTGTACCTGCTGTCCACGATGGACACCGGGACCTCCCGCCTCACCTCCGGTGTCTTCATGGCCGTGGTCGGTCTCGGCATGGGCTGCCTGATGCAGATCACCATGCTGGTCGCGCAGAACAGCGTGGAGATGAAGGACATGGGCGTGGCGTCCTCGTCCACCACCCTGTTCCGCACCCTCGGCTCGTCCTTCGGCGTCGCGATCATGGGCGCGCTGTTCAACAGCCGGGTCCAGGACGTCATGGCCGAGAAGGCCGGCTCGCTGGGCTCCAAGGTGACCGAGCAGTCCGCCCAACTGGACGCCGCGAGCCTGGCGAAGCTGCCGGAGACGGCCCGCGAGGCCTACCAGCACGCGGTGTCCTCGGGCACCCACTCGGCGTTCCTCCTGGGCGCGGTGATCGCGGTGCTCTCGCTGGCGGCGGCGGTGTTCGTGAAGGAGGTCCCGCTGAAGGGCGCGGGCCCCCGGAAGGAGAACGCCGACGCCGGCGCCCCGGCACCGGCGGCGGTCACCGAGCCCGTCTGACGGTCCCGCGAGCGGCACCAGGGCCTCCTGGAAAGCGTTCCCGCGCTTTCCAGGAGGCCTTTTCCACACCACCGGGCCCCGGTCCGCGGACGCCTCCGCTGACCGTGCCGGGCCCGTCCGCATTACTGTGCCGGGTTCCGGGTCGGCGGGCTTGTCCGCTGACTGCGCGAAGCCCCGTCGGCGGGCCTGTTCGCTCACTGTGCCGGGTTCCGGTCGGCGGGCCTGTCCCTCACTGCGTCGGGCTCCGGGGCGGCGGGCTTGTCCGCTCACTGCACCGAGCCCCGTCCGCGGGTCCGTCCGCTCACTGCACCGAGCCCCGTCCGCGGGTCCGTCCGCTCACTGCACCGAGCCCCGTCCCCGCACCCGTCCGCTCACTGCACCGGCCCCCGGCCCCCGGGCCCGTCCGCCGACTGTGCCAGGACCGGATAGCTCCCGGTGTTCGTCGGCGCGTGCTCCGGCAGCCACAGCACGGCGACCGCGCCCTCGGCCGGTACGCCGTCCGGTGCCCCCGCCGGCCGTACGTTGCGGAAGGTCAGCCGCGCGCCCAGTACCCGGGCCTGCCCCGCCGCGATGGTCAGGCCCAGCCCGTGCCCGCGGCCGGCCCGGTCCGCGCTGCCGGTGCGGAAGCGGCTCGGCCCCTCGGCGAGCAGGTCCTCGGGGAAGCCCGGCCCGTGGTCGCGGACCCGGACGACCCGGCCCTCGACGGTGACCTCGATGGGCGGCCTGCCGTGCCGGGCGGCGTTGGCGAGCAGGTTGAACAGCACGCGCTCCAGGCGCCGCGGGTCGGTGGTCACCTCCGACTCGTGCACCACCCGCACCGTGACGTCCGGGTCCTTCGCCATGACCCGCCGGACGACGAACCCGCCGAGCAGGATGTCCTGCAGTTCGGCCCGCTCGGAGGCGCTGTCCAGCCGGGCCACCTCCAGGACGTCCTCGACGAGGGTGCGCATCGCCTTGGCCCGGTCCAGCACCAGCTCGGTCGGCCGGCCCGGCGGCAGCAGCTCGGCGGCGGTGAGCAGACCGGTCACGGGGGTGCGCAGCTCGTGCGCGATGTCGGCGGTGACCCGGCGCTCGGCCTCCAGCCGCTGCCGCAGCGCGTCCGCCATGGCGTCCACCGCGCTGGCCAGGTCGTCGGTCTCGTCGCGCACCACCCCGCCGATGGCCTCGCGCACCCGGACGTCCGTCTCGCCCTTGGCGACCCGGTTGGCGGCCGTGGCCGCCTTCCGCAGCCGCCGCGACAGGTGCCCGCCGATGAGCACCCCGAGCGCGCTGCCGCCCAGCACGACCGCGATGGAGCCGATCACCAGGGCCTGGTCGAGGTCCTTGAGGATGTCCGAGCTGCGGTCCGTGAAACCGGAGTGCAGGGACATCACATGACCGTTCTTCAGCGGCACCGCCGCCCAGATGTCCGGCGCCCCGCCCGACCGGTCGGCCACGTAGGTCGCCCGCCGGCCCCCCTCGGCCTTCTCCCGCAGCTCCTCCGGCAGTTCCGGGTCGTCGATCTTGGTGTTGGGGAAGTTCAGCCGCCCCGACAGCTCGTAGTTGCGCTGGGCGATCATGATGCGCTCGTCCGCCAGGTCGCGCGCGTTGTCCAGCATCGACACCCGGGCCGCGTTGTGCACGACCAGGCTCAGCGCGACCGCCACCAGCGCCCCGACCAGCGCGATGGCGGCGCTGAGCTTCCACCGCAGACCCGTACCTATGCCCACCCGGCCGACGCACGCCGCCACCAGGCGCCGGAAGTACCCCCGCATCCGCTCGCTCAGGCCTTCAGCTTGTAGCCGAAGCCGCGGACCGTCTCGATGCGGTCCTGGCCGATCTTCGTACGCAGTCGCTGCACATGGACGTCGACGACCCGGGTGTCGCCGCCCCAGCCGTACTCCCACACCCGTTCGAGCAGCTTGTCGCGGGAGAGCACGGTGCCCGGCGTCGCGGAGAACTCCAGCAGCAGCCGCATCTCGGTCGGCGTCAGCGCCACCGGCTTCCCCGCCCGGCGCACCTCCATGCCCCCGGTGTCGACCTCCAGCTCGCCGAATGCCAGCAGGCCCCCGTCGTCCGCTCCCGCCGCCTCCTCCCGGCCGCCGTTCGCACGTCCGAAGCGGCGCAGCACCGCGCGGATCCGGGCCACCAGCACGGCACTGTCGAACGGCTTGGTCACGTAGTCGTCGGCGCCCGCCTCCAGGCCCAGCACCACGTCGATGGAGTCGGCCCGCGCCGACAGCATGATCACCGGCACCGTGGACTCGTCCCGGATGCGCCGGCACAGGCTGACCCCGTCGAGCCCGGGGACCATCACGTCGAGCAGCGCGATGTCGGGGCGGTCCGTGCGGAACGCCTCCAGGCCCGACAGCCCGTCGGGCATCGCGGTGACCGCGAAGCCGTCCCGCTCCAGGGTGAGCTGGGTGGCCTCGCGGATGACGTCGTCGTCCTCGACGAACAGGACATGGGTCTGGTCTGCCATCCCGCTGCTCTCAGTCCTCGTGTGATCTCGGGTCGGTGCGCACGTGCTTCTCTCGTCCACCCCACGGACGCGGGAGCCGCGCCGCGGGTTCACCCGTTCATCGGTCCGGGCGGCCCCGCCGGTTCACGGCGTGAGCCGTGTCTCAGCTGTCGGGCATCGGCACCGGCTCCGAACCGGCCACCTGCCCGTAGTCGTTGTGCGTGCGGTACTCCTCGGCGAACCGGCCCGCACTCCAGCGGTACGTGATCACGTTCTCCCCGGACGGGCTCGACACCGGGTCGCCCCGGTCGTACACCTGCTTGGTCACCACCAGGTCCCCGCGGTCGATCTCCGCGTACACCGGAGGCTCCTCGGCCGAGAACACGTTCACGTACGCGCCGCCCTGCTCGCGGTACACGTACGAGCCGACGCCCACCGCGTCCCCGCAGGTCAGCACGTTGACGACGATGTCGTCGACGGCCCCACGGGTGAGGTTGCCGTAGCTCACGTCGACGGGGTACTCGTCGGCGACGCACGGCTGCAGCTCCCGCTTGACCTCCGCCGAGACCGCCGGGTCGGCCTTGACCAGCCGGACCGCGTCCACCCGGTCGGGGGTCCGCGAGGGCTGCGCCGACGCCGCGGCGGCGGGGGCGCTCGCCACGGAGTCCGCGTGCGCCGGGCCCTCGTCCCGCGCGCCGGTGCCGCCCGTGCCGCAGCCGGCCGCGAACAGGACGACGACGGCGAGCACGGCCGTCGCCGTGCTCGCCGCCCGGACGGTGGTCCGGGCCCGTGTGGGCCCCGCGCCGGTCAGGCCGCGCAACGCTCCCGCTCCTCACGCTCCAGCGCGCGTGCGTCCAGATCGCGCGCCTGGAGCTCCTCGCGGAGCCGGGCGAGCGCGCGGTGCAGCGTGCTCTTGACCGTTCCGGCCGACATGCCGAGGGCGGCGGCCGTCTCGTCCGTGGACATCTGCTCCCAGTGTCGCAGCACCACGACACTGCGCTGCTTCGGGGCGAGGACCTTCAGGACGTCCATCAGCAGGGCGCGGTCGGCGTGCTGCTCGGTGGAGTCGTCCACACAGGCGTCCGGGAGCTGCTCGGTGGGCACCTCCTCCAGCTTGCGGGCCCGCCACCACTCCGTCCGCGTGTTGATCATGACCCGGCGCAGATAGGCGTCGGCCAGCCGCTTGTCCTCGATGGTCTCCCAGCGGCCGTACGTCCGGGCCAGCGCGGTCTGCAGCAGGTCCTGCGCGTCGACGGGGTCCGGGACCAGGCGGCGGGCGCTGCGCAGCAGTGCGTCCTGCCGGGTGCGGACGTACTCCTCGAATGCGAGCACCTCGCCCCGCGCCGTCTCCTGCGCCATGGTGAACCGCCTCCCGCTCCCCGTGCCGGACCGCCCGTGCGGGCCGGTTGTCCTGCCTGTGATCCGTCGTCGCCGTGCCCTCGTCGAGCACCTGACCGAAGGTACGGAGGCGTTGTCACGGCGCTGTCCGAAGCAGCCTGCGGGAAGCCCTCGGCTGTCCGTCGGTTGTGTAACGGAAGGAGGAACGGGGTGAAGCGGGCGACCGGTCGGGGGTGTTGTGGGGTGGTATGACCGGACATGCCGGTGGGGCGCTTGTGGACCGGCTGTGTCCGGCGTCAGGTGCGCGTGTGGGGCCGCTGTGTCCGGCGTCAGGTCATCGGCAGCCGGTACAGACCGCCCGGAAGCGGCTCCACCAGACCGTCGGCGACCAGACCGTCCAGCGCGCGGGCACGCTGCACCGGCTCGTGCCACACCCGGTCCAGCGCGGCCTGCGGCACCGGACCGTGTGCCTCCCGCAGCACGGCCAGCAGCCGCCCGCGGACCTGGCGGTCCGTGCCCGCGTACGTCTGGCCCCGGCGCGGCGGGCCGTCGTGGGCCGGCTTGCCCGCCAGCCGCCAGGCGCACTGCGCGGCGATCGGGCAGCGCTGGCACGACTCGTTCTTCGCCGTGCACACCAGCGCACCGAGCTCCATGGAGGCGGCGGCCCATCGCGCGGCGGTCGCGGCGTCCTCCGGCAGCAGGGTCCGGGCCAGCCGGCGCTCGGCGGCGGTGGTGGCGTTCGGCGGGTACTGCGTGCCGGTGACCGCGCGGGCGAACACCCGGCGCACGTTGGTGTCCAGCACCGCGTGCCGCTGTCCGTACGCGAACGACGCCACCGCCGCGGCCGTGTACTCCCCGATGCCGGGGAGCGCCAGCAGTTGGGCGTGGTCGGCCGGTACGTCGCCGCCGTGCCGTTCCGTTATGGCGACGGCGGCGCCGTGCAGCCGGAGCGCGCGGCGCGGGTAACCGAGCCGGCCCCAGGCGCGGACCGCCTCGCCGGGCGCCTCCGCGGCGAGGTCGGCGGGGCGCGGCCAACGGGCCAGCCACTGCTCGTAGACGGGCAGCACCCGGTTCACCGGTGTCTGCTGCAACATGAACTCGCTGACCATCACCCCCCACGCACCGGCCTCCGGACGTCGCCACGGCAGGTCCCGGGCGTGCTCGTCGAACCAGTCGATGACGGGGGAGTGCAGCGGCTCACCGGGAGCACGCTCGGACGCGGAATCGGCGGCGTGGCCGTACGGGGGTTTGGTGGGAGCAGTCATGGCCCCTCGATCCTCCCACGCCGGGCCCCACCCGCGGTGGGAGCGCCACGGCGGGGGCCTCCCGCGGGGTGACGCCGTACCTGACGATCGGCAGCGGTGGCGCACCCGCCTCCGCTTGTGGCGTCGGCGGCATGACACGTGTCCGCCCCGCCGCGCTCGGCAAGGGCTGCCTGCTCTGGGCGGCCCTCGCGCTGCCGGCGGTCTGCGCCGACCGGCTCGGGCTGAACGAGCCGCGCCCGCTCTGGCAGCGGTGCGCCGGGCTCGTCGTGCTCGCCGCCGCCACCGCCGTGGCCCGGCACCGGCCGACGACCGCCTTCGGGCTGACGGCCGCGCTGAGCCTCGCCTCCGCGCCCGCGCTGTTCGGCGTCTCCTACGGCCCCGCCCTCGGCGTGTTCGCACTGCTGCTCGGACTGCGGGCGCCCCGTACGGCCCCCGCGGCGCTGTGCTTCGCCGCCGTCGCCTGCGCCGGACTGCGCCCGGGCACGCCGGTCGCGGAAGTGGAGCGGGTGCTGCCGGACCGGCACGCCCAGGATCCGCCGGCGGAGCGTGCGCCCGCACCGCCCGAGGGCACCGACTGCCGCTACTACCGCGCGAGCGGCGAGCTCTTCGTCTCCGTCGACCACTTCCGGCTCTGCTTCGACGACCGGGGCCGCCTGGCCGCCAAGAACGTGATCCCGCGCGTCGGCACGTCCGGCGAAGCGCGGGAGGAATAAGAGGAGTTCGCACCGTGATACGGGTCCTGCTGGCCGACGACGAGGCGATGGTGCGCGCCGGGGTGCGCGCCATCCTGGGGAGCAGCGGCGAGACGGAGGTGGCCGCCGAGGCGGGCGACGGCCGCGAGGCCGTGGAACTGGCCCGCGCGCACCGCCCCGACGTGGCGCTGCTCGACATCCGCATGCCCCGCCTGGACGGGCTCGCGGCGGCCGAGGAGATCGTCCGCACCGTCCCCGGCACGGCGGTCGTCATGCTCACCACTTTCTCCGAACGCGCCTACGTCGCCCGCGCCCTCGGCGGCGGCGCCACCGGCTTCCTGCTGAAGTCCGGGGACCCGTACGAACTCATCCCGGGCGTAAGGGCGGTGGCGGACGGCGCGGCCTTCCTGTCGCCCAAGGCGGCCCGGTACGTCAGCGCGGTCCTCGACCGGCTCGGCGTGCGCAATCGCGTGCAGGCGGCGATCGTCGCCCACGAGGCGGGCCTGGTGGCGGACTGAATCCGCTCAGCGGCGCCGGTGCGTGGCGTACGGCGGCACCGCGCGGGCGGCGGATTCCGGTCCCGGCCCGGTGAACCACCGCACGGCGGGCGCCGACGAGGCGCGCATCGCCTCCGCGAGCCGGACCGCCGGGCGCGTGGCCGGGCGGACGACGGTGAGGGCGACGACCACGCCGGGCAGCAGGCCCGCGGCCACGTCGTGCGGGTAGTGCACACCGACGAACACCCGGGAGAACGCCATGAGCAGGGCCAGCGGGGCCGTCAGCAGGACGAGGGCGCGCCGGACCAGGACCAGCGCGAGGGCCGAGGCGCCCGCGATCGTGGCGTGGTTGCTCGGGAACGACCAGTCGCCGTACGGCGGGCACTGAGCCAGCGACGGCGCGGCACCGGTGACCGCGCGGCACGGACGCTCCTCCGTCACCCCGGACTTGAGCACCTCGCTGCACACGTACGCCACAGCCGTGGCCAGAGGTGCAAGGACCGCGACAGCGAACGCACGGGTGCCGGAGCGCCGGGCCCGCCACCAGCCGGCCACGAACAGCGCGACGAACACCAGCAGTCCCGCCTCCGTCCCGATCTCGGCCGTGTGTTGCGCCCACGCGGGGGCGCCGTGCGCGTAGTCGGTGATGTCGCGGTAGAGCCCGCTGTCCACGAAGTCCATGGTCACGCACGGTAGGCAAGACGCCGGTGCGGTCACACCCCGCGATCGTCGCGTGCCGTACCCGACGAAAGACAGGGAGAACGGGGCCCTTACCGGAATGATGATCCGGAAAAGTTGGGTGCGGAGCGGCGGGTGGGACAAGCGAACGCGCCGATCTCTCGTACAGTTTGCGCCGTGGGATCTCTGCGCAATCCGGTCGGGCCGCTTCCCTCCACCATCTACTGGCGTCGGAGGGCCGTACTGCTGTCCGTGCTGGCCTTGTTGGCGTTGTTGATCACCTGGGTGGTGGTCTCCGGCGGTGGGGGCGACGGCGACCGTGACAACGGGGCCAACGGCAAGAATCCCGCGCCGTCCATCACTCCGGGACCGTCGAGTTCGGGGCCGGCGATCAGTCAGGCGCCGGGCGGGCGCGACGAGTCGGGGGACGGCGGTTCCGACGGCTCCGGTGGGTCCGGCGGGTCCGGTGGCTCGTCGTCCGGGTCCGGTGACGACGGGGCCGACGGCGATCCCGCGGACTCCGGTGGCGCCGGCGGATCGGGCGGCGCCGGGGGCGACGCGGGCGGCGGTTCCGAGGGCGGTACGTCGGCGGGGGTCGGCGCGGGCGACGCGCTGCCGGCCGGATCGGGGTCCTCGCTGCCCAACTGCACGGCGAACGCGGTGAAGTTGAGTCTGCGCAGTTCCCGCAACTCCTATGAGCCGGGGCAGACGCCCACGTTCCTGCTCACCGCGCGGAACATCTCCGGTGGCGACTGCAAAGTCGATCTCGGGCCGGACAACGCGGTGTTGACGATCACCCCGGCGAGCGGCGACGACGCGTACTGGGCGTCGGACGACTGTCCGAAGGGGGCGCGGAGCCTGGTGTTCCGGGTGCCGGCGGAGGACAGCATCACCTACACCGTGGAGTGGGACCGCAAGGCGAGCGCACCGGAGTGCGCGACGCCGAAGGCCGGAGCGGCCGGTGCGGGGACCTACCTGGTGGAGGCGAAGGCGCCCGGGTTCGAGAAGGTGCGCACGTCGTTCGTGCTGAAGGCGGACTAGCCGCCGTTGCGGGCGGTCGTGCCTCCCCCAGTGCCTCAAGGGCCTGGAAAGTACCCCCGGGGCGAGGGGGCCCCGCTCGAGCGAAGCCGAGAGCGGGGGGAGGCGCCCCGCGAACGCGGGTGAGGGAACCCCGCCCCGCAGCAGCCGGGGGCTCTTCTAGACGTACCGCTCGAGGATCGAGCTCTCCGCCAGCCGCGACAGCCCCTCGCGCACGCTCCGCGCCCGCGCCTCGCCGACCCCGTCCACCGTCTGCAGATCGTCCACGCTGGCGGCGAGCAGCTTCTGCAGCCCGCCGAAGTGCTCCACCAGCCGGTCGATGATCGCGCCCGGCAGCCTCGGCACCTTCGCCAACAGCCGGAAGCCGCGCGGGGACACCGCGGAGTCCAGCGTCTCGGGCGAGCCGGTGTACCCCAGCGCACGGGCCACCGTCGGCAGCTCCAGCAGCTCCGCGTGCGTGAGCACGTTCAGCTCGTGCAGCGCCTCGTCGACCGTGCGGGAGCGCTTGGCGGTGGGCTCGGGCACGTAGTCCCGTACCACCAGCTCGCGCTCCGGTTCCACGCCCGCGATCAACTCGTCCAGCTGGAGGGCGAGGAGACGGCCGTCGGTGCCCAGTTCGACCACGTATTCAGCGATTTCGGTGGCGATGCGGCGCACCATCTCCAGCCGCTGCGCGACCGCCGAGACGTCCCGGACGGTCACCAGGTCCTCGATCTCCAGCGCCGACAGCGTGCCCGCGACCTCGTCGAGACGGAGCTTGTAGCGCTCCAGGGTGGCCAGCGCCTGGTTGGCGCGGGACAGGATCGCCGCCGAGTCCTCCAGGACCCGGCGGTGGCCGTCGACGTACAGCGCGATCAGGCGCATCGACTGGGAGACGGAGACGACCGGGAAGCCGACCTGCTTGGAGACGCGGTCGGCGGTGCGATGCCGGGTGCCGGTCTCCTCGGTGGGGATGGTCGGGTCCGGCACCAGCTGGACGCCCGCCCGCAGGATCTTGGACAGGTCGGACGACAGTACGATGCCGCCGTCCAGCTTGCACAGCTCGCGCAGCCGGGTCGCGGTGAACTCGACGTCCAGCACGAAGCCGCCGCTGCACAGCGCCTCGACGGTCTTGTCGGAACCGAGCACGATGAGGCCGCCGGTGTTGCCGCGGAGCACGCGTTCCAGGCCGTCACGCAGGGCGGTGCCGGGTGCCACGGCGCTCAGCGAGGCGCGCATCAGGCCATCGGAACCGGCACTCCCACCGGACTTTCCGGGAGCTGCTGCCCGGTCGTTGGCTGCCACTGCACTCCTCCGGTCGCAGGTTCTGGGGCGCCGTCGTTTCGCACACTCGGTTCGTACGGACGGGCGAGACCTGGGCAAAGTCTACCGGCGGTCCTCCTCGTCCCGTGTGGCCTCTCGGCGACGGGAGCGCGGAAGGACCCGCAGGGCGTCCCCTATGTCGGCCACTTCCAGCACCTTCATGCCCGGCGGGACCTTGCCCGGATCGCCCGGCACCAGGGCGTGCGTGAAACCCAGACGGTGTGCCTCGGCGAGCCTGCGCTGGACGCCCGTGACCCGTCTCACCTCGCCGGCGAGACCGACCTCGCCGATCGCGACCAGGTTCTTCGGCAGCGGGGTGTCGCTCGCCGCCGACGCCAGCGCGAGCGCGACGGCCAGGTCCGCGGCCGGTTCCGAGAGCTTCACCCCGCCCACCGTCGCGGAGTAGATGTCCCTTTTGCCCAAGGCGCTGATCCGGCCGCGCTGTTCCAGCACCGCCAGCATCATCGACACGCGTGAGGTCTCCAGGCCGGACGTGGTGCGCCGGGGCGAGGGGATCTGCGAGTCGACCGTGAGCGCCTGCACTTCGGCGACCAGGGGGCGGCGGCCCTCCAGGGTGACGGTCAGACAGGTGCCGGGGACCGGTTCGTCACGACGGGTCAGGAAAAGTCCGCTGGGGTCCGCGAGGCCGGTGATGCCCTCGTCGTGCAGTTCGAAGCAGCCGACCTCGTCCGTGGTGCCGTAGCGGTTCTTGACGCCGCGCACCAGGCGCAGGCGCGCGTGCCGGTCGCCCTCGAAGTGCAGGACGACGTCGACCAGGTGCTCCAGCAGGCGCGGCCCGGCGATCGCGCCGTCCTTGGTGACGTGGCCCACGAGGAGCGTGGACATCCCGCGCTCCTTGGAGGCCCGGATCAGCGCGCCGGCCACCTCGCGGACCTGGGCCATGCCGCCCGGGGCGCCGTCGATCTCGGGGGACGCCACCGTCTGCACCGAGTCCATGATCAGCAGGGACGGCTTCACCGCGTCCAAGTGACCGAGCACGGCGGACAGGTCCGTCTCGGCGGCGAGGTACAGGTGGTCGTCGATGGCGTGGATGCGGTCGGCACGCAGGCGGACCTGGCTCGCCGACTCCTCCCCGGTGACGTACAGCGTGCGGTGCTCCTCGCTCGCCGACTTGGCCGCCACGTCCAGCAGCAGCGTGGACTTGCCCACGCCCGGCTCGCCCGCGACCAGCACCACCGCGCCGGGCACCAGCCCGCCGCCGAGCACCCGGTCCAGCTCGGGCACGCCGGTGGAACGGGCGGTGGCCTGGCGGCCGTCGACCTGGCCGATGGGCAGGGCGGAGGTGGTGACCCGCCCGGGCGCCGTCGTACGGACCGCGGGCGCGCCGTACTCCTCGATCGTCCCCCAGGCCTGGCACTCGGGGCAGCGACCGAGCCACTTGGCCGTCTGCCAGCCGCACTCGGTGCAGCGGTAGGACGGTCGGTCCTTGGACGTCTTGGTACGGGCAGCCATGCGGAAAAGGTAACGGCACGCACTGACAACGGGACGGCCGCGCCCCCGCCCGCCCCGCGGGACCGGACGCCTCCGGCCCGCCCGGAGTCCGGGGGCGGGGCCGGTCGGGCCGGAGCGGGGCCCGGCGCCGCGGCCCCCGGAGGAGGGGCGGCCCCCAGGGCAGCGAAAGGTTCCTGTCCCCGATAGAGGGATCGTTTCACCCTTACGGATTAAAAGTGCGCAGGGCTCCGGAAGGCGCCGCCCCGCGCCGCCTACGGTCGCCGGATGACGAGCAGTGGCCCGGAGACCCCGACCCGCACGACCGGAACGCACCGGACACACCGGGAAGTGCGCGACCGCGGGGCCGCGCGCACGCTGGCCCAGCGGCCGGCCACCCGCTACGCGTCCCATCTGGACGGCCTGTTCACCTACTGCCTGTCCGTGCTGTGCGACCACGACGCGGCGACCGCCGCCCTGGCCGACGCCCTGGTGCTCGCGGAGCGCCGCGGCCGGCACGTCCCCGACGACCCCGGGAGCCGCCGGGCCTGGCTGTACGCCCTGGCCCGCTGGGCGTGCCTGCGCGAGCTGGCCGAGGCCAGGCGGAAACGCCGGGCCACCCACGCCGTGGGCCGGCGGCGGCCGGCCGGGACCGCCCCCGCCCCGGCCGTCCCCGAGGACGTCCGGGAGCAGCGCCGCCGCGAGCTGGCCGAGCTGGCCTGGCCGGAGGCCGCCGGCACCACGCCCGAGCAGCGCGAGGCGCTCGAACTCGCCGTGCGCCACCACCTCGCCGCCCACGAGGTCGCCGCCGTGCTCGGCCTCCAGCCGACCGCCGCGCGCGAGCTGCTCGCCGCCGCGGCCTGCGAGGTGGAACGCACCCGCGCGGCGCTCGCCGTCGTCGAGACCGGCGCCTGCCCGGGCGTGGCGCACCTCACCGGCGACCGGCGGCTCGTGCTCAGCGCGACCCTGCGCCGGGAACTCGTCCGGCACGTCGACGACTGCCCGCGCTGCCGCCGCGCCGCCGAGCGGGCCGTTCCCGGCCACTGGCCCGGCACCGGCGTCACGCCGGACGCGCTGCCCGTCCTCCCGGCGCCCGGAGCGGCCCTGCACACCGCCATGGCGCACCACCCGCGCGGCGCCGCGCCCCGCTTCGACCGGCGCGGCTTCCCGATGGACCCCAAGGACCGCGTCGCCCGGCGGGACCGGCTGCGCGCGGGTGCCGTCACGACGACGGTCGTCGCCACCGTCGTCGCCGCGCCGGTGCTCGCCCTGTGGGCCGCCCACCGGGGCACTCCCGTGGGCGAGGCCCAGGACGGCCGCCCGGCCTCCGCGCGGGAGGACGGCGGCCCCTTCGACCTCGACGGCGGGGGAGCGGGCGGCTACGAGAACACCGGCAACGCGGGCACCCGGCCCGGAACCGGATTCGGCGGCGACGGCGAGCCGGACGTGTCCGTGGAGGTCGTGAGCGTCGCCGGGGCCGGGCACGAGGGCGCCGCCGCGATGAGCGTCGAAGCCGACCACAGCGGCGACACCACGCTGATCACCCTGACCGCGACGGGTGCCGAACCGGTCCGCTGGTCCGTGTCGACGGGGGCGTCCTGGCTCTACCCGAGCCGGTCGTCGGGAACGCTCGCGCCCGGCGGGTCGGTGACGGTCCGGGTGTACGTCGATCAGCTGCGCGAGCCGCCCGGCCACTGGAGCGCGACCGTGACGGTCTCGCCCGCCGGTTCCGTCGTGACCATCGACGGCCACGGCCCCGTCGCCCCCACCCCGGGCGGCGGCCCGCCCTCCGGCCGCCCCGGCGGCCCGGGCACCGCGCACCCCGGCACGCCGAGCGGCCCGCCCCCGTCGTCGCCCGGCCCGGAACCGACGCCCACGACACCGGCGCCCCCGGACCCCACGCCGGGCGGACCACCGTCCTCACCCGGCCCGGACCCCACCGCGGGCGGCCCGACGCCCACCGGCCCCGCGCCCTCCGGCCCGGTCACGTCCTCCTAGGCCCCGCCGTCAGGCGGGGTCCGCCGGATGCGGGGCCAGCAGGGGCAGCTGCGAGGCCAGCCGTTCCTCGCACAGCTCGACCAGACGGTCGTAGCCCGCCTTGCCCATCAGCTCGGTCAGCTCCGCGCGGTAGGAGACGTACACCGGGTCCCCGGCGCCGTGCGCCGAGGTGGCCGAGGTGCACCACCAGTGCAGGTCGTGGCCGCCCGGTCCCCAGCCCCGGCGGTCGTACTCACCGATCGACACCTGCAGCACGCGCGTGTCGTCGGGCCGGTCGATCCAGTCGTAGGTCCGCCGGACGGGCAGCTGCCAGCACACGTCCGGCTTGGTCTCCAGCGGCTCCCGGCCCTCCTTCAGGGCGAGGATGTGCAGCGAGCAGCCCATGCCGCCCGCGAAGCCCGGCCGGTTCTGGAAGATGCACGAGCCCTGGAACGGGCGGGTCTGACGGTCGCCGTCCTCGTCCTGGGAGACCCAGCCGTTCCGCGTGCCCTCCGCGTGGTGCTGCCAGATGTCCGGTGTGAGCCTCGCCACATGCCCGGCGACCCGCTTCTCGTCGTCCTCGTCCGAGAAGTGGGCGCCCAGGGTGCAGCAGCCGTCGTCCGCGCGGCCCGCCTGGATGCCCTGGCAGCCGCTGCCGAAGATGCAGTTCCAGCGAGAGGTCAGCCAGGTCAGATCGCAGCGGAAGACCTGCTCGTCGTCCGCGGGATCGGGAAACTCCACCCACGCGCGGGCGAAGTCGAGCCCCTTCTCGTCGTCCACCGGCGCCGCTCCCGGCGCCCGCGGCGCTGTCGCCCGCGAAGGACCCTCGGCCAGTCCGGCCTTCTTGTCCTTCCTGGCCTTCTTGTCCGTCTTCTCGTCCTTCGCCTTTTTCGTCTTTGGCACCCGTCCAGGGTAAGTCGCCCGCGCCCCCACCGGGACCTGCTCGACCGCCGCGGACGGGGCATCACGCCGCGCGGCGGGCAGTAGCGTTCCGCCCATGAGACTCGGTGTCCTCGACGTGGGTTCGAACACGGTGCATCTGCTGGTGGTGGACGCGCACCCCGGCGCGCGCCCGCTGCCCGCGCACTCGCACAAGGCCGAACTGCGCCTCGCCCAGCTCCTCGACGGCGACGGCGCCATCGGTCCCGAGGGGGTCGACAGGCTGGTCGCGGTCGTCCACGACGCGCTCCGGGCCGCCGAGGACAAGGGCGTCGAGGAACTGCTGCCGTTCGCGACCTCCGCGGTGCGCGACGCCTGCAACGCCGACGCCGTCCTCACGCGCGTGCGCGAGGAGACCGGGGTCGAGCTGCAGGTGCTCAGCGGCGACGAGGAGGCCCGGCTCACCTTCCTCGCCGTCCGCCGCTGGTTCGGCTGGTCGGCCGGGAAACTGCTCGTCCTCGACATCGGCGGCGGCTCCCTGGAGATCGCCTACGGCATGGACGAGGAGCCCGACGCCACGGCGTCCCTGCCGCTCGGCGCCGGCCGTCTCACCGCCGCCCGGCTGCCCGGCGACCCGCCCGGGCCGGAGGACGTGCGCGCGCTGCGCCGCCACGTCCGCACCGAGATAGCCCGCACGGTCGGCGAGTTCAGCCGCCTCGGCGCCCCCGACCACGTGGTGGCCACCTCCAAGACCTTCAGGCAGCTCGCCCGCATCGCCGGCGCCCCCGGCTCCGCCGAGGGCCTGTACGTCCAGCGCGAGCTGAAGCGGGAGTCCCTGGAGGGCTGGGTGCCCAGGCTCGCCGCCATGACCGCCGCCGAGCGCGCCGAACTGCCCGGCGTCTCCGAGGCCCGCGCGGGCCAGCTGGTCGCCGGGGCCCTGGTCGCGGAGGCCGCCATGGACCTGTTCGGCGTGGAAAGCCTGGAGGTCTGCCCCTGGGCCCTGCGGGAGGGCGTGATACTCCGCAGACTGGATCACATGGACCAGGGACAGCGGCCCTCGCCATGACAAACGCCACAACGGCGAACGGGCACCCCGCGTCCACCCGATCCCACCCCGTAACCTGAGGCTCGTGGCAGAAGCAAGGGACGTAGTCCGCATCCCGGATGCGAAGGTCGCCCTGTCGACGGCCTCCGTCTACCCGGAGTCGACGGCGACGGCCTTCGAGATCGCCGCGCGCCTCGGGTACGACGGCGTCGAGGTCATGGTGTGGACCGATCCGGTCAGCCAGGACATCGAGGCCCTGCGCAGACTCAGCGACTACCACCGCATCCCCGTCCTGGCCGTCCACGCGCCCTGCCTGCTCATCACGCAGCGCGTGTGGTCCACCGACCCCTGGACCAAGCTCCAGCGGGCCCGGGCCGCCGCCGAGAAGCTCGGCGCCGGCACGGTCGTCGTCCATCCCCCCTTCCGCTGGCAGCGGCAGTACGCCCGCGACTTCGTGGAGGGCGTCTGGCGGATGGCCGGCGAGACGGACGTGCGGTTCGCCGTGGAGAACATGTACCCCTGGCGCTACCGCGACCGCGAGATGCTCGCGTACGCCCCCGACTGGGACGTCACCAAGGAGGACTACCGCCACTTCACGATCGACCTCAGCCACGCCTCGACCGCCCGCACCGACGCCCTGCAGATGATCGACCGCATGGGCGACCGCCTCGGCCACGTCCACCTCGCCGACGGCCGTGGCTCCGCCAAGGACGAGCACCTGGTGCCCGGCCGCGGCGACCAGCCCTGCGCCGAGGTGCTGCGCGGGCTCGCGTCGCGCGGCTTCGACGGCCATGTCGTCATCGAGGTCAACACCCGCCGGGCCATGTCGAGCGCGGAGCGCGAGGCCGACCTGGCCGAGGCGCTGGCGTTCACCCGCCGGCACCTGTCCTCCGCCTCCTCCGGGATCGAGGTGCCGCGGCGATGACCGGCCGCACCGCGAGCGACGGCCCGGACGCCTCCGCGCCCCCTGCGGCCTCCGCGCGGGGCGACGGCACCGCACGGCGCCGCGGCCGCCCGCCCCGTACGGAGTCGGCCGGCACCCGGGAGCGCATCCTCGACGCGGCCCGTGAGGAGTTCTCGGTCCGCGGGTACGAGAAGACGTCCGTCCGGGGCATCGCCAAGGCGGCCGGGGTCGACTCCGCGCTGGTGCACCACTACTTCGGCACCAAGGAGCAGGTGTTCGAGGCCGCCGTGGAGGTCGCCTTCGCGCCGGTGTTCACCGCGCGGGACACGGTTCTCGACGGACCGCTCGACGAGGTCGGCGAACGGATGACGCGGATGATCATCGGGCTCTGGGAGAGCCCGGTCACCCGGGCCCCGCTGCTCGCGATCGTCCGCTCCGCCGTGAACAACGAGATCGCCGCCGGCGTCTTCCGCCGTCTGATCGCCGGCCAGGTGCTGCGCCGGATCGCCGGACGGCTCGACGTCCCGGACGCGGAGCTGCGCGCCGAGCTCGCCGCCGCCCAGCTGGTCGGGATCGCGATGATCCGGTACGTGATCAGGATGGAGCCGCTGGCCTCGGCGGACGCCGAGCGGCTCATCGAGCGGGTGGCGCCGGTGGTGCAGGGGCACCTCACCGGAGGCTGAGGTCCCTTCGGGCCGGGAGGCCCGCCCCGCGCGGACCGGGACACTCGTCCCGCATTCCGGACACCTCGTCCCACTCCCTGAATGACCGGCGTACGCTCGACGACAGTCATAACTCTCCGAAGGAGCGAGCGACGATGCCCGAGCTGAGGTCCCGCACAGTCACCCACGGCCGCAACATGGCGGGCGCCCGCGCCCTGATGCGGGCCTCCGGTGTACCGGGCGCGGACATCGGCCGCAAGCCGATCATCGCGGTCGCCAACAGCTTCACGGAGTTCGTCCCCGGCCACACCCACCTCGCCCCGGTCGGCCGGATCGTCAGCGAGGCGGTGACCGCGGCCGGCGGCATCCCGCGCGAGTTCAACACCATCGCCGTCGACGACGGCATCGCGATGGGCCACGGCGGCATGCTGTACTCCCTCCCCTCCCGCGACCTGATCGCGGACAGCGTGGAGTACATGGTCGAGGCCCACTGCGCCGACGCCCTGATCTGCATCTCCAACTGCGACAAGATCACCCCGGGCATGCTCAACGCGGCCCTGCGCCTGAACATCCCCACGGTCTTCGTCTCCGGCGGCCCGATGGAGTCCGGCCGCGCCACCCTGGTCGACGGCACCGTCCGCACCCTGGACCTGGTCGACGCGATCTCCGACGCGGTGAACGACAAGATCTCGGACGAGGACATCCTCCGCATCGAGGAGAACGCCTGCCCGACCTGCGGCTCCTGTTCCGGCATGTTCACCGCCAACTCGATGAACTGCCTGACCGAGGCCATCGGCCTCTCCCTCCCGGGCAACGGCTCGGTCCTCGCCACGCACACGGCCCGCAAGCAGCTGTACGTGAACGCGGCGAAGACGGTCATGGACATCACCCGCCGCTACTACGAGCAGGACGACGAGACGGTCCTGCCGCGCAGCGTGGCGTCCTTCGCGGCCTTCGAGAACGCCATGGCCCTCGACATCGCCATGGGCGGCTCGACCAACACGATCCTGCACCTGCTGGCCGCCGCCCAGGAGGCCGGCGTCCCCTTCGGCCTGGAGGAGATCAACGAGGTCTCCCGCCGCGTGCCCTGCCTCGCCAAGGTCGCCCCGAACGTCGCCAAGGACCGCACGTACTACATGGAGGACGTGCACCGCGCCGGCGGCATCCCCGCCCTGCTCGGCGAGCTGCACCGCGCGGGCCTGCTCAACGAGGACGTGCACGCGGTCCACAGCGCGTCCCTGGCCGACTGGCTGAAGACCTGGGACGTGCGCGGCGGCTCCCCGTCCGCCGAGGCCGTCGAACTGTGGCACGCGGCCCCCGGCTGCGTCCGCTCCGCCGAGGCCTTCTCCCAGTCCGAGCGCTGGGAGGCCCTGGACGAGGACGCCGAGGGCGGCTGCATCCGCTCCGCCGAGCACGCCTACTCCAAGGACGGCGGCCTCGCGGTCCTCAAGGGCAACCTGGCCGTGGACGGCTGCGTCGTGAAGACGGCCGGCGTCGACGAGTCCATCTGGACCTTCGAGGGCCCGGCGGTCGTCTGCGAGTCGCAGGAGGAGGCCGTCCAGAAGATCCTCACCCAGCAGGTCAAGGACGGCGACGTCGTCGTCATCCGCTACGAGGGCCCCAAGGGCGGCCCCGGCATGCAGGAGATGCTCTACCCGACCTCGTACCTGAAGGGCCGCGGCCTGGGGAAGACCTGCGCGCTGGTCACGGACGGCCGCTTCTCCGGCGGCACCTCCGGCCTCTCCATCGGCCACGCCTCGCCCGAGGCGGCGGCGGGCGGCACCATCGCCCTGGTCGAGGACGGCGACCGCATCCGCATCGACATCCCGAACCGCTCGATCGAGCTGCTGGTCGACGAGGCGGAACTGACCCGCCGCGAGCAGGCCCTGAACGGCCGGTACGCCCCGAAGAACCGCGACCGCAAGGTCTCGGCCGCCCTGAGGGCGTACGCGGCGATGGCGACGAGCGCGGACAAGGGCGCGGTGCGCGACGTCAGCAAGCTGGGCTGAGCCCCACCGGGCCGCGAGCAGGGCCGCTTCCGCACCGCGGGGGCGGCCCTCGCCGTCCGCGGGCCCCCGGATCCCGCCCGTCCACGGCGAACACGGTCCCGGCGGGCACGGAGACGCGGGCGGGACCGTCCGCGACCACCGGCCCGGCGACCCTGGGCCGGCCTTCCCGCTCCGGGGCACCGCCCGGCCGGGTCACCAGCCGGCCGGGTCCCGCCCCGCCACCCCGAACACGGTCCCGTCGGGCGCGCCGGCGTAGACGTGCCCGCCCGCGAGCACGGGGGCGGGCAGCGCGGCGGGGACGCGGTCGGAGCCGGCGCCGAGCCGCGGCCGGGTCTGCCCGAGGAGCTTCCCCCCGCGGGCGTCGACGCCCAGCAGCCGCCCGTCGGGAGCGGTGACGTACACGTGCCGCCCGTCGGAGACGGGCACCGAGCCGCGGCTCACGCCCGTCTCCAGCCGCCACCGCTGCTTTCCCGCCGCCATGTCGACGGCCACCAGCGAACCGCCCGCACCCATGAGGTACACGGTGTCCCCGTGCACGCCGGCCTCCGCCTGCGCGACCGGCACGGGCAGCGTCACCCGGCGGACGGCCCCGGTGCCGGGCGTGTAGCGGAGCACGGCCTTCGCGTCGCCGTAGACGTCGCCCCCGGCGAGCAGGTACACGGACCCGTCCGCCGCCCCCACGGGCGTCAGCGACCCCTCCAGCTCCGCGTCCCACCGCACGTCCCCCGTCGCCGGGTCCACCGCGGTGACCCGGGTCCCGCTCCCGTCCCCGGAGACACCCGTCGCGTACGCCGACGGCTCCCCCGGCTCCCCGGCGAACGCGGAGAAGTACGGCACGGCCTGCCCCGGGATCCGGTGCGACCACCTGGTCCTGCCCGAGGCGCCGTCCACACCCGTGACCGTCCCGTCGGAGCGGGTCAGCAGGAGCGTGTCGCCGACCGCCCGCACCCCGTCGTACTCGGGCACGTCCTCCCGCCAGACCGGCTCGCCCGTGGCCGGGTCGAGCGCCTCCAGGTCACCGATCAGGTCGAGGGAGGGCTGGACGAGGCCGCCCGACACGACCGGCGGTTCGCTCCGGGTGGTCCCCGTGACCTCGTGCCGCCACAGCGTGCGGCCGTCGGCCGGATCGAGGGCGAGCACCAGACCGGGCAGCCCGCACAGCAGCCCCCGCGTGCCGTACGCGCACTGGGGCATGCCGTCGCCCTCCGGGGCGGGCGCCGCCTCCCACACGCCGAAGCCGTCCGGCGCGCTCTGCGCGGCGGTGGTCCTCCGCTCCGGTTCCGTGCCGCCGGACACCTGAACCGCCGTGAGCCCGCCGAGCACGGCGAGGCAGAGCGCCCCGGCCACCAGCATCGCCCGCCTGCCCGGACGCCGCGCGGGCCGCTCGGCGGGCGCGTCCGCCGAGGGCTCCGGCACGGACTCCTCCGGTGTCCCCTGCTCCTCCCGCGCCCCCTGTGCCCCGGGCGTCCGCTGCGCCGGCACGAACACCTGCGTGTCGTACGCCGCCGCCACCGACCGCAGCTCCCGCATCAGCTCGTCCGGCGTGGGCCGGACGTCGGGCTCCTTGGCGAGGCAGCGCAGCACCAGCGGCGCGAGCGACTCCGGTACGCCGGTCAGATCGGGCTCGTCGTGCACGACCTGGTAGGCGACGACGTACGGGCTGTCGGAGTCGAACGGACCGCGCCCGGTCGCCGCGTGCACCATGAGCGAGCCGAGGGCGAAGACGTCGGCCGCGGGGCCCACCTCCCGGGGCCGCCGGAACTGCTCGGGCGCCATGAACGGCGGCGTACCGATCAACTTCCCCGTTTCGGTGCGCAGTTCGCTGTTCTTTGGCCGGGAGATGCCGAAGTCGATGACCTTCGGCCCGTCCTCGGCGAGCAGCACGTTGCTCGGCTTCAGGTCCCGGTGCACGACTCCGACCCGGTGGATGTCGCGCAGCGCCTCCGCGAGCCCGGCCATCAGCCGGCGCGCCTGGTCCGGGTCCATGGGCCCGTTCCGCTTCACCTCCTCGGAGAGCGTCGGACCGGGAATGTACAGGGTGGCCATCCAGGGCCGCCCGCCCTCCGGATCGGCGTCGACGACCGGTGCGGTGAAAGCCCCGCTCACCCGCCGCGCGGCGGCCACCTCCTGCCGGAACCGCCCTCTGAACTCGGGGTCCATGGCATACCGGGCGTGTACGACCTTCACCGCGACCCGCATCCCGGAGGTGCTCCGGGCCAGATGCACGACGCCCATGCCGCCCGAGCCGAGACAGGACTCCAGACGGTAGTGACCGGCGTACTCCGGAAGTTCCGCTTCCGCGCCCGCTCCGGCATCCCGCTGCGGCGCCATGGAACCACCCCCGTGCTGTTCGTTCGCGCGCGCGACGCTCGGAGCCTAGTCGATGGTGCACGGGGGACCGAGGCGGCCCGCCCGCCTCCGTGTGCGAGTGGAAAACTGGTGTTTCACATCCTGTTCCAGGGGAATCAACGTGGCCCCACGACAGTCGTGGGACACAACGGGGGAGGTTTTCTCATGTCTGTCGAGCAGACCCGGGACATCGCGGGCGGGGACGGGAAGGCGGCCGCGGTGGCCATCACCACGACAGCCGCGACCGCGAACTCCTATCCGGTGGCGCCGGGCTACCAGCTGAACGTGCGCAGCGGTCCCGGCACCGGCTACTCGGTCGTGCGGGTCCTGCCCGAGGGCTCCAGGGTCACGATCAACTGCCAGACGCCGGGCACCTGGGTGTCGGGCCCGTACGGCACCTCGAACATCTGGGACAACATCGGCAGCGGCCAGTACGTCTCCGACGCGTACATCCGCACCGGCAGCGACGGGTACGTGGCTCCCCGCTGCTAGGCCCCGCCGTCGCGGGGTGCCGGAAGGACCGGCCGGTTCCCGAGGGGGACCGGCCGGTGGGGGGGGGGCTCCCGCGGTCACCCGGGGGAGAAGGGCCACAATCGATCCGTGAGCGCAGCGGAGAACGGCACGAACGGCATCCCGGACACCCCTGCGGGCCCCCGCCCCGAACCTCTCCGGTTCTACGGCACCACCTGGGTGAACCACGACAACGGCTACACCGCCCGCCGGGCCGGCCTGGCCGTCGGCTCCCTCGCCGCCGCGGCCGCCGCCTGCCTCGTCCTGCGCATCGCCTACGACGGGCTCCGGATCGCCGACGTCGGCGGCTTCGTCCCGCTGCTCGTGGTCGTGATGTTCGCGATCTGCAGCTCGCTCGCCTTCCGCCACACCTGGTCCGCCTTCACCACCCGCCCCGACCCCGACCGCCAGGCCTCCCTGCGCGGCCTGCTGGCCATCGGCTTCGTCGGCTCGCTCCTCGCCTACTTCCTCCGCACCCTCACCGAGGCCCCGGGCGAGAAACTCCACCGCGCCGAGTACGACAAGGCCCGCGAGGACTACGAGAAGCGCACCACCCGCCGCTCGGGCAACCCGTCGAGGAAGCGCCGCCGCTGAGGGCCGCCCGCCAGCGTCCCCGAAAACCGCCTGCGCGCCGGAGCCGCCCGGTCACCATGGCCGTATGACGACACAGCGCGCCGACCGGGCCACCCACGCCACCCGGGCCCACTCCTTCAACGCGGCAGCCGCCCAGTACGCCGCGGGCCGCCCCTCCTACCCGCCCGCCCTCTTCGACACCATCGAGGAGCTGACCGGCCGCCCCCTCACCGGCTCCCGGGTCGTGGACGTCGGCGCCGGTCCGGGCATGGCGACCGCCCGGCTGCGCGAGCGGGGCGCCGACGTCATCGCCGTCGAGCCCGGTGCGGGCATGGCGGCCGAGTTCCGCCGCGGCCTCCCCGGCGTACCGGTCGTCCGGGGCGACGGCAACGCCCTCCCCCTCGCCGACCACTGCGCCGACCTCCTCACCTACGCCCAGGCCTGGCACTGGACCGACCCCGCCCGCGCCGTCCCGGAGGCGGTACGGGTCCTGCGCCCGGGCGGGGCACTCGCCCTGTGGTGGAACACCAGCGCCCTCGACGTGCCGTGGATCGCGGAGGCGGGCGAACGCGCCAACCGCCACTTCGGCTTCGACGTCTCCGCCGAGAAGCGCCACCTCGGCGCCCACGCCGCCGATGTCGCGGGCCACCTCGACGTCCTGCGCCGCGACGTCCGCTGGAGCCGGCGCGTCCCCCTCGACACCCACCTCGCCAACCTCGGCAGCCACTCGCTCTTCCTGATCCAGGGCGAGGAGCGCACCGCGGCCTACCTCGCCGAGGAGCGACGGCACGTCCTGGAGGTCTTCCCGGACGGGATCGTCGAGGAGACGTACGACGTCATCCTCCTCCTCGCGACCGCGCCGACCCCTACGGCTTGACGCCTCCACGACCCGGGAGGAGTATTCATCACATGGTGAATTACTCCTCCCGGCCACCGGAGGAACCGGCCGTCCACGCCCGGGACCTCACCGTCGTCCGGGGCTCCCGCACCGTCCTGCGGGGCCTCGGCTTCACCGTCCCGTGCGGCCAGATCACCGGCCTCCTCGGCCCCTCCGGCTGCGGCAAGTCGACCCTGATGCGGGCCGTCGTCGGCACCCAGGCCAAGGTCACCGGCACCCTCGACGTCCTCGGTCACCCCGCCGGCCACCCCGCCCTGCGCACCCGCATCGGCTACGTCACCCAGGCCCCCTCCGTCTACGACGACCTCAGCGTCCGCCAGAACCTCGACTACTTCGCCGCGATCCTCGACCCCGGCCGCGCAGCCGCCGGGCGCCGCCACGAGAACGTCACCCGGGCCATCGCCGACGTCGACCTCACCACCCACACCGACGCCCTCGCCGGCGACCTCTCCGGCGGCCAGCGCAGCCGCGTCTCCCTCGCCGTCGCGCTCCTCGGCAGCCCCGAGCTCCTGGTCCTCGACGAACCCACCGTCGGCCTCGACCCCGTCCTGCGCCGCGACCTCTGGGACCTCTTCCACACCATCGCCGCCGAACGCGGCGCGACCCTGCTGATCTCCTCCCACGTCATGGACGAGGCCGAACGCTGCCACCGCCTCCTCCTCATGCGCGCGGGCGAGATCCTCGCCGACGACACCCCCGACGCCCTCCGTACCCGCACCGGAGCCGAGACCGTCGAGGGGGCCTTCCTCCACCTGGTCGACCGGGCCACCGCGGCAGGTCCCACGAAGGAGAGCACCCGATGAGCACCCCCCGCCCCACGACGAACACACCCGCCCCGGCAGCCACCCTGAACCCCTCCCGCACCACCGCCACCGCGGCCCGGGTCCTGCGCCAGCTCCGCCACGACCCGCGCACCGTCGCGCTGATGCTGCTGGTCCCCTGCCTGATGCTGTTCCTGCTCCGCTACGTCTACGACGGCAGCGCCCGCGTCTTCGACACCGTCGGCGCCTCACTCCTCGGGATCTTCCCGCTCATCACGATGTTCCTGGTCACCTCGATCGCCACCCTGCGCGAACGCACCTCCGGCACCCTCGAACGCCTCCTCGCCATGCCCCTCGGCAAGGGCGACCTCATCGCCGGCTACGCCCTCGCCTTCGGCGCCCTGGCGATCGTCCAGTCCGCCCTCGCCACCGGCCTCGCCGTCTGGATCCTGGGCCTCGACGTCACCGGCAGCCCCTGGCTGCTCCTCCTGGTGGCCCTGCTCGACGCACTCCTCGGCACAGCCCTCGGCCTCTTCGTCTCGGCCTTCGCGGCCTCGGAGTTCCAGGCGGTCCAGTTCATGCCGGCGGTGATCTTCCCCCAGCTCCTCCTCTGCGGCCTGCTGGCCCCGCGCGACACCATGCACCCCGTCCTGGAGGCCGTCTCCGACGTCCTCCCCATGTCCTACGCCGTCGACGGCATGAACGAGGTCCTCAAGCACACCGACATCACCGCCCCCTTCCTCCGCGACGTCCTGATCGTCGCCGGCTGCGCCCTGCTGGTCCTGGCCCTGGGAGCGGCGACGCTGAAGCGCCGGACGCCCTAGCCACCCGGCTCCCCCCACCCCGGCCCCCGACCGACGTCCCGCCCACTGGACGCCCCCTCCCCGCCCGCCCCCGGGATGCGAGGATGCCCACAGGACGACGCACCCCCGGAGGGCACCCCAGCCATGACGCAGAAAGTCGCAGTCCTCGGCACCGGCAAAATCGGCGAAGCCCTGCTCAGCGGAATGATCCGCGCCGGCTGGGCCCCCACCGACCTCCTCGTCACCGCCCGCCGCCAGGAACGAGCCGACGAACTCCGCACCCGCTACGGAGTCACCCCGGTCTCCAACCAGGAAGCCGCCAAGACCGCCGACACCCTGATCCTCACGGTCAAACCGCAGGACATGGGCACCCTCCTCGACGAACTCGCCCCCCACGTCCCCGCCGACCGCCTGGTCATCAGCGGCGCCGCCGGCATCCCCACCGCCTTCTTCGAGGACCGCCTCGCCACCGGCACCCCGGTCGTCCGCGTCATGACCAACACCCCCGCCCTCGTCGACGAGGCCATGTCGGTCATCTCCGCCGGAAGCCACGCCACCGCCGACCACCTCGCCCACGCCGAGGAGATCTTCGGCGCCGTCGGCAAGACCCTCCGCGTCCCCGAGTCCCAGCAGGACGCCTGCACCGCCCTCTCCGGCTCCGGCCCGGCGTACTTCTTCTACCTGGTCGAAGCCATGACCGACGCCGGCATCCTGCTCGGCCTGCCCCGCGACAAGGCCCACGACCTGATCGTCCAGTCCGCGATCGGCGCCGCGACGATGCTCCGGGACAGCGGCGAACACCCCGTGAAGCTGCGCGAGAACGTGACCTCCCCCGCCGGCACCACCATCAGCGCCATCCGCGAACTCGAGAACCACGGCGTACGGGCCGCCCTCATCGCCGCCCTCGAAGCCGCCCGCGACCGCAGCCGCGAACTCGCGAGCGGCACCAAGGACTGACGGCCGCACCGCCCCCGCGCGTCGGCTCCCCCGCCTACCGGGCCGCGTTCAGCACGGGCGCCCCGGTGTCCGAGCCGGCCGGCAGCAGGCCGATCGCCCGGTAGGCGGCGTCCACGGTCGGCCGGGCCATGCCCCGCGCCCGCTCCGCACCGTCCCGCAGCACCCCCTCCACATAAAGGGGATCCGCGCACAACTCCTTGTGCCTCTCCCGCACCGGCCGCAGCACCTCGACCACGGCCTCCGCGGCGTCCTTCTTCAACGCGCCGTACGACTCGTACGCACCGGCCAGGGCCTCCGGGTCCCCACCCGTGCACGCGGCGAGGATCTCCAGCAGATTCGCCACCCCCGGCCGGGACTCCCTGTCGTACACGACGTCCCGGCCGCTGTCGGTCACCGCCCGCATGACCTTCTTCCGCGCCACCTCCGGCTCGTCCAGCAGATAGACGATCCCCGGCCCGGTGTCATCGCTCTTGCCCATCTTCGACAGCGGGTCCTGCAGATTCATCACCCGCGCCGCCACCGGCGGATTCGTCGCCCGCGGCACCACGAACACCTGCCCGTACCGCTGGTTGAACCGCACCGCGAGATCCCGCGCCAGCTCCACGTGCTGCGTCTGGTCGTGCCCGACCGGCACCTCGTCCGTTCCGTACGCCAGGATGTCGGCCGCCATCAGCACCGGGTACGTCAGCAGCGACAGCCGCACGCTCCCGCCACGCCGCCGCTCCCGCGCCGCCTTCTCCTTGTACTGGATCATCCGCCGCATCTCGCCGTCCGTGGCCACGCACTCCAGCAGATACGACAGCCGCGCGTGCTCGTCCACATGGCTCTGCACGAACACCGTGCACCCCGCGGGGTCCAATCCGGACGCCAGCAGCAAGGTCGCCGCCTGCCTGCTCAGTCTGCGCACCCGCGCGGGATCGTGGTGCACGGTCAGCGCGTGCAGATCGACGACGCAGAACAGCGCGTCCGCCCGGTGCTGGTCGACCGCGACCCACTGCCGCATGGCGCCCAGGTAGTTCCCGAGCGTCAGATGCCCGGTCGGCTTGATCCCACTGAAGACCCGTGTCATCTCTTCTCCGTCTCCGGTCCGGGGCCGCCGCCCCCGGCCGGCCGCCCCTCGGAGTCCTGGAGGGAGAAACAGAAACGGCCGCCGAGGCGGCGGCCGTCGAGTGCGCACGTAGGAGCGGCCGCCGTCAGGCGGCCCACCAGAACTGGCTGTACGTACGCGTGGTCATACGGGCCAGAGTACGCCCCCGGGAGGGGACGGGGCAGCGAGTTGACACGCCCCGGGCGGATCCGTACTGTTCTCCGAGTTGTCCGACGTGAGCGCCGACTCCGGTCGGTCCCCGGACAGCCATTCCGCACGCACCACCACTGTTCGAGACAGCAGTCTGTCTGTTGTCGCGCCCTTGGCATGTGTATTCGCGAAATGAGGAATCCGCGCCCGAAAGGGAGCAGGACCCCGATTAGGTCGGGGACCGGGAATCCGCTAAAGTCTCACTCGTCGGAACGGCCCAACGGCCGCGAAGACAACCCACTCTGACTGGGAATCAGGCCCGAAAGGATCTGATAGAGTCGGAACCGCCGGAAAGGGAAACGCGGAAGCGGGAACCCGGAAAGCACCGAGGAAATCGGGTCGGAAAGATCTGATAGAGTCGGAGACGCAAGACCGAAGGGAAGCGCCCGGAGGAAAGCCCGAGAGGGTGAGTACAAAGGAAGCGTCCGTTCCTTGAGAACTCAACAGCGTGCCAAAAGTCAACGCCAGATATGTTGATACCCCGTCTCCAGCATCAGCTGGGACGAGGTTCCTTTGAAATAACACAGCGAGGACGCTGTGAACCGTGAGCTTATTCCGCTCGACGGTTCCGCTCTCGTGGTGTTGCACCGGATTACCGGTACACATTCACGGAGAG
>NZ_JBIAZD010000004.1:0-255321 GCF_042898795.1 Streptomyces sp. NPDC000348
TGGAAGAAGACGCCATCGTCCAGGATGTCCAGAAGCTCCCTGGCGATGCTCGACTTCCCCGAGCTGGAGGTGCCATTGAGGAAAATGATCCGACCGGATGCCATATCGGCATGATCACACGTTGCCGGCGCCGCGCTCAGGAGATCTCCAGCGGATCTCGGCGACCAGCGGGATTCGCAAGAGACCCCGATCAAAACATGGAGTGTGATCGAGTTGGTGGGACCTGGTGCGGAGACGGCTGCGGCCACCGGTGATCATCGTGAGGTGTGTGGACTGACGATGAAGCGGTGGTCGCAGGTCACAGCGTAGTGCCTGCCCGCTGGCGGGTGATGTTCAAGGGCCTGATGGAGCAGATCGCGGGACGATTCAGCCGGGTCGAGCCCCGGCTCCGGTCCCGGCAGTTGGTGCTCGGGTTGCTGGCTGACCTGCCGCGCAAGAACTGCTGGACGATCGCCGAGCACACCAGGGACGCCACACCCGACGGTCTGCAGCACCTGCTCGGCCGCGCCCAGTGAGACGCCGACCTGGTGCGGGACGACCTACGCGCGTTCGTTCTGGAGCACCTGGCCGACGACCAGGCCGTGCTGGTGATGGACGAGACCGGCGACCTGAAGAAGGGCACCCGCACCGTCGGCGTCCAGCGCCAGTACACCGGCACCGCCGGGCGGATCGAGAACGCCCAAGTCGCCGTCTACCTCACCTACACCTCCCGCCACGGACACGCCGCCATCGATCGCGCGCTCTACCTGCCCAAGTCCTGGACGAGCGCCCCGGACCGCTGCGGCCAGGCCGCCGTCCCCAACGACGTCGGCTTCGCCACCAAGCCGCAGCTCGCCCGACAGATGATCGAGCACACCCTGGACGCCGGAGTTACGGCCGCATGGGCGGCCGGCGACGAGGTCTACGGCGACAACCCGCACCTGCGCGCCGCCCTGGAGCGGCGGCAGCTCGGCTACGTACTCGCGGTCTCCAGCACCCACCGCGTCCCCGCCTCGGCCGGAGATCAGCGCACCGACCACCTGGCCAAGAAGATCGCCAAGTGGGCCTGGCAGAAGCTGTCCGCCGGACGCGGTGCGAAGGGCCACCGCTGGTACGACTGGGCCCAGATCGCCATCACCGCCCCCGGCCTGGCCGGCCATCAGCACCTGTTGATCCGCCGCAACCGCCGCACCGGCGAGCTCGCCTACTACCGCTGCTACGCGCCCCGCCCGGTCCCGCTGTCCACCCTCGTCAAGGTCGCCGGAAGCCGCTGGACGATCGAGGAGACGTGCCAGAGCTCGAAGACCCTGGCCGGGCTGGACGAGCACCAGATCCGCCGCTGGGACTCCTGGCACCGCTGGGTCACCCTGGCCTTGCTCGCCCACGGCTTCCGCGCGGTCACGGCCGCCCACGAACGCCGCGACCAGGCCCTGGCCAACGACGGGATCAGGCCGAACGGGCTGGATCCCGCTGACCTGCAACGAGATCCAGCGCCTGTTCACCGCCCTGATCGCACGGCCGACCCGTGACCTAGCCCATCGACTGCGTTGGTCCACCTGACGCCGACGCCACCAAGCCCGCGCCCAACGCAGCCACTACCGACGCCAGGCCGCCCTTCAATCATGAAGATCACATCTACGGCTGGAGTACTAATCAGGGAGACAGAAAATGGCCGCCAAGACCACCGCCGCGAAGACCGCCCAGGCCGCCACCGCCGAGCCCACGCGCTGCGAGTGCAGCCGCTTTGAGCTGGAGGACGGCCGGACCACCGGCTGTCAGGCTGGAGACCAAGCGGCAGCTCGCCCCCGGCCACGACGCCAAGCTCAAGTTGTTCCTGATCAAGGCCGGTGCCGCTGGCGAGCTGGTCACCCGGGTCGCCGAGGACGGCCACCGCACCAGCGGTGAGGCCGCGTCGCTGACCGCCAAGTTCCCGTTCGGCTACACGGTCAAGGCGGGTATCACCCGGGCTCGGAACAAGGCCGCCCGCGTCGAGCAGCGCAAGACCAAGAAGGCCGCCCCCAAGCAGGTCACCGCCAAGGTCGGCCGCTGGAAGCGCACCGGGATCGTCGAGGGCAACACCTTCACCTACACCGACGCCAAGGGCGCGGTCAAGACCGCCACCAAGTTCACGGTCATCGGCTGACCGACCCCGCCCTCGCCGGGCGGCTCAGGCCGCCCGGCTCCGAGAAGAGCCCCAGTGTTCAAGATTCAGTACCGCAACGCGCAGGGCCGCGTGGTCACCGCCCAGTCCTTCAAGCGTGACGAGATCCAAAAGCTCGCCGACAAGGCCCGGCAGGACGTGCCAGACCCCCGCGTCTGCCAGCTCCGGGTGCGCGAGGTGGCTGTGGACAAGATTACCGGCGATTTCATCTAGGCCGACTGCATCGACGACTTCACTCGTTAAGACGAATGGGCCCGGCCGAGGTGGCGCCCCCGGCCGGGCCGTAACGCTGAGAACCACGAGGAGAAAACCCAGCTATGAACCAGCAAACCACAGCCATCGCCACCGGGGTGATCGAGCGTGTGTTGGCGGGTGGCCAGCTCCGGGCCGTTGACTACCTGAGGGTGTCGACGGAGGACCAGGCCAAGGGCTACGGCATCGACTACCAAGGTAAGCGGACCACCCGCTACATCGCCAAGAAGGAGTGGAAGCACGTCGGCACCTACGTGGACGAGGGCATCTCGGGATCGCTGGAGGCCGCCGACCGTCCCGACCTCAAGCGGTTGATGGAGGACGCCCACAGCAAGCCGCGCCCCTTCGACATCGTCGTCGTGAAGGAGGGCCGCGCCATCGGTCGCACCGGCCGGGCGTTCTGGCGGTGGGTGTGGAGTCTTGAGGAAATCGGCGTGTTCGTGGCGGTGGTCCAGGGCGATTACGACAACACCACCGCCGAGGGTCGCCGGAAGATGCGCGAGGATGCCAACTACGCCGAGACCGAATGGGAACTCATCCGGGACCGCACCCAGGGCGGCTTGCAGGAGAAGGCCGAGGAGGGCGGTTGGGTCGGCGGTCCGCCCCCATTCGGGTACGAGATCGAGGACCAGGGCAAGAAGGGCCTGTCCCGGCTCAGGTTGTGCCCGGCCGAGGTCAAGGTGTTGCGCCGAGCGCGCGAGCTGCTGGTCATCGAGCGACTCAACATGCGGGCCACCGCCACCCGCCTGAACGCCGAGGGTCTGTTCACCCGCTCGGGCCGGTCCTGGTCGCATCAGAACCTGCGCAAGCGGTTGATGTCCACGGCCACCCTCGAAGCCGTGTTCATCTTCCGCAACATCGAGGTGAAGAACGGCCGAGGGCCCAAGCTGGACCAGGAGGGCAAGCCGCTCTACGGCGAAACCGTTCGCATCCCGCTGGACACCATCTTCACGCCGGAGGAGGTGGCCGACCTGAAGGCGACTGTCGGCGAACCTTCCGGCAAGCCCAAAGGACAGGCCGGGGTCTACCCGCTGTCGAAGCGTGTCACGGCCCAGTGCGGCAAGCACTACATCGGCGGCAAGCGCCACAAGGGCCCGGGCCGTTGGTACCGCTGCAAGGGCCGACAGGAGGAGTACGCGAACGGTCCGACGTGCAGTGACCCGCAGATCCCGGCGGCTGAACTTGAGGCCACCGTGTGGGCCGAGGTTGTGAAGCTTCTGGGTGACCCTGAGCAGCTCAGGGCGATGGTGGCTGAGTGGGTCGGCATGGCTGACACCGATCAGGATGCGCAGCGCGCGCGGGTGACCGACCTCAGTCAGCAGGTTGCCGTACGTGAGCAGTCCATCAAGAACGCCATCAAGGTCTACATGCGGTCAGGGCTGCCCGTCGAGCTGCTGAACGAGGAGCTGGCCGATGCCAAGACCGAGCTGGAGAAGCTCAAGGAGTTGCGTGACGAGGCGCAGTGCTGGATGGAGGAGACCCAGGCCGCCGAGCAGCGCGCGAACGACCTCGCAGCGCTGGCCGAACTGGCGCGCACGCGACTGGCCGACATGACACCCGAGGAACAGGGCGAGATCCTCGCGCTGCTGGACGTGCGCGTCACGGTCATGGGTGCCAGGCCCGAGCGCAAGACCAACAAGGGTTGCACCCTCACCAAGTGGTTTGCCGACTCCGGGCGGCTGGTGCCACCCCCGCTGACCGATGCGGTGTGGGCCCTGGTGGAACCGGTCGTCAAGGCCTGGGAGCCCTCGAACCACCGCCTCATCGACGGTCGCGCGGTGGTCGACGGCATTCTGTTCAAGGCACGCACCGGGTGTGGCTGGCACGGAATCGAGGTGTCGGGCGATGTCCTGTGGAAGACCGTGCATTCCCGGTTCAACCGCTGGCTTCGCGCTGGCGTGTGGGACGAGATCATGAAGGTCATCCCCAACGACGGCACCCTTCCGGCGGGGATGCCCGTGCTGCCGCCGCTCAAGATTGAGGGCCGCGTGGAGCCGCGCATTCTGCACATCCGGCACGAGGAATCACCTGCGGAAACACCTACGGTGAAGTCGGGCGACGCGCTGTGCGTGCCCGGCAACCACGAGAACAAGTTCAGCCGTCACCTCAGGGGCCGCAAAGTCCAGCACACCCACGGACTCGCCGAGACCGTCGGGCAGATGGACATCAAGAGCGGGGAGTTCCGCGCCGAGGTAAGGGAGTTCACCGACGGGCTGGTCAGTTACTACGTCCTTGACGGCGGCCGGCTGGTGGTCTGCCACGCCGGACTGCCGGAGAAGTACCACGGCCGCACCTCCGGCCGGGCCTGAGGCCACGCCGTACTGGCCCTGGAGTCGGAACCGGTGGACCCGCGGTTGTGACGGGCACGTGCCGCATCGGTGGTGAATGAATCCGGCCGAGTGCCACCCGTAAGGGGGACTCGGCCGGACTTCGTTCCTCCGTGCCTCACACGTCCCTGGCTAACCGTCAGGTGCCGTGCTAACTTCGCAGGTCGGTCAGGCAGGCGAACCGACTCATGGGGGAGAAGTCGGTGGAGAAAGGTGAGGGTCCCGGCGGTCCCGACGGCGGGGTGCCGCGCGCGCAGGGTTTGGAACTGCTGTCCCGGCTCACCAACACCCTGTGCGAACTGAGCTGCATGGAGGACGCCCAGGGACGCGTCCAGTTCGCGACCGTGCTCGGTGAACAGCTGGCCCGCACGGTCGACGTACGCGGCATCCGGCTCCGTGAGGACGTCGTGGCCATGGTGCGTGCCGCGCTGAACGTGGCGGGCGGCGAACGCGTACTGGTGACCGTGGTCGAGCTCTTCGAGGGGGCCGCGCCGGCCGACGAACTCGAGCGGCTGCTCGCCCCCGCCGCGCCGCCCCCGGCCGCCGCCTCCCTCCCCGGTCCGCTCTCCGGCCACGACACCGGCACGGCGCACGCCCTGCTGGCCGACGCCAAGGGAGAGTTGTCCGCGGCGCGGCTGCGGGACAGGCTCGCCGAGGAACTCAACGGCCTCTACCTGCCCGCCGGACTCTCGCCCGAGCAGCTCCTGGCGCACGTCCTGGAATGGAACGTGCAGCCGGACGGATTACCACCCGCGGTGCTCCTGGTCGACGTGGCCGCCTCCCTCGCCGCATCGCCCGGTCACCGCGGAGCCCTCCGCACATGGGTCGACGGCTGGGCCCGGCGCTCGGGCCTGACGGCGGCGGTGGCCCGGCGCCGGAGCGTCCGCCGGGAGGCCGCCGACGATCCGGACATCCCCTGCTGTCTCATCGTCGCCGTGGAACCCGCCCGTGACGGGTCCGGCGACATCGTCGTACGCCCCTGGCTGAACACCGTTCCCGGCCACTGGGACCCGCAGCCCGGTGAGCCGGCCACCACCACCCTGGACGGCCTCGGCCAAGCCGTCGAACACGCCCTCCGGCAGGGCGCCCGGCTCTGGTCCGCCCCGCTCGATCAGGACCCGGCCGGACGCGAGCGGCCGGCGTACGTCGAGTTCGTCCTTCCCTACGACCTCCTCAATCACGACGTGGCGGGGCTGAGGTTCACAATCGGCCACGGCCGGCCGCTGCCGCTCGCCCTGAAGTACGGGGTGCACCTGCGCAGTCTGGAGCGGATGCGCACCGACGACGCGGTGGTCCGGCAGCAGTGGCGCGATCGCTGGCGCAGACTGCGGCAGCACGGCGTCACGGTGCACGGCTGGACGGGTGCGGACGCCCACCGGCTCGACGCCTGGCAGACCGCGCTCGCCGGGGAGTCCGGACGCACCGCCGTGGTACTCGACGCACCCGCCGACACGCCCGCCCTGGAGGCGCTCAAAGCCGCCATCGCGGAGGGCATCTCCCTCGCCATATGGGACCGCCGGGGCGCCTTCGTCGAGGAGCGGCGCGAGGTCGTCACCGCGGTGTTCGCCTCCGTACCGATCGCGGCGCAGATCCCCATGGCCATTCACCGGCTGCGCAGGAAAGCCGTCGATCCCGCCCAGAGCCCCGATCTGCTCGGGCGGCACATCGCCTTCTTCTGGGACGATCCGACGCGGCTGGTCGACATCCACACCGACGACGGCGATCTCGCCACCGAGGAGGCACCGGCATGACCGCGCAGGAGGAGCAGACGGCCCCGGACGCCTGGCGGATCTTCCATGCCACCGGCCGGCCCCCCGCCGCCCCCGTGGAACTGCCCGAGCCCCCGCCCTGGCGCAGGTTCGGCGGCGCCCCGCTCCAGCCCGCTCCGCCCGACGACCCGGACGGAGCGCTGCGCAGGCTGGGCCCCGGTGAGGTCACCCCGCAACTGGGTTCCGACGAGATCGACACCGTCAACGCCGCGCTGCTGCTGCGACGGCCGCTGTTGATCACCGGCCCACCTGGAATCGGCAAGTCCACTCTCGCCTATGTGATCGCGCGGGAACTGGGGCTCGGCCGGGTGCTGGAGTGGAACATCGTCAGCCGTACGACCCTGCGCGACGGCCTGTACGTCCATGACGCGATGGGGCGTGCCCAGGCCATCGCCGCCTGGCAGGCGGGACTGCGGGACGTGGTGGCACCCGGTGCCGACGGGGCGGAGGACACCGGAAGTTCCCTGACCGTCCGTCAAGTCCGCCCCGTGCTGGGTGATTTCATCACGCTCGGGTCACTGGGGACCGCTCTGCTGCCCTACGATCGTCCCCGTGTGCTTCTCGTCGACGAGCTCGACAAGAGCGACATCGACCTGCCGAACGACCTGTTGCACGTCTTGGAGAACGGAAGTTATGACGTCCCGGAGCTGGTCCGTGACGCCGCCGACACCGCGAGCGTCCACACCAGCGACCCCGGCGTCCGTGCCGTACTGCGGCGAGGGCGGGTCGAGTGCCGGGAGTTCCCCGTCGTGGTGATCACCAGCAACGGGGAGCGGGAGTTCCCGGCCGCGTTCCGCAGGCGCTGCCTGCCCCTGGAGCTCCGTACGCCCACCCGCGAACAACTCCTCGCCATGGTCGGCCGGCACCTCGGGGAGCGCCCACGGCACAGCGAGGACCTGGTGGACCTCTTCCTCCAGCGAGTCCAGGCCGGGGGCACGCACTCCCTGGACCAGTTACTCAACGCTGTCCAGATCACTACCATGGGTGGTTTCCAGGTCGACGGGGACGGGCGTAAGCTCGTGGAAATGCTGCTCCGCGACCTCGCGAAGGGCCGCTGAATGGACAACGGCTTTCCCAGGGAGCGCGCATCCGGCGACGGCGGGTCCGAATCGGGGGCGTCGCCTCCTTCGGCGTCCCCCGAGTCCGTCGCATGCGCGAGTGAGGTCAAAGGCTCCGCCGCCGCGTCCCCGCTCCGGCGCGCCCTGACCGGTGACCAGCCGCTCCTGCGGTCGGACGGCGAGGACCGGGAGTCACCGCGGTGGCAGGAGGTCGCCGACGCGGTGTGGCTCGCCGCGTACTGGAACCGCCACGGCGGCCCCGCCGGCGCAGGACCCGAAGCGGCGCCGGACCCGGACGCCATCCGTCCGGCCGCGGGCGCCGTGAAGACGGCCGCGCCACCCCGCACCGAGGACGAACCGGAGCCCGCGACGCCCTCCGGGCATGCGGATCCGGCCGATCCCACGACCGGCTCCGTCCTTCCCGCGCCCCTCGTGCGGCTCCCGTCCGACCGGGCCGGCACCCCGGGCCGGGTCGGACCGTCCACCTCCGTGGGCGCGGCCGGCGCCCCCGCCCCGGCGCGTGGCCCGCTCCTCGCCGACGGCGGGCTCTTACCGCACCCCGAGGGCACCGCCACCCTCCACGTCGGCCGCCCCCTGCTGCCCGACGCTAACCTGCCGCAGTACGGCCCCGGCCGCCGCACCGCCCTGCTCGCCCGCGCCCTGCACCAGCTCGCCCGCCGCGTTCCCTCCCGCGACGCCCTGGAACTGGACGAGGAGACCACCGCCGAGCAGGGACTCGTCGACGGCATGTGGATGCCGTTCCTCCGTCCCGCCCGCACGTCCGCGTTCGACCTGGTACTGCTCGCCGACGACGCGCCCACCATGCGTATCTGGGAGGAGACGGTGGCCGCCCTCGCCGAGGCCGCCGAACACAGCGGCGCCTTCCGCAGCGTCCGCACCCTCCGGGCCACCCTCCCGCGGACCGGCACCGCCATCCTGCGCTGGGCCAGCGGAGGCTCCGTCGCGGACCCGGCCGAGCTCCTCGACGGCCGAGGCGGCCGGGTCTTCCTCGCCGTCACCGACGGACTCGCCCACGGCTGGGCCGCCCCCGCCGCCGACACCCTGCTGAGCCGGCTCGCCCGCTCCGGCCCGACCGCGCTGGTCCATCTGCTCCCGCCCCACCTCCGCCACCGCACCTCGCTCTACCCCCACCCGGCGGTCCTCGAGGCCGGTGGCTTCGGCATGCCCAACGACTGCCTCGGACACCGGGCGCCACCAGGTGGCCCCGACCCTCTGCGCCCGCTGCCCGAGGCGGCCGACGACGCCTTGCCCGTCCCGGTGCTCTCCCTCAAACCCGGCTCCGTCGCCGCCTGGGCCGACCTGGTGACCGGTGAACGCGGAGTACGCCGCGACCTGCCGGTCGTCCTCGCGGGCACCCTCACCAAGGGCGCGCCCGCCCCCGGTCTGCGCGCCCCGCGCCTCCCACGCGCCGCGGCCGCCGCGGTACGCCGCTTCTTCACGCTCGCCACGCCCGCGGCGCGCCGTCTGGCCACCCAACTGGCCGCCGTCCCGTTCGACTTCGACCTGGTGGAACAGCTGCGGCGCCGGGTCATGCCGGAGACCGGGCCCGACCACCTCGCCGAGATCCTCATGGGCGGACTGATCGACTGGGACGGCGGGGGCGAGGGCCGCCCCGAGTTCGCCGACGGTGTCCGTGAGGCGCTGCTCGCCACCACCACCCGGTCCCAACTCGCCCGCACCGTCAGTGTGGTGGGCGACCTGCCGGCCGCCGGCGAGCGGGGCGTCGCGCTGCGCGCGGCCCTGCGCGACCCGGTCGGCACCACGCTGCCCGACCCGGCCGAGCGCGGCTGGCTGCGCAGTGAACTCGCCGTGATGCGGGCACTCTCGGGCCCCTACTCCGAACGGGCGAACCGCATCGAGCCCGACGTGTCCGGGCTGCTGCCCGACTCGGCCGGACGGGGGGTCGCGGAGTCCTCCCGGGACCCGAAACACCCGGACGGCGGCGAGTCCACCGACGACCAGGGCGGGAGGCATCCAGCGTCGGACGTTCGCGACGCACCTGGAGACCCCTTGCCGAGCCTGGTGACCGAGACCCCAAACGAAGCCCCGGAGGCTGAGCAGCTCATGCAGAGCACGCCGACCACGACGCCGGCCATCATGGTGAACGTTCCGCTCAGGAACACCTCGTTCGTCGGCCGCCAGGCGCTGCTGAGCGCTGTGGAGGAGCAGCTCGGCGCCCAGGACACGGCGGCGGTGCTGCCGCACGCGCTGCACGGTCTCGGTGGCGTGGGCAAGTCCCAGCTGGCCCTGGAGTACATCTACACCCACCAGCACGAATACAAGGTGGTCTGCTGGATTCCCGCGGAGCACGAGAGCCTCATCCTGACCGCGCTCGCCGGTCTCGCGACCCGGCTGGGGGTCGCCCAGCCGGGGCAGGAGGGCACCGCCAACACGTCGGTCCAGGCCGTCCTGGACGCGCTGCGCTCCGGTGAGCCCCATGACAGATGGCTGCTGGTCTTCGACAACGCCGAGGACATCGACGTGGTCCGCCAGTACTTCCCGACCAGCGGCCCCGGCAAGGTCATCGTCACGTCCCGGAACCGGGCCTGGGAGCGGGTGGCGACCCCCCTCCCGGTGAACGTGTTCGAACGCGAGGAGTCCATCGAGCTGCTCCAGAAGCGCTCCCCCGACCTCTCCACCGAGGACGCCGACCGTCTCGCCGACGCCCTCGGCGACCTGCCCCTCGCGGTGGAGCAGGCCGGTGCCTGGCGAGCGGTCACCGGCATGCTCGTCGAGGAGTACCTCGCCCTGCTCGCCGAACGCAGCCCCGAGATCCTCGACCTCGATCCGGCTCCCGACTACCCCGTCTCCGTGGCCGCCGCCTGGGACATCTCGCTGGAGCGGATCAAGGAGAACAACCCCGGCGCCCGTCAGCTCCTCGACATCTGCGCCAGCATGGCTCCCGAGCCCATTCCGCGGTCCATCCTGCGCGGTGGCCGGGGCGTCAACATCACGCCACAGGTGGACCCCCTGCTGCGGGAGTCGGTCAAGCTCAGCCGGGCCGTGCGCGACCTCAACCAGTTCTCCCTGATCAAGACGGACCCGCGGACGGACACCCTGCAGATGCACCGCCTGCTGCAGACGGTGCTCCTCGCCAAACTCGGCCCCGACCAGCGCGAACGCATGAGGGAAGCCGCCCACCAACTGCTGTCCGCCGCCAAACTGGGCCATTTCGCCTCGTCGCAGGAATGGCCCTCCTACCAGGCGCTGCTGCCGCACATCCTCGCCTCCCAGGCGGTCACCAGCACCGACACGTATGTGCGTGACCTCGTCTACGAGACCGTGCTGTTCCTCTACTACTGGGGCAACCACGAAGGGGCCGCGGACCTCGCCCGGGAGGCATGGAGCGCATGGCTCGCCGCGTCCGGCGAGGAGGACAGCCACGTCATCCGCATCGCGAAGACGTTCGCCTTCACCTTGCTCCAGGTCGGCCAGTTCGGTGAGGCCATCCCCCTGGCCGAGAGGGCCCTGCAGGTCTCCCGGCGCATCGAGGTCGACCCCGAGGAACTCGTCGACTCGCTGTGCACCATGGCCGACGCGCGTCGTTACCAGGGGCGGTTCACGGAGGCCCGGGACCTCGGCAAGGAGGCCACCGAGCTGGCGCGCGCCAGGTTCGGGCCCGATGACCAGACCACCCTGCGGGCCACCCACAGCTGGGGCGTCGACCTGCGTCTGTGCGGTCAGTTCGACGAGGCGCTGGCCCTGGACCAGGAGAACGCCCGGCAGCGCGAATCGCTCTTCGGCCCCAGCAGCTTCCTCACCCTCAACACCCTCAACGCCCTCTCCATCGACATGCGGGAGAGCGGTGACTACCCGGGCGCCCGGACCTTCCAGGAGGATGTCTACCGGAGGGCGCGCACCGCCATGGGCGAGCAGCACCCGCTCACCCTGCGCGTGGCCCGCAACCTCGCCGTCTGCCTGCGCCGGGACGGGGTGCTCGACGAGGCGTTGAAGCTCTCCGAGGAGACCCTGCGCCACTTCGTGACCCGTTACGGCCCCATCCAGGCCGACTCGCTCTCCACGGCGATCAACCTCTCCGTCGACCAACGCCTCGCCGGAGACCTCGAGAAGTCCCGCGAGCTCGGCGAGGAGACCGCACGGCGCTACGCGTCGCTGCTCGGCGAAGACCACGCGTACACCCTGCTGACCAAGGCGAATCTCGCAGCCACCCTGCGCATGGCGGGTGCTCTGGACAGCGCCGCCGAGCTGGAGGACGACGCGTCCCGCAGACTGGTGGCGACCCTGGGACCCGAGCACGTGATGACCCGGACCGTCGACATCGGCCGGGCCAACACCGCCTACGCGCGGCTGGACTTCGACCGCGCGTACGAGATCGACGAGGCCAATCTGGCGGGACTCACCGTGTCCGCCGGCGCGGAACACCCGCTGACCCTGTCCTGCACCGCGAACCTCGCTCTCGATCTGCGCGGTCTCGGCCGGGGCGCGGAGGCGGACCGGACGCGGCGCAAGGCGGTGGAGGGCTTCACCCGGGTGGTCCGTGCCGACCACCCCTGGCTGGAGGCGGCCCGCCTGGGCCGCCGTATCGAGTGCGACATCGCCCCCATGCCGCTGTAGCGGGGCGGCACGGGCCGGGCCGGAGCGGCGCGGGTGCCGCCCCGGCCCGGTGTCAGCCCGGATCCGCCACCGGGGCGGTGCGTGTGCCGTCCCGCTCGGAGGGCGGGGGCGGCAGGTCGGCCGGGTCGTCCGTCCGCCCGCTGGGATGCCGTTCGGCCAGGCGGCGCGTCAGGAGCAGGAGCGGCTGGGTGAAGAGTGTGGTGGCCAGGGCCATGAACACCAGGACACTGTAGAGCCGGTCGCTCAGCAGGCCCGCGTGCAGGCCCGCGTCGAGGGCGATCAGCTCGGTGAGACCGCGGGCACTCATCAGGATGCCCACGGTGCGCGCGTCGTGCCGGTTCAGGCCGCCCAGCCGGGCCGCCACCGCACCGCTGCCGATCTTCGTCACCGCGGCCAGGGCGGTCACCACCAGCACGGCGGCCCATCCCGTGGCCCCCATGCCGTTCAGCACGACGGCCTGACCCGAGATCACGAAGAAGAACGGGAGCAGCAGCGAGCTGACGTCGTGCAGGGACCGCAGCAGATCGGGGTCGAGTGTGTCGTCCGGCTCGCGGGGCGCCACCAGGCCCGCCAGCAGCGCACCGAAGATCACGTGCAGTCCCAGGGAGTGCGTCACCCAGGCCGACCCGAGGGCGAAGCCGATGAGCAGCGCCATCCGCAGCGAGGGCTCCATACGCGTCCGCCACAGCAGCCGGCGCAGCACCGGCCGGGCCGCGAGGAGCGTCACGGCGAGGAAACCGGCGGTGATCACCACCCGCCACGGCCACCCGAGCGCGTGGTCGCCGCCGTTCTCCAGCAACGCCCCGGCCAGTACCGTCCAGCAGACCACGTCGAGCAGGCCGGCGGCCGAGACCGCCACCACGCCGGGCACGGTACGGGTCAGACCGTTCTCCCGCACTATGGCCGTCAGTACGGGGACGGCCGTGACCGACAGGGCGATCCCGGCGAACACCACGATCGACGGGGACGGATCGCGCGGCATGCCGAGGGCGCGGAGCCGGTCCCAGAACAGCAGCGCACACCCGCTGCCCACCGCCATCGGCACCAGGAACGAGGCCAGCGCCACCGTCACCGCGGTACGCGCCCGGTCGCCCAGCAGCTTCAGATCCAGCTCGTAGCCCACCGCGAACAGGAACACCACCAGGGCGAACTGCGCGAAGCCGGTCAGGGCCGTACCGATCTCCTCGGGGAACAGAGCCGCGTACGCGCCGGGCGCCGCACTGCCGAGGAGGGAGGGACCGAGCGCTATTCCCGCCGTCAGCTGGCCGACGATGTACGGCTGCCCCAGCCTCCGTGCCGCCCAGCCCGCCGCGTGCGCGGCCACCAGGATCAGGGCCGAGGCCCCCACGAAGTGCGCGATCAGCGCGTCAGGGCTCATGTGTCCCCCTGTGGTCCGGTTCTTCGGCCGGCCGAGCGGCCGCCGATGGGGCGTCGCACGCTTGCGCGAAGCCAACTCTCCCAGGATAAAGGTGATCTGACGGCGCATCGGATGTTGTACACACGCTTGACCCGAGTCACGGGAAGCACACGGGTGGCGGTCGTGCCCGGTCGTGGGACCCGGATGCGTTCGTCCGCCGCCCGTGCTGCCGTGCGCCGTCGACGCGCCCTCGGGTTCGGCGGTCGCGCGCACCGTACTCCTGGGCCGCTGATCCGGAGGGACTGTTTCCGGCCGTACGGGTACGTCTCGCGGCCCCCGGGGAAGCGGGCCGTGCTCTGCCGTACCCGGCGTCCGCCGGTCCCGTCCCACGTGCACCGGGACACCCCCGTCGGCCGGCGGCCGGTACCCGTCGCCGTACGCCGGCCGTCCCGGTCGGGCCGCTTCACCGGTGGGCCCGCTGTGGGCAGGTCCCGCCGAACGGCGGGGGCCGACGCCGCCGAGGGCTCCCGCGTCCCGGGAATCCGCCTCGTCACAGGCTGACGTGTGCCATGGCGCGGCCGGCCTCGAAGGCCTCTCCCGGCCGTTCTCCGAGCAGGGCGGGAGGACCGATCACCTTCAAGGTCCGCGCGATTGATGATGATCGGGTGGCGTGATCGTACGGTTTTCTATGCGGTCTTCCATGGCCATGATGAATCCAAGGACACGGGGCATCGCGTGCCACCGTGCGAGAAGGGGGACGCACCTTGCATCAGCCGCCCGCTCAGCGCAATGCCGGAGCCGCAGCCCGGGAGCCGGTCCTCGCGGCCGGGGCTCCTGTCCGGGAGTCGGACCTGGCGGATCTCGCGGCACTGCCCCTGACCGCCGTGGACGGCCTCGCTCCCCTCGACTCCGGTGCCCGTCTGGTCGTAGAGGTCCTGCGCTCCCGCAGCGGCATCAAGGGGGGCAGCGAGCCGGGGCGGGCCGAGTAACAGCCCCGCCGTGCCGGGAGCACCCCATCGGGTTCCCGTATGCCCGCCCACCGACCGGAGGCCCGGTGATGAACAGCGAGCGGCACCTCAGCCCGTTCCGCATGCCCGCCCCCCTCTTCGCGGAACTCGCCGCCGGCGGTCACTCCGCGCAGGCCGTCGCCTTCCTCGACCAGGGTGAGCGGGCGCGCCGGTTGCTGCTGTTGCGCACCCTGCTGGAGCGGCTCCGGGACCTGCCCACTCCCCTCACCCCGGTCGCGGAGGCCTGGCGGGCCTTCAAGGAGGCGGCGGAGCGGGCGCCCGGGCCGGCCGAGCGGCTGCTGCTCGCCCCGACGACCGGCGCCTGGATCGCGCACATGCTGCGCCGGGTGCACGGCACCGCGACCGGGCCGGACCTGTGGGCGGAGGCGGCCCGGCTGAACACCCTCGCGGTGGTCGCCTCGCTGCACGCCGGCACGGAAACGGTCCTGCGTGTTCCGCTGGACGACGGCGCGCTGCACCTGCCGGGCCTGGGACTGGCCCGGCTCCCGGACGGGGCGGCGGGCCTGTCGGCGGGCACGGCGAGCACCCGCGCCGGAGAGCTGACCCTCACCGGGCCGGGACGCGACGGCGGGCGGACGACGCTGACCTGCCGGCCCGCGCCCGTGCCGGTGGACGGGGCGCCGCCCGCCGACGGCACCCGCTGGCTCCCCCTGCGCACCCTCACGGTCGGCCCCGTGGCCGTACCCCTGGAGGACCTGGACCCCTACCGCGACCTCGACGACCCCGTACCGCCCGCCCGGCTGGACGCCGACGAGGCCGTGGCCTGGCAGCGGCTGTTCGACGAGGCCGTCGCGATCCTCGCGACCGGGGAGGGCGCGGGCCCCGGACGGCTCGACCCCGCGGTGATCCGGGCCGTCGTCCCCTGGGCCCGCACCGGCCTGCTGCCCCCGCCGCCGCCCGACGTCCGCGTGTCGGCGTCCAGCGGCGACTCCTACGGCGCGATGGTCATCGCCCGCCCCTCCTCGCCGCTCGCCCTGGCCGAGACGCTGGTCCACGAGTTCCAGCACAGCAAGCTCGCCGCCCTGATCCACCTCTTCCCGCTCCTGCGCGACGACCGGGCGGAGCGCTACTACGCCCCGTGGCGCCCCGACCCGCGCCACCTCACCGGTCTGCTGCACGGCGCCTACGCCTTCACCGGCGTCGCGGGCTTCTGGCGGGACCGGCTGTCCGACCCGGAGCACGCCGAGACGGCCGCCTACCACTTCGCGCTGCGCCGCACGCAGAGCCGGCTCGTCGTGCGCACCCTGCTCACCAGCGGACGCCTCACCGGGACCGGGCACGCCCTGGTCACCGGTCTCGCCCGGACCCTGGACACCTGGCTGCGCGAGCCCGTGCCCCCGGCCGCCCTGCACCGCGCCCGCACCGCCGCCGCCCTGCACCGCACCGAGTGGCGCCTGCGCAACGTCGCCCCGTCCGCACCGCCCGGGCTCCCGGGCGGCCCCCTCCGCTTCCGCCCCGACCGCGCCCCCTGGCCCGACCTCCGCACCCACGCCTTCGCCCGCCCGCCCGCCGACGCCCGCACCCCCGACGAGCACCTGGCCGCCGGAGACGCCGCCGCCGCGCTCGTCGGGTACGACGAGGACCTGGCCCGCGATCCCGGTGACCCGCACCTCCTCGCCGGGTGGATCGTCGCCCGGGCGGGACTGGAGCGCGGGCCCGAAGCACGGCGGCTGCTGGCCCGGCCCGAGTCGATCGGGCCGGGGCGCCGCGGCTGACGGAAGCGGATTTCCGGAACCCGGGGGGCAGGGGTGAACACGCCCCCGGACGGTCAGGATGAAAGGCATGACCTACCACGTCGACTCCGAGGCCGGCCGGCTCCGCCGCGTCATCCTGCACCGGCCCGACCTCGAGCTCAAAAGGCTCACCCCCAGCAACAAGGACGCCCTGCTCTTCGACGACGTGCTCTGGGTGCGCCGGGCGCGCGCCGAGCACGACGGGTTCGCCGACGTCCTGCGCGACCGCGGCGTCGCCGTCCACCTCTTCGGCGACCTGCTCGCCGAGACGCTGGACGTCCCGGCGGCCCGCGCGCTCGTCCTGGACCGCGTCTTCGACGAGAAGGAGTACGGCCCGCTGGCCACCGACCACCTGCGGGCCGCGTTCGAGACCCTCCCGGCGCCGGAGCTCGCCGAGGTGCTGATCGGCGGGATGACCAAGCGGGAGTTCCTGGACGCGCACCCGGAGCCGACCTCCGTGCGCTTCCACGCCATGGAGCTCGACGACTTCCTGCTCGGCCCGCTGCCCAACCACCTCTTCACCCGAGACACCTCCGCCTGGGTCTACGACGGCGTCGCCGTCAACGCGATGCGCTGGCCGGCCCGGCAGCGGGAGACCGTGCACTTCGAGGCGATCTACCGGCACCACCCGCTGTTCCGCGCGGAGCCCTTCCACGTCTGGTCGGAGGGGCAGGCCGACTACCCGTCCACCATCGAGGGCGGGGACGTGCTGGTCATCGGCAACGGCGCGGTGCTGATCGGGATGAGCGAGCGGACCACCCCGCAGGCGGTGGAGATGCTCGCGCACAAGCTGTTCGCGGCCGGCTCCGCCCGGACCATCGTCGCGCTCGACATGCCGAAGCGACGCGCCTTCATGCACCTGGACACCGTGATGACGATGGTCGACGGCGACACCTTCACCCAGTACGCGGGCCTCGGCATGCTCCGTTCGTACACCATCGAACCGGGCGCGGGGGACAAGGAGCTGAAGGTCACCGACCATCCGCCGGAGCACATGCACCGCGCGATCGCCGCCGCGCTGGGGCTCAGCGAGATCCGGGTGCTGACCGCCACCCAGGACGTCCACGCGGCCGAGCGCGAGCAGTGGGACGACGGCTGCAACGTCCTCGCCGTGGAACCGGGCGTCGTCGTCGCCTACGAGCGGAACTCCACCACCAACACGCACCTGCGCAAGCAGGGCATCGAGGTGATAGAGATCCCCGGCAGCGAGCTGGGCCGGGGCAGGGGCGGGCCGCGCTGCATGAGCTGTCCCGTCCAGCGAGACGCCGTATAGAAATACAAAAGTTCGTATAGACTTCCAAGGGTTCGTGTCCCCCATCCCTGGAGCACCCCATGGCGACTGTTCCGACCGCCCTCGCCGGCCGCCACTTCCTCAAGGAGCTGGACTTCACCGCGCAGGAGTTCCTCGGCCTGCTGGAGCTGGCCGCCGAACTGAAGGCCGCGAAGCGGGCCGGGACCGAGCACCGGTACCTGCGGGGCAGGAACATCGCGCTGATCTTCGAGAAGACCTCGACGCGCACCCGCTGCGCGTTCGAGGTGGCCGCCGCCGACCAGGGCGCCTCGACGACGTACCTCGACCCGTCCGGTTCGCAGATCGGCCACAAGGAGTCCGTGAAGGACACCGCGCGGGTGCTGGGCCGGATGTACGACGGGATCGAGTACCGGGGGGACGGCCAGGACAAGGTCGAGGAACTCGCGGCGTACGCGGGGGTGCCCGTCTACAACGGGCTCACCGACGACTGGCACCCCACCCAGATGCTCGCCGACGTGCTCACGATGACCGAGCACAGCGCCAAGCCGCTCACGGACATCGCCTTCGCCTACCTCGGCGACGCCCGCTTCAACATGGGCAACTCCTACCTCGTGACCGCGGCCCTGCTGGGCATGGACGTCAGGATCGTCGCCCCGAAGTCCTACTGGCCCGCCCAGGGGATCGTCGACCGGGCGCGGGAGCTGGCCGCGTCGAGCGGGGCGCGCGTCACGCTCACCGAGGACGTCGCGGAGGGCGTCGCGGGCGCGGACTTCGTCGCCACGGACGTCTGGGTCTCCATGGGGGAGCCCAAGGAGGTCTGGGACGAGCGGATCAAGGCCCTCGCCCCGTACGCGGTGACCATGGACGTGCTGCGCGCCACCGGCAACCCGGACGTCCGGTTCCTGCACTGCCTGCCCGCCTTCCACGACCTCGGCACCCGGGTCGGCCGGGAGGTCTTCGAGACCCACGGCCTCACCTCCCTGGAGGTGACCGACGAGGTCTTCGAGTCGGCGCACTCGGTGGTCTTCGACGAGGCGGAGAACCGTATGCACACGATCAAGGCCGTCCTGGTCGCGACCCTCGCCTGAGCTCCCGCGTCCCGCTCAGACCGGGCGCCGCTGGCCCGGCAGCCGGAACCACACCGCCTTGCCGGACTCGGTGGGGCGGTGGCCGCAGGACGAGCTCAGGGTGCGGATCAGCAGCAGCCCCCGCCCGTGCTCCTGCCAGGGGTCGGGCGCGCCGCGGGCCGGACGGGTGAGGTCGCCGGGCGGCTCCGGGTCGGCGTCGTGCACCTCGACCTGGAAGCCGGCCGGCAGCAGCCGCACCACCAGCTCTATCGGGGCGTTCCCGGAGGTGTGCTCCACGGCGTTGGCCACCAGTTCCGCCGTCAGCAGCTCCGCCGTGTCGCAGTCGGCGGAGTGCTCCCGCTCGGCCAGCGCCGTACGGATCAGCGCGCGCGCCACCGGCACCGCCGCGGTGGTGTGCGGCAGCGCGACGCGCCAGGAGGTGGGGGCGGCGGGGAGTTCGTGCACGGCGGGTCCGTTCATGGAGCGGGTGCTCCTGTTTTCAGCTGACCATCGTACGGCGCGCCCGGTGCCGCCCTTCGCGGGGGCGGGCCCGGGTGCCGTCCGGGGCGTCCGGCCCCGGCGACAGGCGGTTCACCCACGTCAACGCCCCTGCGCGCCCGTCCGCTCCGCCTGTTGCCCGCCTGTCGACGATCCGTGACGGACGTGACGAAGGTGATGGACGTGACGGCGCCCGAACGGCGTATCGCGCACCCGTGACGACAGTCGCAGAAAGGTGATAAATTCGTCGGGCAGAGCTCACTGAGCAGCGCAGTGCCCGCCCCAGGAGGCCGCCCTCATGAGTCCTTTCACCGGCTCCGCCGCGCGCACCGCCCGCTGGGAGCATCTGCGCGTCGACCTCGCCGACGGCGTCGCCACCGTCACCCTCGCCCGCCCCGACAAGCTCAACGCGCTCACCTTCGGCGCCTACGCCGACCTGCGCGACCTGCTCGCCGAGCTGTCCCGGGAGCGGGCCGTACGGGCCCTGGTGCTGGCCGGCGAGGGGCGCGGCTTCTGCTCCGGCGGCGACGTCGACGAGATCATCGGCGCGACCCTCTCGATGGACACCGCCCGGCTCCTCGACTTCAACCGGATGACCGGCCAGGTCGTGCGGGCGGTACGGGAGTGCCCGTTCCCGGTGGTCGCCGCGGTGCACGGAGTGGCGGCGGGCGCCGGCGCGGTCCTCGCCCTGGCCGCCGACTTCCGGGTCGCCGACCCCAGTGCCCGCTTCGCCTTCCTCTTCACCCGGGTCGGCCTGTCGGGCGGCGACATGGGCGCGGCCTACCTGCTGCCGAGGATCGTGGGCCTGGGCCACGCCACCCGGCTGCTGATGCTGGGCGACACGGTGCGCGCACCGGAGGCCGAACGCCTCGGCCTGATCAGCGCACTCGCCGACGAGGGCGGCGCGGACGAGGCCGCCCGAGCCCTGGCCCGCCGCCTCGCCGACGGACCCGCCCTGGCCCACGCCCAGACCAAGGCCCTCCTCACGGCCGAACTGGACATGCCCCTGTCGGCAGCGGTGGAACTGGACGCCTCGACCCAGGCCCTGCTCATGAACGGCGAGGACTACGCCGAGTTCCACGCGGCCTTCACCGAGAAGCGCCCTCCGGCATGGCAGGGGAGGTAGGGGGATGCCCTCGACCGACGGAACGCCCCACCCCCGGCGCATCGCGGTCATCGGCGGAGGCCCCGGCGGCCTCTGCACCGCCGCGTTGCTCAAACGCCTCGGCCCCGACCGGCAGGTCACCCTCTGGGAACGCAACGCCCCCGACGAGACCTTCGGCTTCGGGGTCGTCCTCTCGGACGAGACCCTCGGCGGCATCGAACACGCCGACCCGGCGGTCCACGCGGCCCTGCAGAGGGACTTCGTCCGCTGGGACGACATCGACATCGTCCACCGGGGCACCCGCCACACCTCCGGAGGGCACGGCTTCGCCGCCCTCGGCAGGCACCGCCTGCTGGAGATCCTGCACGGGCGCTGCCGCTCCCTCGGAGTCGACCTGCGCTTCCACGCCGAGGCGCCCGACCCGGCCCGGCTGGCGGAGACGTACGACCTGGTGGTGGCCGCCGACGGCGTGCACAGCGGCACGCGCGAGGCGTTCGCCCACGTGTTCCGGCCCCGGATCACCGCGCACCGCTGCCGCCACATCTGGCTGGCCGCCGACTTCGCCTTCGACGCCTTCCGCTTCGAGATCGCCGAGACCGAGCACGGCGTGATGCAACTGCACGGCTACCCGTACGCCCGCCCGTCGCCCGACCACCACCCCTCGACGAGGCCCTCCGGGCCGCAGGACCAGTGCTCCTCCACCGTGATCGTCGAGATGCGCGAGGAGGTGTGGCGCGCCGCCGGATTCGACGGGGCGGACGCGGCGGAGTCCGTGGAGCGCTGCGCCAAGATCTTCTCCGGCGCGCTCGGCGGACGCCCGCTGAAGTCCGGCGACTCGGCGTGGACCACCTTCCGCACGGTCGTCAACGAGCGCTGGTCGCACGGCAACGTCGTGCTCCTCGGCGACGCCGCCCACACCGCGCACTTCTCCATCGGCTCCGGCACCAAGCTCGCCGTCGAGGACGCGCTGGCGCTGGCCGCGTGCCTGGACGAACAGCCTTCACTGGAGGCCGCGTTGTCGGCCTACGAGACGGAACGCCGGCCCGTCGTCGCCTCCATCCAGCGCGCGGCCCGGGCCAGCCTGGAGTGGTTCGAGGACCTGCCCCTCCACCTCGCCCAGCCGCCCCGCCAGTTCGCCTTCGGCCTGCTCACCCGCAGCCGCCGCGTCACCCACGACAACCTGCGGCTGCGCGACGCCCGCTTCACCCGGTCCGTGGAGCGCGAGTTCGGCTGCCCGCCCGGTACGCCCCCGATGTTCACCCCGTTCCGGATGCGCGGACTGACCCTGCGCAACCGGGTCGTCGTCTCGCCCATGGACATGTACTCGGCGGTCGACGGCGTCCCCGGCGACTTCCACCTCGTGCACCTGGGCGCCCGCGCGCTGGGCGGGGCCGCACTGGTGATGACCGAGATGGTGTGCGTCAGCCCCGAGGGGCGCATCACCCCCGGCTGCGCGGGTCTCTACACCGGCCGGCAGACCGAGGCGTGGCGGCGGATCACCGACTTCGTGCACGCGCAGGCGCCCGGCACCGCGATCGGCGTGCAGCTCGGCCACAGCGGCCGCAAGGGCTCGACCAAGCCGATGTGGGAGGGCATGGACGAGCCGCTCGACGACGGCAACTGGCCCCTCGTCGCCGCCTCGCCCCTGCCGTACCGGCCCGGCGGCCAGGTGCCGCGCGCACTGTCCCGGGCCCGGCTCACCGACCTGAGGGAGCAGTTCACGGCCGCCGCCGTACGGGCCGCACGGGCCGGTTTCGACCTGCTGGAACTGCACTGCGCCCACGGCTACCTGCTCTCCGGCTTCCTCTCGCCGCTCACCAACCACCGCACCGACGCCTACGGCGGCTCACCGGAGAAACGGCTCCGCTTCCCGCTGGAGGTGTTCGACGCGGTGCGCGCGGTGTGGCCCGGCGACCGGCCGATGACCGTCCGGATCTCCGCCACCGACTGGGCGCAGGGCGGCACCACGGCCGAGGACGCGGTCGGGATCGCCCGCGCCTTCGCCGCGCACGGCGCCGACGCGATCGACGTGTCGACCGGGCAGGTCGTGGCCGACGAGCAACCGGAGTTCGGGCGCTCGTACCAGACCCCGTTCGCCGACCGGATCCGGCACGAGGCGGGCGTCCCGGTGATCGCGGTCGGCGCGATCTCCTCCTGGGACGACGTCAACTCCCTGATCCTGGCCGGGCGCACGGACCTGTGCGCACTGGCCCGCCCCCATCTCTACGATCCCCACTGGACGCTCCACGCGGCGGCCGAACAGGGCTACGAGGGTCCGGGCGCGGTCTGGCCGGCACCGTACCGGGCGGGCAGCGGACGGCCCCGGACCGGTCGCACCGACGCCCCCAGACCTCGTCTCGGCCTCGGAGGCCGACCCCGGACGTCATGAGCCCCGCCCGCCGGGCCAGCCCGTGCTCCGCCAGCATCGCGTGGACCGCGTCGGCCGACTCCCACGGGGTCTGCGACTCCGTGCGCAGGACCAGCGCCGGGTCGGTGGGCGGCTCGTACGGGTCGTCGACGCCGGTGAGCCCGGTCAGCCGGCCGGCGGCCTGACGGGCGTACAGGCCCTTGACGTCCCGTGCGGCGCAGACCTCCACCGGGGTGGCGACGTGCACCTCGAAGTACGGCGTCCCGCTCGCCGCGTGCCGGGCGCGCACCGCCTCCCGGCTGTCGGCGTACGGGGCGATGACCGGGACGACGCAGATCACGCCGTTGCGGGCCAGCACCTCGGCGACCAGGCCGACGCGCCGCACGTTCGCGTACCGGTCGGCCCGGGAGAAGCCGAGGCCCGCGGTGAGGAAGCGGCGTATCTCGTCGCCGTCGAGGACCTCCACCCTGCGCCCGTCCGCCCGCAGCCGGTCGCGGAGCAGTCCGGCGACGGTGGTCTTGCCCGCGCTCGGCAGCCCGGTGAGCCAGACGGTGGCCCCCCGGGCCCTCGCCGTGGTGGTCATGCGCAACCGTCCTCTCCTCCCCGTCCGCCTGACGACGTGAGGGAGGCTAGGCGAGGAAGGTGAGAAGACGGGATGAACGAGCTGAGGGTTGGCTGAGGAGGAGCCGGACCGCTCGCCCGGGGCCGGGCCGCTACAGGCCCGCGAACGCCGCCCCCGCGTCCCGCAGCCGCTCGTGCAGGGAGCGGAAGACGGCCGCCGAGCGGGTGCCCGGCCAGCCGGCGGGGAGCAGGGCGGCGGGCAGACCGGGGTCGGCGTAGGGGAGGTGGCGCCAGGAGTCCAGGGCGAGGAGGTAGTCGCGGTAGGCGTCCTCGGGCGGGGTGTCCGTGCGCCGCTCCCAGGCGCGCAGCACCCGCGCGTGCCGGTCCAGGAACGCCTCGTGCTGCTCGGCGATCCGGTCCAGGTCCCACCAGCGGGCGACCGCCTCGGCGGTGGGGGCGAACCCCAGGTGCTCGCCGCGGAAGAAGTCGACGTAGGCGTCCAGGCGCAGGCGCCCCAGGGTGTGCCTGGTCTCCTCGTACAGCCGCGCGGGGGCGATCCACACGCCGGGGGCGGCCGTGCCGAAGCCGAGGCCGGACAACCGGGAGCGCAGGACGTGCCGCTTCTGCCGTTCGGACTCCGGGACGGAGAACACGGCGAGCACCCAGCCCTCGTCCTCCGGCGGATCGGTGGCGTACACGCGCCGGTCGCCGTCGTCGAGCAACTGGCGTGCGTCGGGCGACAGTTCGTACCCGGCCGCGCCCTGCGCGGTACGCGCCGGGACGAGCAGGCCGCGCCGTTTGAGCCGGGACACCGAGGAACGGACGGACGGGGCGTCCACGCCGACCGCGGCCAGCAGCCGGATCAGCTCGGCGACGGGCACCGGGCCCGGCACGAAGCGGCCGTACGCGCCGTAGAGCGTGACGATGAGGGATCTCGGAGCGTGGGGGACTTGCTGGTCGGACACGTTGATCATCTTAAGTCGTATACGGAGGGTGGGGTTCCCCGGCGTCACGCACCGTCGTCCCCGCTCCCGGTGGCGGCGCGCAGCCGGAACCGCTGGAGCTTGCCGGTGGCCGTGCGGGGCAGGGCGTCCAGGAACACGATCTCCCGCGGGCACTTGTACGGCGCGAGCTCGGACTTCACGAAGGCGCGCAGCGCCTCGGCGTCGCGTTCCGCGCCCTGTGCGAGGACCGTGTACGCCACCACGACCTGGCCGCGCGCCTCGTCCGGCCGCCCGACCACCGCCGCCTCGACCACGTCCGGGTGGCGCAGCAGGGCGTCCTCGACCTCGGGGCCCGCGATGTTGTACCCGGCCGAGATGATCATGTCGTCGGCGCGGGCGACGTACCGGAAGTAGCCGTCGGGGTCGCGGACATAGGTGTCGCCGGTGATGTTCCAGCCGCCGCGCACGTACTCCCGCTGGCGCGGGTCGGCGAGGTAGCGGCAGCCGACGGGGCCGCGCACCGCGAGCAGCCCCGGCTCCCCGTCGGGCACGGGCGTGCCGTCGGCGTCCTGCACGCGCGCCTGCCAGCCGGGGACCGGAACCCCCGTCGTTCCGGGGCGGATCCGTTCGTCGGCGGCGGAGACGAAGATGTGCAGCAGTTCGGTGGCGCCGATGCCGTTGATGATCCGCAGTCCGGTGCGCTCGTGCCAGGCCCGCCAGGTGGCGGCGGGCAGGTTCTCGCCCGCCGAGACGCAGCGGCGCAGCGACGCGACGTCGTGGCCGTCGAGTCCGGCGAGCATCGCGCGGTAGGCGGTGGGCGCGGTGAACAGCACCGACACCCGGTGCTCGGCGATCGCCGACAACAGCTGGGCGGGGTGCGCCTGTTCGAGGAGCAGCGCGCTCGCCCCGGCCCGCAGCGGGAACACCACCAGGCCGCCGAGTCCGAAGGTGAAGCCCAGCGGCGGGCTGCCGGCGAACACGTCGTCCGCGACCGGCTTCAGCACGTGCCGGGAGAAGGTGTCCGCGATCGCCAGCACGTCCCGGTGGACGTGCATGCAGCCCTTGGGGCGTCCGGTGGTGCCGGAGGTGAAGGCGATCAGCGCCACGTCGTCGGCGGCGGTCGGCACGGTCGCGTACGGCGTCCCGGGCGCCGGGCGGTTCAGCAGGTCGCCGGGGGAGTCGCCGCCGTAGGTGGTGAGGGAGAGGTCCGGGATCCCGGCCCCGGCGAGGTCGTCGGCGGCCCTGATGTCGCACAGGGCGTGGTGGACCTCGGCGATCTCGCAGATGGTGCTCAGCTCGTGCGGGCGCTGCTGGGCCAGTACGGTGACGGCGATCGCGCCCGCTTTCAGCACCGCCAGCCAGCAGGCGGCCAGCCACGGTGTGGTGGGGCCGCGCAGCAGCACCCGGTTGCCGGGGACGATCCCGAGGTCGCCGGTGAGGAGGTGCGCGAGCCGGTCCACGCGGGCGCGCAGCGCGCCGTACGTCCAGATCGCGCCGTCCGGGGTGCGGAACGCCGGGCGGCCGTCGGGCGGGCCGTGCAGCAGCTCCGCGGCGCAGTTCAGCCGGTCGGGGTAGTGCAGCTCCGGCAGGTCGAAGCGGAGCTCGGGCCACTGGTCGGGCGGCGGGAGACGGTCGCGGGCGAAGGTGTCGACGTGCGCGGTGGCCCGTGGATTCATGACGGTTCGCCCCCTTGGCGTGGTGGGCTCGCATCAGGAGCGTATCGTGTCGGTGACGGCAGTCAACGGTCCGCGATAACCTCGGGAGTGGCCCGGCGGCGAGGGAAGGGACCGGCGATGACCGCATTCTCGCTCGAACCGGAACGACTCGCCTGGTGCGCCGAGCTGCGCGCCCTGGCCGCGGAACGCCTGCGGCCGCTCGCCGCGAAGGGGGAACCCGGCCGGGTCGACCGCGCCCTGGTCGCCGAACTGGGCGCCCTCGGCCTGCTGTCCCGCCTGTTCACCTCGGGCGCGCTCGACCTGTGCCTGATGCGCGAGTCCCTGGCCCACGCCTGCACCGAGGCGGAGACCGCCCTGGCCCTCCAGGGCCTGGGCGCCCACCCGGTGCACGCCCACGGCACCCCCGCCCAGCGGGCCCGCTGGCTCCCGGGGGTCGGCGACGGCAGCGTCGTCGCGGCGTTCGCGCTGAGCGAGCCGGGCGCCGGCTCGGACGCGGCGGCCCTGTCGCTCACGGCGGAGCCGGCCGGCCGGCCGGGCCCGGCGGCCCTCGCCGCGCGCCCCGACGGCCGCTCCGGCTGGCGGCTCACCGGGGAGAAGTGCTGGATCTCCAACGCCCCCGACGCCGACTTCTACACCGTCTTCGCCCGCACCACCCCCGGCGCCGGCGCCCGGGGCGTGACCGCCTTCCTGGTCCCCGCCGACCGCCCCGGCCTCACCGGCAGCCGCCTCGACATGCTCTCCCCGCACCCCGTCGGCGCCCTCCGCTTCGACGCCGTACCGGTGACCGCCGACGACGTGCTCGGCGGGACCGGCCGAGGGTTCCGGGTCGCCATGGACACCCTCAACCTGTTCCGCCCCAGCGTCGGCGCCTTCGCGGTCGGCATGGCGCAGGCCGCCCTGGACGCCACCCTCGCCCACACCGCCCGGCGGGACGCGTTCGGCGGCAAGCTGAAGGACCTCCAGACCGTCGCCCACCAGGTCGCCGAGATGGCGCTGCGCACGGAGTCCGCCCGGCTCATGGTGTACGCGGCGGCGACGGCGTACGACGAGGGCGCCGCCGACGTCCCCCGGCGCTCCGCGATGGCGAAGCTGCTGGCCACCGAGACCGCGCAGTACGTCGTCGACCGGGCCGTCCAGCTGCACGGCGCCCGCGCCCTGCAGCGCGGGCACCTGCTCGAACACCTCTACCGCGAGGTCCGCGCGCCCCGCGTCTACGAGGGGGCGAGCGAAGTGCAACGGGGCATCATCGCCAAGGAGCTGTACAGGAACCTGGAGGACCGGTGACCGCCGAGCGCGTCGACCCGCCCGAGCTCTCCCCGCCGGCCGGCTTCTCCCACGCCGTCGTCGCCACCGGCTCCCGGCTGGTGTTCCTGGCCGGCCAGACCGCCCTCGACACCGACGGCGAGGTGGTCGGGGACACCCTGCCCGACCAGTTCGCGCGGGCCCTCGCCAACCTCCTCACCGCCCTGCGCGCGGCCGGCGGCGCCCCCGCCGACCTGGCCCGCGTCACCGTCTACGCCACCGACGTGGCCGCGTACCGCGGCCACGCCCGCGAACTCGGCCGCATCTGGCGGGAGCTGGCCGGCCGCGACTACCCGGCGATGGCGGTCGTCGGGGTGGTCCGCCTCTGGGACGAACGGGCCCTGGTCGAACTCGACGGCTTCGCCCTGCTGCCCTGAGGGGCGGACCGGCTCATGCGGCGACCGCGAGCCGGCCGGCGGGAAACGTGACAGCTCCCGGACCATCCCGGGACGGTTCCCCGACGGCCGGGGCCGACTCCCGCCCCGAAGGGGTGACGACGACTGGCCCCGGACCCCCGCGCCGGGTACTGGTGGAACCTCTCATTCCAACTATTTCGGGAGGTTCCCCATGCCCGTACGCCCCGTCCTCGGCGCCGCGGCCGGTGCCGCGCTGCTGCTCGGCTTCGCCGCGGCGGCCCCCTCGCCGGCGTCGGCCGCCCCCTCCGCCCCCGCGGAGTCCGTGACGGTGGACAAAAAGGGCCGGATGGCCGACGGCTCCGTCAGCCTCTCCGGTACCTACCGCTGCCGCGGCGGTGAAGGACCGGTCTTCGTCAGCTCCTCGGTCGGCCGGCCCTCGTCCCGCGTCCACTACTCCCTCGGCGGCACCCGCGCGGTGTGCGACGGCAAGGAGCACCGCTGGGAGAACAGCGCAGCCGTGCCCGGCGACGCCCTGAAGGCGGGCCGGGCCCGGGCCGAGGCCATCCTCATGGAGCTGCGCCCCAGCGGCATCCTCCTGCTGCCCGTCGTCCACGCCACCGAGGACCGGGACGTCACCCTGACCGGGGGCTGACCCGCGCGTCCCCTCTCATGACTCGCCGGCGGGCCAGTCCAGCAGGCGTGCGCCGATCACCGCCGTCTGGAGCATGTAGCGGTGGGACGGGTCCGACGGGTTGGCGCCGGTGAGTCCGTGGATGCGCTCCAGGCGGTAGGTCAGCGCGCGCACGCTCAGCGAGAGCCGCCGGGCCGCCTCCGCGGCGACACAGCCGGAGTCGAAGTACGCGGTGAGCGTGTCCAGGAGGGGCGCGGCACCGCCGCGGGCCGCGGTCAGCGGCCCCAGGGTGTTGTGCACCAGGTCCGCCATGGCCTGGCGGTCACGGGCCAGCACGGGATAGACGAGCAGGTCGGCGGCGCGCAGCACCGGATCGTCGAGCCCCAGCCGCTCGGCTATCTCCAGCGAGTTGAGGGCCTCCTCGTAGGACTGGACGACACCGCCCGGCCCCGACTGCGGACGGCCGATGGCTACCTGGCCCCCGTCGGTGGCGGCGTGCGCCTGCTTGGCGAAGTACGTGAGCACCTCCCCCTGGTGCCCGGGCGCGACACACAGCAGCCGCCCGTCCTTGGTGGTGAGCAGGATGCTGCGGTTCCCGAACCGGGAGATCAGGGCGCGCTCCACCTGCCGCGGCACCGGGTCGCCCTCGTCGTAGGCGACCGCACCCCGGGCGACGGCGACCGCGTGCTCGTGCGACAGCCGCAGCCCGAAGCGCTCGGCGCGCTCCGCCAGCCGCCCCAGATCGCTGCGGCCGTAGAGCAGGTCGTCGATGAACTCCCTTCGCGCCGCCTCCTCCTGACGCACCGCCAGCCGCTGCGCCCGCTCGTACCCCTCGGCGAAGGCGTCCACGACCTGCTGGACGGCCGCGAGCGCGCCGTCGGCCGAGTCCGCCCCGCGCGGCCACGTCCCGCGGGCGCCGGACAGATGCGCGCTGACGAGGGAACGCAGACCGAAGCCCGCCTCCGCGGCCCGTTCCCCCAGGGCCCGCCGGGAGGCGATCTCGTCCCGGGTGAGGCGTCTGCCCGTGGCCGCGACCTCGGCCAGAATGCGGGCGTAGCCCTCCAGATACTCCTCCGGGATCTCCCGTTCCGGCACGCCTTCCCCACCCCGAATCCTGACGCTTCCCCGACGCGCCGGCTGTGTCGCACCGGCATCAAGACCCTAGTGAACATTGCCGGTTACCGGCAATGCGCGAATGTGCCCCGAGCGGACAGCATGGTCCGCGGGGAGCACCGCGGACGGTTCCGGTGCCGGACACCGGCAGGTGTCCGGCACCGGAACCCGGAGGGGAGCGGTGCCATCCCCCGGACGCGGGCGGTGAGCAGGGGGCGCGCCGGGTGCGGACGGCAACCGTCCGCACCCGGCGCAGAACCGCGGCGCCGGCTGCGTCGTCTCCTCCACCACACCTTCGTCCGCCCCGGCGACGAGGCACCGCTCCACCCGACTTCTGCCCGCATTCCAGCCCAGGAGGACGTGTCCCATGGATGCCGCCACCGTGGGCATCGCCGTGATCGCCGGCGTCGCCCTGCTGCTCATGCTCATCGGCCTGCTCGTCGTCTCCAAACTGTTCCGCAAGGTGGAGCAGGGCAAGGCACTGATCGTCTCCAGGACCCGCAGGGTCGATGTGACCTTCACCGGGTCGGTCGTGCTGCCGGTGCTGCACAAGGCCGAGGTGATGGACATCTCGGTGAAGACCATCGAGATCACCCGGGCCGGCAAGGAGGGCCTGATCTGCCGGGACAACATCCGCGCGGACATCCGCATCACGTTCTTCGTCAAGGTCAACAAGACGGTCGACGACGTCATCAAGGTGGCCCAGGCCGTCGGCACCGCGCGGGCCAGCGACCGCGACACGCTCCAGGAGCTGTTCCACGCCAAGTTCTCCGAGGCGCTGAAGACCGTCGGCAAGCAACTGGACTTCACCGACCTCTACACCAAGCGCGAGGAGCTGCGGTACCGGATCATCGAGGTCATCGGCGTCGACCTGAACGGCTACCACCTCGAGGACGCGGCGATCGACTACCTGGAGCAGACGCCGCTGACCCAGCTCGACCCGGGCAACGTCCTCGACGCGCAGGGCATCCGCAAGATCACCGAGTTGACGGCGGTGGAGCACGTCCGCACCAACGAGGCCCAGCGCAACGAGCAGAAGGAGATCACCCGGCAGGACGTCGACGCGCGCGAGGCGATCCTGGAGCTGGAGCGGCGGCAGGCCGACGCCGAGATCAAGCAGCGCCGGGAGATCGAGACCGTACGGGCCCGCGAGGAGGCCGAGACGGCACGGGTGGTGGAGGAGGAGCGGCTGCGCGCGCAGAGCGCCTTCCTGCGCACCGAGGAACAGCTCGGCGTGCAGCGCGAGAACCAGGCCCGCGAGGTCGCCGTCGCCGCCAAGAACCGCGAGCGGGTCATCGCCGTGGAGAGCGAGCGCATCGAGAAGGACCGCCTCCTCGAGGTCATCGCCCGTGAGCGGGAGACCCAGCTGACCAGGATCGCCGCCGACAAGGAGGTCGAGGCGGAGAAGCGGGAGATCGCCGAGGTCATCCGCGAGCGGGTGGCGGTGGACCGCACGGTCGCCGAGCAGGAGGAGTCGATCAAGAGGCTGCGCGCGGTCGAGGAGGCGGAGCGGCAGCGGCAGGCCGTGATCATCGCCGCGGAGGCCGAGGCGCAGGAGCGGCTGGTCAAGGACATCAAGGCCGCCGAGGCCGCCGAGCAGGCCGCCACGCACCGCGCCGCCGAGGAACTCACGCTCGCCGAGGCCCGGTTGAAGACCGCCGACCTCGACGCACGGGCCAAGCTGCGGCTGGCCGAGGGCGTCCAGGCGGAGTCCGCGGCCGAAGGACTGGCCGTCGTCCAGGTCCGCGACAAGGAGGCCGAGGTCATCGAGAAGGCGGGCCGCGCCGAGGCCGAGGCCACCCAGGCCCGGCTGCGCGCGGAGGCCGAGGGGGCGCGGGCCAAGGCCCTCGCCGACGCGGAGGCCATCAGCGGCAGGCTCCGGGCGGAGGCGGCCGGCCTCACCGAGAAGGCGGCGGCGATGGCCGCCCTCGACGAGGCGTCCCGCGGCCACGAGGAGTACCGGCTGCGGCTGGAGGCCGAGAAGGACATCCGGCTCGCCGGACTGGACGTGCAGCGGCAGGTCGCCGAGGCACAGGCCACCGTCCTCGCCACCGGACTGGAGAACGCGGACATCAACATCGTCGGCGGGGAGTCGGTCTTCTTCGACCGGCTGGTCTCCTCGATCGCGCTCGGCAAGGGCGTGGACGGCTTCGTCCGGCACTCCGAGACCGCGCAGGCCCTCGCCGGTCCCTGGCTGGACGGCTCGGCGAGCTTCACCGACGACCTGAGCCGCGTCCTGGGCTCCGTCTCCACCGCCGACGTGCAGAACCTCACGGTCTCCGCGCTGCTGATGCGACTGATGCAGCAGGGCGGTGAGAACACCGGACGGTTCAGGGAACTGATCGAGAAAGCCGGTGAGCTGGGCCTCTCGGACACACCGCTGGCCGCGCCGAACGGCCGCGCCAGGGCCTGACCACCCTCCGGCCGGGAGCCGCCGCACAGGGGACGGCGGCTCCCGGCCGCACCTTCCGAGAGGCAGCCAGCCATGACCACCGGCACCCACGAGCCCACGAACCCGGCCCCGCGCGGAACGCCGGGCCCGGGCACACCCGGAACCGGCGCCGCTCCCGGCCGTCCCGGTACCGGCGCCTCGCCCGCCGCTGCCGCGACCGGCGCCCTCCACGGCACGCCCGGAGCGAGCGGCTTTGAGGGGGCGCCCGGCGCGGACCGTTCCCGGGTGACCTCCGGCGCGGACCGGACGCAGGGCGCGCCCGACGGGGGCCGGTCCCGGACGGCATCCGGCCCGGGCGGGCGCGGCGGGGACTCCGGGCCGGGCGGATCCCGTGGGGCGCCCGGACAGGCCGGATCCCGCGGGGCGTCCGGCCCGGACACCGCTCGTGAGCGGACCGGTGCCGGCGGGCCCCACGAGCCGTCCCGTACGCCCGCGCCGGGCGGGACCGACGCGGCGGTCGACGGCGGCGCCTACCAGGTGCTGCGCGACCGCCTCGCCGACCGGGCCGCCGAACTCGCCCGCCGCGCGGAGGCGCTGAACCACCGCCGGGCCGAGGAGTTCGGCGCCCCCGAACTGCGCCTCACCGGCACCGAGCGGCTGCGCACCGGCCGCACCGCCGTGCCCCGCGACATCGTCGCCGTCGGCGACGTCCTGCTCTTCGGCTACGACACCCGGCCCCGTCCGGAGGCCGACACCACGGTCGGCGACGTCCTCGCCCCGCACGACCGCGATCTGGGCCGCCTCCCCGACGACGCCGTGCCCGGACTCCTCGACGACCCCGGCTTCCGCCGCGAGTTCGCCGCCCTGCACCGCTACTACCGCCAGGCACGCCTGCTGCGGCTGCGCCGCACCGGCGGCAAGCTGCTCGCCGTCTTCCAGACCGGCGAGAAGCCCGGCGACATCCGCGTCCTGCGCTGGACGATCCCGGAGGACGGCCGGTCGGCGGTCTTCCTGGACGCGCGCGGCGACCGCGACCACGCCCGCACCCCGCCCGCCGACATCGACTGGACGCCCACCACCCGGGAGGACCACGTCCTCGGCCGCCACCCGCACGTCTCCGTGCGGGGCGAGGTCTTCGTCGACACCCTCGGCGGCACCCTCACCGTCAAGACCGACGACGACACCGACACCGCCGACGGCATCCACACCGAACCGGTCGACGAGCCCCTGCAGTCCCTCGCCGACGCCGAGATCGCCCACGCCCGCGTCGGCCCCCTGATCCTGCTGCGGATCCTCCCGTACAAGGAGACCGCCCACCGCCACCTGGTCTTCAACACCCTCACCCGGTCCGTGGTCCGCCTCGACGGCATCGGACAGGGCTGCCGCCGGCTCCCCGACGACCAGGGCATCGTCTTCCCCGGCGGCTACTGCCTCGCCGCCGGCCCCCACAAGACGTACGAACTCGACACCAGCGGGATGGAGTTCGCACAGGAGGTGCGCTCGCCGCACGGTGAGGACGTGCTGTACGTCTTCCACGCGCCCGGACGCGGACGCGCGCTGCTGCTGTCGTACAACCTGATCCGCGAGGCGGTCGCCACCCCGATGGCCTGCCACGGCTGGGCGCTGTTCGACGACGGGCTCCTCGCGCTGCTGCGCCCCGACGGCGACGAACCCGCCCGGGTCCACCCCGTGCAGCTGTGGCACTCGCCCTACGTCTCCGACACCCACGCCGCCGCGCAGCCCGTCGGCGAGGGCCCGCTCGCCCGGGTCGGCAACGCCGACCTCGTACGCGGCATCTCCGACTGCCTGTCCCTGGCCCGCTCCGTCGCCGGGACCACCCCCACCACCGAGGTGTACACGGCCCTGACGGCCGCCTGCGTGCGCGCCCTGGACACCCACCACTGGCTGGGCGACGGCGAACTCGGCGACCTGCGCGCTCCGCTGGAGCAGATGCGCGCCACCGCCGAACAGGTGCTGGCCGAGTTCGAGACCGTGCGCGACCTCACCGCACGGGCCGCCCGCGCGCTCGACGAGGCGGCGGACCGGATCGCCTCCGTGGTGCGCCGGCTGCGCGGCGAGCAGCCCCGCGAGGCCGCCGCCTGGGTCACCGGACTGACCGAACTCCGCCACGCCCAGGGCCATCTGCTGACCCTGAAGGACATGCGGTACGCGGACCACGCCCGCATCGACGCCCTCGCCGAGGGTGCCGGGGCCGACCTCGCCTCCTTCGGGCAGCGCGCGATCGCCTTCCTCTCCCGCGAGGACGCCTTCGCCGCCCACCACGCGGACGTCGAACGACTGGTCGCCGACGCCGGGTCGGTCACCACCACCGCCGAAGCCGCCCCGGTCGCCGCCCGCCTGGACGAACTGGCCGGGGGACTGCGCACGGTGACCGAGGTGGTCGCCGGGCTCGACATCGCCGACGCCACCGTCCGCACGGCCGTCCTGGAGCGGATCGCCGGGGCGATGGGCGGCGTCAACCGCGCCCGCGCCACCCTCGACACCCGCCGCCGGACCCTTTTCGAGGGAGAGGCGCGCGCCGGCTTCGCCGCCGAACTCGCCCTGCTCGGCCAGACGGTCACCGGCGCCCTCGCGGCGGCGGACACCCCGGAGACCTGCGACGAGCAACTGACCCGGACGCTGACCCAGTTGGAGGCCCTGGAGTCCCGTTTCGCCGAGTTCGACGACGTCCTCGGCGAACTCGCCGACCGGCGCACCGAGATCTACGAGACCTTCTCCGCCCGCAAGCAGGGCCTCTCCGACGCCCGCGCCCGCCGCGCCGAACAGCTCGCCTCCGCCGCCGACCGCGTACTGGAGACGGTCGCCCGGCGCTCCGCCACGCTCGCCGACGCCGACGCGGTGAGCACCTACTTCGCCTCCGACCCGCTCGTCACCAAGGTCCGCCGCACCGCCGACGCCCTGCGCGACCTCGGTGACCGGGTCAGGGCGGAGGAACTCGACGGCCGACTGCGCTCCGCCCGGCAGGAGGCCGCCCGCGCCCTGCGCGACCGTGCCGACCTTTACGCGGACGGCGGACGCGCCGTCCGTCTGGGCGGCCACCGGTTCGCCGTCGCCACCCAGCCCCTCGACCTCACCGTCGTCCCGCACGGCGACGGCCTCGCGCTCGCCCTCACCGGAACCGACTACCGCGTCCCCGTCACCGACCCCGCCCTCCTCGCCGACCGCCCCCTGTGGAACCGGCACCTGCCCTCCGAGTCGCCCGAGGTCTACCGCGCCGAACACCTCGCCGCCCGGCTGCTGCACGAGACCGGCGCCGAGGCCCTGGCCGGTACGTACGACCTCGCCACCCTGGTCCGCCGGGCCGCCGAGGAGGCCTACGACGAGGGGTACGAGCGGGGCGTCCACGACCACGACGCCACCGCGATCCTCACCGCCCTGCTGCCCCTGTACGCCGGCGCGGGCCCGCTGCGCCACGAGCCCGCCGCCCGCGCCCACGCCCTGCTGTACTGGACCCACGGCACCACCGCCGGGGAGCGCGCCGACCTCACCCGCCGCGCCCGCTCCCTGGCCCGCGTCCGCGACGCCTTCGGACCCCCTCCCGCCCTCGACGCGCTGCGGACGGAACTCGCCCGCGCCGTCCGCGCCTGGGACGACGGCGCCCCCGTCCGTCCGGAGGCCTGCGCCGCGTACCTCTTCGACGAACTGACCACGGGTCCCGAGGGCTTCGTCCTCGGCGCCCGGGTCCGCGCCCTGCTCGACGGCTTCCGCCGCACGGTCGCCACCGGGGCCTACGACGACGACCTCCCCGCCCTCGCCGGCCTCCCCGCCCGCCGCCAGCTGGTCGAGGCCTGGCTGACCGCGTACGCCGCGGCCACCGGCGAGCAGGTGACCGCCGGTGACCTCGCCGAGGCCGTCGCCGCCGAACTCTGCCCGGACGTCCCCCGCCACACGTCCGACGCGCCCCTGACCGCCACGGCGGGGGACCTGCTCGGCACCCACCCCCGGATCACCGACCGCCGTCTCACCCTCCGCCTGGACGAGTTCCTCGCCCGCACCGAGGCGTTCAGGGAGCGGGACGCACCCGCCTTCCGTGCCTTCCAGCGCCGCCGCACCGCGCTGGTGACCGCCGAGCGCACCCGGCTGCGCCTGGACGACCACCGGCCGCGCGTGATGGCGTCGTTCGTCCGCAACCGGCTGGTCGACGAGGTCTACCTGCCGCTGGTCGGCGACAGCCTCGCCAAACAGCTCGGCACCACGGGCGAGTCCGGCCGCACCGGCACCGGCGGCCTGCTGCTGCTCGTCTCCCCGCCCGGATACGGCAAGACGACCCTCGTGGAGTACGTCGCCGACCGCCTCGGCCTGGTGCTGGTGAAGATCAGCGGCCCCGCACTCGGGCACGCGGTCACCTCGCTCGACCCGGCCGAGGCGCCGAACGCCACCGCCCGCCGTGAGGTCGAGAAGATCAATTTCGCGCTCGCCGCCGGCAACAACACCCTCCTCCACCTCGACGACATCCAGCACACCTCGCCCGAACTGCTCCAGAAGTTCATCCCGCTGTGCGACGCCACGCGCCGGATGGAAGGCGTGTGGGACGGCGAACCGCGCACCTACGACCTGCGCGGCAAGCGGTTCGCCGTCTGCATGGCCGGCAACCCCTACACCGAGTCCGGCGAGGCCTTCCGGGTCCCGGACATGCTGGCCAACCGCGCCGACGTGTGGAACCTCGGCGACGTCCTCACCGGCAAGGAGGACGTCTTCGCGCTCAGCTTCGTGGAGAACGCCCTCACCGCCCACCCGGTGCTCGCCCCGCTCGCCTCCCGCGACCGCGCCGACCTCGACCTGCTGATCCGCCTCGCCGAGAACGACCCCACGGCCCGCGCCGACCGCCTCACCCACCCCTACGCCCCCACCGAACTGGACCGCGTCCTGGCGGTGTTGCGCCACCTCCTCACCGCCCGCCGGACCGTCCTCACCGTCAACGCGGCCTACATCGCCTCCGCCGCCCAGTCCGACGACGCCCGCACCGAGCCCCCGTTCCGGCTCCAGGGCTCCTACCGCAACATGAACAAGATCGCCCAGCGGATCCAGCCCGTCATGAACGACGCCGAACTGACCGCCGTCGTCGACGACCACTACACGGCCGAGGCCCAGACCCTCACCACCGGCGCCGAGGCGAACCTGCTCAAGCTCGCCGAGCTGCGCGGCACCCTCACCCCCGACCGGTCGGCCCGCTGGGCCGAGCTGAAGGCCGCCCACGTCCGCACCCGGACCCCGGCCGGCCCCGACGAGGACGCCCTGACCCGCGCGGTGGCCGCCCTCGCCCTCCTCGGCGACCGCATCGCCGCCGTCGAGTCGGCCATCGTCCGCGCCGCCGGCGCGCGCCGTCCGGCCGCCGGCCCGGACTCCCGGCACGCGGCCCGGCGGCCCCCGGAGGGCACCGACCGGCCGTCCGCACCCCGGTGATCGCGCCGGCGGAGGGCCGACCGAGCGCCCTCACGGGACGTGCGCGTCACCACCGGCGGTGGACGTGGCCACCAGGGCCGCCAGTTCCTCCGGGGAGCGGGGACCGGCGGCCGCGCCGCTCACCAGCCCCTGCGCCCGGAGCAGCCGCCCGACCGCCACGCCCCACGGCAACCGCAGCCCCGCCGCCGCGAGGAGGTCCGTACGGGCCAGCACGTCGGCCGCCGGGCCGGTGTGCGCGCCCGACGGGGTGAGCAGGGCCGCGTCGTCGGCCCAGCGCAGGGCGAGGTCCACGTCGTGGGTGGCCATGACGACCGTGGTGCCGTCCTCGCGCAGACCGTCGAGGGTGGCGAGCAGCCGCTCCTGCCCGTCCGGGTCGAGGCCCGCCGTCGGTTCGTCGAGGACGAGGACGCGGGGCCGCATGGCGACCGCGCCCGCGATCGCCGTCCGCTTGCGCTGCCCGTAGGACAGCAGGTGCGTGGGACGGTCGGCGAGTGCGGTGATGTCCAGCGCGGCCAGCGCCCGGGCCACCCGGGCCCGCACCTCGGCGTCGGGCAGCCCGAGGTTGAGCGGCCCGAACGACACGTCCTGGCCGACCGACGCCGCGAACAACTGGTCGTCGGGGTCCTGCACCACCAGTTGCACGGTGGTGCGCAGCGCCGTCAGCCCTTTGCGGTCGTAGCGCACCGCCCGGCCCTCGACGGTCAACTCGCCCCCGATCGGGCGCAGTCCACCGCTCAGCAACCGCATCAGCGTCGTCTTGCCACTGCCGTTGCGCCCCAGCAGGGCCAACGAGCGCCCCTCGCGCACCTCGAAGTCCAGACCGCTGAGCACGGCCGGACCGTCCTCGTAGGCGAAGGACGCGCCCCGCAGGGCCACCAGGACGGTCTCGCTCACGACAACGGCCTTTCCAGTACGAGGGTGAGGGCGGCCAGCGCCGCCAGGAGCGCCACGCTCAGCGCCGTGAACCGGACGGAGACGCGGGCCTCGGGCACCAGCACGCGCAGGGTGCCGTCGTAGCCGCGTCCGGCGAGCCCGGTCTGCAGCCGCGCCGCCCGGTCGAAGGACCGCACGAACGCGGTCGCGCCCAGAGCGCCGAGGGACCGCCAGGTCGCCGCGCGGGTGGTGTGCCCGAGCCGGGCCGCCTGGGCCTCCCGGACGCGGCGCACCGAGTCCAGCAGCAGGAAGCTCATCCGGTACGTCACCAGCGCCACGTCCACGAGCGGAGCCGGCACCCCGGCCCGCACCAGGCGCGGCAGCAGGTCGGACATCGGGGTGGTGAAGGCGAACAGCAGCACGCCCAGCGAGGCCGCCGACGTACGCAGCAGCAACTCCCCGGCGCGCAGCGGCCCGTCCCCGGCCCAGGACACGAACCCGGCCGGTCCGCCCACCCGCACCAGCAGCGGCAGCGCCCCGGTGACGCAGAAGCCCAGCGGCACCCGGTACGCCCGCCACAGCCGCCGGCCCGGCACCCCCGCCGGGCCGAGCAGCGCCGCGAGCGCCGTCACCAGCACCAGGGCCGCGCCCGGCCACGGCGGCAGCGAGATCGCCAGCACGGTGAGCCCCAGCCCCAGTACGGCCTTGTCCACGGGATGACGGCGGCGCCAGCGACTGCTGTGCGCCGCCGCGTCGATCGGCAGCACGTGGCGTCAGCCCCGCCGCCGTGCCGCGGCCCCGCGGCCCTCACCGGCTTCGCCGCCCCCGTCGCCGGCCCGCCCCCCGGCCGTGGCATCCCCGCCGTCGCGCGCGGCGGACGGACCGCCGCCGGCGTCCGGGGCCGGGCCGGCCTGCGGCCCGGTCCGCTCCAGCGCCCGCGCCTCGCCCTGCCGCCGCCCGCGCCGCAGCCCGAAGTAGTACGCGAGGACGCCCGCGCCGAGCGCCGCCTGGAGGGCGAAGAGCGCCGACTCGATCTCGCCGGACGGCGGTTCGTACAGCGGTGAGAACCAGGGCTCGTACTCCGGGTCGATCTCGGTGATCGCCGTCTCGGCCTCGGCGTCCGCGCCCGTGAACGGTTCCTCCTTGTGGTCGCCGAGCCCGAACACCAGCGGGAGCACGGCGAGCGCGGCCACCAGCACCAGCAGCAGCGTGTTGATCCTCGCGTTGCGGCTCATCGGGCCACCGCCCCGGTGGAGTCCGCCGGCTTCCGTCCGGCCGCCGGGGCGACCAGCACCCCGAGCCGCGTCAGCTCGCCCTTGCTCGACTGCACCAGCATGCGCGTCACCAGCACGGTCAGCAGCCCCTCGCTCACCGCGAGCGGGAGCTGCGTCACGGCGAAGATGGAGCCGAACTTGCCCAGGGCTCCGAGGAATCCGCTCCCCGGGTCGGGGAAGGCGAGCGCCAGCTGCACGCTCGTCACGCAGTACGTCGACAGGTCGGCGACGAACGCGCCGAAGAACACCGCCACCATCAGCGGCACGTCGAAGCGGCGCAGCAGCCGGTAGAGGCCGTACCCGGCCCAGGGACCGACGACCGCCATCGAGAAGACGTTGGCGCCGAGCGTGGTCAGCCCGCCGTGGGCGAGCAGCAGCGCCTGGAACAGCAGGGTGATGGTGCCCAGCACCGCCACGGCCGGCGGCCGGAACAGGATCGCGCCGAGCCCCGTGCCGGTGGGATGGGAGCAACTTCCCGTGACCGACGGCAGTTTCAGCGCGGACAGGACGAACGTGAACGCTCCCGACGCGCCCAGCAGCAGCGTGCTCTCGGGATGTTCCCTGACGTCACGGACGAGCGACCGGGCTCCGTGGACGACGAACGGCGCCGACGCGACGCCCCAGGCGACCGCGTGCGCCGGAGGCAGAAAACCCTCGGCAATGTGCATGGCTCAGCAGACCCTCTCCAGCACCTCGTGGATGGTTGACGCGCCTTGGCCGGTCTCCTGGCTGACGGGTACCACCGCCCGTGCTCCGCCTTCCCGGGTCCCTGGGCCCTGGCGTCACATTCCCGTCGTCCGCCCGAAGGGCGGGTCGCGCGGCGTCTGGCGCGTGCGATCGCAAGGCGCCGGAGCGCCCTCGTGGCGGAGCCACGTGGGCGATTCGGCAACGTGGCGAGCGTGCGTGCCAGGCGTCGCGCGGCAGACGGGAATGTGGCGCCAGGGCCCTAGGACCCAGTGGCCGTCCGCGAGGACTGGAGCCGGACTTCCCGATCACAGTGGCGAGGGCCGCACCGGTATCGCACCGATTTCCCGTCACCAAGGCGTGGCGACAGTAGTGCCCGTTCCGGTCCGGTGACAAGCGGCCGCCGGGGGCGCGCGGGCGGCGCCCGGCGGCTCGCACCCCGGCGCACATCTGCGCACTTGACACGAGCGGTGGCGCCCTCCGGGGCGGGGGAGTGGGAGGCCGCCGTCCTGGGCAGTACCTTGCTGCAATTAATATGCAACAACGATTTTCAGGCAACAGGGATGTGAGGTTCGATGACGACCCGACGTATACGGGGTGCCGCCGCCGCGGTCGCGATGGCCGGTGCGGTCAGCGCCTGCTCGGCACCGGGCGACGGCGGCGCGGACGGCGGGGCGTCCGCCGACTCCGTCGTGATCGGGGTCCCGTCCGAACCGGACACCCTCAGCCCCCTGCTCGGCTACGGCAAGGACGGCAACTCGAAGATCTTCGACGGGCTCCTCGCCCGGGACGCCGACATGAAGCTGAAGCCGGCCCTGGCGAAGGCGCTCCCCGAGATCACGGACGGCGGCCGCACCTACACGTACACCCTGCGCGACGGCGTGAGGTTCAGCGACGGCGAGCCGCTGACCGCCGACGACGTGGTCTTCACGTACCGCACGGTCCTGGACGACAGGACCAACAACACCGCCAGGAGCGAACTGGACGCCATCGAGGAGGTCCGGGCCGACGGCGACGACAAGGTCGTCTTCACCCTCGACCGTCCCTACGCGGCCTTCGCCGCCCGCACGGTGCTGCCCGTCGTCCCCGAGCACATCGCGGGCGGACAGGACCCCAACACCGGGTCCTTCAACACCGAGCCGGTCGGCACCGGGCCGTACGTCCTCACCGGCTGGAGCAAGGGGGAGAAGCTCACCTTCAAGGCCAATCCGGACTACTGGGGCGGCGCCCCGAAGGTGAAAAAGCTCACCATGGCGATCATCACCGACGACGACGTCCGCGCCACCCGGCTGCGCTCCGGCGACCTCGACGGCGCCACCCTCCCGCCCAACCTCGCCGCCACCTTCGAGGACGACGACGGCAGGAAGACCTACCGGGCGACGTCGTACGACTTCCGCGCCGTCACCCTCCCCACCGGCAACCCGGTCACCGGCGACACCGCGATCCGCCGCGCCCTCGACCTCGCCGTGGACCGCGAGGCCATGGTCGACAAGATCCTCGACGGCGCCGGCCGCCCCGCCTACGGGCCGCTGCCCCTCGACGACCCCTGGTTCGCCGAGGACATCGAGCGCTCCCAGGACCTCGACGAGGCCAGGAACATCCTCGACGAGGCGGGCTGGAGGCCCGGCGAGGACGGCATCCGCGCCAAGGACGGCCGCCCCGCCCGCTTCACCCTCCACTACCCCTCCGGCGACAAGGTCCGCCAGGACCACGCCCTCGCCTACGCCTCCGACGCCAGGAAGGCCGGCATCGACGTCGAGGTGGAGAGCGCCACCTGGGAGGTCATCGAACCCCGGATGAGGCACGACGCCGTCCTCGCCGGCTTCGGCAGCACCGGCGACCCCGACTTCGGCCTCTACACCCTGCTGCACTCCTCCCTCGCCGGCGACGGCTTCAACAACATGGCCCGGTACGACGACCCGGCCGTGGACGAGGCCCTCGACACCGGCCGCCGCAGCCAGGACCCCGGGGACCGCAGGGCCGCCTACGACACCCTCCAGCGCGAACTGGTGAAGAACCCCGGCTACACCTTCCTCACCCACATCGACCACATGTACGTCCTCGCCGACCGCTGGAAGGACCTCACCACCCAGACCGAACCCCACGAACACGGCTTCGCCAGCGGCCCCTGGTGGAACCTCGAGGACTGGCAGCCCGCCGCATGACCGCACTCCCCTGGGGAGAGATGGCCCGGCTCACGGCACGGCGGGCCCTGTTCGCCGTGCCCGTGCTCCTGGTCGTCACCTTCGGCGTGTTCGCCGTCGCCGCCGCCTCCCCCTTCGACCCCGTCAAGGCGTACGCCGGCACCGCCGCGCTCGGCGCCGACCAGGAGACCCTGGACCGGCTGCGCGAGAACCTCGGCGTGGACCGGCCGTTCACCGCCCGCTGGTGGGACTGGCTGACCTCCGCGTCCGGCGGCGACCTCGGCCACTCCACCGTGATGCGCCAGCCGGTGGCCGAGGTGATCGGCGAACGCCTGGTCTGGTCGGCCCTGCTGTGCGCCGTCGCGTTCGCCGCCGCCGTCCTGCTCGGCACTGTGCTCGGCGTCCTGGCCGCCCGCCGCCCCGGCTCCCTCCTGGACCGCGCGGTCACCTCCCTCGCGTACGTCCTGGAGGCCGCCCCGGTCTTCTGGACCGCCCTGCTCGCCGTCTGGCTGTTCGCCCTCGAGCTGGACGTCCTCCCGGCCGGCGGCCTCACCGACACCGGCAGCGACCGGGTCACCCTCGGCCAGGTCACGAGCCACCTGATCCTGCCCGCCGGCGTCCTCGCCGTCTCCCAGCTGCCCTGGTTCACGCTCTACGTCCGTCAGGGCGTCGGCGACGCCCTCGCGGAGGACCCGGTGCGCGGCGCCAGGGCCCGCGGCCTGAGCGAACGCACCGTCCTGCTCGGCCACGCCCTGCGCTCCGGACTGCTGCCCGTGCTCACCCTGATCGGCTCCCGCGTCCCCGAACTCATCACCGGCGCCCTGCTGGTGGAGACCGTGTTCAGCTGGCCGGGCATCGCCGCGGCCACCGTGGAGGCGGCCACCTCCGTCGACTTCCCGCTGCTGGCCGCGCTGACCACCCTCGCCACCGCCGCCGTCCTCGCCGGAAACCTCCTCGCCGACCTGCTCTACGGACTGACCGACCCGAGGGTGAAGCTGAATGAGATGTGACCCCCATGGATGTGACCCCCATGGACGTGACACCCACGGATGTGACCCACATGGCTGCTGACACCACCGCCGTGACGAAGACGGTGTGGCGCGCGCACGGCACCGCCCGCCGCTCCACCCACACCCTCCGCCTGCGCGTCAGCGCGGCCCTGCTCGCCGTGACGGTCCTCGCGGTGCTCCTCGTGCCGCCGCTGGTCCGGCTCGACCAGCAGGCCGTCGACCTCGCCGCCGAACTCCTGCCGCCGTCCTGGTCCCACCCCTTCGGCACCGACGACGTGGGCCGCGACCTGCTGCTGCGCTGCGTGTACGGGCTGCGGGTCTCCCTGCTCGTGGGCGTGGTGGCCGCCCTCACCGCCACCGTGATCGGCACCGCCGTCGGCGCCACCGCCGGCGCGCTCGGCGGCTGGACCGACCGCGCGGTCATGCGCCTGGTCGACACCTTCTCCTCCGTACCGCACCTGCTGCTCGGCGTCTTCGTCGTCGCCATGTTCCGGCCGGGCGTCTGGCCGGTGGTGATCTCCGTGGGCCTCACCCACTGGCTGTCCACCGCCCGCATCGTCCGCGCCGAGGTCCTCTCGCTGCGCTCCCGCCCCTACATCGACGCGGCCGTCTCCGGCGGCGCCTCCCGGTGGCGGGTCCTCGTACGGCACCTGCTGCCCGGCGTACTGCCCCAGGCCGGCCTCGCCGCCGTCCTGATGGTGCCGCACGCCATGTGGCACGAGTCCGCCCTGTCCTTCCTCGGCCTCGGCCTGCCCAACCACACCGCCAGCCTCGGCACCCTCATCCAGGGCGCCCGCGGCTCCCTGCTCGCCGGACAGTGGTGGCCGACCCTCTTCCCCGGCCTCTTCCTGATCGTCCCCACCCTCGCCGTCGCCGGCCTCGCCGGTGTCTGGCGGGAGCGGATCAACCCCCGCCGCCGATCGGAGCTGACGCTGTGACCGAGCGACCTGCCGCACCGTCGGTGGAGGACGCGGCGATCCCGCATGCGGCGACGGCCGGGAGTCCCCCGCCGCCGTCCACCGGCGCCGCGACGACCGGGCGACCTCCCGTGCTGTCGGTGCGCGGCCTGTCCGTACGCTTCCTGCTGCCGGGCGGGCGCCGGATCGCCGCCGTCACCGACGCCCGCTTCGACGTGGCGCCCGGCGAATGCCTCGCCCTGATCGGCGAGAGCGGCTGCGGCAAGTCCGTCCTCGCCTCAGCCCTCCTCGGCCTGCTCCCCGCCAACGCCCAGACCGCGGGCCACGCCCACCTCGGCGACCTGGACCTGCTGACCGCCGACGAACGCACCCTCGCCCGCACCGTGCGGGGCCGCCGCATCGGCCTCATCCCGCAGAGCCCGGCCGCCCACCTCACCCCCGTACGCACCATCCGCTCCCAACTGGAGGAGACGGTCGACCGGCTCACCGGCGTCCGGGGCCGCACGGCCCTGCGCACGGCGGCCGAACAGGCCGCCGAACGCGCCGGGTTCCCGCCGGGCCACCTCGACCGCCACCCCCACGAACTCTCCGGCGGGCTGGCCCAGCGCGCCGCCACCGCCCTCGCCCTGGTGGGCGGGGCACCCCTCCTGCTGGCCGACGAACCCACCACCGGCCTGGACCGCGACCTGGTGGACCGCACCGTCGACGAACTGCGCCGCCATGTCGACGCCGACGGCGACCGGGCGCTCCTGATGATCACCCACGACCTCGCGGCGGCGCAGCGCGTCGCCGACCGGGTGGCGGTCATGTACGCGGGCCGCATCGTCGAACTGACCGGAGCGAGCGCCTTCTTCGGCACACCGGGGCCCCGCCACCCCTACAGCCGGGGCCTGTTGCAGGCTCTCCCGGACCGGTCCTTCACCCCTATACCCGGACTGCCCCCCGAACTCGGCGCCCTCCCCGACGGCTGCGCCTTCGCGCCCCGTTGCGACCGCGCCACGGACACCTGCACGGCCCTCCCGTCCTTCACCGGGTCGGTCGCCTGCCACCACCCGGCCCCGGCACCCACCCCCGAGGACATCCGTGCTTGAACTGCGCTCCATCACCGCCGGATACGACCGTCGCGCCCCCGCCGTACGGGACGCCACCCTCACCGTCACCCCCGGCGAGTCCGTCGGCCTGCTCGGCCCCAGCGGCTGCGGCAAGTCCACCCTGGCGAGGGTCGCCGCCCTCCTCCACCGCCCGGACGCCGGGGAAGTCATCCTCGACGGCACCCCCGTACACCGCTGGCGCCACCGCGCCCCGCGCGAGCTGCGCACCGCCGTCGGCGTCGTCTTCCAGCAGCCCCGCCTCTCCGCCGACCCCCGCCTGCGCCTCACCGACCTGATCGCGGAACCCCTGCGCGCCACGGGCCGCCGCCCGTCCGTCCCCGGCCGCGTGGCCGAACTCGCCGAGACCGTCGGCCTGACCCCCGACCTGCTCACCCGCCGCCCCCACGAGGTCAGCGACGGCCAGCTCCAGCGCGCCTGCCTCGCCCGCGCGCTGGTGCTGCGCCCCCGCTGGCTGATCTGCGACGAGATGACGGCGATGCTGGACGCGTCGACCACGGCCGCGCTGGTCGGGGCCGTCGAGGCCTACCGCACCTCGACCGGCGCGGGCCTGCTGGCCGTGGGCCACGACCGGACCCTGCTGAACCGCTGGTGCGACCGCACGGTCCACTGGGAGACGATCACCGGGCGGCGCCTCCCGTGATGACGGCCGTGAGACCGTGCGCCCGAGCGGGGCCCGGTGGTCACGGACGGTCCCAGGACGCTGCAGAGGGCCGGGAGCGTCCCCCTGCAGATCCCCGTGCCGACGACGGCGGCGGTCGCCTTCTCCCTTCGGGGAGGACGGCGCGCCGCGCGGACCCTTCCCGAAGGGGGGTCAGCCCTCGATGTCCTGCGCGAACTCCTCCTCGCCGAGCGCGCTCGCCGCGAAGCCGCCGAAGAAGCCCTCCATGAGCTCGTCGATCCGCACCTCGGCGGCGTTCGCCGGGGCCGTGGCCTTCTCGGCCTCGCCCAGGCGCAGCACCAGCGCGAACTTCTTGACCTTCGCCTTCTCCGCCAGCTTGGCCAGGTCGATGGAGACCTCGGTCAGCTCGCCGTTCTTCAGCGTGAAGTCGGCCGTGACCTTCTCGTTCGGCGCGTCCTTGAAGTCCTTGGCCGTCGGCAGCTCGGCGCCCGGCGGCAGTTCCTTCGCCAACGGAGCCAGTTCGTCGGACAGTTCGGTCATCAGCGTGCGGAAGGGCGCCGTGGCCTTGATGTGCTCGGTGCCGTCCGACCCCTCGGAGGTCGTGAAGTCGACCTCCTTGGCGATGACCTGCCGCAGCGCCTTGGTGAGCTTCTTCTGCGTCTTGGCGTCGAGCGTGGGCTCCGCCGAGGGCTCCTCGGCCCCGGCGCCCTCCGCCCCCGACATCTGCTCGCCGGTCTCCTCCAGGTCCTTCGTCGCGACCTTGAGCCACTCACCCGCGACCAGCTTCTTGAACGCCCCCGCGCTGTCGGGCAGTTCGTCGGCCGACGGCATGGGGCTGCCGCTCATCCGCCCGATCGCGTCCAGGTCGGCACGGAGGTAGGTGTAGTCGCCGACCATCCGGTACTCGAACAGGCCGCCGTCCGGGCCGCTGAACTTCAGCGCCATGCCGTCGAAGTCCTTCTCACCGGACTCCTCGAACGGCTTCTTGGACTGCACCGACAGGGAGATCCGCGCGTCGCTGAGCAGTTCGGCGACCTCTTCGGGCATCGCGTCCTCGGGCGCCGACCCGGCGTCCAGCGCCTTCAGCGACGCGGCGTCGGTGTCCAGGTCCAGCTCGAAGGAGAGCGAGCGCTCCTTGCCGAGCTTCTCGAAGGCCTGGTCGAGCTTCTGCCCGGCGGACAGGTTCTCCACGGTGCCGCAGGCGGCGGACCCGGCCAGGACCACGGTGGCGACGGCGGTGGCGGTGAAGGTCTTGCGTATGGCGGGAATGACGGTCTCCTCGTGAAATACGACCAGAGCGGTCACTGGGAAGACGGATCAGCGGCCCGAACGGTTGTACGCCCGGGGGGACTTTCCGGGGACGCGCTCACCGCGCACTGCACACCGTCCTCGGCGCCGCCCTGCCGCCCGCGCCCGGCGCGGACTGCGCGTCCTGCACCCGCTGCACGTCCTGGAGGAGACCGGGGATGCCGGGGTCCTGGCCGGAGGCGGCCCTGGCGATGGTCAGCAGTACGGCCTCGTAGAAGGCGTCCCGCACGGCGGGCGCCATGACGTCCGAGGCGTCCAGGCAGCGGGGCCCCTCGCGGAGCCGACGGGCGATCCCGCCCTCGACCGCGCCGCCCCGCGGCTTCACCCGGCGGTTCGCCGAGAAGACGTCCGCCAGGTCGGCCCACTTCTGCTGGCCCTCCCGGGAGGCCAGCCGTTCGATCAGCTCACGGGCCTCGGGGCGGTCGCCGAACAGCGCCGCGAAGTCGCCGGTCACCTCGTGCGCCCGGACCCGGCCGCCGCCGGGCAGGAGCGGGGCGGAGTCCGTCAGGCGCGCGTGCCGCGCGTCGGTCCGGTAGAAGGAGAGCGCGAAGGAACCCTGGTGCTCCAGGGCGCATCCGGCGGGGCCGTCGAACAGCAGTCCGTGGCCGTCCGGGGCGCCGCGGTGGTCGGCGAGCAGCGCCCGCCCGGCCGCGGCCTCGTCCTGCCGGAGCAGACCGGCCCAGGCCTCCCAGGCGCTGCGCACCGGACCGCTCCGCCACCACTTCACGCCGCCCGTGCCCAGCGCCCACTTCTCGTAGACGTCCGGGCCCTCCCGTTGCAGCACGAGGTCCTCGATCCAGTCGGTGCCGGGCCAGCCGGAGGCGCCGTCGTCGCCCATGCCGATGCACCACCTCTCCAGCGGGGCCGGTGAGGTGCCCGGCCCCCGGCCCTCGCGGTACCAGACGATGCTCTTCAGGTCCGCCTTGACCGGGACCCAGTACACATGCCCGGAGGACGAGCCGGACGGCATCCAGGGGGCGCCGTACTCCCGCGGATCGTAGAGATCGTCCAGCGGCTCCAGGAGGCCGCCCTCGGCGTACTCGGCGAGTTCACCGAGGCCCGGCATGATCACGATGTCCGGGGGCTCGCCCGACTGCACCTTGGAGAGCAGCACCTCCCGCTGGGCCGCGGTGCCCTGGTAACGGAAGGGGATGCCGAAGCCCCGCAGCACCTTCTCGAACTGCTCCGCCTGCCCGGCGGTCCACGTCCCGAGGATGGTCACCGGCTCCTCGTCGTCGTGCTGCGCCCAGACCACCACCATGCCGCCGGCCGCGATCAGCAGTATGACCACACCGAACACCAGCATCCTGAACCGCCGGGTCACCGTCGCCTCCAGTAGTCGTGGTCGAGCCGCAGACCGAGCCCCAGCGCGGGCAGGACGACGGCCAGCACACTGCCGACGAGGGCGCCCCGGTACACCGATTCGGTCCACGCGCCGTCGGCCAGTCGCCGCCGGACGCCCTCCGACATCTCCGTGACCCTCTGCTGCCCCACGGCCGGCGAGCCGCTCCGCCAGGACGCCTCGGTGATCCGCCGCAGCTCCCCGAGCACCCCGGCAAGACCGTCCTGGGTGGAGTACGCCGTCATCAGCGGGACCACCGCGAGCAGCACGGTGAGGACGAACGCCGCGAGCAGGTACGGGTTCCAGTCCCGGCCGCAGCGGTCGCGCAGCACGAACAGCGCCGAGAGCAGGGTCAGCGCCACCGCGCCCAGGGCGAGTTCGGCGACCCACCACCCGGCGCGCTGCCACCACCCCAGGGCGGCCGTGGACTCGGCGTGCTCCAGCTGGGCACGCTGCAGCACCTTCAGACGCGGTGCGACTCCCACCGTGTCGCGGGTGAGCAGCGACTCGGCCTCCCGGAGCCTCAGCTCCCGCATGAGGGGCTGGTCGCGGTAGAGGGAGGTGCCGAGGGCGAGGGAGTCGCTGTAGGTGGCGAGCAGCCCTTTGACCGTGCCGAGGTCCTGGTCCGTGCGGTCGGCGATCCGGGACAGGCCCTGGTCGGCGGCCGAGAGCTGGGACCGGTAGGCCTCGCCCGAGCCCACGACGCCGATGAGGTTCCTCTCCACCAGGTGGTCGACCTCCTCCTGGGCACGCAGGGCCGCGAGCCGGCTGGCGGCCAGCCCCTGCACGGCCGGCGCCTCGCGGGACGCCAGCGCCTCGGCGCCGTGCTGGACCTGACGGCTGGAGAGGAACAGGGCGGTCGACGCCACGGCCGTGAGCAGGAGCAGCGCCACCAGATGCGCCTCCAGCAGCCGGCGGGTCCGCCAGGAGCCCAGGCGTCCCCGCCAGAACACCGCGGGGGAGCACCGGCGCCGGAACGCGGCGCGTCCGGCCGTCACAGCAGCCTCTCCCCGCAGACGATGCAGTAGCGGGCCTCGCTCCCCGCCGGGGTGCCGCAGCCGCCGCAGCGCGGACCCGGCCGGGCGCCCACGGCGTCGGCCGGGGGCCCGCCGGGACGGGACCCGGCGCGCAGGATCATCGGGCCGAGGGCGCCGGCGTCGACGGCGCGCAGCCGGACCCGCCCGCCGGCCGCGTCCTCGATGCGGGCGACCGCGCGGATCTCCTCCAGCACCCAGTCCGTGCCGAACCGCACCGCCAGCCGCGCGGCCTCCCCCAGACGGGCCTCCGCGCTCTCGCGCCGGTGTTCCCGGAGGGCGACGAGTCCCTGGCGCAGCGCACTGCGCATCCTGGCGGTGGCGTTGAGGGTGCGCACGCTGTCGCCGCCCGCCGCGGCGGGCGGCGAGGACTGCCCGGGGAGGTGCCAGCGGGCGGTGACGGGCGCGTGGACGTCGCCGACGGAGACCATGGCGAACTGCAGCTCGGTCTCCAGCGGGTCGGCGTCGGCGTCGGCGACCAGGGTGAGCAGGTAGTCGCGCCGGCCCTGCTCCCACTGGTAGGTGGGGAAGCTCCAGCGGTGCGGCCGGCCGGGCTCGGGCAGCCCGCCGAGCCGGTGCGGCCGGGGCGCCTTCTCGCTCAGCGAGACCTGGCGTACGGAGGGCCTTACGGTCACTTCGACCGGCAGCCGGGGAGTGTGCACCCGGCGCAGCCGCCGGATGGCGTCGGTGATCGCGCGGCCGAGTCCGTCGTCCACGAACTCGGCCGTGCCGTGCAGCCGTTCGGCGAGGGTCAGCAGCGGGTCGGGCGCCCAGTCCGCGCCCACGGCGAACACGTCACAGGTGAACTGCCCCGCACAGGACTCCAGTTCCTCCTCCAGACGGTCGTCGGCGGCGGCGCTGCTGCCGTCGGTGATCAGCACCAGATGGCGCACGGACACCGGCCGGCCGACGAGCAGGGCGCGCGCCGCGGCCACCCAGGCGGCGTACCCGGCGGGACGCGGCCCCTCCCGGTGCAGCGGGAGCGAGCCCACGACGAAGGCGGCCCGGCGCCGTGCGCCCTGATCGGCGACGGCCCACTCCTCGTCGCCCCGCGGATAGCACCGGACCGGCTCGGGGCCGCCGCCGAGCACGGTGAAGGAGATGCGGTCGGGCAGCGCGCGCAGCACCGCCGGCAGGGCGTGCCGGACGGCCGCCCGGTGGGACTCGGCGACGTCCACCGCGATGATCACCGCGAGCCGGACCGCGGGCAGGTCGGTGGGGGCGCCGTCGGCGGCCACGTCGACCCGCAGGTGGGCCTCGATCTTCGCGCTCCGGTGCGGGCGCGGATCGGCGCCGGGTTCGACGTGCAGTCGGATGCCCGGCTGCGGCGGCCGGTCGGGGCTGCTCATCTCGTACGTCACCGCTCCTTCACCTTCGTCGCCGGGCGCTGCTTCGTCCTGCCGGGTCGTGCGGTCAGAACACGGTCTGCGGCCGTACCGCGTGCATGAGGTCCACGAGGTGCTCGTGGGCGGCGGCCGGTTCCTGGTGACGTGCCGCCAGCCGCCGGTAGTGCGACTCCAGCTGCTCGCGCAACGCGCGCTCCGGCGCGCCCAGACGTCGCAGAGCGCGCGCGGTGAGCCGTCCGGCACCGCTCCCCGGGGAGCCGTGCCGGTCGCTGAGAGCGTGCACCGCGTCGAGTTTCCACTCGTGGAGTTCGGTGCTCAGGCGCAGCGCCTCGTCCTCGGACAGGCCCGGTTCCCCGTCGCCCGGACGCCGGCCCACCAGGCCGTGCAGTTCGGCCAGCGCGGCGTCGACCTCGGCGGGCAGGGGCAGCGGATCGCCGTCGCCGGGCAGCCGGGCCGCGCGGATGCGCAGGGCCGCGATCCGGGCGACGGTGTGGTCCAGGGTGCCCGGCCGGACCCGGCCGAGCACGTCGATGGCCGTCCGGCGGTCGCGTGCGCGGAGCGCGAGCCTGGCCAGGCCGAGGGCGGCGCCGCCGTGCGCGGGGTTGCGGGCGAACACGGCCTCGTACAGTTCCTTGGCCGTGGGCCCGGCGGGGTCGTCGCCGAGCCGTTCCGCGCAGTGGGCGAGGGCCAGTTTGGGGGCGTACTCGCCGGGCAGTTCGAGGTGGACCCGGGTGAAGTGGTACCGGGCCTCGGCGATCCGCCGCGGATCGCCGTCGAGGTCGGCGCCGCGCAGCGCGAGCAGGGCGCGGTGCCACTCCAGCCGCCACCGGCGCACGGCAGACGGTCCGGGGACGGAGTCGGCGGTGTCGAGCTCCTCCTGGGCGCGCCGCAGGTCGCCGCGGGTGTTCCGGCCCAGCAGGACGCGTACGTTGTGCAGGCGGATCTCCACCGAGGGCGGCTTCTCGTCCTCCTGGTCGAGGAGCCGGCCGGGGTCGTAACCGCTGCTCACCTCGAACCGTGTGGCCTGCGGATCGCCCGGATAGGGCCTGGGTACCGGCAGGCAGGCGGCGATCTCGGCGGGTGTGGGCGTGCCGAGGTCGAGGACCGGTGCCACGGGCGGCTGGTAGCGGTCGCGGCGGGGCCGGTTCAGCCAGTGCCCGATGTCCGGCACCGTGCCGAGCCGGGCGCCGGGCAGCCGGGTGGCCGGCCGGAAGTGGTCGGAGGGTTCCGGCGGATCGCTCTTGCCGCGCAGCGCGCGGATCTCCCGCAGGGCGCCGCGCAGTTGGCCGACCATCTCGCGGGCGTCGGCGAAGCGGCGGCCCGGGTCGGTCCGTACGGCACGGTCGACGACCCGGTCGAAGGATGCGGTGCCGAGGCCGGGCACCTCGGTGACGGCCCAGCGGGCGAGTTCGCGCAGGGTGACGCCGACGGTGTGCAGGTCGTGGGCGACGGTGGGCACGGCCGACGTCGCGGTCTCGGGCGCCATGTAGTCGGGCGTGACATGGGCGGGCGGCAGGCTCTGGCCCTGCTCGCGCATGCCACCGAGATCGATGACCTTGATGCCGTCCCGGTGGTGCACCACGTTGGAGGGCTTCATGTCCCCGTACACGAAGACCCGTTCGCCGTCGGCGTGCAGATGGACGAAGGCCTCGAGGATCTGGCAGCCGTACGCCGCGACGTGTTCGATGTCGAGCACGGACTCCCCGCGCCGGACCTCCTCGGTGATTTTCGCGAGGGTGCCGTCACCGACGTCGTCCATGACGATGTAACCGCCGGTGACCTGCCCGCCGGCGTCCCTGCGGGCGACGAAGTCGCGGATCTGGACGATGCGGGGGTGGCGGATGGCGACGAGGTTGCGGCGTTCGACGTCGGCGAGGCGGGCGCCGTCGTGCTCGTACCGGTTGAGCAGTCCCTTGACGGCGACGACGTCACCGAGATGGGTGTCCTCGGCGAGGTAGACCCAGCCCTGGCCGCCGTGCGCGATGGGTCCCATGACGCGGTACTGGTCGCGCAGCAGGTCGCCCTCGGCGAGTTCGGGCCGGTACGAGTAGCGCTCGCCGCACGCCGGGCAGAACCCCTCGATCGGCACCGGGCCCTCGGTGTAGGGCGGGGCGAAGGCGATGCCGCAGTCGGCGGACGAGCAGCTCATGCGGATGCGCGGCGGTGCATCGGGACGGACGAGGCGTTCCCCGGCGGGGCGCGGCTCGCGCTCGGGGAGGTCGAGGAGCTCACGGGGGCCGAGTTCCCGGGGGTCCCGGGGCAGGCCGGGCAGTCCGGGGTCGTGCCGCGCGCGGCCGCACACGGCGCAGTAGCCGGTGGGCAGTACGGTGCCGCCGCAGGGGGCCCCGGTGAAACGCCGGTGCGGGCAGGCCGTCATCCTCTCGCGGCCCTCCTTCCCCGCCCGGTGCGGACGGTGCGCCGCCTCACCGGTCCCCGCAGCGGCTCAGGTCGGCGCGCAGGGTCCTGATCAGCGCGCGCAGCCGGGTGAGCTGCTGCTGCGGGTCCCGTACGTCGTCGAGCAGGCGGCGCGTGGCGCGGTGCCGGTCGGCGGTCTCGGTCACGGAGCCGAGGGAGGCGCTGTCGACGACGTCACGCCGTATCGCCCGGCTGAACTCCGCGCGCCGCAGGCGGTCGAGCAGCGTGTCCGCGTGGTGGAGGAGCGCGGGCCGCAGGAGCAGGTCACGGGAGGCGGTCCAGCCGGGGCCGCCCTCGTGGCGGAAGACGAGCAGCAGCCGGAAGCCGAACACCCGTAATCGGGCGAGGACGTCGATGAGAGGTCCCGGCTGCGGCTCCTCGTCGAGCCCGTCGACGAGGACCGTGACCGGCCGCACGGGCGCACGGTCGGCCGCCCGCCGGGGCCGGGACTTGGCGCCGCGCAGCCAGTCCCAGTACGCCAGGTACTCACCGGCCGGGAAGGCGACCTGGTCCAGCGCGTGGTCGATGAGATCGGGCCGGCTGGCGCCGCCGCGGTGGACGACGTGGGCGCGGTGCGTCAGATGGCGCAGCGAGCGGTCCTTGCCGCTGCCCGGGGGCACCACGGTGATCTTCACCGGGTCCTCGTCCGGGTCGTCGAACCACCGGGTCAGCCGCTCCTCGAAGCCGTGGTCCCAGGCCCCCGGACTGCTCAACTCCTTGATCAACGGGGAGAGTTCGGCGATGCGGTCGACGGGGATCAGATACGAGAAGGAGAGCCGGTTGTCCTCGGGCAGCGCCGCGCCCAGGTCCCCGCGCCAGCTGACGACGAGGCCCACCACCCGGGCGGGACGGCCCTCCTCGGGCCGGGTGCACACGCCGGCGCCGCTGAAGCCTGCCCGCACCACCTCCGACCGGGTCACGGCGTCGAGCTGCACCCGCTCACCGCTGGCGCCGCCGATCCGCCCCCACAGGCTCATGCCGTCGTCGAAGCCCTCCGCGTAACCGGTCGCGTACACCTCCATGCCGCCCCACAGCCGGGTGTCCAGCGGGGCGCGGCGCGCCTGCGGACGGGGGCTGTCCAGCCGCAGCACGGCGACGTCCTCGCCGTCGGCGCCCTCCGCCAGCCAGCCACCCGGCATGACCCGTGCCGGGACCGGTTCCAGCCCGCCGTTCTCGGCGAACTCCAGCCACATCACGGCGTCCGGCCGGCGCACCACGTGGGCGCAGGTCAGTGCCGTGTACTGGTCGACGAGCACGCCGGCACCGCAGATCGGCCCGTGCGCGTCCTCCCGTCGCAGCCTGAGTCTCCAGTCCGCGCGCAGTTCCCCCATGCCGTCTCACATTACGTGCACAGCGTGGGGCGTCCCTAGACTTGTGAGCAGGGTGGATCGGTCAATCAGCCGAAAGTGGCGGTGTGTTGATATGACGAACGTGGAACCGATCGGTCTGTCGGAGGCCATCGGCACGGTGCGCGCGGAGCTGGCGCGGGCCCAGGCCGAGGGCGCGGAGAGCGACTGGCGGTTCCACGTGGAGCAGGTCAGCCTGGAGTTCTCGGTGCAGTTCCACCGGGCCGGCGAGGGCGGGGCGGGCCTGCGCCTGGGCGTGGTCGAGGCCCGCCTGGGCGGCTCGGTGAGCCACGACTCCACCCATCGCGTCGAGGTCACCCTCAAACCCCTTCCCCGCCCCGACGGCCGCCACCACGAGGTCGGGCGTGAGGACGCCGCCCCCCACCGACCGGCCCCGCCCGACGGCTCCCTCCTGCGGGACCGGTGACCCGGCCCTGAGGAGGCCGGCGTCCGGCCCGGCGCTCACGACCACGACGTCACCCACAAGGCGACCAGCGGCTGTCCGAACGAACACGGCGTCACGGTCTTGCCGCCGGGTGGGGGACGCGGTCCCAGCGGTCGGCGGGGCGGCGACGGGGGTCAGGCCGCCCTCCGCCGGCGGAGAGCGGGTCGGGTGCGGTGCCTATGGGGCGGGGGAGCGGGCGGAGGCCTCCGCGGATGTCGCGGCCGGCTCAGGCGACGTGCGGCAGGAACGGACTCGGGGCTCCGCTCCACGTCACGCTCAGGGCTTCGCGGGCGCGGGTGCAGGCGACGAAGAGGAGGCAGCGTTCCCGGAGCAGGTCGGCGTCGTGCTGCAGGGGGTCCGCCTCGCGCGGGGTGATCTCCCGGGCGAACGGGACGGCGCCCTCGCCGACGCCGAGTACGGACACCGCCCGGAACTCCAGCCCCTTCATCGCGTGCATCGTCGCCAGCCGCACCCCCTCGGCGCCCTGCGCGGCCTGCCCCTTGACCCGGAGCACCGGTATGCCGGCGGCCTTCAGCTTCTCCTCGGCCGTGTCCAGGGAGAGGTTGAAGCGTGCGCACACGCCGATCTCGTGCGGCGCCAGACCTTCGTCGAGCAGTCCCCGGACCCGGTCCACCAGGGCCTCGGTCTCCTCCTGCCGGGTCGCGTACCCCTGTGCGTGGGGGCGGCGCCCGTGCAGCAGGGAGCGGTACCCGGCCAGTGAGTCCGTCCCCTCGCCCTCGAGCGCGTCGACGGTGACGGGCGCGAGGAGCCGCGCCGACCAGGCGAGGATCTCCTCGGTCGAGCGGTAGTTGACGCGCAGCCGGAAGCTGCGGCCGGCCGTGGCGATGCCCAGGGAGCCGAGCGACACCCGGGAGTCGTAGATCCGCTGGTGCGGGTCGCCGGTGACCTGGACGGGACCCCCGTACGAGGTGCGGTGGGCGACGCGCCGCTGGGAGGGGTGGAGGAAGACCCGCCAGGCCGCGAACGGCTTCTCCAGCACCTCCTCCAGCTCCTGCGGTCCGGTGACCAGGCGGATGCGCGCGGGGGTGTTGGCGATCACCGTGGCCAGGTCCTCGACCGGCTCGGCGGGTGCGTCGGCGGGCTGGCGGACGGCCACGACGTCCCGGTAGACCTCCTCCGGGCCGAACCCCTCGGCGAGGTACTGCAGCACCTCCAGCTGGTCCTCGGGAAGCAGCGTGGAGAACGCCTCCAGCTGGGCCTTGTCCACCAGGGAGCGCGCGGCGCGCAGCACCTGGTCGTCGATGCCGAGCTCGCGCAGCGCGCCGTCGGAGACGTCCGCGAACAGCAGCCGGGGAGCCGTACGGGCGGCCGTCTCGTACAGCGGCGTCAGCTCGTCCAGGGCGACGGCGTCGCGCACCTCCAGGGCCCGGGTCGCGGAGTTCGCGCTGTACAGGCGCTTCGCCGCCCAGGTGTAGGCGTCGTCGTGCGGCAGGACGTTGACCAGCAGGAACGTGCCGCTGCCGTCGTCGGGGGCGAGGACGACGCCGCGCCAGAAGTCGGTGATGCGGATGGTGCGCATCCGCGGGTCACGGGCCTTCTCGACGGACTCCAGGTGCAGTCCCTTGTCCGCGTTGAGTTCGGCGACGCCCATGGCCTGGAACTTGGCCATGGCCTTGCGCACTCCGGCTCGGACCGGCTTCTCCAGGGTGTCGTAGCCGTCCCAGAAGCTCTGGGCGAAGGCGAGCCGGGGCATGGGGTTCCTTCCTTCCGCCACGGGGGCGTTGCGTGGTCACGGGTGCGCGGTGGTTCCGGCCAGCCGTCCGGCGATGTCCCGGAGGGACGACAGGAGCTGTTCCGGCGTGCGGGAGAGGTCGAGGCTGTGCTGATGGAGCCGCACGCCTCGTCCGTCCGGCCCCGCCGCGGTCCCGCGCACCTCGTGGAAGCGCGAGGGCCGCCGTCCGGCCGCGTACACCAGGTGCGCCTCGCGCAGACCGAGCACGGTGGCGTACGCGAGCGCCTGGTACAGGTCGGCGTTGAGGAGTCCGTCGGCCTTCTCGACCTTGTACTTGGCGTCGACGACGGCGAGCGGGACGCGGCCGTCGCGGGTGCGGACGACGAGGTCGGGGCGGATCCGCACGAGGTCCGCGGTGTCGAGGTGGTGGGGGTCCTGGAGGCGCGCGGTCAGGCCGTGCTCCTTCAGGGCCTCGCGCAGGGCGACGGTGACGAAGTCCTCGAACAGCCTGTTCATGTCGAACAGGAAGCCGTCCACGGCGAGCGGTTCGGCTCCCGGCAGGGGCGGCCGGTGCTCCGGCGAGGAACCGCGCAGGACGGCCTCGGCGAGCCGCAGCGCGGGCTGGTAGCAGGAGTTGAGACGGGAGGGCTGCCAGCGCGGCAGCTCCTGCCCCCGCACCGGCGGCAGGGCGTCGGCGAGCCGGACCCGCTGGTGGGCCAGGCGCCGCCGGACGGGTCCGGGGACGCCCGGCAGCCGCAGCAGCCGCTCGGCGGCGGCGCGCAGGATGCGGTTCTCGGCGGTGTCGGCGGTGTACGCGTCGTAGGCGATCTCCATGGGCGGCGTGCGGCCGAAGTGCCGCCGGATCTGCTCGGCCTCGCGCAGCCGCCCGCGCACCACCAGCGCGGACTCCTCCACCTCCCGGTAGCCCTGGAGGACCCCCTGCCGCAGCGCCGCGTCGATTCGCCGATCCACGGCGTGCGCGAGCGCGGGCACGACGTCGTCGTACGCGCCGGTGTCGACGGTGCCCTCCCGGCCGTCGCGCCAGGCGCGGGCCGGGTCGAGGCTGAACCCGAGCAGGAAGAACAGCTGGCTCACCGGGGTCTTCGGCATGATCCGCACGACCGGGCCGCCGGGCGTGCGGACGGCGCCGACCCGGCTGCCCGCCCGCAGCAGCCAGTGCCCGTCCCGGCCGGGGTCGGGGGCGGCGCTCCGCAGGACGCCGGAGGCGGCCAGCGCCCGCCCGGCCGCGGCGTCCAGCGGGGCGGAGACGGCGGGCCCGTACTCGTGCAGCACCACCTCGGACACGGGTACGGGCGGGGGCACGGTCACGGCCGCCGCCCGCGCAGCGCGTCGAGGCCGTAGCGGGCGGCGACGTCGATCCCCTCGCCGTAGTGGTGCTCCTCGAGGAGCGGCAGGATCTTCGTGCGCCAGGTCCGTTCGAGACCGCCGTCGCGGTACACGCCCGGCTTCATCAGGTACGACGGCCCGATGGCGAAGTCGGCGTCGTCGATGCGGGCGTTGAGGGCGTCGAGGAGGCGGGCGGGCTCCCGGTCCCTGCCCTCGCGCTCCAGCCAGCGCGCGAGCAGTCCGGCGGTCGGCTCGGTGCGCGGGGACAGTTCGACGAACGCGAACCGGCGCCGCATCGCCGCGTCCACCAGCGCGATCGACCGGTCGGCGGTGTTCATCGTGCCGATCACGAAGAGGTTGGGCGGCAGCGGGAAGTCGTCCCCGGAGTAGGTGAGCCGGACGGACCGGTCCCGGTACTCCAGGAGGAAGTACAGCTCGCCGAAGACCTTCGCCAGGTTGGCGCGGTTGATCTCGTCGATGATCAGGAAGTGCGGGACGTGCCGGTTGCCCTCGCGGGAGGCGAGGTCGGCGAGCTCCCGCAGCGGGCCCGCCGTCAGCCGGAACGCCACCTCCCGCGTCTCCGGGTCCGCCACGGGCCGGAACCCCTCGAAGAAGTCCTCGTAGGAGTACGACGGGTGGAACTGCACGATCTTGACCTGCTCGGGGCCGCCGCCGAAGTGCTCGGCCAGCCTCATCGCCAGGTAGGTCTTGCCGGTTCCGGGCGGCCCGTAGAGCACCAACTGCTTCTCGTCGAGCAGGAGTTCCCGTATCTCCTCCAGCCAGGCGGGGTCGTGGACCAGGAGGTCGGCGGCGAGTTCCCCGCCGACCTCCGGCAGCGTCAGCTCCCGCTGCGCCGGCCGCTCGCCGGCCTCCCCGCTCTCCGCCGGGCCCGTGCCCCCGCCCTGTCCGGTGAGCCCGTCCAGCGTGTCGAGCACCCCGGTCAGGTCCACCACGTCGTGCTGCACGGACAGCTTCTGCTGCACTTCCCCCGGCAGCTCCTCGTACGGGTGACTCTCCGCCCGCCAGGTGACGGCCCGGCGCAGGTTCGACAGCCCGCCCGGCGACGCGCTCTGCACGGCCTCCCCGGTGATCCGCCCGAGGTGCAGCCGGTCGTCGTCGAAGGTGGCGACCGTGTCCCCGACCCGCATTTGCGTCAGGAAGGCGTGCAACTCGTCGACCAGGCCCTGCTTCTGGTGGTACGAGGCCGCCCCCTCGTACCCCTCCTCGACGAAGCGGCGCAGCGCGCTCTTGGTCGGGTCGGACTCCTCCAGCGGAGGCAGGTGCGCGCCCGCGAGCGAGACGAACCCCTCCCTCAGCCACGACTCCCGCACCAGGTTGCGCCCCGACACGTTGGAGCCGCGCACCAGCCACGCCTTGTGCGGGGCACGCCAGCCGGTGGACAGGTAGTCGGAGAGCGGATGCCCCTCGGCGGTGCGCCAGGACTCCGGTCCGGAGGCGTCGTAGCCGTACACCAGCGCGGCGGCGGCCGAGGAGGAGTTGCACTCGATGTCCCGGGTCACCATCCAGCGCGCGGGCACGTCCTGGGGTCGGCCGGGCGCGGCCGGGGCGTCCACGAGCGCGCCGCCCGCCCTCAGTTCCGCCCGGAACCGACGGGCGTGGCGGCCGAGCCCCGGCCACTCCTCGGCGGTCACGAGGGACCCCTCGCGCAGCGCGAACTTGTACGTGCCGTTGCCGCCGAACTCGGTGAGCAGGTACCCGCGCGCCTCGGCGCCGTCCGGGGTGAGCTTGATGCGGAACTCGGGCGTGCCGGGGAGGCGGCCGGGCTGCGGCATGGGTGACCTTCCGGGAGAGGGCGACGCCTGCGTCGAACACCGCACAGGTTACAGGTTGACAGCGTCAACAAGCGGGTGAGGTGTCAGGCCTCCTCGGACAGAGCGGCGCGCAGATCGGCCAGCGAAACCTGCCCTTCGGGGGGGTGTCGGCCAGTCAGAAGGTCCAGCCGTTGGCCCCCGCTCCGACCGCGTTGGCGGCTCCGGACGGAGTGTCGTGGAGCTGCTCGTCGAGCCGGATGCGGCCCTGATCGTCGACGAAACCCACCTGCCCGTACTCCTCCCACGCGGGGGTGAGGACGGTTCCAGCGCTGATCAGACCGGCGTCCAGCAGCTCCGACAGCTTGATCCGGCTGCACGTGCGACTCCGTGTTTCACTTCCGACCCCCGAGTATCTGGTTGGTATTAATCATTTGTGGATCGAATGTAAATCGGGGCCCATGAGGATGCCTGTGCCGTCTGATCACAGACTGCTACGCCAAGAGGAAAGGCATACTCATGAGTTACGGCAGAACCAGCCTGTGGGCTGCGGGTTCGGCCCTGGCCGCGGCGATGGCGCTCGTCGGCACCCTCGCCCCTGGCGCCAGCGCCGAGCAGCAGCGCGACGGTAACAGCGAGAAGAGCGTCCCGATCTCACAGGCTGTCGGCGCCGACAACCTGCGGAAGATGAACGAGCAGCGACCCCTCGTCGCCGCTGCGAGCATCCTGGCCAAGGCCCAGGAGCGGGGCCACTACGAGGGCTACACGGGCATCGGCCTTCAGGAAGACCACGTCACCCTGTGGTGGAAGGGCGACCTGCCCGAGCCCGTACAGCGGGCCGCGGAGCGGGCCCGCAGAACCGCCCCCGTGCACATCGTCGCCGCGGACCACTCGCTGGCCGAACTCAAGGACGCCTCCGAGCTGTTACAAGCCCGGCTGGAGAAGGACCCCTCGCTCGGCCACAGCGTCAAGATCCCCACTGACGGCAGCGGACTGGTCCTGGCACAGGACACCACCCGCGCAGCACGCACCGCCTCCGTCGCGCAGGACCACAGCACGGTCGACCGGATCGCCGGCGTGTCCGTGAAGACGATCAGCGAGGAGCCTCTCCAGGAACGCTCGCGTGTGAACGACGGTGCGCCGTGGTCGGGCGGAGCACAGATAAACTTCAATGGCGGGGCGTGCACGGCCGGGTTCGGTGTGCGTGACGCAAGCGCGACCTACCTGCTCACCGCTGAGCACTGCGGTCGGAGCGGCAATCGGTTCACCAACCCGCAGGGCACCTACATCGGCACCTCCACCAAGTCCAATGACGCCCACGACGTGATGCTCATCCCCACGAACTCCGACAACTTCATGTACACCGGGGGACCCGACAGCGACGCGGGCGTGCGGGTCGACGGCTGGGACCACGTCTTCCCGGGTGAGTACCTGTGCCAGTCCGGAATCACCAGCGCACGGGCCACGGGCGGCCCGGTCTGCAACATGAAGGTCCTCTTCTTCTACAACGACTCCGAAGACCTGGTGGAGGCAGAGCAGATGGACGGCCGGGAGGCGGCCCGCAGCGGTGACAGCGGCGGCCCGATCTACACCGCCTCGGCCGCTGGCGGCGCGATCGCCAAGGGCACGGTGACCCGTAGTGCGGGGGCGCGCCTGGGCTTCCAGGACTTCTACACGGCCACGCGGGACTTCGGCATCTGGATCAACAGGTAGATCCGTCCTCGCGGCCCGTGCCAGGGCCCGCCCGGCGTCCTCGGCGGTCGTGAAGGCCGGGAGGACGCCGGCTTCCGTTGGCTGATCAGCGGCCTGGCCGCATTCAGGCGCTTGTTGTAGGCGGACTGCTGGGGCAGGTAGCGGAACAGGTGCCCCAGCCGGGCATGTGCGAAGCGGATCCAGTGGCGAGCCGAGGGGAAACCGAGCAGGACCCGGGCGACCGCGAGGCACAACAGTTCGGCGTCCGTCAGTTTCGGGGGTCGCCCGATCCGGCGACGGGGAGCCACATGGTCGTCGATGAACACGTACAGTGCCGTCAGAAGGGCGTCCAGGTTTGTCTTCACACACTGACCAACGGGCGCCCTTCGCCGTAGTCGAGGCCAGCACAAACATCGGACTCACTCATCTAGAGGACATGAGTGAAGGCGCGGTACTCCCGAGCCACCAGCTCCACTTCGTGGGAATGCCTGTTGAGGTACTGCCCGATCGAGACGATCTCGCCATCAGCCGCAATGGTTGCGTACGCCTGTGCGTACCCGCGAGGATCCGTGTCCGAGGAGTAGACGCGAGCACCCTGATCTTGGTGTATCCAGATGCGGTGCTCTTCGGCCACCGTCGCCCGGGACCCAACGGGTCCGATCTTCTCCAGGAGCACGTAGTGCAGCCCCAGGAGATCCAAGAGCTCTCGGTCACGTTCCCACACGGCCCCCGCGTACATGTCGCTCATCAGGAACAGCGGATCGCGGTACACGAGCCGTACCGCATCGGGCAACGACATGCCTCGACCGTTCCAACACAGGGCGCCACGTACCGAGTGTCGTAGGCCGTGGCGGGGTACGGCTTCGCCCATGACCATGGGCAGGAGATTCTCCAGGCCGTCCGGCCACCCATGGGTGATTGTTTGCAGGAGGTCACAGGGGTTGTAGACGTGCAGTCCGACGTCTCCCTCACCAACCTTCGGGCCCACTTCGTCGAGCCAACCGGCCACCAGCGAATCCCACTCGTGGTTGCCGGCCAGGCTCTGCCGGGCCTCCTGCCGGAACGCCTTCCAGCGGCTGGATACCTGCGGGCTGGCGGTGCCCGTGTACAGGATCTGACTGTCTCCTCGTTCGTCCCCGGTAAGGAAGCGGAACAGGTCCTGCTCTTCGAAGGCGGCTGTGACGTCGTAGGCGCCGGTACCTCGGAAGCCTTGGATGGCCCAGTTGGGGTCGTCACGGAGATTCTTCAACAGCCCTGGCCGTGCGGACTCCATGTTCATTCCGCGCAGCTTGCTGCGCGCAAGACGGTTGCAGATCTCGCAGAGGGCCAGGTACTCCGCCTGGTGCTCGTCAGCGAACGGCTCAGGCCCGTCGTAACCACCCAGGAGATCCACCGCGGCGAGTTCCTCGTTCACTCGGCCGATCGCCAGGTACAGGCCGAAAGGCGCAGGGATGTAGTGCTTCTCCGCTACACGGTCAAGATCCGCCGCCAACAGGTCGAGCGCCCCCAGCTCGTCCGCGACCTTGCTGATAATCCTCCAGCCCTGCTCCCGCTGTTCCTCCGTGACGAAGAAGAACAGGTTGTGGATGGGGGTGATGCGGGGTTCAAACGCCCGGGGCAGGAGCTCCACCCGCTCGGTTTTGATGGGGGTGCCATTGTTGTCCAGGAGCAGTTGGTATCCGCGAAGATCATGACTCCAGTCACGCGCGGCATGACTGACGGCGATCAGGAGTTCCTCCCAGTCATCCGGCATGGCGACGATCACCGCACGAATGCGGTCCGGCGCGAGGTTCTTCTCACGGCAGAGAAGCTCGGTGTACTTGTTGACCTCGTGCAGGGCCTGCCGCGCGCTGGACCGGGACCGTTTCAGCTCGATGACCACCCACATCTGATGGCGATCACGGGCCAGGATGTCGATGCTGCCCCTGGTGCCGTGTGCGTTGGGCAGCGGGTACTCCTCGAACTGAACCGGCCGGAGCCCCGGTTCGATCAGCTCCAGGTTCTGTACGAGCGCATTGCGGAGAACGTTCTCGAGGGGCGGTCGCATGGTCGAAGGCTAGACCGAAGCACTGACAAGGGCACTGACGTGGGACACAGTTGGCGATTCCCCTGCACCCCTTCGGTCCCCGTGACGAGCACGACCGCATCTCGGGCTACTCGTTCTCTTTGCTCTCCGACCCGGGTGCGCCATAGGGCTGGCGATCATGGCTCCGTAGGCGGCCTCCCGGATGCCCCTATGTTTGGCAGGCAGCGGTCGTGAGGACTGATGGGGCAGCAGGCAACTGGTGGCGTGTGATCATGTCGGCGCGTATCGGAGCGTGCACCTCGCGGGCCGCGCGGTTGGTCGGCGAAGTGATCAAGGAGTGATGTCGAGCAGCTCCGCCCGGACGGTCTTGCCGACGGGCGGGTAGGGGACGCAGTCCCAGTGGTCGGCGAGGGCGGTGACGAGGGTCAGGCCGCGTCCGCCGGTGGGGAGGGGGTCGGACGCGGTGGTCGTGGGGCGGGGGAGCGGGCGGAGGTCTCCGCGGGCGTCGCTGACCTCGACGCGGAGGCGGTCGGCGGCCGGGGCGAGGACGAGGGTCAGCCGGAAGCAGCGGCCGGGTACGCGGCCGTGCAGGACGGCGTTGGCGGCGAGCTCCGCGACGACGAGTTCGGCGCGCTCCGTGAGGTCGTGGGAAGCGCCCCGGGAGCGCAGCTCGGTCACCGCGAGGAGCCGGGCGAGACGGGCGCCGCGCCGCGTGGACGACAGCAGCTGGGTGAAGGTGCGGACAGGGGCGCCCACGTGGGGTGTTGCGTGGTTCATGGCGTCAGAGTGGCGGCCGGACGCGGGCGGGGGCGAGTGCCGCGCCCCGTACGGGGAGTAAGCGTACGGACGGGGGGAGGCGGGCGGTACGCCGGATCCTCGCGCCGCCGTGTGAGGAACGCGGGAAGGCGGCAGAGGGTTCCCGGTGTCCCGGAGCACGTCCGCGGCCGGGTCGGTCGAGCGGTTCGGTGGTCGGTGGTCGGTGGGGAGCCTTCGCGGCGGCGTGGCGCGTCGGCCGACCCGCCGTCCACGCTGTTACCGCGGCTGGGGTGGGCGGGCGTCGCGGCCGGTTGAGCGTGGACGCCGGTCGAGGCGGCGGGGACTGTCGGTGGCTGGTGACAGGATCACCGGCATGGTTTTCGTACGGACGACTCCACCGCGGCCCGTCGAGGTGACCGCGGTCTTTCCCGAACTGGCTCCGCTGGCGCGTCCCGCGATCCGGCTGCATCCCCGTCCGGGATCGCCTTCGGTCGGGGACAGCTCGGTCGGGGGCCCGTTGCTGTGGCCGGCCGACGAACCCTGGCCGCACTGCGAGGACGCGCACCTGCACGGCGACAGCGGGTTCCGCCAGTCGCCGGCGGAGGTGCGGCTCGACAGGCACAGTCGGGCCCGGCGGCACGAGGACCCCTACGGCCCCTCGTTCACGCCCGAGGAGCAGGCGGCCATGGAACGGAAGGCCGCGAGGTACGCGGAGCGCCTCGACGCCGGCCCTCCCTGGCCCGCGGAACGCCCGGTCCCCCTGTTGCCCGTGGCCCAGCTGTACGTGCGCGACGTACCCCTGCTGCGGCCGCCCGGAGAGGCCGATCTGCTCCAGGTCCTCTGGTGTCCCTACGACCACGAGCCCAACTGGAAGCCCGCGACCGCGGTGTTCTGGCGGTCCGCCGCCTCGGTCGTCGACGTCCTCGCCACGCCACCGGAACCGTACGAGGCGAACTACTCGGGCTATGTGCCGGAGCCGTGTCTGCTGGCCCCGGAAGCGATCACCGAGTACCCCAACAGCCTGGATCTGAGCCCGGAGTTGAGAGAGGTGGTGGGGGACTGGAGCAGATGGCAGGCGGCCGGTGCGGACGTGGACGGCTCGTACGCGGAGTACCCGGCGGAGTTCTACGACGGCAATCTGGCCAACGCTCCCGGCTGGAAGGTCGGCGGCTGGCCGCCGTGGGGCCGCACCGACCCGTACCGCCGGTACTGCGCCGTCTGCGACGCGCAGATGGTCCCGCTGCTGACCATCGCCTCCTTCGAATGGGACAGCAGTACGCACGGCTGGGTGCCGTACGAGGAGCAGGCCGCCTACGCCGCCGGTCGCCCCGCCGGCCTGTCCCCCGCGCAGCCGACGAGGGTGGAAGTGGGCAGCACCGACAACATGCAGCTTTACGTCTGCCCGACCTCGCCCGAGCACCCGCACACCGACCTGATCCAATGAACTGCCGGCTTCGGGGCGGGCGGATACGGAAGCGCCGGTCACGGAGGTGTTCAGACGCGCGGTCCGCCCGTGTGCACGCGCCCGTGTGCACGCGCCCGTGTGCACACGGGGCGGGACGGCGACATCGCACGGAGTACGGCCTGGCGGGTCGTGCCCGGCATCACGCTTCCGGCCCCGGCGGTCACTCAGGGTTCATCCCCTCGTAAGGCAGGCCGGAGATCCTCTCACCTGCGCAGTCGAGTATGCGCCGAAGAAGTGCAGCGCCGAGGGGGAGAGCAGATGGAAAGACGTCGTGTGCGGCATTCGTTCGTCGCTGTTGCGGTCTGCAGCCTGTTAACCGTGTGCGTGGTCCAATCGCCCGAGGCCCGCTCGGTCCCGGCTCCGCTCGTGGACCCCGTGAAGGCGGCGGAGCTGGCTGCCGAGCTGGGCGACGACCGCGCGGCCGGCGTCTATGTCGAGGAGGGGCGTCCCGTCGTCGCGGTCACCGACCCGGCCGCGGCGGAGGCGGTTCGGGACGCGGGGGGAGCGGCGAGGATCGTGCCCCACAGCGCGGCCGAACTCGAGTCGATCCACGCCGAGCTGGACCGGCTGGCGGGAATTCCCAACACCGCCTGGGGTCCCGACCCGAGCAGTAACGCCGTCGTCGTCACGCTCCACGACGGAGTGTCCGACGCCGATCGCGCCCGCATCGAGGAGGTCGCCGAAAGGCACGGGGATGCCGTGCGCATCGAGGAACTCCCGGGAAGGATCGAAACGGCCGTCGCCCGCCACGACGGGGACTCGGGGGAGATGGGAGCGGCCGCCACCTACTACATGCGGGGCGGCCTCGGGATCGAGACCTACGACGGCGAAGGGCTCACGGCGGCGTCCCTGGGACGGATCTGCACCGCGGCCTTCAACGTGCAGAATTCCAGTGGGAGCAAGTTCCTGCTCACCGCCGGGCACTGCGTCGTCGGCGGGAAGTACGAGTGGCAGAGGCGAGCCGGAGGGGTCTACCTGGGGCCGCAGGTCGACTTCGAATACGAGCCCGGGGACTGGGCCGTCATCGACTACCAGAACTCCGAAGTCGTCCCGGTCGGATCCCTCCAGCTGAGGGACGGATCGGAGCAGTCCCTCACGAACTCCCGCGATGCCGTGGTCGGGGAATCCGTGAAACGCCTGGGAACCATATCCCAGGACCTGGTCGGCAAGGTGACGAGGAAGAACGTGACCATCACCTATGACGACGGGGTCACCCTGTACAACATGATCGAGAGCGATCTGTGCGCCAAACTGGGCGACAGCGGCGGCCCCCTGTACTCGGGGCTGTACGCCCTGGGAATCCTGTCCGGCGCCACGCATGTGGAAGAAGCCTGTGGGGACTCCGACGCGCAGGCCGACCGGCGCACCTATTACGAGCCGGTGCACAAGATGCTCATCGAGAACGGCCTCGAGGTCTACTGACGCCGTCCGCCGGGCGGCACTCGAGGGGTGCGTGCGCCGCGGCCTCACCTCCGCGGCGGGCGCACCGCGCGGCGTCCTCGTGAGCGGGCGCTTCGCTCCGGAGGCACCGGCGGCCTCGGAAGACGCACGCTGGGGACGGAGGACTCCGCCCCCGGCCGGGTACCGAAGGCCGGCCCGGGGCGGCCGGCCTTCGATCGTCCAGTCCGCATCGACCCCGGAGGGGCTCATGGCCACGTACGGCAGGAACACTCTCGCTCACCTCTTCCCGGTCGCGGTCCTCGTCGTCGGCGCGGGCTCGCTCGCCGCGTGCGGGAACGGGGAGGCGGGCAGCGGCGACGGCGGAGGACCGGACGAAACCCGTGGGGTGTACGCGGAGGTGCGCGCCCGCGAGGTCGCCGACGCCTGGGACGGCTCCGAAGCCGCCGGTGCGTGGCGCGAGGGCTACCACCCCGTGGAGGACGTGGTGGAGCCGCCCGAGGGAGGCTTCCACGACGAAGCCGACGAACGCGCCTTCGAGGCGGGCGACTTCGTTCTGCGCGGCGATCTCCCCGTCCTCCCGCGGGAGGACGGGGAAGTGAGGTGGAAGGGGGGCGGTTCGCTCACCCTCCCGCTGATCGGGGCTCGCCAGGTGTACGAGACCCTGGACCGCGGCGACCCCGACGGACCGGGTCTCACGGTGACCGGGGCGAGGCTCGGTGAGATGACCCACGCGACGAGTCGCGGCCCGGCGACCGTTCCGGCGTGGCTGTTCACCGTGGAAGGGTACGAGACGGCCCTCGAACATGCCGCCGTCCTCCCTTCCGCATGGCCCGACCCGCCGATCGACGCCGCCCGTGACCTGTCCGGCAGTGAGTTGACCGCCTTGGAGGGACTGGTCGAAGTGGCCCGGGACGGCCGGTCCGTCACGGTGCTGGCCCACCACGGAGCCTGCGACGACGGGCCTCGTGTGCGGGTGCTGGAAACGGACGGCAGCGTGGTCCTGTCCGCGTCCGTGGCCGGAGCGGCGGACGGTCCCTGTCCCGGCAGGAGGGACGTCGATCCGGTGGAGGTGGAACTCGACCGGCCGGTCGGTGAACGGATCCTGCTGGACGCCTTCACGGGCCGGCCCGTGCCGTACGGACGGCCGGGCGGAACCCCCGCGCGGTAGGGCCGGGCCGCCCGCGACGGCCACGGAGGGCGGATCCGTGAGGCCGCCTTCGAGCGGACGCGGGGCGTGGACGGTGCGCCGGATCCTCCGCCGCGCCGTGTGAGGAGCGCGGGAGCGTGGTGCTGTCGCCCAGCGCCCAAGCGTCCTCGCCGATCCGGGCCGTGAACCGAACGGGCCGTACCCCGGAGTGGGGTGCGGCCGGGTGCGCGCCCTTGGTGTCAGTCGGCCGAGGGCCTGGGGTCCGTCACCCCTTGACCGGGGACCGCGGTGTGCTCCGGGTTCCGGGCGGGGGCGGGTGCCGGGTCTGCTCTACGCGCAGGGGCAGGCCAGTTCGGGGAGCGTGCGGTTCGGGGAGCACGTGACCACGGCCAGGGCGAGGTACGAGGGGCGTTCGAGGTAGTGGCCGTACGAGACGTCGGCGCCCGCGCGCAGGCGTTCGGCGGCGGCGTCCACCAGCCGGGCCAGGCGCGCGGTGTCCCGGTCGGCCTCCGCCGCGAACCGGGGCGTGTACTCGGCCAGCCGCTCGCCGAGCCAGGCCGCCGCCTCCTTCGCCTCGTCCCAGGTGCCCCGGACCAGTGAGCGGGGCTTGACGAGCCAGTACGCCGTCTCCAGGGGCGGGAGGTCCGACGTGCGGAACTCGGCGGCGACCTGGCGGTAGCGCTCGATCAGTTCCGGCCTGCCTCCGGCCGGGGGCGGATCGGGGTGCGGGGGCCGCCGCAGGGCCTCGTCGTCGAAGCGCGCCTTCGGGCCGGTCCAGAGGTAGGCGTGGTGGTGCACGTGCTGCTCCCGTCGCGAGGAGCGCCGGCGGCCGGACGCGGGGAGGAATCCGGTCCGGCCGGCGGCGGGGAGGGGAGGGGGAGGGTCAGGCGCCGAGGCCGAAGCACGCCGGGTCGATACCGGCGGCGTCCAGCTCCTCGGTGGTGAACCGCAGCGGCTGCGCGTCCGGCCGCTTGCTGTCGCCCAGCGCCCAGGCGTCCTCGCCGATCCGGGCCAGGGTCACGCACCCCTCGGTGCAGGGGCCGCCGCACGCCTTGGTGAACGAGGCCCCGCTGATGTCGAGCGCGTAGAGCTCGGTTCCATTCCGCATGACTGCACCTTCCAGTTCGTTCGATGCGGCCGGGTCCGGCCGCCGCCGCCCGTGGTGGGCGGGAGTGCACGGGAGGGGAGACGGCCGCCCGGTCGTTTCCGCAGGTGAGCGGTGGACGCGGACGGTTTCTCCCGGTTCTCCGTGATCTCAGGGTGGCGGTCGGACGGGGGCGGGGACGAGTGTGGCATCCCGTACGGTGAGTCAGCGTACGGACACGAAGAGTGGACGGTACGTCTGATGATCCGTCAGGCTGGAGGTGGACGCGGGCGGCGTGAGGAGCCGTCGTGGTGCGCGGTACGGAGGAGAGGAAAGGGGCGGCGGATGGACGTGGTCGGGGTCGAGGGGGAGGTGGCCGGGAGCGCCGGCGCGCGGGCGGTTCCGGTGGGGGAGTGGGAGCGGGAGCCGCATCCGTCGGACAGCCTGCGGACGTTCGGGGCCGTCGTCCAGGCGTTGCGTGAGCACGCGGGGCTGAGCCGGGTCGACCTGGGTGCCCGGGTGCAGTACTCCAAGCACACGGTGGAGTCGGTGGAGTTGGGGCGCCGGATGCCGGACGAGGCGTTCGTGGAGCGGGCGGAGGAGGCCCTGGGCAACACGGGTGCGCTGCGGAAGGCCGCGCGGCATCTCACGCGAGGGGAGGCGGGGCTGGCGGCGTGGTTCCGGCGGTGGGCCCGGCTGGAGCGGGAGGCGGTGAGCCTGTGCACGTACGAGTGCCGGTTGGTGCCGGGGTTGTTGCAGTCGGAGGCGTATGCGCGGGCGGTGTTCGACAACAGCATCCCGTTGCTGACCGACGAGCAGACGGAGGCGCAGGTCACGGCTCGAATGGAACGGCAGGCGATGATGCGGGAGCGGCCGACCGTGCCGTTCGGCTTCATCGTGGAGGAGTCGGTTTTCCGGCGCGGGCTGGGCGGGGCGCAGGTCCAGGCGAACATGCTGGACCACGTGCTTGAGCTGACCGCACCGCGCAACGTGACGCTTCAAGTGGTGCCGTTGAAGTTGGAGTTCCACGGGTGCCTAGATGGGCCCGTCCAGTTGGTGGAGACCTTGGAGGGACGGCGGCTCGGATACTCCGGGGGGCAACAGAACGGACGGCTGATCTCCGACGCGAAAGAGGTGAGCTTGCTCTGCCGACGCTATGACACACTGCGCTCGCAGGCCCTCAACCCCAAGGAATCCCGGGACCTGCTGGAGCGACTGCGAGGAGAGCTATGAGCAGCGGTATGTCGGAACTCGCCTGGTTCAAGTCCAGCTACAGCGGCACCCAGGGTGACAGCTGCGTGGAGGTCGCGATCACCGAACAGGCCGTCCACGTAAGGGACTCCAAGGACGTGACCCGCCCGGCCTTCGCCGTCGGCCGCGAAGGCTGGGGACGGTTCGTGCGGTTCGCGTCGGAGCGTTGACGGGAACACTCGTGTGCGTCCCCCGGGAAACCGGGGTACGCACACGGAACGGAACGGCTCAGGTCCTCTCCAGATCCCGGTCCCGGGTCTCCGGCAGCGCCAGGATGCAGACCAGCGAGAGCAGGGCCGTGGCGCTCATGAACCAACCGCCCACCGACGGGCTGTAGTTCTCCGCCAGCGCGGTGACCACCAGCGGGGCCGCGGCACCGCCCAGCACCGCCTCCTCGCCCTCGTGCCGCTCGTGGTGCGCCGGAGGCCGTGCGCCGGGCGCGGATCCGTTCCCCCGCCCGATCCGGAGCCGTGCGGACGGTGAACGGGCACCGCGTGACCGGGAGCCGGGGGACCGGGCGGCCCCGCGGCGGGTCACTTCCCCAGGAAGGCGAGGAGCGCGGCGTTGACCTCCTCCGCGTGGGTCCACAGCAGTCCGTGCGGGGCGCCCTCGAGCTCCACGTAGTCGGCGGACGGCAGGGCCTTGTGGAACGGCCGCGCGGTCCCCTCGACCGGAAGGATCCGGTCGCCCGTTCCGTGGAGGATCAGAGCCGGTACGTCGATGGCCGGGATGTCGGCCCGGAAGTCGGTGTACCAGGTGGACGGCGCGGCGGCCGCGGCGAAGAAGCCGCCGCCCGCCGCGACGTTCCAGCTGTTGCGCACGGCCTCCTCGCTGATCCGGGTGCCGAGGTTCTCGTCGAGGTTGTAGAAGTCCTTGTAGAAGTCCGTGTAGTACGCGTAGCGGTCCGCCTTGACGGCCGCGACGACGCCGTCGAAGAACTCCTTGGGGGCGACTCCGTCGGGGTTGTCGTCGGTCTTCAGCAGGTAGGGCTCCAGCGACGCCAGGAAGGCGACCTTGGCGATCCGGGCGGAACCGTAGGCGGACACGTACCGGGCGACCTCCCCGGTGCCCATGGAGAAGCCGACCAGGACGGCGTCCCGCAGGTCGAGGGTCTCCAGCACGGTGTTCAGGTCGGCCGCGAAGGTGTCGTAGTCGTACCCGGTCGTCGGCTGGCTCGACTGCCCGAACCCGCGGCGGTCGTAGGTGATCACGCGGTAGCCCGCGTCCAGCAGTACGGCGCTCTGCCGTTCCCAGGAGTGCCCGTCGAGCGGGAAGCCGTGGATGAGGACGACCGGCTGCCCGGCCCCGTGGTCCTCGTAGTAGAGGTCGATGGTGGTGGAGTTCTCCTGACCCACGGTGATGTAAGGCAACGTCTCTTCCTTCGTTCGGTGTGACCGGTGCGCGCGGGACGCGCCCCGGCTCGATGAGGCGGGACGCCGTGCGGGCGGCATCGGCTCCTCGGCGGCCGATGTCCGGGGCTTCGCGGGGTGCGCGGCACGGAGTGGCATCACGCTAAGGCGGGCCTTTGGCCCCGTGTTGTTCCCGAGCGCACCGCTTCTTGCCCAGAAGTGCCGCCCGGCGGACGTGCGTCGGCGGGCAGGGCGTTTCCACCGCGTCCGGCGCCTCCGCGCCACCGCGGTCCGGGTGCACGCAGGGAACGGTTAGAGTGCACTGTGGGACAAGATCCGCCGACGCGTGGCCTCCCCGCAGCCGCCGCACGGCCGTCGGACCGACCACCTGAGTCGTCCCGTCCGCCACGGCTGGACGCGGTGCCGGGCCGGCTGATCGTGCGGCGGCCGTCCGTCTCCGGACACAGCCGGCCGGAGGGCGCCCACGGTGGACGTGATCGGCACGGCCCGGTTCCCGCGGGGCGGGAGCACGGGCTGCCGCCGGATCCGGGGTCCCGCCCCGCTCGCCGTGCCGGTGACGGCCGCGCCGCACCGGGCTTCGGCGACGCGCGGTGCCGGGTGACGGGAGAGCGCGTCCCGGAGAGGAGAGCGGTCACCCGTGGGCACGGGCGGGGACCGGAGGCGACGGACGCGTGCGGGAGGAACGGGTCGTAGATGGCGGGAACAGGCGGTCCGCTGTCCCGTAGCGGTCTGCGCGGCCGGGAGAGCGAGCTCGAAGAGCTCGAGGCGCTGATCGCCGCCGTGGCCGGCACCGGGAGCGGCGGACTGGCCCTCATCCAGGGCGAACCGGGCATCGGCAAGACCACGCTGCTCGCCGAAGTGGTCTCCAAGGCCGTGGCAGCGGGATTCTCGGCCGGCGTCGGCAAGGCGGACGAGCTGCATCACATCGTGCCGCTCTCGTCGTTGGCGGCCTCCGTTCTGCACGGCGACCAACCCCTGCTGTCCGGCGACGCCTTCGCCGATCTGACCCGCAACCACGATCAGCGGATCTGGCTGGTGGAGCGCCTGGCAGAGGCGATCGAGACCAGAGCCGGCAGCGTGCCGGTACTGATCGGCCTGGACGACGTGCAGTGGGCCGACCCACTGAGCCGGTTCGCCCTGCAACAGCTTCCGGCACGCCTTCGAAGCTCCCCCGTGCTGTGGCTGCTGGCCGGGCGACGGGAACCCGCGGGCCCGGCGGAGGAGATCGTCGCGGCCGCGACCGGCCGGCTCCCGGCCGTCACCGTGTCCCTAGGACCCCTGTCCGGCGCGGCCATCGCTCAACTGGCCGGTGACACCATCGGGGCAGCTGTCGGCGAACGTGTACGGGACCTGCTCGAAGGAGCGGGCGGGAACCCGTTCCTGGCCGTCGAGATGCTCGCGGGGCTGCGGACCGACGAGGCCTCGGACGCCCTCGTCCCGCCGGGGCTCGTGGTGGGCGTGCGCGGCAGGCTCAGGTCCCTGCAGCCCGGCACACTGCGCTTCCTGCAGATGGGAGCGGTACTGGGACGCCGGTTCGGCTTCCACGCCGCCGCCGCGCTCTGCGGTCAGCCGGCCGCCGCGCTGGTCCCGGCGCTCGAAGAAGCCGTGCGCGCCGGACTCCTGGACGACGACGGTGATCACCTGGTCTTCCGGCACGACCTGCTGCGCCAGGCGGTCTACGCCGACATCCCGCCGTCGGCCCGGAAGGCGCTGCACCGGGAGGCCGCCCGCGGCCTCGTCGCCGCGGGGCACCAGCCGATCGACGCGGTGCCGCACATCCTCAGGGGCGCCCTGCCCGGGGACGAGGAGGCCGTGGCCCTGCTGCAGCGGGCGGCCGACGCCGTGCTGCCGGTCACCCCGGGTCTCGCGGCCGACCTGACGACGCGCGCACTGGAGCTCGTGCCGTCCACACGGCCGCTGCGGTTCACCGTGGGTGAGCAGGCGATCCTCTGCCTGACGCGGGCGGGCAGGAACCGGGAGGCCCTGGCGACGGGTGACCGGCTCCTGGCCGAGCGGCCGCCGCTGGAGGCGTTCGGCCGGCTGCAGGCCGCCCTCGGCGGAACGCTGTGGAACCTGGATCTCGCCGACGAGCTGCGCCGCCGGGCCGAAGCCGCCCTGGCCATGGAGGGCGCCGCGCCGGAGATCGGGGCGAGGCTGGCCGGCCTGCGTGCCCTGGCCATGTCCCGCGAGCACGACCTGGTCGCGGCGCGCGAGGCCGGCGAGACCGCACTGCGTGCCGCGGGCGCCGCCGGCGACCGGGAGGCACACGTCCTGGCGCTGTCCGGGCTCGGCGAGATCGCGCAGAACGCGGGGGAGAACGCACTCGCGCTGGAACGATTCGCCGCACTGAGCGCCATCGACTCCGCCTTCCTCCCCGAGGAGATCGTCGCGCACCTGCACATGGACGACTTCGAGTCCGGCGAACGCCTGCTCCTGCGGGCGACGGACGCCGGGGCGACGCGCCAGGCCATGCTGCTGTGGGCCCAGGGCCAGCACGACCTTGGACGCGGCAGACTCGACGACGCCGACGCCGACTTCGAGACCATGGAGCGGCTGGAGGACGAGGTGCAGGTGTGCGTCCAGCAGGTGAACGGCCGCGTGATCCGCTCCCGGCTCGCCCTGCTGCGCGGCGATCCGGCGGCGGCGCGGGAGCATCTGGCCGCGGCGCGGGAACGGCTGGCGGCCAAACCGAACCGGGGCAACACCGCCGCGGTGCGCTTCCTGGAAGCGGTCCACGCGGAGGCCGACGGGGACGTCGGCCGTGCCGTCGACAAGATCCGGCAAGTGCAGCGGCAGGGCCCCTTCATGCGCTGGCGGCTCCTGCGCGACTGGGTCGACTGCGCGATACGCACGGCCCTGCGCGGCGCGGACCACGAACTCGCCGGGGACCTGGCCGCACAGGCCGCCGCCCACGCCGAACGCAACCCCGCCGTGCCGACCGCCACGGGCATCGCGGCGCAGGCCCTCGGGCTGGTGAAGAACGATCCGGACCTGCTGGAGCACTCCGTCCGACTGCTCGACGCGAGTCCCCGTCCCCTGGTCCGGGCCGCCGCGCACGCGGACCTCGGACAGGCGCTCCTGGCCGCGGGCCGCAGACGCCGGGCGGTGGACGCGCTGACCCGGGCCCGTGACGCGTTCGCCGAGTCGGGCGCCCACGCCATGGCGGCACAGGTGCAGAGGCCTTTCGAGGACGCGGGGGCGAGCGGCCGCGGCACGGCGACCGGGCAACGCCCCGTGCGGGGCTGGGGCGCGCTCACGCCCTCGGAGGAGAAGATCGCGCGCCTCGTCGCCCAGGGGCACACCAACCGGTCGGCCGCGGACCTGCTCGTGGTCTCCCCCCACACCGTCAACACCCACCTGACGTCCGTCTTCCGCAAGCTGTCGGTCAACTCCCGGGTGCAGCTCGCCAACCTGGTCATGGCCCTGCCCGACGACTGAGGGGACGGGTTGGTACGTTCACGCGATGCCCTGCCGCACCCGGACCCGCTTGTCTGGGACCTCTCCTCACCCGGTCGGAGGTCACCGGCATGCACGGATCCAGTCCCGTACCGCCGACCGTCGTGCTGGTGCACGGCGCGTTCACCGACGCCTCGTCGTGGGCGGGGGTCACCGGCCTCCTCCAGACCGCCGGGATGACCGTGCGCGCCCCGGCGAACCCGCTGCGGGGGCTGGCGCAGGACGCCGCGTACCTCGGGAGCACGGTGCGTGCCCTCGACGTACCCGTCGTGCTGGTCGGTCACGACTACGGCGGTTCGGTCATCACACAGGCCGCCGCCGACGCCGACAACGTCGTGGCCCTGTGCTACGTCGCGGCGTTCGGTCCCGACGCGGGGGAGTCCGTCCTGGACATCATGAACCGCTTCGCCCCCACTCCGGTGGCCGACGCGACCTTCACCGCCGCCGTCCCCACGCGGATCCACGACGACCCGGCCGACGAGCTGTACATCCGCGGGGAACGATTCCCGCAGGTGTACGCCGCCGATCTGCCACGCGGTCTCGCGGAGGTGCTCTCGGTGGCGCAACGCCCGATCGCCTGCGCCGCCCTGACCGACAGGTCGGGCGCGCCGGTGTGGGCCTCGAAACCGTCCTGGTACGCCGTCGCGACCGCCGACCGGATACTCCACCCCGCTGCTCAGCGCTTCATGGCGCAACGCATGGCGGCCACCGAGCACGTGCTGGACGGTTCCCACGCCGTCGTGCTGTCGCGGCCCGACGGCGTGGCGGCGATGATCCGCGAAGCGGCCGGGCAGGGACGGTGACCGTGGCGGCGACGACCGCGCGCGACCGGGCCTTCGGGCAGGCGGGCATCGCTCCGGACACCCCGCGGGGTGCTCTGCCCGGGTGCTTAGAATGCGCTCGGACAGAAGGCGCAGTCGAAGCCGCTCCCACGGCCTCCCGGGCCCGTCGATCCGCGGCACCGGACTCCGCCACGGACAGTCACCCGACAAGGCGCCAGCATGTTTCCAGCAGCCCGACGACCGGGGCGGCGCATCGCCGCCCGCCTGACCGGAACCATGGCGCTGATACTGGCCGTCACCGGCTGTGCCGGGGGGACCGGCGCCGGGTCCGGCACGGACAAGGCCGACTCCATCACCGTGCTCGACTACTACACCGACGAGTCCGAGCACGCCCAGTGGGGGGAGATGCTCACCGCGTGCGGCAGGACCGCCGGCGTCAGGATCGAGCACACGAGCGTCCCGCCGGCGTCGCTCGTCCCCAGGGTCCTGCGGCAGGCGTCCTCGCGGACCCTTCCCGATCTGCTGATGCTGGACAACCCCGACCTCCAGCGGATCGCGCAGACCGGCGCACTGACCCCGCTGGACCGGTACGGCATCGACACCGGCGGCTTCGCCGAGGGCATCCTGTCCGCGGGCACGTACCGGGGAGAGGTCTACGGGCTGGCCCCCTACGTGAGCACGGTCGCCCTCTTCTACAACAAGGACATGCTCGCCGAGGCCGGCGTCGCGGTACCCCGGACCTGGGACGAACTGAAGGACGCCGCGGCCGAGTTGACCGGTCCGGGGCGTTACGGCATGGCGGTCGACGCGAGCGCCACCTTCGAGAGCAGCTGGCAGTTCCTGCCCTTCCTGTGGTCCAACGGAGGACACGAGAAGAAGCTGGACACCCCGCAGGCCGCTCAGGCGCTCCGGCTGTGGGTCGATCTGGTGGAGAGCGGATCCATGTCGAAGTCGGTGCTGAACTGGACCCAGGCCGACGTCCACGACCAGTTCGCCGCCGGGAGGACGGCCATGATGATCAACGGCCCCTGGCGGATCCCGGCCCTGAACGAGGACGGGAACCTGCGCTGGGGAGTGGCCCCCGTGCCCGTTCCCCGTGCGGGACGGACCCCGATCACGCCCCTCGGCGGCGAGGTGTGGACGGTCCCGCGGACTTCTTCCGAGGCCCGGCAGGAGAAGGCCGCCCGGGTCCTCGCCTGTCTGAACGACTCCCCGAACATGCTCACCCTGGCCGAACAGCACTTCACCGTGCCCTCCCGCGCCACGGTGGCCGCCCGGTACGCCGAGCGGAACCCGTCCATGACGGTCTTCACCAGGAGCGTGGAAACGGCGCGCGTCCGTACCGGCGAACTCGGCGTCAGGTGGCCCAAGGCGGCGACCGGGATCTACACCGCCATCCAGTCGGCGCTGGCGGGGGAGCGGACTCCGGAGGAAGCCCTCGGGGACGCGCAGCGGATCGCGACCGGCGACTGAACCGTCCCCCGGGAGGACGACGCTCCGAGGGGCGGGCCCGCGAGACACCCCCCCGCCCACGTCGCGCCGATCTAGCGGATTCGCGCGATGTGCCGCCCCGGGGCCGGCTGGCACGGTGTTGCGGTAGGCACACACCAGTCGAGGGGCGGAGACCATGGCGCCGTATGTTCAGGAGGGAAGTGTCCCCGGCAGCTTCCACACCACCGACGGACTGCCCGTCCCGCACCGGCGGGCGTACTGGCGCGAAGCACTGTCCCGGACTTTCGGCGCCGTGAACATGACCGTCCCCGACGAGGTGTACTCCGGGGCGATCCACGCGATACCGCTCGGCCGGCTCCAGGCCGTCACGGTCGACGGCGACTGCCTGTCCGCCCTGCGCACGCGCCGGCTCGCCGGCCAGGACGACCAGGACGAGTACGTCGTCGTCAAGTTGCTGGAAAGAGGAGTGGCCCGCCTGGAACAGGACGGCCGTGAAGCCCTTCTCGGCCCTGGGGACATCTTCGTCTACGACATGGCGCGCCCCCTCCGACTGGATCTCCCCCAGTCCTTCCGGACCAAGTCGCTCGTCCTGCCGAGAGACGTACTGGGCCTGGGGGAGGCCGACCTGGCACGCGTCACGGTCTGCCCGCTCGGCCCCGACACCTCCCTCGGCGGTCTGCTCTCGCCCTTTCTGGCCGGGCTCGTGGAAGGCGCCGGGAACTACCAATCCCGCACCGGCGAGCTGATGGCCCGCAACGTCGTGGACCTGCTCGGTGTGCTGGCCGACGAGGTCCTCGGACGGTCGACCGCGGACACGCCCGGCGGGAACCGGGCACTGCTGCTGCGGATCCAGGCGTTCATCGACCGTCACCTGACGGACCCCGGTCTGACCCCGCAGGCGATCGCCCGGGCCCATCACATCTCCCTGCGCTACCTGCACAAACTGTTCGAGAGCGAGGACGCCACGGTCGGCCGGTGGATCCAGCGACGTCGTCTGGAGGAGTGCCGACGCGACCTGGAGGGCCACGCGAGCGCCACGATCGCCGCGGTCGCACACCGATGGGGTTTCACCAGTGCCGCCCATTTCAGCCGGGTGTTCCGGGCCGCCTACGGGATGTCCCCCCGTGAGTGGCGCGGCGCCCGGCGCCCGACGCGGCAGGCCCCGTCGTCCGCACGGCTCCTCGACGCCTGAGACCGACGAGCGCCTCCTTCCCTTCCGTGCCGTGATCCGCGCAGTCGTCGCCGCCCACGGAGCCGCGTCAGGACCGGGGCGCCGAGGTCCTGGACGGCCGCGTCGAGCGCGCGGCCGGGCCGACCACGGTCCGCAGGCCCACGGGGCGGAGTCCTGGACGCGTGCCCTTCGAGCAGCGGCGTGCCGCGCCGAGCCGGGCCCCGGTCGTGCCGGGGCGCGTCCGGCCCCAGGACCCTGACGTCTTCGGGTCAGGGGAGGAGGGGCCGGTGAGGACGCGGGCGAAACCGCTTCGGCCGCGACCACCGGCGCGGCTTCACCGGTGTCGCGCCCTCCCCGCAGGACGTTCCCGGTGCCACCCGGTGAGTGGCGCACGTCCAGGCAGTCCTCGCCGGCACGGCAGCGCGCGGGGCCACGCCGTAGGCGCCGCGGCGCCTACGGCGTGCCTCCGCTCACCGCCGACGGCCCGCCGGCGGACCGGTCCCCGGGGGCCCGTCCGCGTCATGCTCGCCGGCTGTGACGACGGGTCCGGACGTCGCGTCGAAGGCATGGGTCACCTCCGGTGCGACGCCTTCGGCGAGCAGTTCGCGGGCCTGCTCCTCGAAGCGGCGGTCGTCGGCCGTGAGCCGGCCGTGGTGCTGGGCCAGGTGCTCCGACCAGGAGGCGACCAGGTAGTTCTCGACGAACCGGCAGGGATCACCGCCGTCCTGGAAGAGACCCCAGGTCAGGGCTCCGGTGCGGCGCCGGGAACGGGCCACGTGCCGCATGCGGTCGGTGAAGGCGGGCCAGTCCCGCGGAGCGATCCGGTACGTGACGGAGACCAGGACCGGACCGTCGGCCGGTCCGGGTTCGAACACCAGGGGCGGAACGGGCCAATGGTCGGAAGGGCTCGGGTCGTCCCCGTCCGCGGCGCGCAGAGGCAGGCGACGCACACTCAGGGCACCGCCCACCAGCAGGCCGGCGCCGATCAGCAGTGAGGCGGTCAGTCCCGGCCCGTCGGCCAGCGCCCCCCACACCGGCGCGGTCAGCGCCTGCCCGCCCTGGAACACCATGAGATGGACGGCGAGTCCCCTGCCCCTGACCCAGCCGGGCAACCGCTGCTGGACAGCGGCGTTGAGGGTGGACAGCACGCCGATCCAGGCGAGGCCCGCGGGCAGCAGTGCGGCAGCCGCGAGCCAGGGAGGAGGAGCCGTGGCCAGCACCACCAGTGTCACGGCGAAGACCGTCGAGCCCGCGGCAAGGGTGCCGTTGACCCCCAGCCCGCGGCGGGCGGCGGGAAGGGCGAAGGCGCCGGCCACCGCGCCGACGCCGACGACGCCGAGCAGGACCCCGTACCCGCCCGGACCCAGTCCCAGGGAGCGGCTCGCGACCAGCGGAAGAAGCGACCACAGGGCGGCCGCGCCCGGGACGAACAGGGCCGTGCGCAGCAGTACCCGGCGGACTCCGGGCGCGTGCCGGACGTAGCGGCGGCCGGCCTGAACGGCTGCCAGGAATCCTTCGCCCCGGACGGCGGGCCGTGGGGTCACCGGCCGTCGCCACAGCAGCAGCACCGTCGCGATGCCCAGGTACGACAGGGCGTTGAACGCGAAGACCCAGCCCGCGCCCGCCGCGGCGACCACCACGCCCCCGAGGGCCGGGCCCACGGCACGGGCGAGGTTCATGTTCACCGCGCCCAGCGCCGCCGCCTGCCCCAGCTGCTCGCGCTCCACGAGTTCCGGCTGGATCGCCTGCCAGGCGGGCCCCATCAGCGCGGTGCCGCAGCCCAGCAGGAAGGTGAGGGCGAGCAGGAGACCGGGGGCGAGCGTGCCCCGGAACGCGAGCACCGTCAGCGCGGTCGAGACGGCGAGCAGGGAGAACTGGGCGGCCAGGAGCACCTTGCGACGGTCGTAGCGGTCGGCCAGCACACCGGAAGGAAGGGCGAGCAGGACGACCGGGAGGCTGGAGGCCGTCTGCACGAGCGTCACCAGGGAGGCGCCGTGCCCGAGGAGGAGCCACTGGGCGCCGACCGTCTGCATCCAGGTGCCGGTGTTGGACACCAGCTGCGCGATCCACAACGCGCGGAAGACGCGCGCCGCGAGCGGCGCCCAGGACGAGCCGTCCGCGAGCCTCATGACGGTGGCCCGGCCCAGGCGGGGGCGGAGGCCGACAGCCGGTGGGTCACCACCGACGTCACCACGAGAAGCAGCAGTGCCAGACCCAGGACGAGGAGGAGCTCGGTGTGCCCCAGGAGCAGGGCGCCCGCGAGGGCTCCGAGGAACATGGCGAGGACGGAGAGGACACGCCGGCCGGGGCGGGGAGCGGCCCCGCCGGCCGGCGAGGAGTCCGCGGCCAGCCCTGTCATGGTGAGCGTCAGGACGGTCGTGGTCAGGTCCGGGACCCCGAGGCGTCGCGCGACCGCGTTCTGCATCCCCATGGCGATGCCCAGGAGCACGACGAGGGTGTACCGGACCGGGCCGGACACCTCGCCGTGCGCGATCGCGACCACGACGACGGTGCCGGCGACGAGCACGGCCTGGACGGCCGTCGTCGCGGTCAGGAGCCGGCCGCGGTGTGCCGCGAACCGGGTGCCGAACCGCCCTCCCGCCAGTGCTCCGGTGAGGAACGAGACCATCGAGACGATGGAGGCGGGTGCGGACAGCCCCGGCGCGCCCGCCAGGGCGAAGCCCAGGAAGACCACGTTGCCGGTCATGTTGGCGACGAAGACCCGGCCGAGCGCCAGGTAGCTCACGGCGTCGATGAGACCGGTCACCACCGTCAGCACCAGCATCAGCGGCGGCAGGGGGCCGTGCGGGTCGCCCTTCGGCGGGACGAGTGTGCGCGCGGCGTCAGTCAGCAGCCCGCGCATGCCGTGTCCTTCCGTCCGTCGTGTCACCCGCGGCCGGCGCGTGCCGCAGCGCCGAGCGGGTGATCAGGCCACTGCCCGGGCCGATGACGACGGCCGCGAGGGAGGCCCAGAGCGGCCAGGGGAGCAGCCCGAGGAGGTGGTCGAGCGACCAGCGGCCCGGGCCGGTGAGAGCGAGGGCCGCGGCGACGGCGACGAGGACCAGCGGGTACTCGTAGCCGTCGTTCTGCACCCAGAGCCCCTTGTGCCGTTTGACGGTGCCTGCCACCGTCATCACCCCCGCGGCGGCCATCGCCGCCACGGGAGTGAGGAGGCCGGCCGCCAGGAACAGACCGGCACCGATCTGGCTGCCGCCCGCGGCGAGGGCGGTGAGCCTCCCGCCGCGGAAGCCGTCACGGCGGAACTCCTCGGTTCCCCCGGCCAGTCCGCTGCCCCCCAGCCGGAAACTGACCTTCTGCACTCCGTGGCCGGCGAGGAGGAGTCCCACCACCAGCCGGAGCACCAACAGTCCGTCGTCCATTGCCATGTGCCTGTTCCTGACGTCCGTCGTCAACCGTGGGGAGCGGGTCAGCCGGCGGCGTGCTCGCCGATGACGGCCTGCGCGTAGACGACCCCGAGACCGTAGGTGCCGCCGTTCTCCTTCACGACGTCCATGACGGACGGGTACGTGCCGGTGCGCGCCCAGTCGCGCTGGAGCTCGAGGAGCACCTGCACCCAGGTCACCGGCGCCACGCCGGCCTGGACCATCCGCTGGACGGCGTGCTCGTGGGCCTGCGGGCTGACGCCGCCGCACGCGTCGGTGACGACGTAGACCTCGTAGCCCTGGGCGAGCGCGGACAGCGCGGGCAGGACGACGCAGACCTCGGTCCACAGGCCGGCGATGACGAGCTTCTTCCGGCCGGTCGCCTTGACCGCCTCGACGAAGGCGACGTCCTCCCAGGCGTTCATCGTGGTGCGGTCGATGATCTTCTGGTCGGGCAGGACGTCCGCCAGCTGTGGCATGAGCGGGCCGGAGAAGGACTCGGCGGCCACGGTGCTCAGGACGACGGGTACGTCGAAGACCTTGGCGGCCTTCGCCAGACCGACCGTCGCGTTGATGATCGCGGTGCGGTCGCCGCTGCCCGTGCCGAAGAACATCTGCGGCTGGTGATCGATGAACAGCACCGCGCAGTTGTCGGGGGTCAGCAGGTCGAGGCTGGGAGCGGCGGTGACCTCGGCGATGTCGACCATGGGTATGCCTTTCGGTGAGAAGGTGCGACGGTCACGGACGGTCGTCCGCGATCCGGGAGGGAAGGTCCGGGGCCGGGTCCGGAGGCGGTACGCCCGGCTCAGAGGGAGAAGCACGGATCGAGGACCGGGCTGTCGTGCTCGGGAAGGAGGCCGCGGCGGGCGCGCCACCGGCGGTGCTGCTCCGACTCCGCGACGGCTTCGCCGAGGAGTTCGGCCTGGCGGACTCCCGGCCCGCCCGGCACCGGGCTCGCCTGATAGCCGCCGAAGCGGGCCACCGGGCTCCATCCGGGCGTCACCGGGGGCAGCTGCTCGTCGATGCCCTCGTACTCGCCGGCGGCGTAGACGATGCGGCCGCCGACGACCGTCAACAGGGCTTCGATGTGCGCGATCTCCGGGTCGGGGACCGAGAAGTAGTCCTCCGACAGCACGGTGAGATCACCGAGGAGACCGGGCCGCAGCACACCCTTGAGGTCCTGCTCGCCGGTGAGCGCGGCACCGGCCGTGGTGAACATCGCCAGCGCCGTCTCCCGGTCGACGCGGTTGTGCGGCGGGCGGACGGCCAGGTCGCCGACCGTGCGGCCGGTGACCAGCCAGTGCAGCGCGACCCACGGGTTGTACGACGAGACCCGGGTGGCGTCGGTGCCGGCGCCGACGGTCAGGCCCCGGTCCAGCATCGCGCGGATCGGCGGGGCGTCCGCGGCGGCGCCGGCACCGTAGCGGCGGACGAACGCCTCGCCCTGGAAGGACAGCCGGTTCTGCACCGACAGGGCTCCGCCGAGGGCGGCGATACGGTCCAGACTGTCGGCCGACACGGTCTCCGCGTGGTCGAACAGCCAGCGGTTGCCGCCCGGGAAGAGGCCCTCCGCGGCGAGCTTCTCGAACACGGCCAGGTCGCGGCGGATGGTCTCGTCGTAGGTGGCGTGCAGGCGGAACCCCCAGCCGTTCTCCATGAGGAGGCGCACGGCCTTCTCGAACTCCACCTCGTAGCCGGGGGCGTGCTCGGGACGGGGCTGGGCGAAGTTCTCGAAGTCCGCCGCCGCCCAGGTGAGGTTCTCGCCGGCGCCGTTGAGACGCAGCCATTCGTCGCCGTCCCCGGGCCGGACCGTGCCGATCCACCGGGTGAGGTCGTCGATCTCCTGCCCCGCGGTCTGCGGGAACAGGTGGTAGGCGATGCGCAGGGACAGCTCGCCCTCCCTGGCCAGCTCCGTCACCGTCCCGTAGTTGTCGGGGAAGTTCTGGAACCCGCCCGCCGCGTCGATCGCCGAGGTGAGACCGAACCTGTTCAGCTCCCGCAGGAAGTGGCGGGTGGACGTCTTGCGGTGCTCCTCGTCCAGCACCGGCGCCTTGGCCAGCGTCGAGTAGAGGATCAGCGCGCTGGGAGCCGCCAGCAGCATGCCCGTGGGCTCGCCGTCGCGGCCCCGCATGATCTGCCCGCCCCGGGGATCGGGGGTGTCCTTGCCGTAACCCACCGCCTTGAGGGCCGCGCGGTTGAGGACCGCGGACTGGTAGAGGTGCAGGACGAAGACCGGGGTGTCCGGTGCGGCGGCGTTCAGCTCGGCGACGGTGGGCAGCCGGCGTTCGGCGAACTGCTCGGCCGACCAGCCGCCGACCACCCGCACCCACTGCCCCCTGGGCGTGCGGGCCGCCTGCTCGCGCAGCATGGCCAGGCCCTGACGCAGCGAGCGGACACCGTCCCAGCGCAGTTCCAGCACGTAGTTGAGACCGCCGCGGATCACGTGCAGGTGGGCGTCGTTGAGGCCCGGGATCATCCTGCGGCCGAGCGCGTCGACCACGCGCGTGGCGGGACCCACCTGGCCGGCCACGTCCTTGTCGTCACCGACGGCGGTGACGACACCGTCGCGGACGGCTATCGCCTCCGCCCGGGGACGGCGCGGGTCACCGGTGTGGATCTTGGCATTGCGGACGACGAGGTCCGCCGCGTCGTCGGTGGCGCGGGGAGTCAGCCCGCCGACCGGCATCGTGGACACCTTTCGACAACCTCCTGAGGGTGTGCAGCGTGGGATCTCCGGCAAGGCCGCGCGCTCGACTCCGGACGGGACATCGGCGAGGTGCACGAGGAACGCGTGCCGCGGTCGCTTCGTCAGTGACGCTACGTCGGGCCGTCCCGGTCCGGTTTCTGGTCAGCGCACTGGAGTTTGTCCGGCAGCGCACTGCGGGTGTCACCGTGCGCGGCGGGGTCGGAGCCGGTGCACAGGTGCGCAAGGGCCTCTGCTCGCCCCGGCGTTCACCGAGAGGGCCTCGGGCGCGACGTGGCGGACCGCGCCTTCCCGGACGCTCGTGGCCGGCGCGGACGAGACGACCGGCCCGGAGACGGAGCGCTTCGGTGCGAAGCGGGCCGGGGCGACGGACGTCGGGACCGACGGCGCTTCCCGCGCCGTCGCCGTTCCCCGGGCGGGGGAAACCGCGGAACCATCCGTGACGCGGCGCGCGCCACCCCTTGGTGCCGGGGTCGACGGCAGCACACGCGAAGGCCGCGCGTACGTCCCCTCCGGGGCCCGCCGCGCGGCCTTCGTATGTGCTCGTCTCACTCCGGCCGGCGCACGGTGACCACGGCGACCAGACCGCTCAGGAGTACGCCGGCGACGAGCGCGGGCGCCGGGGACCACGAGGCCAGCAGGACGCCGGCGGCGGCGACGGCGAACGGCACGCACTCGGCCGTCCGTCGCTGGTGCGGCCGGAGGTGTACCGCCCACACGGCGGTCAGGAAGACGGCGGCCGGGACGGTGACCGCCATGGCGGCACCCGCGGACGACGTGCCGGTACGGTGCGTGAGATGGTCGGCGTAGGCGGCCAGCCCCGCTCCCTCCGCAGTGGCCGAGGCGAAGATCAGGTAGTGACCGTACGCCCAGGTGAAACGTCTGTGGTGAGCCCGGTGCGTCGTGGAGAGCAGCGTGTGCGCCGGCTTGGTGAAGTACAGCCACCACATCGCGAAGGCCGTCAGCAGGCCGCCGCCGGCCAGCGCGTACAGCGCGACGGTGCCGTGATGCCGGTCGAACGCTCCCCGGACGGCGACCGTGGCGGCCGCCACGGACTCCCCGAGGACGATGAGGGTGAACAGCCCGTAGCGCTCGGCGATGTGGTGCGGATGCCACGGGGTCATTCCGGCGGACTGCGCCCACACCGGGACCAGAACCTCTGCCACGATCATCACGGCGATGCCCGGGAGCCGTAGCTGTTCCGGGAGGAACAGAAGCCCGATCCATCCGAGTTGGCAGGACGTCACCCCGGCGGCGAAGCGGAGCGTCGTCCTGCGCCGGCCGGGGTCGGCGAATCCGGCCCGGAGCCACAGCGCCGCCAGAGCCGTGCGCAGCACCACGTACCCGAGCGTGATGACGAGCAGGTCCCCGTGCTCGAAGGCACGGCCGACGCCGGCGGCGAGGACGAGGGATCCCGTGATCTGCGCCAGGACCGTGAGCCGGTAGGGGGTGTCGTCGGGGTCGTAGGCGGAGGCGAACCAGGTGAAGTTCATCCAGGCCCACCACACGGTGAAGAAGACCAGCGCGAAACGCAGGATGCCCGAGGCGTGATGACCGTGCGTCAGTGCCTCGTGCAGACCCTCCGAGGCCTGTGCCACGGCGACGACGAAGCAGAGGTCGAGGAAGAGCTCGAGCGGCGTGGCGGACCGGTGCGCCTCCCAGGGGTCACGGCCCGCCATGGCCTGCCGCCGGCGTACGGCGGGGACCGTGTTCCCCGCGAGGTGTCCGCCGCCCGGCCCCGGACCGGGGACCACCACATCCGCTCGCTCGTCCATACTCATCGCCGTTCCACGTCCGGTCCGTCCGCCAGGTGCGGTCGGTCGCCGAAGGTAGGACGAACCGGGGAACGGCGGGAGTCCACCGGTGCACGGATGCTTGCACGAGAGCGAACGTCCGCCGGGAGCCGGACACCACCTCGTCGGCCGAGGAGAGCGCGGCACGCGGCGGCTGGTCGTGCAGGCGCAGGTCGGCGGTGGACAGGACGACCGCACAGGTCATGTCGTCGCTCCGGGGCGCTGAAGGGGGTCTCGTCGGCCGGCGCCCCACCGCACGCACGGCCGTCCGCACCGCAACGCCGGTGCGGACGGCCGCGCCGCCGACGACCGCCGGACGGCGGACCACCCCCTCCGGCCGCCGGCGCCGCTCGGCGTTCACACGTCCCGGTCCGGCGAACACACGAGGGAAGCCGGTGTCCTGGGCATCGGCGTCCTCCCGGAGACGGGCCGCGAGGTCGTCTCCCGGTCGAGGAAATCGGGGCGGATCGTCGCGCAGCCCTCGTGCGGGCGGCGCGCAGGAAGGGGCCTTCGTCATATCCGGTACCGCAGCCCCCTCCTGGACGGCCGCCTCACGGAGACGGGTTTGACGGTCACCTTCCGACGACCGGCTAGTGACATCACTAGTTCACGCTCGACAGCGCCTCGCGGTCGGCCCGTCGGCCGCTCGCCTCACCGCCGGCCCATGGAAAGAACCGCGCCATGTCAGGTGGGCTCCGGGGCGGCCCGGCATCGTTCGGCCGAGGTCGGAAAAGGTTGAACCTGCCCACACCGGACAAGTCTGCGCCGATTTCGCGCCACATTATCGGAAGGGATGAGGAGGGTGAGCCGGTGTGCCGGTGGTCCTGCGTACAAGGAACTGCCCCACTCGCCCTCGCCGAAAGGGAACCGGAGCGTTGAAAGTTTCAATGATGTTTGAGATGATCGCTTGCAGTCCGTAAACCCCATGGGGCCAGCAAGCAAGACCCAGAGGCTAACGGGTCGGTAACTTACCGACCGGTTCGCCCTCTGCCCAGTCAGTGAAAACCGATAATTTTTTGCCCGGTCCTTCTCATGTCTTTGGGGAGGCGATCCGGCTATACGGTGAGGCTCTGCCGTGACATGAAGGAAAGTGTCGCAGCGGATATCCGCTGAGGTGATCGCTGTCTGTCGCAACAGAAAGAAGCGGAATGCTGAAGAGAACGCGCCCCTGCGCAGAAGCAGCTCCTGCGGAGATATCCGCCACACGAGGATCGGTCGTGACCGCCTTCGGCTCCGGTACGCGAGGGAGATAGAGCACCCGCAGGCCGGCGCCGCACGATCACTTCTTCTGCGTCATGGAGGCGTTTCACCTTGGGATTACCACGCGAGACCCGGACGACCTGGCACGACCTGGAGTTACGGGTCCGGGCCGAGGATCCCGGGGTCCTCGACTACGTCAGCAGCCAGCACCGTCTCGCCCGCGAGGAGCCGGACCGGGCCGCCACACGGATCGACATCGAAGCCGTGAGCTCCCCGTCGCGACTCGCGGAGCTGACCGCGAGACCGGCGACCGAGCGTCGTGAGTCCTACGCCGGCTGGTGGTACGGCTGCCACCGGAACGAGGACGGAGCGTTCGTCCTCGTCTCGCAGGAGGGGCACGAGTTCCCGCACGCCCTGATCACCACCGACTTCCTCACCTGGGAGATCGTCACCGCGCACGAGCACGAGCTGGGACTCGTCGTCACCCGCACCATGCGGGAACTGGTGCGCGAGCACTTCGTCGACCGCGGCGCGCTCATGCTGCACGGCGCGGCGGCCGTCCTGCCCGACGGCACCGGGGTGGTCCTCGCCGGCCCCTCCGGCGCCGGCAAGACCTCGGCCTCCGTCCAGCTCGCCCGCGCGGGCGGCCACTGCGTCGCCACCGACCGGTGCCTGCTGCTGGCCGACGGCCCGGAATGGGCCGTGGTCGGTCTGCCGCTGTCCACCCGCCTCACCCGGGAAGCGGCGGCCGGTCTCGGTATCGAGCCCGGCGAGAAGGACAGACTGATCAGACACGGTGAGGCGGCCGCCCGCAGACCGGACCCCAAGGGCAAGATCTCGCTCAGCAACGGGGAGATGCGGCGTCTGGCCGGTGTCGAGTTCCTGGCCTCCACGCGGATCGACGCGCTGGTGCTGCTCGAGAACACCGGCGCACCCCGGCCCCTGTCCGGCCCGGTCGCCGAGGGGGAGGCCGTGGCCGCCCTGGCCGAGCACATCCTCGTACCCGACACGGCGTACCGCGGCCGGTGGCTGTCCGCGGACGCGAGCCCCGAACCGGCCGGTGACGTCAAGGGCCGGCTCGGCGAACTGGCCGCCGCCGTGCCCGCCCGGCACGGCACGTGGACGCCGGCCACCTACAAGAGCGACGTTCTGGCGGCCTGGCTCGTCCCGCGCGCCGGTGCCGAGAAGACAGGAGACCCCTCGTGACAACCACCCCGCAGATTCGTTACAGCGCCCGGGCCCTGCTGCTGGACGAGGACGACAGACTCCTGCTGTTCTCCAGCGTGGACGACGCCAACGGCGAGACCTTCTGGTACCCGGTGGGCGGTGGCATCAAGGAGGGGGAGTCGCCCGAGGAAGCCCTGCGCCGGGAGGTCGAGGAGGAGACCGGACGCACGGAGTTCGAGATCGGCCCCCAGATCTGGTACCGGGAGGCCGTCGCCTCCTGGGGCGGCAACACCTACGACTGCCGCGAGCGGTTCTACCTCTGCCGCGTCTCCCACTTCTCCGTCGACACCAGCGGCTTCAGCCAGGGGGAGATCGACACGGTCTCCGGTCACCGGTGGTGGACGCTGGACGAGCTGGACGCCGCCACGGACCGGCTGGTGCCCGCCGATCTGGCACCCCGGCTGCGCGCCGTGCTCACCGACGGCGCCCCCGCCGAGCCCGATGTCGTCGGCAGCTGAGCACGGAATCCGGAGGGACCAGCACGTGAAGGGACTGCGAGGACGGCCCGCCCTGGTGACCGGCGGCGCCCAGGGGATCGGCAGGGCGGTCGCCGAGCGCCTCGTCGAGGAGGGCGCCCGCGTCATGATCATGGACACGAACGAAGAGTTCGGGAAGTCCGCGGTCGCGGAGCTGACACGGCGCCCGGGCGGTGAGCACGTCGGCTTCGTGCACGGCGACATCTCCGACGAGAGCGACGTGGTGGCCGCGGTGGAGGCGACACGGACCGCGTTCGGCGGTGTCGAACTCCTCGTGAACTGCGCCGCCGCGTTCATCACGCGCGGGATCGAGGCCACCGTGGAGGAGTGGCGGCGCGTCACGGACGTCAACATCATGGGCCACGCCCTGATGGTCAAACACAGCGCGCCCCTGATGGAGGCCGCCGGCGGCGGCAGCGTCGTCAACGTCTCCTCGATCTCCGCGCACATCGCGCAGCCCCGGTCCGTCACCTACAGCGCCACCAAGGCCGCCATCATCGGCATGACCCGGTGCATGGCCACCGACCTGGCCGGGGCGGGGATCCGGGTGAACGCGGTGAGCCCGGGAACGGTCTGGAGCGACAACCTCGCGCGCCGCTACAAGGAGAAGTACGGGGTGTCGCGGGAGGAGGCGGACGCCCGTCCGGACATCGGCGGCCGGCACATGCTGCACCGCACCGCCGACCCGGAGGAGATCGCCTCCGCCGTCGCCTTCCTGCTCTCCTCGGAGGCCGGTTTCATCACCGGTGAGAACCTCATGGTCGACGCCGGGCTCACCGTGACGTGACGCCGTCGTGCCGTGCGAGGGCCTCCACGGCACGACGGAAATCGTGAGGCGGGGCTGCTTTGTTCGGAAAGGAGCTGCCGCCCCGCTCTCTTCCCCGGCGCCGTTCACCCGGCGCCGATGATCTCGCGGACCCGTACCCGCCGTAAACCCCTCCTGTTTTTGCCCGAGGGTTTGCGGGGCGGCCTGTGGTGCCCATTTTCGGCTCCCTTTCTCTGCGCTTTTCGGGGGCGTGCGTGAGGTGCCCGAATTCGGCGCGATGCGCGATGAAGCGCGTGTGGAAATATCGCCGTCATGCGTGTCGGAGAGATGCCCTCACGTTCCTTTGGATTCTCTTGGTGGATAAATGGAGTCCACTGATATACGTTTTTCGCAACCGGGCGAACATTGCTGGACCAGATCCACTGTTCGCGCCGATCCTCGGCCGCGTGAGACGCCTCGACGCCGCGTGAGACGCCTCAGTACGCCGAGTAGTCCCTGACGATCGTCAGGTATACGTCCGGAGGAATACATTGAGTAACAACGCGATCAGGGTCGCGCTCGCCGGCGTCGGCTCCTGCGCCTCCAGTTTCGTGCAGTCCGTGGTCCTTGACCGGGAGCGGCCCGGCCCCTCCAACGGCGTGATGCACGAGTACATCGGCGGTCACCGTCTCGGCGACGTGGAGTTCGTCGCGGCCTTCGACGTCGACGTCCTGAAGGTGGGCCAGGACCTCTCGGAGGCCGTGTACGCGGGACGCACCGCCGCCGTCCGCCACGTGGACGTGCCGCACCTGGGCGTCACCGTCCAGGCCGGCCCGCTGCTCGACGGCCTCGACGGCGCGCTCGGCGACGCCGTCGACGCCCATTCCGCCACCGCCGTCGCGACCCCGGAGTCGCTGGCCGCCGCCCTGGCCGCCGCACGACCCGACGTCGTGGTCTGCCTGCTGCCCACCGGCTCGACCGAGGCCGTCCAGACGTACGCCAGGGCCGCCGCCGAGGCGGGCGCGGGCTTCGTCAACGCCACCCCCGAGCCCGTCGCCAACGACCCCGCGCTGGTGGCCCTGTTCACCGAGCACGGCGCCCCCCTCCTCGGCGACGACCTGCGCAGCCACCTCGGCGCCACCACCCTGCACACCGCCCTGATCGAGCTCTTCCAGAGCCGCGGTGTCGAGGTCAAGGACAACTACCAGCTCAACGTCGGCGGCAACACCGACTTCCTGAACCTCTCCGACCCGGCCAGGTCCCGCTCGAAGCAGGTCTCCAAGCGCAAGGCCCTCGCCAACGCCGGCATCGACTCCCGCGAGGTCGCCGCGGGCCCCAACGGCTTCGTCAAGCACCTCGGCGACCGCAAGGTGTGCTTCCTGCGCATCGAGGGCGAAAGCATCATCGGCGCCCCCGTGCACATGGAGGTACGCCTGGAGGTCGAGGACAGCCCCAATGCCGCCGCGGTGCTGGCCAACGCCGTCCGCACCGCGCACAGCGCCTCCCGCCAGGGCATGGTCGGCGTCATCGACCCCGTCTGCGCCTTCCTGTTCAAGAGCCCGAAGACGGGGGCCAAGGAGTCCGAGGCACTGCACGACTTCCAGGCCTTCGTGCGCAAGGCCGGCGAGCACCACGCGCTGCAGGCGGTCGACGGGAATGCCTGACCCCGCCTCCTGGCTGCCCGATCACGACCCCGCCGTGGCCCGCGTCCTCGACCGGAGCTACGGCCTCGGTAGCCACCGGGCGTGGTCACTGAACCGGGAGAGCGTCAACACCGTCTGGCGCGTGACCACTTCGCAGGGGGAGTACGCGCTCAAGCGGCTCGGGCGGGACGTCGCCCCGCAGTGGCTGGCCTTCGAGCACGCCGCCCTGCCCCGGCTGACCGCCGCCGGCATCCCGGTCGCGGTTCCCGTGCCGACAGCGGAGGGAGGCAGCTCGGCCGCCCACGACGGCTCCGTCTGGCAACTGCGGCCCTGGCGGGAGGGCCGGCCCTTCGACGTGGACCGGCCGGGCGACATCGAACAGGCCGGTGCCTTCCTGGCGGCACTGCACCGCGTCCCGGTCGACGGGCTGCCCGCGGACGGCCAGAGCTCCACCCGCAACCTGGAGTTCTGGCTCACCACCGAGCGGCCCCCGCACGCGGCGCTGGACGAGGTCGACGAGATAGCCGCCCCGTACGTGAGCGCCGCCGTGCGCGCCCACGCCCGGCGCGCCTACGCGGCGGTGCTGCGCCGGGCCCGCACCGAACTCGCCGGGTACGGAGACCTCCCCGAGGTCCTCACCCACGGCGAGGTCGCGGGCTCCAACCTGCTGTACTCCGACAGCGGGGAGCTGGCCTGCGTCCTCGACTGGGACGCGCTGCAGCTGCGCTCCCGCGTCTACGACGTGGCACGGGCGCTGCTGTTCCTGCCCCGCAAGGCCCGCGGCGGCTTCCAGGTCCTGCCGGACCGGGCCCGGGCGGTCCTCGCCGCCGCGACGGCGCGCGAGCCGCTCACACCGGACGAACTCGGCTCCCTCGTCCCGGTGCTGGAGCTGAACTTCGTCCCGTCGCCCGACTACCTCCGGCAGGTTGCGCGGCGCGCCCCGGGCATCCTGGAGTGGTACCTCGGCTGGCGGGCCGAGGGCGCCGGCGCGGTCCGCGGCATCCTCTCCGACGTCATCGCCACAGCTCCGCAGGGAACTCCGCGGTGACGAGGTACGTGTGCCGCACCCCGGGGCACGCGGTGGCGCTGGACGTGAGCCGCGACTCGGCCGTGTACGTCCGGGAACTGCTCGGCCCCTACGTCCGGGTCGCCACCGAGCCCGGCGGTCCCGACGACGCCCGCTGGCGGATCGGGACCGCGGACCGGAAGCGGCCGGCGGGGGAGGAGGTGGTCATCACCAGCGCCACCGAACCCCCCACCCGGCTCTGGTACGACGGAACGGCCCGCGAGGTGCTGTTCGACCCGGCGATGCCGCGCTCCTTCCTGCGGCACAACCTGGTCCGGTTCACCCGCATCCTGCTGCGGCTGATGCACGCGGAGGAACCGGAGGTCTTCCTGCACGCCGGGCTGGTCGCCCGGGACGACGGGCGCGGCGCGCTCGTGCTGGGGGCGAAGCGAGCGGGGAAGACCTCCACCGTCCTGTCCGCCCTGCGTCACGGGCTCCGCTTCGTCGGCAACGACGACGTCTCCGTCCGTGCGGACGCCGGCGGCTGGACCGGACGGGGCTGGCCCCGCCGGGTCTCCGTGCGCGGGGACACCTTCGCCGCCGTCGGACTGCCCGGCGACACCGATCGCCTGCTCCACCCGGCGGAACTGCGCGACCTCGCGGGCGGCCCTCCGCTGCTGGCCGAGGCGCCGGTCGGGGTCCTGGTTTTCCCCCGGTTCCACCCCGAACCCGGTGTCGTGCCCCTCGGACCGGAGGAGACCCTGGCCCGGCTCACGGCCAACGAACTGCCCACCGTGGTCAAGCACGCCGACTTCCTGCTGCCGTTCTTCGACCCCGTTCCGCCGGCGGTCCGGCAGGACCTCCTCGCCCGCCTGGCGGCGCAGGTCCCCGGCGTCGAACTCCGGCAGGACTTCTCCGCCCTGCACGACGGAACCGCCGCGCTGACCCGGCTCCTGGACGGAGACGTCCCCGTACCGCCCCCGGCAAGGGAAGGAGGGCGGAGAACGTGAGCACGACCGGTAGCCGGGTGTGGGTGGTCGGCCCCTCGGGCGCGGGCAAGAGCACCGTCGCCCGCGCCCTCGCCGAGGCCCGGGGCCTGCCCCACTACGAGCTGGACGCCATGTTCTGGGCGTCGGGCTGGCAGCGGCGTCCCGAGGACGAGTTCCTCGCCGACGTCGCCGCCCTGGACCGCACCGACGGCTGGATCGCGGACGGGCAGTACGGCGCGGCCCACCCGGTCCTCGAGGAACTAGCCGACACCGTCGTCTGGGTCGACCCGCCCCGCGGGACCACCACGGCCCGGCTGCTGCGTCGCACCGTACGACGGCTGCGCACGCGGGAGGAGCTGTGGAACGGCAACCGCGAACGTCCCGGCAGCGCCTTGCAGCTCGTGCTCTGGGCCCACCGGGAGTTCCCCGTGGTCCGGCGCACCAACACCGAACTGTTCGCCCGCATGCAGGCCCGCTCCGTGTCCTGCCTGCGGTTGCGGACCCCGAACGACATCCGAGAACTACTCAGTAAGGAACGGGCATGACACGACTCGCGCTCCTCGGCGGAGAGCCCCTGCTGACCCCGGCCGAGCGGCCCAAGTGGCCGAACATCACCGAGGAGGACATCGGAGCGGTCACCGCGTTGCTGCGACGCGGTGAGATCACCTACAACGGCAGCGAGGGCGAGGTCCAGGCCCTGGAGAACGGCTACCGGGAGCGCCTCGGCGCCGCCCACGCCCTCGCCGTCAACTCGGGCACGTCCGCCCTGCACTCGGCCTTCTTCGGCCTGGATCTGCGTCCCGGCGACGAGGTCATCGCCCCGGCCTACACCTTCCTCGCCACCGCCATGCCGGTCTTCACCTGCAACGGCGTCCCCGTCCTCGCCGACGTGGATCCCGACACCGGAATCCTCGACCCCGACGGGCTCGCCGCCCACCTCACGCCGCGCACGAGGGCCGTCGTGGTCACCCACCTGATGGGCTTCCCCGCCGACATGGAGCGCATCACCGCCTTCGCCCGCGAACACGGCCTCGCGGTCGTCGAGGACTGCTCCCAGGCGCACGGCGCGGAGTGCTCGGGCCGGCCGGTCGGCCGCCACGGTGATGTCGCCGCCTTCAGCCTCCAGGCCAAGAAGCAGGTCACGGCGGGCGAGGGGGGCGTTCTCGTCACCGACGACCGCAGGATCTACGAGCGCGCGGTGATGCTCGGTCACTGCATCGACCGCGGCGAGGAGGACGTCACCAGCGACGAGTACGGCGCCTACGGCCGGACCGGCTTCGGCCTCAACTACCGCATCCACCCGGTCGGCGCGGCCCTCGCCCGGGGCGCCCTCGCCCGGCTCGACACCGTGCTGACAGGACGCGAGCGGAACTACGGCCGGCTCGGCGCCCTCCTGGACGACATCCCCGGCATCACCCCGCCGGTGCGCCAGCGGCACGTCGACCGCGTCGCCCACTACGTCAGCTACCAGCCCCTCTACGTCGCCGAGGAGCTCGGCGGCCTGCCCGTCGACGTCTTCACGGCCGCCGTCAGGGCCGAGGGCGTCCCGCTCACCCGGCCCACCTCGCCTCCGCTGCACCGCGAGGCCGCCTTCCGCAGCCCGTCCTGGCACCCCGGCACGTACCACCCCGGGGACAACACCTACCGCGTGTACCGGGGCGACGAGTTCCCGGGCGTCGACGCCTACATCGCCCGCGCGCTGCGGCTGCCCACGTACTCCGACGAGCGCCCCGACCTGATGGACGCCTGGGCCGAAGGCATCCGCAAGGTCGTCACCCACGCCGAGGAACTGCGCGACCGGCACGCCGCCGGCGCCCTCGCCGCGTAGCGGCTCCCCCTCTCGGAGCCCGCGTCGGCCCGGTACGCCCCGTCGCGTACCGGGCCGGCACCGCACCACCGTTCCGCCCCGACATGGAGGTCATCCCTTTGTCCGTCGATAACAGCTCCCGCTCCATGCTCGCGCGCGGTCTCGGCGTCCTCCGCGCCTTTCGGTCCGGCGAGCCGGAACTCCCGCTCTCCGAGATCGCCCGCCGGGCCGACATGCCCAAGGCGACGGCCCACCGCATCATCACCGAGCTCGTCAAGGAGGGCATGCTGGAGCGCGGGGAGAAGGGACTCAGGCTCGGCATGGGCCTGTTCATGCTGGGGGCCCGGGTGCCCCGCCAGCTCATGCTCCGCGACATCGCCTTCCCGCACGCGGAACAACTGCACCGGCTCACCCACGGCAGCGCGTTCGTCTTCATCGCCGACCCCACCGGTGCGGACGCCGTCCTGGTGGACGCCGTACGGCGCGCCCACGAACCCGGCCGCGGACTGGGCACGGAGGAGACCCGGGCCTCCGACCGGGCCGCGACGAGGGTGTTCCGTGCCTTCGGCGCCGAGGACGACACCGTGGCCGGCCGGGGCGCGCGCGTCCGGGAGGTCGAGTCGGCCCGCGTGCGGCATCAGGGCTTCGCGGCCGTCCGCGGCGTGCCCGGCGTGGTCGGCGTCGCCGCCCCGGTGCTGACGGCATCCGGCGCGGTCGCCGGGGCACTGGCCGTCGCGGGGCCGCAGGCCGGGTTCCACGTGGGTCTGGCGTCCGCGCACCTCAAGGCCGCGTGCGCCGCCGTCTCCCGCGCCCTGCAGCGCAATCCCGAACTGCTGACCGCCTCCTGACGGCGTACGGCACCCGCCGTCCTTCCCGGCTACGGCTTCCCGGCCACGAACAGCGTGGGCAGCAGTCTGCCCGCGAGGTACTCCTCCCGGGCCGCGGTCAGGGTGTCCCGGATGAGGTCCGCCGAGGCTCCCCCGTAGATGTTCGCGACGCTCCCGCGGAAGATGCGCACCACCTTCAGCCGGTCGGCGAGCAGTGCCACGGCCCAGTCGGTCAGGTCCTTGCGCTCCACGTCGCCGAAACCGGCCCGGGCCAGCTGGTCCGTCCGGTCGGTCAGCGACGTGGTGAAGAAGACGCCGCGCGGATGGATCGCGCGGAACGCCTCCGAGGGCTCCTCGCCGTCCGGCGTGAGGCTCACCTCCTCGGTGAGCACCAGCAGCCCGCCGGGCCGCAGCAGCCGCGCAGCTTCGCGCAGTACGGCGCCCGGGTCGGGGAAGTGCGGCATCGAGCCCGTGACCAGCACCAGGTCGAGCGAGGCGGCGGGGAGGGGCACGGCAGTGGCCGAGGCGCACAGCTCCGTCATCGTGGTGCGGCCCTGTGCGCGGCTGATCCGGGCGCTGACCTCGCAGTGCTCGGCGACGAGGTCGACACCGTAGGAGCGCCGCACCTCGACGCCCGCGGCGGCGAGCTTGTCCACGGTGTAGCGCAGCGCGCCGCCGAAACCGCTGCCCAGCTCGCACAGGTCCACCGCACGGCCGGAGCCCAGGCGGGCGACGACGGCGCCGACCACGGCGTCGCAGCCCTGTGGGCCGAAGTGACCCATCTGGTCCAGGCCCAGGAGCCCGTCGGGCCCCTGCTCGCCGGTGAACTCCACGATGGCCCGTTCGGTGTTCTCCCAGTCGTGCAGCGCGGGGAACAGGTCGCGGTGGTAGCGGTACTGGACGCCGGTCTGGTCGGGCGCCGCCTGTGTCTCCTGCGTGCTCCGTGTCTCTCGTGTGTCCCGGGTTCCGGCCGGGGCGCCGGGTTCCGTGCTCATCTCGTCCTCCTTGCGTTGCTGCCGGGGCCCGGCCCGGACGGTCGTGGAGCGGGGCGTCGGACGGTCAGGGCCGGGCCGCGGCGGCCGGCGTCCGGAACTCGTCGGGCACCGCCGAGTAGACGGCGTCCAGCAGGGCGAGTGCCTCCTCGGCGTCCTCGTCCGTGGCGACCAGCGGCGGCAGCAGCCGCAGCACCTCCGGCCGGCCCAGACAGGGCGAGACGACCAGGCCCCGGCGGCCGAGCTCCATCAGGACCTCGCCGGCGGCGGCCTGCGTCGCGAACTCGACGCCCCACAGGAGGCCCTGTCCGCGGACCGCGGTGACCAGACCGGCGTGGCGCTCCGCCAGCCGGGTCAGGCCGGAGCCGAGGACCTCCGCCAGGCGTGCGCCGCGCGGGGCGAGTTCCTCCACCACACGCAGCGCCGCCACACCGGCCGCGGCACCGAGCGGGTGCCCGGAGAACGTGGTCGTGTGCGCGAAGGGGTCCGCGGCGAGCGGCGCGTACAGCTCCGGCGTCGCCACCACGGCGGACACCGGCTGCACCCCGCCCCCCAGTGCCTTGCCGAGCAGTACGGCGTCCGGCTCGAGACCGAGGTCGGTGCTGACCAGGCGAGGGCCGCAGCGGCGCAGCCCGGTCTGCACCTCGTCGGCGATGACGAACGCACCGTGGGCGCGGGCCGCGTCGGCCAGGGCCTTCAGGAACGCGGGGTCCAGGGGCCGTACGCCGCCCTCGCCCTGCACGGGCTCGAACAGGACGGCGGCGACCTCCTCGCCCTCGAAGGCGCCGGGTACCGCGGAGACGTCCGCGGGAATGTGGGTCACCCCGCCGAGGAGCGGCTCCAGGGACTCGCGGTAGCGGGCGTTCCAGGTCGCGGCCAGCGCGCCCATGGACTTGCCGTGGTAGGCGCCCTCGACCGCGATCACCCGCCGGCGGCCGGTGGCCCGGCGGGCCAGTTTCAGCGCCGCCTCCACCGCGTCGCCGCCGTTCAGCCCCAGCCACACCTTCGTCAGGCGGCCCGGGTCGGCCCAGCCGGCCAGCGCCCCGGCGAGCGCCGCGGTGGCCCGGTTGCCCAGGACCCGGCTGGACACCGGCATCGCGTCCAGCTCGTCACGCACCGCCGCCACCACGGCCGGGTGGCGCTGGCCCAGCAGCGTCACCGCGTAACTGCCGAAGTCGAGCGCGGTGCGGCCGTCGGAGAGGTGCATCCGCGCGCCCTCGCCCCGCGCCTCGACGGCGCCCGAGCCGTTCATGCCGTAGACGAGGGCCAGTTGCGGCGAAAGGTGCCGCCGGATGGCGGTGAGCGCCTCCCGGGCCGTCCTGTCACCGGTGTTCGCGGTCATGTGCGCAGCCGTCCTCTTCCGTGGTCCGGCGGATCGCGGACCGCACGACGCGGTGCCCCTCACGGGAGTGCCGCCGGTCGGCGGGGCGGACGGTCCGCAGCTGTCGGGACACGGTTCTAGCCCCCCGCGCGCGTCCTTGTGAAGCGGTGTTCCGGCTGCCGGAACACGCGTTGAACCCGGACGACGCCCTTGACAGGGTGATCATCCTCGCCGTCCGTATCCGAAAGGTGCACCGACGCATGGAGACCACTTCCCCGGGCGCTGCGGCGTTCCCCGAACCGGATGTCCTGGAGAGGCGCCTCGCCGCCTTCCTCGACCTGCGGGGACTGAGCAAGGACGCCGTGCTCAAGGAGGCCGACCAGGGCATGGGGACGCCGGCCCTCGCGGTCGCCGCCGGGTCGGTGCTCGCGGGCTTCGGCAACGTGCGCAGCGACCTCGATCTCCTGGTGCTCGTCGAGAACGAGAATCTCAAGCGCTTCCCCATCCAGTCCCACGAGCACGGCACGCTGATCGACATCGGCATCCGCCGGGCGAGCACCGTCCGGGCGAGTGCCGCCGCGCTGACCGCCGAGCCGTGGCCGCGCTTCGAGAGCGTCACCGAGGACGCCTGGAACCACCGGCGCCGTACCCTCAGCACCGTCTCCCGGCTCGCCCTCGGACTGCCCCTCGCGGTCGTCGAGCCCTGGGACGTCTGGCACGCGGGGCTGCGCGGGCCGTGGCTCGCAAAAGTCCTGCGGGAGTGGTGGGTGGTCGAGGCGCACCGGCTCGCCCGGGCCGCCCGCTGGCTGCTCGACGCCAAACCGCAGACGGCCGCGATCCGGGCCCGCGAGGCGGTCGTCGCCGCGCTGAACGCCCGTGCGGCCGACGGCGGGGAACTGTACTTCGCCGCCAAGTGGGCGGGCGAGAAGCTGAAGGTGCTCGGCGACCACGAGAACCTGCGGCTGCTGCGCACCGTCCTGACGCCCGCCGATCCCCGCGAGCGGGTGCCGTTCTGCCTCGACGCCGTCGAACGCCTCGTCGGCCCCGCCGGGACGCTGCACACCGTGCTGCGCTGGGCCACCGGCGCCGGGGCCACGGAACTGGACGACCGCACGGTCGTGGACCGCTGGCAGCTGCGGGCCCTGGAAGTACGGCGGCTCGGCCTGCCGGCCGCCGACAGCGACGGCGTCGTCTGGTCGGGGCCGGCCGACGCCGCGCCCCCCGAGGATCTTCTTCCGCTCTTCACGCACAACATGGTGTGGCTCGGTGTCGCCCACCCGGCTCCGGAGGTTCCCGCGTGACGCATTCCCCCACCACCGTGACCGGCGACACGGCCACCGGCCCCGCCGACGCGTCCGCCGACCTCCGGCGGCTGCTCACCTTCCGCGGCCACGGCGCCGCCCGCCTCCTCCTGGGCTGCCGGGCCCGCCTGGAGGACGTCGAGGGCGCCGTCGCCGCCGGACAGGACGAGGTCGCCGTCCTCATGGCGTACGACCTGATCCAGCTGTCGCTGTCGATCCGCGGGCTGCGCACCGAGGGCGAGCTGATGTACGGCCACGACGAGGCCGCCTTCGACCCGTTCGCCGGTCTTCCCGTCGAGGAGGCACAGGCCGGGACGGCGCTCGCCGCCGAAGGGCTGGACGCGGCCGGTGAGCGCGGCGAGGCGTGGCTCCAGCGGCTGCGCGACCACCTCGCGGAGACCGAGGCGCAGCTCGGGTACACCGAACCGCTGCCCGACGTCCGGTCCGGCAGCGGCATGATGAAGGGCTTCAAACTCGCCCGTACCTGGCAGCCTCTGATGGACCGCGTCGGTCTGCCCCCGCTGCTGCCGGACGCCTGGACGCGCCGTGCCGACTGAGTCGGGGCCGGTGCGTGCGCGGAGCCGGCCACCGGCCCTCTCCGTGCGCGGAGCCGGCAAGAGCTACGGCGGCACGATCGCCCTCGACCACGTCGACCTGGAGATCGCCGAGGGCACGATCGTGGGCCTGCTGGGACACAACGGCGCGGGCAAGACCACGCTGATGTCCCTGATCGCGGGCCTCGTGCGGCCGGACGCCGGGGAGATCGAGGTACTGGGTCACTCCGTGACACGGCACCCGCGCCGGGCCCGCCGCGAACTCGGCCTGGCCCCGCAGGAACTGGGCATCTACCCGCCCCTGACGGTACGTCAGAACCTGCAGTTCTTCGCCGAACTGGCCGGTCTGCGCGGCAAGGAGGCCCGGCGGCGCACCGAGGAGGTCGCCGAACCCCTCGCGCTCACCGGGCTGATGGACCGCCCCGCGTCCCGGCTCTCCGGCGGCCAGCAGCGCCGTGTGCACACCGCGATGGCACTGATCCACCGGCCGCGGCTGGTGCTCCTCGACGAGCCCACCGCGGGTGTCGACGTGGAGACCCGGGCCCGCCTCGTCGCCCACGTACGGGAGCTGGCCGCGCAGGGCACCGCCGTCTGCTACTCCACGCACTACCTCCCCGAGATCGAGGACCTCGCCGCGGACGTGGCGGTCCTGCACCGGGGGCGCGTCATCGCCCGCGGCTCCGTCGACGACCTGGTCCGGCGGCATGGCGACAGCGCCGTGGAACTGGTCTTCTCCGGCGCGCCTCCCGAACTCGACCTGCCCTGGCCGGTGATCCGGCAGGGGGACACGCTCCTCGTCCGGGTGGAACAGCCCCACCTGGTCACGGCCCAGGTGCTGGCCGCCCTGGGCGACGCCGCCGCCCGGCTGTCCGCCCTGCGCGTCGTCCGGCCCAGCCTCGACAACGTCTTCCTGAGGCTCACCGGAGGGCAGCACGGCGGCAACGGGGAAGACCACGCGAACACGGACAGGATCGAGGCGGAGCAGCATGCGTGACGGGGCACTGACACGGATCACCGCCCTCGTCCGGCAGGACGTCCGGCTGCTGCTGCGCGACCCCGCGCCCCTGGTGGTCCGCACGGTCATGCCGCTGCTCATCATGGGCTTCATGCAGCCGCTGTTCCGCGCCGCCCTGCGGGCCGGCGGCGAGGCCGCCGACGCCAACGGCGCCGAACAGGGCGTCCCCGGCATGGCGGTGATGTTCCTCTTCTTCCTGGTGAACGTGGTCGGCTTCGCCATGTTCCGCGAACACGGCTGGAACACCTGGGACCGGCTGCGCGCGAGCACCGCCCGCCCGGTCGAGCTGCTGGCCGCGCGCATCGTCGTGCCGCTGGCCGCCGCGGTGCTCCAGCTCGCCGTCATCTTCGGGGCCGGGGGAGCGCTGTTCGACCTGCGGGTGACGGGTTCCCACCTCGCCCTGGTGGTGGTGGCGCTGCCGCTGGCGCTCTGCGTGGTCATGGTGGGCATGGCGCTGGTCGCGCTGTGCCGCACGATCTCCCAGCTCAGCGTCATCGCCAACATCCTGGCCCTGGTCTTCGCGGGACTCGGCGGCGCTCTGACCCCCCAGTCGGCGATGCCGGACTGGGCGGAGCCCTTCGCTCCCGCCGTGCCCAGCTACTGGGCGATGCGCGGCTTCAACGAGGTCGTCCTGCGCGGCGGCGGGGTCGCGGACGTCCTGCTGCCGGCGGGTGTCCTCTGCGCCTTCACGGCCGGCCTCACCGCCGTCACCCTCGTCTTCTTCCGGGCCGACCACCGCAAACTCTCCTGGTCCTGAGCGGTACGCCGCAGGATCCGGGACGCCGTCAGAGAGGGACACCCATGTCCGCGCTCGTCGTCTTCGACTGTTTCGACACCCTGGTCACGTCCCGGCCGCTGCCGGGCCCGGAACGGTTCACCGTCGTCCTCGCCGACGCGCTCGAGCTGGACACCAGGTCCGCCGGCGCCGTCGTGCACACCGTTTACGGCACCCTCTACGAGGTCATGACGGACCCGGGCGCCTCGCAGCCCGCGACCCTCGACCTGATGGAGGGCGCGCTGCGCGCCCAGGGCGCCGTCCGGGAGCGGGCCGCGGTGGAGGGGGCCCTGTGGCGGGCGCTGGGCTGCGCCGACCCCGGCGGATACGTCCTGTGCGCGCCGGTCGCGGAGGCCGCGCGCCGGGCGCACGAGGCGGGCCACACGCTCCGGCTCCTGTCCAACTGCTACCTGCCCGGCACCCTGATGTGGGATCTGCTGCGCCAGGCCGAGGCGCCCGACGTCTTCGACCGGGGACTGTTCACCGCCGACGGCGGCCCGAAGAAGCCCGACGCCCGCGCGTTCCGGCGGATCGGCGAGGGCGACTTCGAGCGCCGGGTGATGGTGGGCGACTCGGCCGAACTCGACCTCGTACCCGCCGCGGCCCTCGGCTGGGACACCGTCCGCGTGACGCCCGGTGCTCCCGTGCCGGACGCGTTCTTCACCCTGCTCGGGCTGTGACGACGGGCCGGGCGAGGCCCGTGCCGGGCCGGTGACGACCGGCGGAGCCGCCTCCGCGCGATCTCGCGTTCCGCACAAAGAAACACCCGCTGAACTACGACCTCCGCGCTGCCTAGAGTCGATCCGTCACGGCGAGCCGGGCACGCGGGCCACCGGGCCGGCCGGTCCGTGACGGGCGAAGGGAGAACCATGGGCACGGCTGCCGAGAGCACGGCAGGACACCCCGACGACGGCGTGCCGCCGCACCGGGCTCTGCTGGACGCCGGCTGGAGCACGGCGTGGACGCCGCCCCCGCTCCGCGAGGGAGTCACCGGCGCCGAACGCATCAAGGACCTCGCCGCGGGCGGATACGCCGCGCTGCCGATCCCCGAGGACCTCGGCGGCGCCGGCGCGAACCTGGCCGGGACGGCCGCGGCGCAGCGCACGCTCGGCAGGCTCGACCCCTCCGCCGCGGTCGCCCTGAACATGCACGCCTTCACGGTCGGCCTGATGGTCGACTACTTCCGACGGCACCGCGACACCACGTGGATGCTGCTGGAGGGCATCGCACGCTCCGGCGCCCTCGTGGCGTCCGCGTTCGCCGAGCCCGGCGGCAGCCCCAACTTCATGACCAGCCGCTCCGAGGCCGTCCCGACCGGGAAGGGCTACCGCGTCAGCGGCGTCAAGTACCCCTGCTCGCTGGCCACCACAGCCACCCTGGTCTGCCTGACGGCCCGCGTCACCGGCACCGACGAGACCATTCTCGCCCTGATCCCGAGCAGTTCGCCCGGACTGGACGCCGAGGGGGAGTGGCCCACGCTCGGCATGCGGGAGTCCGACACCGCCCGGCTGGTCCTGCGGGACGTCGAGGTCGACGACCGGCTCGTCTTCCACCGTGGCCCCGCCGACGTCATCGACGAGAACGTCACCTCCGGCATGGCCTGGTTCTCGGTGCTGCTGACCGCCACGTACCACGGTGTCCTCAGCGGCCTGCTGGACACGGCGTACCACGGGGTGAACGTCTCGCGGCGTTTCGGCCCGCGCACCGCCCTGCTCGGCCGCGCCACCCGCGAACTGCTGACCCTCGGCAGCGCCTGCCGTCAGCTCGCCGCGGACATCGACAGCGGCACCCTGGACGGAGCGGCGGCCATGGCCGCCGCGGTGGGCCTGCGCGCCACCCTCAGCGACACCCGCGACCGGGTGGTGTCCCTCCTCACCCCGGTCGTCGGCAGCCGTCTCTACGGGCGCGGACAGCAGGCGGCCGGGCTCGCGCTCGACTCGCTCGCCGCCCACCACCACCCGCCGTCCCTCCTGGTCTGCGACGAGGTCGTCGGCAGCTTCGGAACAGGGCGTGAGATCACCTTCGACCCGGCCGACTGACGCCCCGCCGCTGCCGCCGGACGCCACGGAACCCACCCCGGGCACCACACAAGGAGACACACCACCATGCCGCATGTCGAGGTCAACCTGCCGATCAAGGCCCCGGCGGCCGAGGCCTGGACGGCCGTCACCCGCCTCGAGGACTACGCCGCCTACATGGAGAACGTCGAGTCGGTCACCGTGATCGGCGAGACCGACACCGGGGCCCGTACCAGTGAGTGGTCCGTCCTGCTCAAGGGCTCGGTCCTGGAGTGGATCGAGGCCGACACGCTCGACCACGAGGCGAGGGTCATGTCCTTCGACCAGGTCTCCGGGGACCTCGACGTCTTCAACGGGTACTGGCGCGTCGAGGACACCGGCGACGGCACCTCGGTCGTCACCTTCGTCGTCGACTTCGAGATAGGGATCCCGCTCCTCGCCGACATGCTCAACCCCGTCGCCACCAAGGCACTGCGGGAGAACGCCGAGCACATGCTGCACGCCATCGAGCGGCGGATCACGGCGGTCTCGTGACCGTGCCCGCGAGGATCCTGGTCACCGGCGCCACGGGGGCCGTCGGCAGCGCCGTCATGCGCGCGCTGCGGGCGGCCGGCCACACACCGCACGGTGTCAGCCGCCGCGGCGGCGAGGGGGAGCACCACTGGGCCTGGCACATCGGCACGGAGGAGCCGCCGCAGGAGCTGCGCGGCCCCTGGGACGCCGTCGTCCACTGCGCCGCCGACACCCGCTGGAACCTCCCCGACGAGGACGCCGAGGACGCCAACGTCGTGCCGTTGCACGCGGTGCTCTCCCTGGCCGGCCCCGAGACCCACTTCGTCCACCTGTCCTCGTCCTTCGTCACGGGCCTCGAGGGCGACATCACCTCGCCCTCGCGCGACGCCTACCGCAACTCCTACGAGTGGTCCAAGGCGCATGCCGAGCGGATCGTCAACGCCGAGCGGGACGGCGCCGACATCGTGCGCTTCCCGATCGTCATGGGGTCCCGGGCGGACGGCGCGCTCGACCGCTACAGCGGCTTCTTCTGGCTGCCCGCCGCGATGTGCAACGGCGCCGTGCCCGCGCTCGTCGCGGAGGAGAAGGGCCTGCTGGACATGGTCAGCACCGAAGACGTCGCCGAGCACGTGACCCGGCTGCTCGACTCCGGTCCACCGCAGGGGCACCGGCTGTCGGTGCTCGGCCGGGGCGACGGCGCCCAGCGGGTCGGCGACGCCTTCGACACCGTTCTCGAGGCCCTGAACGACTGGCGCGCCGAGCACGACGTGACCCCGCTGGACCGGCTGCCGTACGTGACGCCCCAGCAGTGGAACCGCTTCTACCTGCCGTTCGCCGAGGAGTACCTGGACCGGGCGCAGTTGCTGAAGGTGACCGCCTTCCGCGCCTATCAGGGCTACCTGTCGGTGACCGACCCCTTCGACGTCACCGTCCGGGTCCCCGACACGCGGGACGTGCTGTACCGGTCGATCCGGCGCTGGGCCGACACCCACGAGGCGTCCGCCCGCCGGGTACCGCGCCCCTGGCGCGCCTGACCGCCTCCCGTTCTCCCACCTCCCCCTCATCACCCGAGAAGAGATGGCCATGCTGTCGATCGAACGAGACTCCCGCACCGTCGAGGACCTCCCCTACGAGCTCGTCGAGCGCAAGGGCGTCGGCCACCCCGACACCATGTGCGACGCCATGGCGGAGCGCATGTCCCGCTACTACTCCCAGCACTGCCTGAAGGAGTTCGGCGGCGTCGCCCACCACTGGTTCGACAAGGTCACGCTGTACGGCGGCGGCGCCGACGTCGACTTCGGGCGGGGCGAGATCACCGCCCCGTACCGCGTCAAGGTGTTCGGCAAGGGCGCCTACCGCGTCGGCTCCACCGAGATCCCGGTGCACGACATCATGTTCCGTGCCGCCGCCGACGTCCTCTCCGAGGTCACCACCGGTTTCGATCCCGAGCGCCACCTGGTGGTCGAGCTCGGCGTCGTCGACCACCAGGGCTCGGGCCGCGGCGTCTCCCGCTACCAGCCGGCCTCCGCGGCCGACCTGGTGCCGCTGCGGGCCCCCGGCCTCGTCTCCAACGACACCAACCTGCTGCACGGCTACGCGCCGCTGTCGCGCCTGGAGACGGTGGTGCTCGGCCTGGAGAACCTCGTCAACGGCGCCGACTTCAAGAAGCGCCACGCCGACACCGGCTGGGACGTCAAGGTCTTCGGCAGCCGCCGCCGGGACACGTTCAGCCTCGTCGTCAACATGCCGTTCCTCGCGGCCCACATCGAGACGATGGACCAGTACTGGGCCCGCAAGTCCGTCATCCAGCAGGAGCTGGAGGCGTACGTGGCCTCGCTCGGCATCCAGGACGTGCAGATGCTGATGAACGCCACCGACCGCAACGGCCGCCCGTACCTCACCGCGATCGGCTCCGTCGCCGACACCGGCGACGTCGGTGTCGTCGGCCGCGGCAACCGCGTCAACGGCCTCATCACCCCGATGCGCCCGATGAGCATCGAGGCGCCCGCCGGCAAGAACCCGCTCGACCACACCGGGAAGATCTACAACGTGATGGCCATGCGCCTGGCCCGCGAGGTCCACGAGCGGTTCGGCGGACCCTCGCAGGTGCACATCTTCACCTCCAAGGAAGCCCCGTTGGAGGCCCCGGACGAGGTCGTCGTCACCTCCCCCGACGCGGACGAGACCGCGCTGAAGGAGCTGGTGGAGAAGACGGTCGCGAGCTCCGGCGACCTGACGGCGGAACTGATCGAGACGGGCATCACCCTGTGGTGACACCCGACGAGGCACGCGCCCTGTCGGCCGCGGCGCCGGACACCCGGCGCCGCGCCGACAGCGGCCGGCCGCAGGCGCCGGCGCCCGACGGCGGCAGCCACGTCGCCGTCGTGGTCAAGCCCGAGGTCATGACCGCCCCGCACGCCGCCGACATGGCGGCGGCGGCGGTGGAGGCACTCGGCCGCCAGGGAGTGACCGTCCTGCGCTGCGCGGTGGTCCCGGCCGCGGACTTCGCCGCCCGCGGCGATCTGTTGCTGCACTATCCCCGCCTGCACCGGGTGGCCGTCGACGGCGTCGCCGCGCTGACCTCCGGCGCCCGTCGCGAACTCGACGCCCTGCGGGAGGAGGCGGGCGTCCGCGACGTCCTCCCGGCCTACGTGGCGATGGCTCACGGCGGCCTGTCGCCGCGCGCGCTGGAGGACCGCTGCCGGGAGGCGGGCATCAACAAGCTCGGCTCCGGTTCGTACGCCTCCGTCACCGAGGTGGGCGGCCGGCCCACGGTGGTCCTCAACGGCTTCCTGCCGGCCCTGGACCAGGGGTACCGCACCCCGGACGCCTCGGTCGGCCTGCTGGAGTGCCACAGCGAGCGACCCGTGGCGGAGCTGCGCGACGAGGTGCTCGGCGCGCTGCACCCGTTCCACGCCGCACCCGGATCGCTGCGGGGCGCCCTCGGGGCCCTCGCCCGCGAGCACGGCATCGAGCTCTCGGAGGGGCGCAACGCCGTGCACCTGTCCGCGGGGCACCTGGAGGGCATGTTCCAGAACTGGCGGTACTTCACCGCCGGGGACGGCGACGGCCTGGACGGCACCTCCTTCGGCCGGGTCCTGGTCCGGGCGGGCGTGGATCTGGACGCGGTGGCCGCGCTCGCCACCGACCCGGACGTCACCGACGGCACCGGGCGGACGCTGTCCCCGCACGGAGCCACCGAGAACCTGGACCGCGACGAGGCCGTCCGCCTCGTCGGACGGTGGACCACCACGAAGGAGTTGGCAGGATGAGGGGCCGGGCACGAGGACTCGCCGGACGCACCGCGATGGTGACCGGCGGCGCGCAGGGCATCGGAGCCGCGGTCGTCGAGCGCCTGTGCTCCGAGGGCTGCCGGGTCCTGGTCTACGACAGGAGCGCGGAGCACGGCCGGGCCGCGGCCGAGAAGTGGACGGCCGAGGGGTACGAGGTCCGGCTCGCGGTGGGCGACGTCATGGACACCGCGGCCGTCAAAGCCGCCTTCGCGGACCTCCCGGACGGCTGGGACCGGCCGACACTGCTGGTCAACCTGGCTGCCGGGTTCGTCTTCAAGGGGCTGGAGGCGACCGCCGAGGACTGGCACGCCGCGCTCGACCCGACCATCGTCGGACTCTCCCTCGTCACCCGTGAGTTCGTGGCGGGCCTCCCGGAACGCGACGCCGACGCGGCCGTCGTCAACATGGCCTCGATCTCGGCGCACATCTCACAGAGCGGCTACCTGACGTACAACACGGGGAAGTCCGCCGTGCTGGGCTTCACCCGGTGCACGGCCGAGGAACTGGCCCCGCGCGGCATCCGCGTCAACTCGGTCAGCCCGGGCACCGTCTGGAACGCCAACAACGAGCGCTTCCACCGCGAGGCCCTGGGCCTGGACCGGGCGACGGCCGAGGCGGCGCCCGAACACGGCGGGAAGTTCCTGCTGAAGCGGTTCGCCGATCCTGAGGAGATCGCGGCGCCGATCGCGTTCCTGCTCTCCGGTGAGGCGAGCTTCATCACCGGCACCGACCTGCCCGTCGACGGCGGATACCTGGCGGTGTGAGCCGGTGATCGACCTCCACACGCACCACGAGCGGTGCGGGCACGCCACCGGTTCGCTGCGCGACTACGTCACGGCGGCGCTCGACAAGGGCGTCAAGGTGCTCGGCCTGTCGGACCACACACCCATGTTCGCGGAGGAGGCCGACCACGCGCTGCCCCCGGTGGCGATGCCCAAGTCGGAGTTTCCCTCGTACATCGCCGAGGCCTTGGCGCTGAAGGAGGAGTTCGCCCGCGACATCGAGATCCTCGTCTCCACCGAGGCGGACTTCTTCCGGGGCCGGATGGACCCTTACTCCAGGGAGCTGGCCGGGTACCCGCTGGACTACGTCATCGGCTCCGTCCATATGTTCGAGGGCCGGGACATCTTCGACACCACCCGCTGGGAGACCGTCGAGGACGGTGAGGACGGACTGGCCGCGGTCAAGGGGCGGTACTTCCGTGCGGTGGCGGAGTGCGCGCGCTCGGGGCTCTTCCAGGTGATGGGGCACGTGGACGCCCTCAAGGGCAACCACCCGGAACTGGGGACCGTCCCCGCGCCGGCCGCGGCCGACGAGATGCTCCGGGCGATCCGCGACGCCGGTGCCGTGATGGAGGTCAACACCTCGGGCAATACCAAGATGCACGGCGGCTGGTACCCGGAGCACGACCTCCTGGAGCGCGCCCACCACTTCGGCGTGCCCCTCACCTTCGCCTCCGACGCGCACGTCCCCGAGCGCGTCTGCGACCAGTACCCGGACGTGGTGCGCGTGCTGCACGACATCGGCTTCCGCACCTGGACGGTGTTCCGCCGGGGCGTGCCCCGCACGGTCCCCCTGGCCTGAGGCCGGTCGGCGGAGAAGTCCCGAAGGTGCCGCCACGACCCCTCCAGCCTTGCGTTCATGCAGCTCAGGAGGGGTGTGGCGGCGTCTTCTGCGAGTACCTTTCAGATGTCCCGGTATAGAACAGGTCAGGGTGGGTGTGCGCATGGCTGGATGCCCGGTGGTCTCAGTGGGCCGCCGGGTGTCCGGGCTGTGCGATAGTCAGGCTGCGCCCTCGATCGGGTTGAGGGTGACGGTGCAACCGAGCTGGTTGAGGGCGTTGATCGCGCGGCGGGTGGCTCGTTCGACCAGACCGGTGACCTGGCCGCCTGGGAGTTCGGGGGGCAGCGCGGGCAGCAGCTGGACTTCGCCGGCGTGGGATTGCAGCAGCCATTCGGCGATGCCCGCGGTGGCGCCGAAGTTGCCGTCGATCTGGAAAGGGGGGTGCAGACAGAACAGGTTGGGAGCAGTGCGGTCCGGTGTCAGCTGGTCGCGCAGCAGCTTGTAGGAGCGGCGGCCGTCCTCCAGCCGGGCCCAGAAGTTGAACTTCCACGCGAGGGACCAGCCGGTGCCGGCATCGCCGCGCCGTTCAAGGGTGGTGCGGGCCGCCTGAGCCAGGGACGGGGTGCCGCGGACCGTGATCTGGTTGCTGGGGTGCAGGCCGTACAGGTGCGAGACGTGCCGGTGGGTCTGTTCGGGGGCGCCGGCGTCCCAGTCGGCCTGCCACTCCTGGATCTGCCCTTGGGCACCGACCTTGATGGGTGCCAGTCGGCCGCGCAGTGTCAGCACCCGGCTGCGGAAGTCCGCGTCGGTGCCCAGCAGCGTCGAGGCGTCGGCGACCGCCTGGAAGAGATCGCGCAGGATCTGCATGTCCATGGTGGGGCCGGCGCAGACCGAGACACCCCCGTGATGGGAGTTCTCCGGGGAGGTGGACGGGCAGGTGACCATATAGCCGGTGCCCGGATCCTGGACGAGGGTGTCGAGGAAAAACTGCGCGGCTCCCTTGAAGGCGGAGCCATTCGCTCGCCGCGCTCGTGTACCACAGGCGCAGCGGGCCCGCGGCCAGGGGCCGGTCGGCCTCGGCCGAGGCGTCGGCAGGAGAGGCAGCGTGCGCGGTCGTGGCGGAGCCGGCGCCGGTGAGGGCACCAGCGGCCACGCCCGCGGCGGAGAGGGCCAGGAAATGTCTGCGATTCGTGTGAGGAGTCATGGTGCGCTCCTGGGTCGGGACGCCGCAGAACGGCGCCGGGAAGAGGGGGGTGACCGGGTCGCCCGAGTTCCGGTCGGCTGCCGTGGACGGGGCGTCGGGGAAGAGGTGTCCGCGAAGAGGCGTGCCCGTCCGTTGCGCGAGAAGCTGTTGTCCAGCGCCGCTCCAGGGCCCGAATCGGAGTGGGACAACAACTTCTGAGCACGCGTATGACGGATCGCCCGCGGGGGTTCGCGCTCCTCGTCCGCGGCCGGTCAGACGTTGATGAGGTCGAACGACTCGGAGGGGCCGATCGTTGTGCGGTTGGCGATGAGCGGGGCGGTTCCGGCGTTCCCGGCGCTGACGTACAGGTTGTTGGCCTGTGCGCGCAGGCTGGTGGTGCCGTCGGAGTTGTTCACGCGCTGGAAGGTCTCCCAGGGGCCGACGGCGGTGCGGTTGGCGATGAGCGCGTTGGCGCCGGCGTCCTCGGCGCAGACGTATCGGCCGTTGACGCGGGCGCGCAGTGCGACGGCGCCTCCGCCCAGGTCGAGCAGGTCGAATCGTTCCCAGTCGCCGATGGCGGTGCGGTTGGCGATGAGTGGGTCGGCTCCGGCGTTCTCCGCGCAGACGTACTGGTTGTTGGCCCGGGAGCGGAGGCTGACGATCCGCCCGGTGGGGAGGGGGGTGAGGACGGCTTCCCAGGTGGTGGTGCTGGTGTTGGAGGTGGCGTCGGCGGGGAGGCGGTCGCGGGCGGCGGTGTCGGCGTAGAGACTCCAGCGCATCCAGTCCACGTAGGTGGCGACGGTCTGGGTGTGGTTGTAGCCGCTCCATATGTACTGGTCGTGGCCCGTGCCGCGGTGGGCGAGGAACGCCTTGGGCGCGGGCAGTTCCCCGTAGGCCTGGCGCGCGGAGGAGTACTGGCAGATGGGGTCCTGATCGCCGTGGACGAACAGGACGTTGGCCGTGACCGTGGTGCTGGGGTTGCCCATGTCGACACAGGCGAAGGGCGCGGCGGCGGCTATCCGGCTGTCCGGCCAGGCGGTCAGCAGCCCGTGGGTGGTCATGCCGCCCAGCGAGTGACCCGCGACGCCGACGCCGGTGGTGGTGTCGAGGTGCCCGGCGAACGGGTCGCCGGCCGTGGTGTTGAGGGCGAGGGTGTTGGTGATGACCTGGGAGACATCCATGGACTGGTTTCCGTTGTAGACGTCCTGGATGTTGCCCGAGGTGCCGCTGGAGGTGGTGGGGAAGACGGGTGCGGGGACGACGAATCCGGCCTCGGCCAGGGGCCGGACCAGCGGTGCGTAGCTCTCCGGGTTGCCGCCGAGGCCGTGGCTGAACTCGCAGATGGGGAAGACGCCGCCCGCGATGGGGGCGTTGACGACGGGATTGCCGCCCGGGGTGCCGGTGGCGGGGTAGAAGATCCGGGTGGTCAGCCGACGGCTGCCGCGGCTCCAGGCGTACTCCCTCACCCCGATGGCGAAGCGCTGGGTCGGCGCGGCTGCCGGGGCGAGCGAGGATGCCGTTGCCGCGGTGGTGCCGTACGCATGGACGGCGGCCACGGCTCCGGCTGCGCCCAGTTCCAGGAAGGTACGCCTGTTCATGGCCATGTTGTGCTCCTTGTCGGATGGTGCGGGTGGACAGGGGAGTTCCGGGGCGGCGGGTCTGCCAGGAGGCGAGCGGGCCCGCGGGCCCGCGGGGTTGAAGCCCTCGTCGGTGGAAATGCGCCGGCTTCCACCAACGGAGAGCGGAGCCGCCCGGCCGATCGCGTCTGCTCTCACAGGCGGGTAGCCGTATCGGGCGACCGTTTCCAGCAGGGAGAGCAGGTGGTGGCGAGGCCGGGACGGCAGGGGAGTCGGGCGTAGTCGCCGCCGTCCGGGTTTCAGACCCTGGTAAAGGAGCTGGACGTTTCAGGGGCCGATGGTCATGGTCCGGTCGGTGAAGCCGGTGTACGCCGGACTCCGTGCGCCGGCGGCGCCGACGAGGTGGAGAGCGCCATGACGCGCCACGTCGGCCGCGTGCGCGGTCCGGGCGGCGATGACATCGTGTGACGGCGTGTGATGCTACCCATGGGATTCCTCTTCTGTGTTCGCGCTGGCGCTGAAGTGCGGAAGGCGGCGATCAGTGGAGGTGTACGGGCGGGCGACGCGTGCTGGTGGACCACGGCCCGGAGTCCAGCCGTGTCGGGGGCGGCTCTTGACCGACGCTGGAACCGATGTGAGCAATCGTCTCTTGGGACGTCCCACCGGCCCGCCTGACGATTGTTCGATATATCGTTCAATGTTCGCCGACCTGAACGGAGAGTAGGTTGGGGCTGACGGGGTGTCAATCGTGGGATGTGGCGCCTTACGGTCACATTTTGCGCGGCTCTGGGGCGACGTTCGAATAGGTCGCTCTTGAGCGGAGCGTGAAGAGCTACGAAATACCAACGAAATCCGAAGCGGGAGCCGACGATGCGGGAGATGGTTACCGGTTTGTCGGCGCTCCCGCAGGGTGTCACTTCCGAAACTCAACGAAATCGACCTTCCCGCTCGCTGTCCGAAACTGTTCCACGCCAGGAAGGGGAGGCTCCGGATCGCTCTGCGGTCGGCTGCGGCGATCGGCTGATCCAGAACGAGGGATTGTGCCTGCCGCCTGCTGCGGCTGCCCACCATACGAGCCCGGGCCGCCGACACGATCGCCCGGGCCGAACGCGAGGGCCTTGTCCTACACGGGTTTTCTCGCCGAGTTGTTGATGGCCGAGTGCGAGGATCGGGATCGGTGTCGGGCCGAACACCGCATCCGGGCGGCTCACTTCCCCCGCGAGAAGTCGCTGCGGGAGTTCGACTGCAGCGTCAATCCGAACGTTGATCCTGCGGTCATCCACAATCTCGCCACCTGCGAGTGGATCGCCAAGGGTCACCCGCTGTGTCTGACTGGGGACTCCGGCGCGGGCAAGTCGCACCTGTTGACCGCGCTGGGCACCGCAGCCGCCATGGCTGGCTACCGCGTCCGCTACACCACCGCCGCAGCTGTCGTACGTGCTCTGATCAGGTTGAATGGCACTCAGCGGCGCTATGCGGCATCAGCCGACATGATGGCTCACGGTCTCGTAATGCGCACGTCTCGCTACCTGACCACGTGCACCGACGCACTCCACGCCCCGAGGTGTCCCAAGGGCCTGGTCTTCCGGCAGGCGGCCAAGCCCAACCCCCAAGAGTGAGGCGTGGCAGGGACATCTTTTCAAGCCTGTTCCAGGGGCATTCCGCCGCGTAAGCGGGGAAGGCCCTGGCAGCGCTGAAAGTTACGAGCTCGCTGGTCAGGGCCCACTTTCCTAGTACTCGATGATGTTGACCGCGAGCCCGCCGCGTTTGGTCTCCTTGTGCTTGACCCTCATGTCGGCGTGGTCCATGCCGTTCGAGTGAGAGGGCGCAGGTATCGCTCTCACGGCAATGGTCGAACGGGTCCGTCATCACCGCATGTGACCGCTGCGCCGAGTCCGGCTTCACTGATGGGGCATCAGGTCTTCAAGATCATCTTGCGCGTGCGTTGCACAAGGCGCTGAAAAGCAACAGTGATCAATGGAGGGGCGTGAAGGTGAGTATCCGCAGGTCGGCTTGCGTGTTGAGGTGTCGTGCCCCTTGCCTCCAAGGGGCACGACATCACGACGATCAGATGTCCCGGAAGATCTCGATCTGCGCCCCGATCGAGTTCAGCCGCTCCGCCAGGTCCTCGTAGCCGCGGTTGATGACGTACACGTTGCGCAGAACCGACGTGCCCTCCGCCGCCATCATCGCCAGCAGGACGACCACGGCCGGCCGCAGCGCCGGCGGGCACATCATCTCCGCGGCGCGCCAGCGGGTCGGGCCCTCGACCAGGACGCGGTGCGGGTCGAGCAACTGGAGGCGGCCGCCGAGGCGGTTGAGGTCGGTCAGGTAGATGGCGCGGTTGTCGTAGACCCAGTCGTGGATGAGGGTCTTGCCCTGGGCCACCGCCGCGATCGCCGCGAAGAACGGGACGTTGTCGATGTTCAGGCCCGGGAACGGCATCGGGTGGATCTTGTCGATCGGCGCCTCCAGCTTGGAGGGGCGGACGGTCAGGTCCACCAGGCGCGTGCGGCCGTTGTCGGCGAAGTACTCGGGGGAGCGGTCGTGGTCGAGGCCCATCTCCTCCAGGACCGCCAGCTCGATCTCCAGGAACTCGATGGGGACCCGGCGGACCGTCAGCTCCGACTCTGTCACCACGGCCGCGGCCACCAGGCTCATCGCCTCGACCGGGTCCTCGGAGGGGGAGTAGTCGACGTCGACGTCGATGGTGGGCACGCCGTGCACGGTGAGCGTGGTGGTGCCGATGCCGTCGACCTTGACGCCGAGGGCCTCCAGGAAGAAGCACAGGTCCTGGACCATGTAGTTGGAGGAGGCGTTGCGGATGACGGTGATGCCGTCGTGGCGCGCGGCGGCGAGCAGCGCGTTCTCGGTGACGGTGTCCCCGCGCTCGGTCAGCACGATCGGGCGGCCGGGCGCGACGGAGCGGTCGACCACCGCGTGGTACTGGCCCTCGGTCGCGGCGATGTCCAGGCCGAACCGGCGCAGCGCGATCATGTGCGGTTCGACGGTGCGCGTCCCGAGGTCGCAGCCGCCGGCGTACGGCAGCATGAAGCGGTCCAGGCGGTGCAGCAGCGGGCCGAGGAACATGATGATGGAGCGGGTGCGGCGGGCGGCCTCCGCGTCGATGGACGCGAGGTCCAGCTCGGCCGGCGGCACGATCTCCAGGTCGACGCCGTCGTTGATCCAGCGGGTGCGCACGCCGATGGAGTTCAGCACCTCCAGGAGGCGGTAGACCTCCTCGATGCGCGCGACGCGGCGCAGCACCGTGCGCCCCTTGTTGAGCAGCGAGCCGCACAGCAGTGCCACGCACGCGTTCTTGCTGGTCTTCACGTCGATGGCGCCGGAGAGCCGGCGGCCGCCCACCACGCGCAGATGCATCGGCCCGGCGTAGCCCAGGGAGACGATCTCGCTGTCCAGGGCCTCGCCGATCCGGGCGATCATCTCAAGGCTGATGTTCTGGTTGCCGCGCTCGATCCGATTGACGGCGCTCTGGCTGGTGTTGAGCGCCTCGGCGAGCTGTGTCTGCGTCCACCCGCGGTGCTGCCGGGCGTCACGGATGAGCTTGCCGATGCGTACGAGGTAGTCGTCTGACATGAGGATGAGGTTATCTCAGATATGAGATGGCGCCTCTTGGGGGGTCCGTTCGGGTGACGCGATGTCAGTGTCCCCCGGTGCGACGGGTCTGACGGGTCCGGCGCCACCCGAAAGGTCCGGGCAAATCAACCGATGTCGTACGACGTCCCGTACTGCTGCGGGTGTACCGGGGGCCGTTCTTGCTGCCGGTGGTGATGGACCACGACCGCTTGTTGATGTTCAGCCGGACCCCCGGGAGGATCCGAAAGCTCTTGCGAAACGTGAGCGGCATTCCCGCATTCCTTCCCGTCCGAAGCTGACTCCGTATCAGTCGGTTACCCCGCCCGGGCGCGCTGATGACATCCGGTGGCGCGGCGGTGGCGGCGGCGTGGCGGTGGTGGCGGCGTGGCGGCGGCGTGGCGGTGGTGGCGGTGCGGCGGCAGGGCGGGGTGGGTGGGGCGGGGTGGGGTGCGCCGGGGCGGGGCGGGGAGAGGCGCGCCGGTCCGGGCATGACCATTCGGCCCTCGTGTATTAGAGTTATCTCGACATCGAGATATCTGCCGAGGCGCATCGCAGCCGCCACCCAGGTAAGGGCTACCTAACTTAGCCTTACCTTAGCGGATCGGCCAGGGTGGCGTGGCGGCAGGATGCGGTGGAACGCGCACATCAATGAAGGAGACTGTCGTGTCGGCGAACAGCTTCGACGCCCGCAGCACGCTGCAGGTGGGCGACGAGTCGTACGAGATCTTCCGGCTGGACAAGGTCGAGGGCTCCGCGCGCCTTCCCTACAGCCTGAAGGTGCTGCTGGAGAACCTGCTCCGCACCGAGGACGGCGCGAACATCACCGCCGACCACATCCGCGCCCTGGGCGGCTGGGACTCCCAGGCCCAGCCGTCGCAGGAGATCCAGTTCACGCCGGCCCGCGTGATCATGCAGGACTTCACCGGCGTGCCCTGTGTCGTGGACCTCGCCACCATGCGTGAGGCCGTCAAGGAGCTGGGCGGCGACCCGAACAAGATCAACCCGCTCTCCCCGGCCGAGATGGTCATCGACCACTCCGTCATCGCCGACAAGTTCGGCACCCACGACGCCTTCAAGCAGAACGTCGACCTGGAGTACGGCCGCAACCGCGAGCGCTACCAGTTCCTGCGCTGGGGCCAGACCGCCTTCGACGACTTCAAGGTCGTCCCGCCCGGCACCGGCATCGTCCACCAGGTGAACATCGAGCACCTGGCCCGTGTGGTGATGGTCCGCGACGGCAAGGCCTACCCCGACACCCTGGTCGGCACCGACTCGCACACCACCATGGTCAACGGCCTCGGCGTCCTCGGCTGGGGCGTCGGCGGCATCGAGGCCGAGGCCGCCATGCTCGGCCAGCCGGTCTCCATGCTGATCCCGCGCGTCGTCGGCTTCAAGCTGACCGGTGAGCTCAAGCCGGGCACCACCGCCACCGACCTGGTGCTCACCATCACCGAGATGCTGCGCAAGCACGGCGTCGTGGGCAAGTTCGTCGAGTTCTACGGCGAGGGCGTGGCCGCCACCTCCCTGGCCAACCGCGCCACCATCGGCAACATGTCGCCGGAGTTCGGCTCCACCGCCGCGATCTTCCCGATCGACGACGAGACGCTGAGCTACCTGCGCCTGACCGGCCGCAGCGACCAGCAGGTCGCCCTCGTCGAGGCGTACGCCAAGGAGCAGGGCCTCTGGCTGGACCCGAAGGCCGAGCCGGACTTCTCCGAGAAGCTCGAGCTGGACCTCTCCACCGTCGTCCCCTCCATCGCCGGCCCGAAGCGCCCGCAGGACCGCATCGTCCTGGCGAACGCCGCCGAGCAGTTCAAGCAGGACGTGCGCACCTACGTCAACGACGAGTACGAGGCCAGCAAGGAGTCCTTCCCCGGCTCCGACGCCCCGTCCACCATCCCGGACGGCGCCCCGTCCAACCCGGTCCAGGTCACCGCCGCCGACGGCACGACCTACGAACTGGACCACGGCGCGGTGACGGTCGCGGCCATCACCTCCTGCACCAACACCTCCAACCCGTACGTCATGGTCGCCGCCGCGCTGGTGGCCAAGAAGGCGGTGGAGAAGGGCCTGACCCGCAAGCCGTGGGTCAAGACCACCCTCGCCCCGGGCTCCAAGGTCGTCACCGACTACTTCGACAAGGCGGGCCTCACCCCGTACCTCGACAAGGTCGGCTTCAACCTCGTCGGCTACGGCTGCACCACCTGCATCGGCAACTCCGGCCCGCTGCCGGAGGAGGTCTCCAAGGCGGTCAACGACCACGACCTCGCCGTCACCTCGGTGCTCTCCGGCAACCGCAACTTCGAGGGCCGGATCAACCCCGACGTCAAGATGAACTACCTGGCGTCCCCGCCGCTGGTCGTCGCCTACGCGATCGCCGGCTCCATGAAGGTGGACATCACCAAGGAGGCCCTCGGCACCGACACCGACGGCAACCCGGTCTACCTGAAGGACATCTGGCCCTCCGAGGCCGAGGTCAACGACGTCGTCGCCCACGCCATCGGCGAGGACATGTTCTCCAAGTCCTACAGCGACGTCTTCGCCGGCGACGCCCAGTGGCAGGCGCTGCCGATCCCCACCGGCGACACCTTCGAGTGGGACGCCGAGTCCACCTACGTCCGCAAGCCCCCGTACTTCGAGGGCATGGGCATGGAGCCGGCCCCGGTCGAGGACATCACCGGCGCCCGCGTGCTCGCCAAGCTGGGCGACTCGGTCACCACCGACCACATCTCCCCGGCCGGCGCCATCAAGGCCGACACCCCGGCCGGCAAGTACCTCACGGAGCACGGCATCGAGCGCCGCGACTTCAACAGCTACGGCTCGCGCCGCGGCAACCACGAGGTCATGATCCGCGGTACGTTCGCCAACATCCGCCTGCGCAACCAGATCGCGCCGGGCACCGAGGGCGGCTACACCCGCGACTTCACGCAGGACGGCGGCCCGGTGTCGTTCATCTACGACGCCTCCCGCAACTACATCGAGCAGGGCATCCCGCTGGTCGTCCTGGCCGGCAAGGAGTACGGCTCCGGCTCGTCCCGCGACTGGGCCGCCAAGGGCACCGCGCTGCTCGGCGTCAAGGCCGTCATCGCCGAGTCCTACGAGCGCATCCACCGCTCCAACCTCATCGGCATGGGCGTCCTGCCGCTGCAGTTCCCGGAGGGCCAGTCCGCGGCCTCCCTCGGTCTGACCGGCGAGGAGACCTTCTCCGTCTCCGGCGTCACCGAGCTGAACGACGGCACCACCCCGCGCACGGTGAAGGTCACCACCGACACCGGTGTCGAGTTCGACGCGGTCGTCCGCATCGACACCCCCGGTGAGGCCGACTACTACCGCAACGGTGGCATCCTGCAGTACGTGCTGCGCAGCCTGATCCGCAAGTAAGCGGTACGGCAGGGAAGTCGAGGGCCGTATCCCCGGTGACGGGGATACGGCCCTCGCCGTTGCCGCCGTTGTAGGCTGACACCTCATCGGATGACGGGGGTGACGGTGAGCCGCGGTACCCAGCGCATGCGTCTCGTCCTGACCGGGCGGCGGGACAGCGACCAGGAGGAACTCGACGAGCTGACGCTCCGGTTGCGCGAGCGCCTGCTCGAACTGGACGTCGACGGCGTCGAGCCGGACCGCTCCGGGGACGTTCCCGACGGGGCCAAGCCGGTGGACGCGATCGCCGTCGGCGCGCTCGCCGTGACCCTGGCGCCCATCGCGCTCCGCTCGGTGCTCGACCTGGTGCGGACCTGGATCGAGAACCGCCCGGTGCGCACGGTCAGCATCACCCTCGGCGAGGACAGCCTGGACCTGGAGGCCGTCTCCTCCGCCGACCAGCAGCGGATCGTCGACGCCTTCCTGGCCGCGCACGGTCCCGGGGCGGAACCGGCCGACGGCCGGGGCGACTGACGGACGCACGGCCGTGTCCGCAGGCCGCTACGCGCTGCTCGTCGCGACGGGCCGGTACGAGGACGGGGCCCTGCGGCGACTGCGCTCGCCCGCCAGGGACGCCCAGGCGCTGGCGGAGGTGCTCGAGGACCCGCGGATCGGCGGCTTCGAGGTGAGCACGGTCGTCGACGGCAGCCACCGGGAAGTGTCCCGTGCCATCGAACGCTTCTTCCTCGACCGCCGCCGGGACGACCTGCTCCTGCTGCACCTCTCCTGCCACGGCCTCAAGAACGACAACGGCGAACTGCACTTCGCCGCTTCCGACACCGACCGGCGGCTGCTCGCCTCCACCTCCGTCCCCGCCCTGTTCGTGCACCAGCGGATGCGCTCCTGCCGGGCGCGGTCGATCGTCCTGCTCCTGGACTGCTGCTACAGCGGCGCCTTCCTGACCGGCAGCAAGGGCGACACCACGGTCCACGTCAAGGACGAACTGGCCGGACACGGCCGCGCGGTGCTCACCGCGACCAATCGCACCGAATACGCCTGGGAGGGCGAGCGGATCACCGAACTGGACCCGCAGCCCTCCCGGTTCACCGGGGCCGTCATCGAGGGACTCCGCACCGGTGAGGCGGACCGCAACCGGGACGGCCTGGTCGACGTGCAGGAACTGTACGAGTACGTGTGCGACGAACTGCAGGACGCCCGCGTCGCGCAGCGGCCGCAGATGTGGGCCGAGCTGGAAAGGCGGCTCGTGGTGGCACGGTCGGTCCTGAACCCCCGGGCGCAGGACCGGCCGCACGACGAGGGAGGACCGCCCGGCCCCGCTTTCCCGGCGCCACACCCTGATGCCGCCCACGGTCCGCCGCATACCGGGCGCCCGGACGTTCCGCGCCCTGCGGACGCGCTCGCCAGGATGGCGCTGCTCACCGAGGCGATGTGCGAGCTGGCGTGCATGGACGACGCGCAGGGCCGTGTGCAGTTCGCAACGGTCCTGGGGGAGCACTTGGGCCGCCCGGTCGACGTGCGGGGCGTCCGTATGCGGGAGGACGTCGTCGCGCTGGTGCGCGCCGCGCTGAACGCGACCGGAGGTCCGGGAGTTCTGCTCTCGTTGATCGCGCTCTTCGAAGGGCGGCCTGCCGCCGAGAGCGTGCGGCAACTGCTGCACCGGAGCGATCGCCCTGCCGTCGGTCACCGTTCCGTCGGTGGGGCACGTGTGCCGGCGTCACCCGCCCGGGGCCCCGGTCCCCGGCCGGACGTGCCGCGTGGGAACTCCGGTGGGTCGGGACGGGGCGGCGACGCACACGGGCGGGACACGCGGCTGCTGTGGCTCACCTCGACGATGTACGAGCTGGCGTGCATGGCGGACGCGCAGGGCCGTGCGCAGTTCGCGGCGGTGCTGGGGGAGCAGCTCGGCCGCCCGGTGGACATCAGGGGGATCCGGCTCCGCGAGGACGTGGTGAACACGGTGCGTGCCGCGCTCGGCGTCCCGGGCGGGGAGCGTGTGCTGGTGGAGGTGGTCCGGCTCTTCGAAGGAGACGCCGGGGCGGACGAGGTCGAGCGGGTGGTCGGCGCCACCGACTGACGGTGGCACGGGTCCGCCCTGCGACAACCGTTTACAACCACGCCGCCCGGCGCTACGGTCCCCTCACAGGTGAGGTGGGAGCGCTCCCATGTTCAGGTGGACCGGAACCCGCCGCCGGGGCGCTCCCGCCTCGCCCCCTCCACGCACCCCCGTATGTTCCGTCAACCGCCCTACAGCCGCCCCCACTTCCCTCAGCCGCTCGCAAGTGCCCCGAGCCGCCCCCCCACCGCCCTCTGCCGCCCGACAGTGCCCCCAGCCGCCCGACACTGCCCCGAGCCGGCCCGTCCGGCGCCGCACCCCGCGCCGCCTACGCCCCGCGCCGCGTACGCCCCGCGCCGCGTACGCCCCGCGCCGCGTACGCCCCGCTCGGCGGGCGCCCCGCGTCGTGCGGTCCGGCGGTGCCGCCGCACAGCGAGGGGGCGGGTCCGGACCGCGTCCGGACCCGCCCCCGGCGCGGCGTCAGCCCAGCAGTTCCACCTCCGCCAGCGCCGCCTCACCGGTCAGCACCAGCCGGTAGTGCGCGTAGGCCCCCGGCTCGCCGACCGAGAAGGCCCGCGTCTGCCGGTCCCAGCGGAACGACTCGTCGGCCCGCTGGTCGAGGTCCGTCCACCTCTCCCCGTCGGCCGAGCCCTGCAGCACCCAGCCGGTGGGCGCCGTGGTGCGGTCCGAGGAGGTCAGCGTGTACTGCACCGCCTCGGTGTCCCCGGTGACGGGCAGCTCCACGGTGGACACCGTGGCGCCGGTCACCGACGTGTCGTCGAACAGGGCGCCCCCGCCCTTCAGCACGTCCTTGCGGGGCGTGGGCACCTCGTCGTCCTTCGTGATCGACACGGGCGCCGCGTTCTCGCCCGTGCCCCACGACGACGGACGCGGGCCCATGTCGAACTCCAGGACACCGCCCTTCGAGATCACCGAGTGCGGCAGCGAAGTGGAGTTCCAGCGCTTGCCGTTGACCTTCAGGCCCTGCACGTAGACGTTCTTCGCGCTGTTCCGCGGCGCCTTGACGACCAGCTCGCGGCCGTTCTCCAGGTGCACGGTGGCCTTCTTGAACAGCGGGGAGCCGATGGCGTACTCGCCGCTGCCCATCACCAGCGGGTAGAAGCCGAGCGAGGAGAACAGGTACCAGGCCGACTGCTCGCCGTTGTCCTCGTCGCCGTGGTAGCCCTGGCCGATCTCGCTGCCGGTGTACAGGCGGGACAGCACCTCGCGCACGTTCTTCTGCGTCTTCCAGGGCTGCCCGGCCGCGTCGTACATGTACAGGGCGTGGTGGGCGACCTGGTTGGAGTGGCCGTACATGCCCATCCGGACGTCCCGCGCCTCGGTCATCTCGTGGATGACACCGCCGTAGGAGCCCTTGAACTCGGGGGAGGCCGTCTCGGGCGTGGACAGGTACTCGTCGAGCTTGTCGCCGAGGCCGTCCCGGCCGCCGTACAGGTTGGCCAGACCGCGGCTGTCCTGCGGGGCGGTGAAGGCGTAGCCCCAGCCGTTGGTCTCGGTGTAGTCGTGGCCCCACACGCGCGGGTCGTACTTCGAGGACTCCACGCGCCAGTCGCCCTCGGCGTTCCTGCCCTGGAAGAAACCGGCCTCGGAGTCGAAGAGGTTCACGTAGTCCCGGGCGCGGTCGAGGAAGTACGCGGACTCCTCCTGGTAGCGCTTCTCGCCCGTCCTCTCGTAGAGGGCCTCGCCCATCTTCGCGATGCCGTAGTCGTTGAGGTAGCCCTCCAGCGCCCACGACAGGCCCTCGTGGGTGTCGGTGGCGGTGTAGCCGAGGAACGGCGAGGTCGCCATGCCCTTGCGGCCCACACCCGACGACGGGGGCACGACGGTGGCGTTCTTCACCGCCGCGTCGTACGCGGCCTCCGCGTCGAAGTCGACGCCCTTGACGTACGCGTCGGCGAAGGCGACGTCCGAGGAGGTGCCGGTCATCAGGTCGGCGTAGCCGGGGGAGGACCAGCGCGAGGTCCAGCCGCCGTCCTTGTAGTGCTGAACGAACCCGTCGACCAGTTCACCGGCCTTGGACGGGGTCAGGAAGGAGTACGCCGGCCAGGTGGTCCGGTAGGTGTCCCAGAAGCCGTTGTTGACGTACACCTTGCCGTCGACGATCTTCGCGCCGGTGTGCGTCGGGGTGTCGGCCTTCTCCATCTTCGAGAACGGGGAGGCGTACTTGTACGTTCCGCCGACCTTCTCGTGGCCGGCGTTCGGGTACAGGTACAGCCGGTAGAGGCCGGAGTAGAGCGTGGTCAGCTGGTCGGGGGTGGCGCCCTCGACCTCGACCTTGCCGAGGATCCCGTCCCACTGGCGCTGGGCGCTCTTCTTGACCGCCTCGAAGCCGCGGCCCTCGGGGATCTCCTGGCGCAGATTGTCCTTGGCCTGGTCGACGCTGATCAGGGAGGTGGCCAGGCGCAGCGTGACCCGGCGGTCGTCGCCCGCGTCGAAGCGCAGGTGGCCCTTGACGCCGCTGGAGCCGCCCCCGGTGACCTTCTTGTCGAACTCGCCGTAGACGAACAGCCGGGTGGCGCCCGTGGAGAGCCCGGACTTGACGTCCGAGTAGCCGGTGAAGGTGCCGTTCTCCTCGTCGAGGGTCAGGCCGGCCTGGTCGGTGACGTTGTCGAACAGCACGCTCGCGTCGTCGCCGGGGAAGGTGAAGCGCATCGCCGCCGCGTGGTCGGCCGGCGCCAGCTCGGCCTTCAGGCCGTTCTCGAACCGCACCCCGTAGTAGTACGGCCGCGCGGTCTCGTTCTCGTGCCGGAACGCCAGCTCGCGCTCCTCGCGGCCGGTGTCCGGGGTGCCGGAGGCGGCCGACGGCATCACCTGGAAGGTCTGCCGGTCACCCATCCACGGGCTCGGCTCGTGGCTCGCGCTGAACGCCTGGATCGTCGGCAGGTTGTCCGCGTTGTTGCCGCGCGCGTAGTCGTACAGCCAGCTCAGCGAACCGGCGTTGGTGACCGGGGTCCAGAAGTTGAACCCGTGCGGCACGGCCGTCGCGGGGAAGTTGTTGCCGCGCGAGAACCCGCCGCTGGAGTTGGTGCCCCGGGTCGTCACCGCGTAGTCGGAGAGGTGGGCCTTCGGCCGCTCGGGCCTCACCGGCTTCAGCGCCACGTCGTCCAGCCAGCCCCGGAACCTGGTCTCGCCCTCGGGGGAGTCGTACGCCACCAGGATCCGGTCGACGGTCTTGCCGGCGGCCACCGAACCGATCCGGGAGACCACGTTGTTCCACTGGTTGACGTAGAGGACCTTCGACGCGCCCTGTCCCCGCGGGGTCAGCGGGAACCCGTGCTGGTCGGTGGCGCGCAGGTCGCTCAGGTAGGTGCCGTCGGTGAAGGCGAGGTCGACGGAGACGTTGGTGGAGTCGTAGTCGAGGTCGCCGTCCGCCATCGAGGGGAAGACGCGGTACGACAGTTCGGTGTTCCGGTCGACCCTCGTGTTGACGTCGAACACCTTGTTGTACGAGTACGCCCGCCCCTCGGCGGTGTGCCGGCCGGCGTACCGCAGGGCGCGCTTGCCGGTGAAGCCGGCGCCCGCCTTGGCCGTCGGCGAGCCGGTCGGGCCGCGGTCGACCAGCGAGAGCATGTCCTGCGGGACCGGCGCCTCGGCGTCGCCGGTGGAGAACTGGACGTCGGCGAGCTGGACTATGCCGCCGCTGCCGTTCCTGGTGATCTCCAGCCGGAAGTGCCGGTACTCGGCGACGGCCGCCGCGTCGATGTCGTAGAGCCTGGTCTGGAAGCGCTCCGCGAACGTCTCGCCCGAGCGGGTGTCGAGGGTCTTCCAGTCCTCGCCGTCGACGGACCCCTTGAGGGTCCAGTCCCTCGGGTCGCGCTCGGCGGCGTCGTTGGCGGACGTGAGGGCGTAACGGACCGCCTTGACGGGGGAGTCCAGGTCGAACTCCACCCAGCCGGTGGACTCGAAGGCCAGCCACTTGCTGCTCGGCTCGCCGTCGACGAGGTTCTCCTTCACCTCCCCGCCGCCGGTGTTCTCCGCGCTGGCGCGGACGTCCGTGACATGGTCGGTGACGTTGCCCGGAATGCCGGAGCTGTAACCGCCGTCCACGCCCGAGGCGCGCTTCCCGCCGCCCCGCGTGGTCTCGACGGTGTTCAGCCAGTCCGGGGCGGGTTCCCCGGACTCGAACGACGACGCGAACTCACGGTCCGCCTTCGGCGGTGCCTGGGGCAGCGCCACCGCGACGCCCTGTGAGCCCGCGGCCAAAGCGAAGGCGGTCGCCGCGACGACCGCCGTCCCCCATCTGTGCCGAACCCTGCTGTGCATGCGTGAGTACCCTCCCTGCGCCGGACAACGTTGTCAGCCACATACGCAAGGTCTAGTAGTGCGTCAAGTGGCCGCTGGTGTCAAGGGGGTTGAATGTGGCATTCCAGTCCCGCGGCGGTGATTTTTCCGCTGGAGAACATGCCGGAGGCCGGTATTTCCGGGAGGTCTCAACTCGGAAAAGACCGGAGGCGAACCTTGCGTTCGATCTTGCTCCGTCGGCGTGAAGTGGACTATACCTGTCGGCACTCCGGGGTGTCTTCACCGCACCCGGCCATGTACGGCCGCACTTCCTGCACGACCCAGCGAGACCCGAACGCGGTGCCGGGGAGGATCCGGTTCACCGCCAGAGTCCTGGAGAAGGCGAGGACTTGAGCATGGGATCCACTTCCGCCGAGAACCGCGGCACCGGTTCCGCCGAGAACGAAGGCGCCGGTGACCACGCCACGACCGGCGTGGGACGCCGCGCGCTGATCAAGCGGTCCGCCGCGCTCGGCCTGGTTTCCGTACCGGCGACGAGCTTCCTGTCCGCGTGCGCCAGCGGGGGCGGAAACGACAATTCCGGGGAGAACGAGGGCAAGACGTCCGAGGCCAACCCGTTCGGGGTCAAGAAAGGCGGCAAACTCGACGTCGTCATCTTCAAGGGCGGTTACGGCGACGACTACGCCAAGGCGTGGGAGGCCGCCTTCAAGAAGAAGTGGGGCGTCACCTCCGTCCACACCGGCACCCAGGAGATCACGGGCAAGCTCCAGCCCCGGTTCAACGCGGGCAACCCGCCGGACATCGTCGACGACTCCGGCGCCCAGCAGATCCCGATCGACGTACTGGCCAGGAACGGCCAACTGCTCGACCTCGCCGAGGTGCTCGACGCGCCGTCCGTCGACGACCCGGACACGAAGGTCCGCGACACCCTCGTCCCCGGCACGCTCGACACGGGCATGCAGGAGGGCAAGCTCGTCGCCCTCAACTACATCTACACGGTGTGGGGTCTGTGGTACTCCGGCAAGCTCTTCCGGGAGAAGGGCTGGGAGGCGCCCAGGACCTGGGACGACTTCCTCGCCCTCTGCAAGGACGCCAAGTCCCAGGGCATCGGCGGCCTCGCGCACCAGGGCAAGTACCCGTACTACATCAACGTCGCCATCATGGACCTGATCGCCAAGAAGGGCGGCCTGGACGCCATGAAGGCGATCGACAACCTCGACCCCAAGGCGTTCGTCGGCTCCGACGCCGCCACGGAGGCCGTCGAGGCCGTCTACGAGGTCGTCGAGAAGGGCTATCTGATGCCCGGTACGAACGGCCTGACCCACACCGAGTCCCAGACCCGCTGGAACCAGTACAAGGCCGCCTTCATCACCAGCGGTTCCTGGCTGGAGAACGAGCAACTGAAGGCGACACCGGACGACTTCGACATGAAGTTCCTGCCGATGCCCCTGCTGCCGGACAGCGCGCTGCCCTTCGAGGCGATCCGGGCCGGCTCCGGGGAGCCCTTCATCATCCCCTCCAAGGCCAAGAACCTCCCCGCGGCCAAGGAGTTCATGCGGATGATGCTCTCCAAGGAATGGTCGACCCTGTTCGCCAGGGAGGCGAACTCGCTGACCATCCTCAAGGACGGCGTCGACCCGAACGTGCGACTGCGCCCGGGTACCCAGTCCACCGTCGAGGCGTCCAAGGCGGCCGGCGACAACACCTTCCGCTACCTGTACACCGAGTGGTACAGCGAGATGAACACCGCCATCGAGAACGCCTCCAACGAGCTGATGGCCAAGCGCATCCAGCCCAAGGAGTGGCTCAAGCGCGCCCAGGCCGCGGTCGACAAGCAGGCCGAGGACCCGGCCTCGAAGCAGAACCGCCGCGACTGATCCCGCTCGACCGACCGCGTCCGGGGCCGGGGCGACCCCCGGCCCGCAGCGGCCACACCCAGGGGCAGGAACGCCATGCGCAAAGGACAGCACCGGTTCGTCGCGGGATTTCTCCTCTTTCCCGTGGCGCTCTATCTCATCTTCGTGATCTGGCCGTACATCCAGACGTTCGGTTATTCGCTGACCGACTGGAAGGGCCAGTCGCAGACCTTCGAGTTCGTCGGCCTGGACAACTACACGGCGTTGTTCGAGGACGACGTCTTCATGGGGGCTATCTGGCACAACATCCTGTTCCTGGTGTTCATCCCGGTGGTCACCATTCTGCTCGCGCTGTTCTTCGCCTTCATGCTGAACGCGGGCGGACGCGGACGTTCCGGAGGCGTCTCCGGGGTGGCCGGATCGAGGTACTACCGGGTCGTTTATTTCTTCCCGCAGGTGCTGTCGCTGGCCATCCTGGCGGTGCTCTTCGGAGCGGTCTACCGCAGTGACGGCGGCGGCATGCTCAACGGCGTACTGATCGAAATCGGACTGGTCGACGAGAACGATCCCGTGGAATGGCTCAACGAGCCGAACTTCGTGCTGTGGGCACTCATCGCGGTGGTCGTCTGGCACGGCGTCGGTTTCTACCTGGTGCTGTTCTCCGCCGCCATGCAGTCCATTCCCCGCGACGTCTACGAGGCCGCTCTCATCGACGGAGCGAGCCGCACCCAGTCCTTCTTCCGCATCACCCTGCCACTGCTGTGGGACTCCGTGCAGACCGCCTGGGTCTACCTCGGCATCGCCGCGATGGACATGTTCATCCTGGTCTCCACCATGACCGCCGGGGACTACGGCGGCGGCCCCGACCACCACAGCGAGGTCATGTCGACCGTGATGATGCGGAACTTCCTGCTGTACGGCCGGAGCGGCTACGCCTGCGCCATGGGCGTGGTCATGCTGCTCCTCACCCTGATCGTGTCCGTGGTCATGCTGCGCGCCACCCGTCGCGAGCGCATCGAGTTCTGAGGCGGAGCAACGACGATGAGCGCACCCCCCAAGGAAACCGCCCCCACCCAGGGCCCCACCCCGCCCCCGCCGCCGGCGGGCGGGGACACCGTCCGTCCCGGCGGCCGGCGCGGCGAGGGCGTCGTGCTGAACGTCTTCTCGCACGGCTTCCTCGCCCTGTGGGCGGTGCTGATCGTGCTGCCGCTGCTGTGGCTGGTGCTCAGCTCCTTCAGGACCGACGCGCAGATCGGCGGCTCGGCCTTCGGATGGCCGCGGAACTGGGACCCGGGCGTCTTCTCCCGCGCCTGGGAGAAGGGCATCGGCGACTACTTCACCAGCACCGTCATCGTGCTGGTCATCTCGGTGCCGCTGACGATGCTGTTCGGTTCGATGGCGGCGTACGTGCTGGCCCGCTACGACTTCCGGGGCAACCGCCTGCTGTACTACTTCTTCGTCGCCGGCGCGATGTTCCCCGTCTTCCTGGCCCTGGTCCCGCTGTTCTTCATGGTCAAACGGCTGGACATGCTGAACACCTACCACGGACTGGCCCTGGTGTACGTCGCCTACTCGCTGCCGTTCACGGTGTTCTTCATGCACGCCTTCTTCCGGACCCTGCCCACGGCGGTCTTCGAGGCGGCGATCCTCGACGGGGCCTCGCACACCCGGACCTTCTTCCAGGTGATGCTGCCCATGGCCAAGCCCGGTCTGCTGAGCGTCGGCATCTTCAACACGCTGGGCCAGTGGAACCAGTACATCCTGCCGACGGTGCTGATGCAGCCGCAGAGCGGTGACGACCCGGAACGCTACGTGCTGACCCAGGGGCTGATCCAGCTCCAGCAGCAGCAGGGGTACGCCTCGGACCTTCCCGTGCTCTTCGCGGGCGTGACGATCGCCATGGTGCCCATGCTGGTGGTCTACCTGTCCTTCCAGCGCCAGGTGCAGGCCGGCCTCACCTCCGCCACCTTGAAGTGAGGCGCCTCCGCCGCCTTGAAGTGACGCACCGGAACGCCTCGTGCACGCGCCGCTCCCGCCCCTGGGAGCGGCGCGTGCACGTGTGTCCATGCATCCGGAAACGGTTCAACCTCTTGACGGGAGGCGACCCGAACAGCTCAGCTTAGAGTTCACTAGTTGGACATGAACGGGGTCTCGCCGAAGCGGCCCCGCGCGCAGGAGGTCGTCGTGGAGACTCCGGGGTCGCAGTCGTCGCTGCACCGAGCCAACCTGGAGCGGGTCGTCCGGGCAGTACGTCTTGCGGGTTCCCTCACCCAGGCCGAGATCGCGAGGACGACCGGCCTGTCCGCGGCCACGGTCTCCAACATCGTCCGGGAACTGAAGGACCGCGGAACGGTCGAGGTCACACCCACCTCGGCGGGCGGGCGCCGGGCGCGCAGCGTCTCGCTGAGCGGGGACGCCGGGATCGTCGTCGGGGTCGATTTCGGGCACACCCATCTGCGGGTCGCGGTCGGGAACCTCGCCCATCAGGTGCTGGCCGAGGAGTCCGAGCCCTTGGACGTGGACGCCTCCTCGGCACAGGGCCTGGACCGGGCGGAACAACTGGTCAAACGGTTGATCGAGGCGACCGGAGCGGACCCGTCCAAGGTCGCCGGCGTGGGCCTCGGCGTACCGGGGCCGATCGACGTGGAGTCCGGGACCCTGGGCTCGACCGCGATCCTGCCCGGCTGGACCGGCACCAAGCCCGCCGAGGAGCTGCGGGGGCGGCTCGGCGTGCCGGTGCACGTGGACAACGACGCCAACCTCGGCGCCCTCGGCGAGATGGTCTGGGGGAGCGGCCGGGGGGTGCGCGACCTGGCGTACATCAAGGTCGCCAGTGGTGTCGGCGCGGGTCTGGTGATCGACGGGAAGATCTATCGCGGCCCGGGCGGCACCGCGGGTGAAATCGGGCATATTACACTCGACGAATCCGGCCCCGTCTGCCGCTGCGGCAACCGCGGCTGCCTGGAGACCTTCACGGCCGCGCGCTACGTGCTCCCGCTGCTCCAGCCCAGTCACGGCACCGGCCTCACGATGGAGGGCGTCGTACGGCTGGCGCGGGACGGGGACCCCGGCTGCCGTCGGGTGATCGCCGACGTCGGCCGCCACATCGGCAGTGGAGTCGCCAATCTCTGCAACCTGCTGAACCCGAGCCGGGTGGTCCTCGGCGGTGATCTCGCCGAGGCCGGTGAGCTGGTGCTCGGGCCGATCCGGGAGTCCGTCGGCCGCTATGCGATCCCCAGTGCGGCACGTCAACTGTCCGTTCTCCCCGGGGCACTTGGGGGTCGTGCCGAGGTGCTCGGAGCGCTCGCCCTCGCGCTGAGCGAGATGGGCGATTCGACGCTTTTGGACGGTACGGCGACCGGGTCGCTCACCGCGGCCACCCCTGCCTTCACTTAGAGAACGGATGGCACCGTTGCCATCTCGTTAAGGATTTACTTCTTGACGTCGCACGCGTGGCCGAGTTGACTTCCAGCCACCTCGGCCGCAACGACGCGGCCTCGTCAGGGAGGTTTTGTAGAAGTGAACACGCGTATGCGTCGTGCCGCCGTTGCCATCGCCGCCGGTGCGATGGCCGTCTCGCTCGCCGCTTGCGGCAGCGCCGCCGAGTCGGGCGACAAGAAGGACTCCGGTGACTCCGCCGCCAAGGGCGACGACATCAAGGTCGGTCTGCTCCTGCCGGAGAACCAGACCGCGCGGTACGAGAAGTTCGACAAGCCCTTGATCGAGAAGAAGGTCAAGGAGCTCACGAACAACAAGGGCGAGGTCGTCTACGCCAACGCCAAGCAGGACGCCAGCCTGCAGAACCAGCAGGTCGACACGATGGTCACCAACAAGGTGGACGTGCTCATCGTGGACGCGGTGGACTCCAAGGCCATCGCCGGCTCGGTGAAGAAGGCCAAGGACGCCGGCATCCCGGTCGTGGCCTACGACCGCCTCGCCGAGGGTCCGATCGACGCCTACACCTCGTTCGACAACGTGACCGTCGGCAAGACCCAGGGCGAGGCCCTCCTCGAGGCCCTGGGCGACAAGGCCAAGGACGGCCAGATCGTCATGATGAACGGGTCCTCCACCGACCCGAACGCCGCCATGTTCAAGGAGGGCGCGCACTCCGTCCTCGACGGCAAGGTGAAGATCGGCCGCGAGTACGACACCAAGGAGTGGAAGCCGGAGAACGCCAACGCCAACATGGAAGGCGCCATCTCCGCCCTCGGCAAGAAGAAGATCGTCGGCGTCTACTCCGCCAACGACGGCATGGCGGGCGGCATCATCACCGCCCTGAAGGCCGCTGGCATCGAGGACGTCCCGGTCACCGGCCAGGACGCCGAACTCGCGGGTGTGCAGCGCATCGTCACCGGCGAGCAGTACATGAGCGTCTACAAGCCGTACGCCCCGGAGGCCGACGCCGCCGCGGAGATGGCCGTCGCGCTCGCCCAGGGCAAGTCGCTGGACTCCATCGCCAAGGACAAGGTCGACAGCCCCACCACCAAGGGTGTCGCCGCAGTTCTCGTCCCGGTCGTGTCGCTGACCCAGGAGAACATCAACGACACCGTGATCAAGGACGGCGTCTACACCGTCGAGGAGATCTGCGCGGGCAAGTACAAGGCCGCCTGCGACAAGATCGGCCTCAAGTAAGCAGTCCCCGAGTCCCGTGACCGATGAGGGAGTCCGTGACCCGGACTCCCCGCACGGGGCCGACTGCCACGCGCTCCGCCGGCGCCCCGCACACATCAGCCCCGCAAGCTACGCGGGGCGCCGGACGGAACACCCCCCAAATCTTCTGCACAACCTCCCGCCGGGTCAGGCGGCGAAGGAGATGGTTCACGTGTCCGCTACGCCCGTGCTGGCGTTGCGCGGGGTCTCCAAGCGTTTCGGTGCTGTCCAGGCGCTCACCGACGTAGAGCTTGAGGTCCACGCCGGTGAGGTGGTCGCCCTGGTGGGCGACAACGGCGCCGGAAAGTCCACGCTGGTCAAGACGATCGCCGGCGTGCATCCCATCGATGAGGGATCCATCGAGTGGGACGGCAAGGCCGTCCAGATCAGCAAGCCGCACGACGCCCAGAACCTGGGCATCGCGACGGTCTACCAGGACCTCGCGCTGTGCGACAACATCGATGTCGTCGGCAACCTCTACCTGGGCCGGGAGATCCGCAGGCGCGGAGTCCTGGACGAGGTGGAGATGGAGCGCCGCTCCCGCGAGCTCCTCGACACCCTGTCGATCCGCATCCCCAGCGTCCGGATCCCGATCGCCTCCCTCTCCGGCGGTCAGCGCCAGGTCGTGGCCATCGCCCGGTCCATGCTCGGCGAGCCCAAGCTGGTGATCCTCGACGAGCCCACCGCCGCCCTCGGCGTCGAGCAGACCGCGCAGGTCCTCGACCTCGTCGAGCGGCTGCGCGAGCGCGGCCACGCCGTCATCCTCATCAGCCACAACATGGCCGATGTGAAGGCCGTGGCGGACAAGGTCGCCGTCCTGCGCCTCGGGCGCAACAACGGCGTCTTCGAGGTCAAGTCGACCTCGCAGGAAGAGATCATCTCCGCCATCACGGGCGCCACGGACAACGCCGTGACCCGTCGTGCGGCGCGCACCAATGGGGAGATCAAGAAGTGAGCACCGAGAAGACCTCCACCCCCACCGAGGACCACGCCGTGGAGAACCCCGAGGCGGCCGCCGCGGCGGTCACCGTGGTGGACCCCAGGCTGCTGGTACGCGAACAGGGCCTCGCGGGCTACTGGAACGAGTTCAAGCGGAAGATGAAGGCCGGTGACCTCGGCTCCCTCCCCGTCGTGGTCGGCCTGCTGATCATCTGGGCCATCTTCACCAGCCTGAACTCCAACTTCCTCACCGCCGGCAACTTCTCCGACATGTCCGTCGCCATGGTCGGCACGGGCATGATCGCCGTCGGTATCGTCTTCGTCCTGCTGCTCGGCGAGATCGACCTGTCGGTCGGCTCGGTCAGCGGTGTCGCGGGCGCGGCCTTCGCGGTCATGAACGTCACGCACGGGATGAACGAGGTGCTGGCCCTGGTGCTGGCGATCCTCACCGGCACGGTGGCCGGCGCCGTCCACGGCTTCATCTTCGCCCGCATCGGCGTCCCGGCCTTCGCCGTGACCCTGGCCGGACTGCTGTTCTGGCAGGGCTTCATGCTGCAGATCCTCGGCGACAACGGCACCATCAACCTCGACTCCGAGGGCATCGTCGTCAAGCTGACCAGCTACTACTTCTCGGACGTGGCCGCCGCGTACGGCCTGGCCCTCGTCGCGACCGTGGGGTACTTCCTCCTCGCGTTCTTCGACAACCGCCGCCGTGAGGCCGCCGGTGTGCCGTCCCGCCCGCTGAACGAGATCATCGTGCGGACCGTACTGCTCGCGATCCTGGCGTTCGCCGTCGCGATCGTCTTCAACCAGTACAAGGGCCTGCCGCTGGCCGTGGTGATCTTCCTCGCGTTCCTGGTGCTCACGGACTTCGTGCTGCGCCGCACCGCGTACGGCCGCAAGGTCTTCGCGCTCGGCGGCAGCGTCGAGGCGTCCCGCCGCGCCGGCATCAACGTGGAGATGGTCCGGATCTCGGTCTTCGCGATCGCCGGTACCTTCGCCGCGATCGGCGGCCTGTTCGTCGCCTCGAAGATCGCCTCCGCCAACCAGGGCGCGGGCACCGGTGAGTTCCTGATGAACGTCATCGCCGCGGCCGTCATCGGTGGCACGTCCCTCTTCGGCGGCCGTGGCCGCACCTGGGACGCGCTGCTCGGTGTGATGGTCATCATCTCGATCACGTACGGGCTGGCGCTGGAGGGCATCGCCTCGCCGGTGCAGTACATGATCACCGGTGGTGTGCTGCTGGCGACCGTCGTCATCGACGCGGTCACCCGCAAGACGCAGAAGACCGCGGGGCGCGCGTAGCAGCCGTGCCGCGGGTGCGCGGTGGTCGATCGCGCAGTTCCCCGCGCCCCTCGAGGGTGTGACCGTGCCCGGCGCCTCACAGGTGCCGGGCACGGTCGCGTCGTTTGTGGGTACTGCTGACCGGGTGACGCATGACGCACGGCCCGGAGACCGTTCGGCGGAGCGGAACATTAGACTCGACCCGCCCGGCAACAGCTCGATCAGCTCTACTGCAAGGAGGCACGGGTGCCGCTGCTGACCCGCATCAGGGGACCGCGCGATCTGGACCGGCTCAGCCCGGAGGAGCTCGACCAGCTGGCCGGGGAGATCCGGGCCTTCCTCGTCGACGCGGTCTCCAAGACCGGCGGCCACCTCGGCCCCAACCTCGGTGTGGTGGAGCTCACCATCGCCCTGCACCGGGTCTTCGAGTCGCCCAGGGACAAGGTGCTCTGGGACACCGGCCACCAGTCCTACGTCCACAAGCTGCTGACCGGCCGGCAGGACTTCTCCCGGCTGAAGATGAAGGGCGGCCTGTCGGGCTACCCCTCGCAGGCCGAGTCCGAGCACGACGTCATCGAGAACAGCCACGCCTCCACCGTCCTCGGCTGGGCCGACGGCATCGCCAAGGCCAACCAGATCAAGAAGCGCGACAGCCACGTCGTCGCGGTCATCGGTGACGGCGCGCTGACCGGCGGCATGGCCTGGGAGGCGCTGAACAACATCGCCGACGCCAAGGACCGCCCGCTCGTCATCGTCGTCAACGACAACGAGCGCTCCTACTCGCCGACCATCGGCGGCCTCGCCAACCACCTGGCGACCCTGCGCACCACCGACGGCTACGAGCGCTTCCTGACCCGCACCAAGGACCTCCTGGAGCGGACCCCGGTCGTCGGCAAGCCCCTCTTCGACACGCTGCACGGCGCCAAGAAGGGCCTGAAGGACTTCATCGCCCCGCAGGGCATGTTCGAGGACCTCGGCCTGAAGTACGTCGGCCCCATCGACGGCCACGACATCGAGGCCCTGGAGTCCGCCCTGGCCCGCGCCAAGCGCTTCAACGGCCCGGTGATCGTGCACTGCCTCACCGAGAAGGGCCGCGGCTACCAGCCCGCCCTCCAGGACGAGGCCGACCGCTTCCACGCCGTCGGCAAGATCCACCCCGACACGGGTCTGCCGATCGCCACCTCGGGCGCCGACTGGACCTCCGTCTTCGGCGAGGAGATGGTCAGGCTCGGCGAGGAGCGCGAGGACGTCGTCGCCATCACCGCCGCCATGCTCCAGCCGGTCGGCCTCGACAAGTTCGCCAAGCGCTTCCCCGACCGGGTCTACGACGTCGGCATCGCCGAGCAGCATGGCGCCGTCTCCGCGGCCGGCCTCGCGCACGCCGGGGTGCACCCCGTCTTCGCCGTGTACGCCACCTTCCTCAACCGCGCCTTCGACCAGGTGCTGATGGACGTGGCCCTGCACAAGTGCGGCGTGACGTTCGTGCTCGACCGGGCCGGCGTCACCGGCACCGACGGCGCCTCCCACAACGGCATGTGGGACATGTCGATCCTCCAGGTCGTCCCCGGGCTGCGGCTGGCCGCCCCGCGCGACGCCGACCAGGTGCGCGCCCAGCTCCGCGAGGCCGTCGCCGTCGAGGACGCCCCCACCGTGGTGCGCTTCTCCAAGGGCGCCGTCGGCCCCGCCGTGCCCGCCGTGGGCCGCGTCGGCGGCATGGACGTCCTGCGTGAGCCCGGCACCGACGCCCCCGACGTCCTGCTGGTCTCCGTGGGCGCCCTCGCGCCGATGTGCCTGGAGATCGCCGCCCTGCTCGACCGGCAGGGCATCTCCACCACCGTCGTCGACCCGCGCTGGGTCAAGCCCGTCGACGAGGCCATGGCCCCGCTCGCCGAGAAGCACCGCGTGGTCGTCACCGTCGAGGACAACTCGCGCGTCGGCGGCGTCGGCTCCGCGATCGCCCAGGCCCTGCGCGACGCCGGCGTGGACGTACCGCTGCGCGACTTCGGCATCCCGCCGCGCTTCCTCGACCACGCCTCCCGCGCCGAGGTCATGGCCGAGATCGGACTGACCGCCCCCGACATCGCCCGCCAGGTCACCGGTCTGGTCGCGAAGCTCGACGGCCTCCCCCACTCCCGGCTCCGCTCGAGCGGGGGGACGACCCCCACCGACCGGTCCTCCACCGACACCGTGGACGCGGTGGAGCCGGCCCGCGACTGACGGGTCGCCCACGCGTCGCCCGGACGGGCCGCCCGTGCCACTGTGAAGAGTGGCGCGCGCGGCCCATCTGCGTGAAAGCGCCCGCGCCGGGGCATACGAGCTACGCCCCCTCTCGATCATGTCGAGGACGACAAGCGTGGGAGGTACCCGTGACAAGCCCTCTCTTCCGGACGAAGAAGGTCGAGCAGTCCATCCGTGACACGGAGGAACCCGAGCACGCGCTCAGGAAATCCCTGTCCGCGCTGGACCTGACCGTCTTCGGCGTCGGTGTCATCATCGGCACCGGCATCTTCGTCCTCACCGGCACGGTCGCCAAGAACAACGCCGGGCCCGCCACGGCCCTGGCCTTCGTGGTGGCCGGCGTCGTCTGCGGGCTCGCAGCGCTCTGCTACGCCGAGTTCGCCTCCACCGTCCCGGTGGCGGGCTCCGCCTACACCTTCTCGTACGCCTCCCTCGGTGAGCTGCCGGCCTGGATCATCGGCTGGGACCTGGTCCTGGAGTTCGCGCTCGGCACGGCGGTGGTGGCCGTCGGCTGGTCGGGCTACATCCAGTCGCTCATGGACAACGCGGGCTGGCAGCTGCCCGCGGTGCTGGGCAGCCGCGAGGGCTCCGACGTCTTCGGGTTCGACATCCTCGCCGCCGCCCTGGTGCTGGTGCTCACCGGCATCCTCGTCCTCGGCATGAAGCTCTCCGCCCGCGTCACCTCGGTCGTCGTCGCGATCAAGGTGACCGTGGTCCTCGTGGTGATCATCGCGGGGGCCTTCTTCATCACCGCCGACAACTACGACCCGTTCATCCCGGAGTCGAAGCCCGTGCCCGCCGGCGACAGCCTGCAGTCCCCGCTCATCCAGCTGATGTTCGGCTGGGCCCCGGCCAACTTCGGCGTGATGGGCATCTTCACCGCCGCCTCGGTGGTGTTCTTCGCCTTCATCGGCTTCGACATCGTCGCCACGGCCGCCGAGGAGACCAAGAACCCGCAGCGCGACATGCCCCGCGGCATCCTCGGCTCCCTGTTCATCTGCACCGTGCTGTACGTCCTGGTGTCGATCGTCGTCACCGGCATGCAGAACTACCGGGAACTCTCCGTGGACGCCCCGCTGGCGGACGCCTTCAAGGCCACCGGGCACCCCTGGTTCGCGGGCTTCATCAGCTTCGGCGCCGCCGTCGGCCTGACGACCGTCTGCATGATCCTGCTGCTCGGCCAGACCCGGGTCTTCTTCGCGATGAGCCGTGACGGACTGCTGCCCCGGTTCTTCTCCCGGGTCCACCCCCGGTTCAAGACCCCGCACCGGCCGACCATCCTGCTCGGTGTCCTCATCGCGGTCCTCGCCGGCTTCACCCCGCTGAACGAGCTCGCCGCGCTGGTGAACATCGGCACCCTGTTCGCCTTCGTGATCGTCGCGATCAGCGTGATCATCCTCCGCAGGACCCGGCCCGACCTGCACCGGTCGTTCCGCACCCCCTGGGTGCCCGTCCTGCCGATCGTGTCGGTCGCCGCCTCCCTGTGGCTGATGCTGAACCTGCCCGCCGAGACCTGGGTCCGCTTCGGCGTCTGGATGGTGATCGGCGTCGTCGTCTACTTCCTCTACAGCCGCACCCACAGCCGTATGGCCCAGCGCGAGGGGACGGAGCCCGGAGCGCCCCTCGGACCGTCCGGCGGCCCGGGCTCCCGCTGAACCGGCGCGGGCCGTCGTACCCGCTCCGCCCGGCGCGGCGCCGGCCGGGCGGGTACGGCACCGGCCCGGGGCCGGCCGGCGAGACCGGCTACGTCGCCCGCGGCGGTACGGAGGCCGCCGTGGCCGGACGCGGCCCCGAACCGCTCACCCCGCCGAGGTCCCGTCCACCGCCGAGCGCCTCCTGGCCGCCGGTACCGACGCCGCCGGAGCGGGCCGCCACGGCCGGGGGGCGACCCGGCCGCCGGACGCACCCCGGCCCACCTCGCCCGCCCGGTCCGCCGGCGGCCGGACCCGGACGCCGGCACGTGGAGGGCACCGGGCGCCGCCGGTCTCAGCGGGGCACGGACCGCGGACCGGTGACGTCCGCGCCCAGGGCGGTCACCCTGCGGCGCAGCTCGCGGTCGGCCGTGACGACCAGGACCGGCCGGTCCCCCGCCCCGGCCACCAGCGCGACCATGTGGTCGTCGCCGCTGCCCGGGGCGGACTCCACCCGGACCCCGGGTACCGGCTCCACCCCGCGTGCCGCCCCCTCGACCACCAGGACGATCTCCACCGGACCGGGACGGCCGGGCAGTCCGTCCGCGGCCAGCCGGTCGCGCAGGCGCTCCGCGGCGCCCCGGCGGTCCCGCCACCACCCGTCGGGCACCGACCCGACGACGTTCGCGGCGTCGACGATCACGAGCGGGGCGGCGGTGTCGTGCATACGGTCAGGGTCCCACGCGGGGCCGCCCCGCCGGCGTTCCGGCGGGCGGACGGAGCGTACGGAACCGACGCCTCCGTACGCCTGGGCACGCTCCGCGCACCGGCCGCCTCCGCGGAACACACCGCCCTCCACCTCGCCGACGGGCACGGCCGTACGGTCCTCGGCCGCCCGGCGCTCCGGGGACGGCGTACGGTCCGACGGCCGAACCGATGGGACGGAGCCCGGGGAACAGGTGAACGATCGGCATATGATGTGCCGAGTTTTAGGGGTCCCGTGTCGGTGATGCGGCGGGCTTCAGGAAGGTTCACCAGGCGATGCGGAGAAAGCCGGCAGGTCCCACGGGTGCCTCCGTCAAGGGCGGGCACACCGCCGAGGAGCGTCACGAGGTCGCGTCCGGAGTGGCCCACGGAGACTGGCTCACCCGCGGCAAGGACGGCCGGCTGACGTTGTACGCCCCCACCGGGGGCGGTCTGCTGCGCTGGACGGAGACCGCCGTCGGAGGCCCGGAGTGGAGCGGGCCGCACTTCGTGCCGGTGACCGGACTGACGCATCTGACGGTGGTCCAGGGAGCCAACGCCTACGTCCACTTCCTCGGCCGCCGGGAGCGTACCGGCGCCGGGGGCGAACGGAACGTGGACATCGTGCACGCCATCCAGTACCAGACCGGTCTCGCCTTCAGCGACTGGCGGTCCCTCGGCAACCCCTGCCGCAACCCGGAAGGGTCCGGTCCGCCCGCTGCGCCGTCCGGGGCGGTGGCCCCGGACGGCACCGTGCACGTCTTCCTCCGCGGTGAGCACGGCGGTCTGGTGCTCCGGCGCGAGGCCCCGAACGGCAAGTGGCGGGCCTGGGAGGACCTGCGCGGTGGCGGCATCGACGCCCGGCCCGCGGCGATCGCGCTCACCGACGGACGGATCGAGGTCTGCGCCGCTGCCGAGACGGGCGTGCTCGTCTGGCGGCAGTCCGCTCCCGGCGGCGACTTCACGGGCCCCCGCGGCTTCTCGCTGCGGCCCGCGCCGGGCACGGTCGCGGCCCTGGAGACCGGGCCCGGCCGGGCCACGTTCTTCTGGACGGACGCGGAGAGCAACGGGGCTGCGGCCTGGCGGGCGGGCGGCTGGCCGGCCGCCCTGGGCGGTACCCCGGCCGAGCGGCCGTACGCGGTGCTCCGCACGTCGCTGGACGGCTACGACTGCGTCGTCCTCGCCTACCGCGGCCGGGACGGTGCGGCCGTGCTCGGCATGGGCGGCACCGAGAACGAGGCCGCCGGATTCTGGTGGTACGCGCTGGCCGAGTCCTGCCAGGGCGCTCCGGCCCTGGCCCTGGACGGGCGGGGCCGTGTGGTGATGGCGCTGATCGGCACCGACGGCAGGCCCAGGGTCGCCCGCCAGGACGAGGGCGACGGCCTCGCCCTCACACGGTGGGACACGCTCGGGGGCTGAGCGGCCGGCGCCGTCGCGCCGTCGTACCGGAGGTCAGCCGCCCGTCGCGGGCGACTTCTTCGCGGACTCGGGGATCTCCGCGTCGGAGCGGATCGCCTCCCACAGCTGATCGGCCTGGGGCTGTGCGGCCACCACCCGGTTCGGGTCGGCCTTGTCGTACGCCACCGGGAGCATGATCGTTTCCATGGACGCCGGGTCGACCCCGTTCATGCTGCGCGCGAAGTCGGCCAGGCTGGTCAGCGAGGCCAGTTCGGAGTCGGTGGTCAGCGCCGAGGTCAGCGTGTCGGCGATCTTGTACGTCTTGGTGGGGCTGCCGAACAGGTCCTGCCGCTTCACCTCGCTCAGCAGGGCGATCATGAACTGCTGCTGGAGTCCTATGCGGCCCAGGTCGCTGCCGTCACCGACGCCGTGCCGGGTCCGCACGAACGCCAGGGACTGGGTGCCGTCCAGCTTGTGGGTCCCGGCGCTCAGATCGAGGCCGCTGGAGGTGTCCTTGATGGGCTCCTCGACGGTCACGGTCACACCGCCGATGGCGTCGACCAGTCCTTTGAAACCGGCGAAGTCGATCTCCATGTAGTGGTCCATGCGGACGCCGGACATCTTCTCCACGGTCTTGACCACACAGGCCGGACCGGCCGTCGAGTACACGGAGTTGAACATGACGCGCTCGGCCGCCGGGAGGGTGGAGCCGTCCGCCTTGGCGCACTCCGGGCGGGTGACGAGCGTGTCGCGCGGGATGCTCACGGCGACGGCCTGCCGGCGCCCTTCGGGGATGTGCATCACCAGCGCGGTGTCCGACCGGGCGCCCGACACCTGACCGGTGCCCAGTCCGGCGTTCGCGCCGGCGCGCGAGTCCGAGCCGAGGACCAGCACGTTCTGTCCGGACGTCGGCAGTTTCTCCGGACGGTCCTCGCCGAGGGCCTCGTCCAGGTCGACTCCGTCGATGTTGCCGTTCAGGTCGCTGTAGAGCCAGTATCCCGTGCCCCCCGCCGCGAGCAGGACGGCCAGGAACGACAGCAGGACGATGCGTCCCCAGCGCCGGCGGGGGCGCTGCGCCCGGCGGCGTCCGTCGCCGGGCGCCGGCTGCGCACGCCCTGACTCCGTGGTGGCGCTCTGCGTCATGATGCTCGGTTCCTCTCCTCACGGGCTCCGCGTGGCGGAGTGGCAGGGCCCGGGTGGGGGGAAGACCGGCCCACTGATGCGGTCACGTCAGTGGGAGAACTATAGGCAGCGGCTCATGACTCGGTGCCGAGTGGGTGCAGATAGCACGGCAGAGCGATGAATGCCACATGAATCAATCTTGACCACCTATAAGGGTGGCTTAAGATGTGGGGAACCTGTGGCCGGTGTGGAGGGGGGCTCTCGCGAGGCCGGGGGTGCTGGCGGGGCGTGGCGGCGGATGCCGCGGTGCGCCGCGTATGGGGTGGAGCGTCCAGTGTGGACTGCTGATGTCCTGGTGGGCGAAATGTCTTGGTAGGAGTACGAGTTGGTGGTTTACCCGCGCCTGAGTGTCGTCGTGCCCTTTCAGGACGTCGAGGCCTATCTCGCCGAATGCCTGGAGTCCATCGCGCGCCAGTCGTTCCGTGATTTCGAGGTCGTTCTCGTCGACGACGGTTCCACCGACGGATCGGTGCGGATCGCGGCCGACTTCTGCGCGGCCGACCGCCGTTTCCGCCTCGTTCGCCAGCACGCCCACGGGCCGGGGCACGCACGCAACACCGGCCTGCGCAACACCCACCCCGCGGCGGAGTTCCTCGCCTTCGTGGACGGCGACGACGTCATCCCCGAGTACGCCTACGAACTCCTGGTGCGCACCCTCGAGGAATCCGAGGCGGATTTCGTCTCGGGCAACGTGCAGATGATGAACTCCACCAAGAAGTGGCAGTCACCGCTGCACAAGGGCCCGATGCAGAAGAACCGGCGCGGCACGCACATCACGAAGTTCGAGGCGCTGATCTACGACCGCACCGTCTGGAACAAGCTCTTCCGCCGCTCCTTCTGGGACCACCACTCCATCAGGTTCCCCGAAGGCGTGATGTACGAGGACTCGTGGGTCAACATGTACGCCCACTTCAGTGCCGCCAAGGTCGACGTCCTCACGGACGTCGTCTACTTCTGGCGCCGCCGGGAGGGGGGAGCGGCGCCCTCCATCACCCAGCGCCACTCCGAACTGTCGAACCTGCGCGACCGGGTCGCGGCCGTGCAGTCCGTGAGCCGCTTCCTCGGCGACCAGGACTCCCGGGAGTACGCGGACAGCAAGCGGAAGTACGACCTCGCGTGCCTGAAGTCCGACCTCATGCTCCACCTGAAGGTGCTCCCGGACGCCGACGAGGAGTATCAGCACTCCTTCATGCAGTGGGCCAACGAGTTCCTCGACGAGACCGACCTCACCCTCATCGACGAGCTGCCCGCGGACGCCCGCGTCAAGTGGCTGCTGGTGCGCGAGCGGCGGCTGGCCGAACTCCTCGACGTCATCGAGTTCGAGCGTCGTGGCGGTCCCATGCCCGTGCAGCGGCGGTTCCGGCGCTATCTCAACTACCCCTACCTCGGCGACCGGGAGGTGGGCCTCGACAAGAAGGCCTACCGCCTGGACAAGGAGTTCTCCCTGCACGGCTCGCTCTCCGGCGCCAGGTGGGGCTCCCAGTCCGACATGCTCATCCTCACCGGAACCGCCTACGTCCGGTTCATCAACGTGCACAAGAAGCACATGTCGGTCAAGGCGATCGCCCTGCGGAACAAGAAGCAGGGCCGCATGACGATCACCACGGCGAAGACCGTCTACGCGCCGCAGGCCACCGAGGACTCGAAGCAGAATCGTTATTGCTATGACTGGGCCGGCTTCGAGGCGCGGATCGACACCACGCGCCTCAAGCGCAAGGGCCAGTGGGTCGAGGGCACCTGGGACGTGGCCGCCGGCGTCCTCAGCCGCGGGCTGTTCCGGTACCGGGGCATCGACCGGGGCGGTGCGGGCAGCGCCGCCAACCCGCCCTACCGGTACGTCGACAAGAACACGCGCCTCCTCCCGGTCTTCCTCCAGGGCAAACTCAAGCTGCGCGTCGAGATCGTGCGCTGCCGGATCACCCAGCACCGTCTCGTCGGCGACCAGCTGGAGCTGCGCGGCGTCTACCTCGGCCCCAAGGTGCCGGAGTGGGGCAAGCTCCGTGTCACCAGCATGAGCGGAGCCGGGCGGCACGACGCACGCGTCCACTTCACGCCCGGCGGCGACGGTTGGTGCACGTTCTCCGCCAAGCTGCCCCTGAGCAGCCTGGTGCCGAAGTCCCGCGTCCACGCGGGGACGGACGCGGACGTCCCGCAGGCCTGGGGCATGGGCAGCAACGGGTGGAAGACGACCTTCCACGTCGAGGGCCGCAAGATGACCATGTACCCCGTCATGGCGGAGGAGACGGCGGACGGGCACTACCGCATGCCGGCGTCACTGCAGACCCGGGAGGGCGACCGCGAGGTCGTCGTCCACCGCAACGGATCCGGCTATCTCGTGCTCTTCGAACGCGCGACCCTTCCCCTCGCGACCCGGTGCGAGTGGCGGGAGGACGGCTCGCTGGAGATCGAGGGCCGCTACCTGGCCGCGGACCGGCTGACCCAGGAGGAGTACCGGGCCGCTCACCTGGTGGTCCGTTCGCGTGCGCACGGCGCGGAACGTTCGGTGCCCCTGGTCTGGGACGGCTACGGGTTCCGCTGCGTACTGGCCCCCGCCGCCATGCGGACCCTGGCCGGGGACATCCCGCTCGCGGCCGGACGGTGGGACTTCTTCCTGCGCCGCCAGGACCTCTCCGCCGTGGCGCGCGAGGACCGCCTCGAAGACCTGATGGTGAAGATCGAACAGGATCTCATCGAAACGTTCCCGCAGGAGTACGAGAGGAACGAACGCCGCTACGAGACGCAGGCCGAGGCATACGACCGGCTGTCGCTCCTCGTCCACTCGGCGATGCCCGATCACGCCCGCGGCCCCTACCGGCAGAAGCTGCTGCGCACCAAGGCCTACCCCGCGGCCCGCCGGGAGCCGGTGCGCGACGCCGTGCTCTTCGACGCCTTCAAGGGCACCCAGTACTCCGACAGCCCCCGCGCCCTGCACGAGGAACTCGTGCGCCGTCGTGTCGACCTCGACCACCTGTGGGTGGTACGCGACGACCAGGTCCAGGTGCCGCCCACGGCGACGCCCGTCCGCATGTGGTCACCGCAGTGGTACGAGGCCCTCGCCACCAGCCGGTACGTCGTCGCCAACAACCACCTCCCGGACTGGTTCAAGAAGCGGGACGGCCAGGTCGTCGTGCAGACGTGGCACGGCACACCGCTGAAGAAGATCGGCCACGACATCGAGTCCATCCACTTCGCCGACCAGCGCTATCTGGAACGCGTCGAGAAGGAGGTGCAGAACTGGGACATGCTGGTGTCCCCCAACAGTTTCTCCACCCCGATCCTCAAGCGCGCCTTCGGCTTCCCCGGCGAGATGGTGGAGAGCGGCTACCCGCGCAACGACATCCTGCGCCGGCCCGGCATGGAAGCCCGGGAGCAGCAGATCCGCCACCGGATCGGACTGCCGGAGGGCAAGCGGGTGGTGCTGTACGCGCCGACCTGGCGCGACGACCAGTTCTACGCGCCCGGGAAGTACAAGCTGGACTTCCGCATCGACCTGGAGGCCGCGCGTGCGCAGCTCGGGGCCGACCACGTCCTCATGGTGCGCCGCCACCCCAACGTCGTGGACCCGGTGCCGGGCGCCGGCGACGGATTCGTCTTCGACGTCTCCGACTACCCGGACATGGCCGACCTCTCGCTGATCACCGACGTGATGATCACCGACTACTCCTCCCTGATGTTCGACTACGTCAACACCGGGCGGCCCATCCTGTTCTTCACCTACGACCTGGATCACTACCGCGACACCCTGCGCGGGTTCTACTTCGACTTCGAGGGCAGCGCCCCGGGCCCCCTTCTCTACACGTCCGAGGAGCTGGTGACCGCCATCCGCGACATCGACCGGATCCAGGACCTCTACGCCGAGCGGTACCGCTGGTTCCAGCAGGAGTTCTGCGACCTGGACGACGGTTACGCCGCCGCGCGGCTCGCCGACCGGATGCTGGTCGCGGGTGGAGACCTCGAGCCCGGGCAGGCGCACGCACCGGCCGTCGGCACCGTCGGCACCCAGCAGGCGGGAAGGCCGATGACCCCCGTTCACTGGGGCACGACGCAGTGGTTCACCGGCCAGCACGCGCCCGCGGGGCTGATCGGCGCCGTACCCGCCCAGCCCACCGCGGCGCAGGCCTTCGAAGAAGTGATCGTGTGACGGCGACGGCTTCGCCGGGCGGCCGGCCGTCGGCGTGCCCGGCCGTGCCGGACGGTCCGGGCATCCGATGACCCGCCCCCCGCTCGTTCCCCCCGGTACGGCCTCAGCCGGTGCGGGTGTCCACCCGGATCAGCAGGGCCAGGTGGTCGGAGACGCCGGTGTCGCGCACCCGGCACCCGAGCACGGGCAGTCCGGTGAAGAGGTAGTCCAGCTTGTGCCGCGAGACATGCGTCGCCCGCGCCGCTCCGGGCCCGTCGGGCTCCTGGTCGCACTCCCGGTGGACGCGGTACGGCCGGTCCGGCCACACCCAGGAGTCGGGGTTGTCCTCTCCCGGCGGATCCACGTTCAGGTCTCCGCCGTAGACGGTCCGCTGTTCGGGCACCGCGCCCACCAGTGCGTTCAGCTGGTCGTCGCGGAGTTCCCGGCCGGGGTCGGACCGGTCGCTCCGGGGCGGGCTGAGATGGGCGGCGCACACCCTGACGTCGTGCGCCGCGATCGACGTGCAGAGGATGCCGCGCCGCACGCCGACCGAGGGCTGCCGCGAAGGCACCGTGCGCACGGCGGACAGGGGGTACGCCGAGAGCACGGCACGACCGGCGGGCCCCGCCGCGCCGCACCGCACCGTGCCCGTACGTCCGGTGCCGTCGCTCCAGGTGTAGGGGTGGAACGCGGTGTGCCAGGCGGGGCCCAGGTCTCTGCGCACCGCCTCCACGTCCGTGGCGCAGGCTTCCTGCAGCAGGATCACCTCCACTCCGAACCGGGTGGCGAGACGCTTCAGTTCCCGTTTCTTCGCGGCACGGCTCCCGGTGCCCGCGCAGTTCCACTCCCGTACCCCGCACATGTTCCAGGTCGCCGTGCTCAGTGTCCGGGGCGAAGCGGGGAAGCGGGAAGGGCCCGCCGTCTGCACGACGGCCACCGTGCCCACGAGTCCCACCAATGCCGCCGAGGCAGCCAGGTACCGGCCCTTGCGACGCCTGCGTTCGGAGGGCGGGGACGGGGAGACGGTGCGCGGCATCCGTACATGATCTCCGATCGGAAAGTGGCACCGCACCATGTCTGATGCAGCAGCGAAGGGCCGGCAGGTCATCCAGGGGATCGACGCCTCCGGTCCCTGCCCCGTCGAGTACCGGTTCGCCCACGCGAGGAACGGCAACCGGCACCTGACCGTCGTCTTCGCCAACATCTTCGCGCCGGACGACTACGGGTGGGCCACCGGTGTCTTCGACAGCCTCCGGTCGAACATCCTCTGGATCCGTGACCTGTTCGACGGTCGGAACACCTACTACCTGTGCAAGGGGATGGACTTCTCCGTCGAGAGATCCGTCATCGGACTCATCTCGAGGGTCATGACGTCCCTGGGACTGACACCCGGCGATGTCACCCTGTGGGGGAGTTCCAAGGGCGGCAGCGCGGCCCTCTACTTCGGGCTGAGGTACGGGTTCGGGAACATCGTCGCCAGTGTGCCCCAGCTGCGGATCGGCACGTTCGTGCGCGACGTCTACCCCGAGGTCGGCCGTCACATGCTGGGCGAGACGATGCCGGACGACAACGTCGGAGTCCTCGACGCGGTACTGCCCGAACTGCTGGCGTCCGGTGCGAACCCCGAGGCCAACATCTACCTGGTGTCCTCGCCGCAGGATGAGCAGTACGGCACCCAGGTGGAGCCGTTCCTGGGACTGCTGCAGCGCTACCGCAACTTCAACTTCGTCTTCAGCGAGTCCCCCTTCATCACCGGGCACGGAAAGGTGACCCAGCGCAACACGCCCCCTCTGCTGGGCATCGCCTACCTGCTCGTCGAGGGCATCGCCCCGCGTCTGGGCCTCACCCGTCACGGGTACGAGGAGCCGGACGCCGACAGGTCGGGTATCGAGGCCTATCTCAGGTCGACGTCCGTGGTGCAGGAGTCGTTCGCCGCACCGGTCGTCACCCTGCCCGAAGCGCGGTCCGTGCTGCCGCCCGAGGCGGTCCGCTTCGCGGGCCGCGCGCCCGGAGCGGTCCGCGTGAGCATCTGGCAGAACGGCACGTACCTGGCGTCGGCTCCGGTCGGCCCCGACGGTGGCTGGACCTGGGACCGGGGCAGCCAGTGGGGGACGGGCGAACACCTGGTCAGACTCTTCGCCGTCGACCCCAACGGCTACCAGTCCGAGCGCACCGACGTCCGGTTCACCGTCGCACGGTACGTCACGGTGCGGACGTGACCGGAGCCGACTCTCCCGCGCCGTCGCGTCCTTCCCGGCGGCGAGCGCCACGGCCGGTGTGACAGCCGCAGGGCACCGAGTACGCGACCCGTCACGGGAGGTACCTGTCGCCCGCCTTCCGAGACACAACAGGAGTGGAGTTCGCACATGTCCAAAGCACCCCCGAAGGGACGGCAGCTGCTCACGGGCATCGAGGCGTCCGGGACCTTCCCGGTGGAGTACCGGTTCGCCCACGCGCAGAAGGGCAACCGCCATCTGGTCGTCGTCTTCGCGAACTTCGCCGCGCCCGGTGACTACGGCTGGTCCAACGGCGTGTTCGACAAGCTCCGGGCGAACATTCTCTGGATCCGTGACAAGTTCGAGGACAACCGGAGCTACTACCTGTGCAAGGAGATGGACTTCTCCTTGGAGCAGTCCGTCGTCACCCTCATATCCAAGGTGATGAATGCTCTCGACCTGACCCCGGACTCCGTCACCCTGTGGGGCGGTTCGAAGGGCGGCAGCGCGGCCCTCTACTTCGGTCTGAAGTACGGCTTCCGCAACATCGTCGCCATCGCGCCGCAGTTCCTGGTCGGCACGTACGTCCGGGACGTGCATCCGGGCGTCGCCCGGTTCATGCTCGGCGAGGGCGTGCCCGAGCAGAACGTGCGGATCGTGGACGCGCTCATCCCGGACCTGCTGCGTGCGGGGGCCAACCACACGGCCAACATCTACCTGGTGTCCGCGGCTCAGGACGACCAGTACCCCACGCAGGTGGAACCCTTCCTGGGGCTCTTCCGGCACTACGAGAACTTCAACTTCATCTTCAGCGACTCCCCCCACATCGCCGACCACACCCAGGTGGCGGGGCGCAACGTCCCCGTCCTGATGGGCATCGCCAACTTCCTGATCGACGGGATCGCGCCGCGCCTGGGCCACGTGCGCAACGGGTACGAGGAACCCGACCGGGACCGGCAGGCCATCACGTCGTACCTCTCCGCCACGTCGGTGGTGAGGGGCCCGGAGTTCCCGCCGCCGGTGATCACCGCGCCCGCCTTCCAGGAGGAGGTGCGCAGGGACGCCGTGCGGCTGACGGGCCACGCCCGCGGTGCCGTCCGTGTGATCGTCTGGGAGCACGGCAAGTACCTGGGGCAGACCGACGTCGGCGCCGACGGCACCTGGTCCTGGGAACTGGGCAGGGCCTGGAGCACGGGCAGGCATCCGGTGAAGGTGTACGCGGTGGACGCGGCGGGCTACCAGACCGAGCGGACCGAGGTGAACTTCACGGCGGTCGAAGCACCCACCGGGGGCGCCGCTGCGCCCGCGTCCGGGACGGCCGGCACGGACTGGGGCTCCGGGGTGTCGACGGTCGGGCGGAGCTCCGGGGCACCGGTGGTGCTGGAGCCGGTGGCCCACGAGCAGGTGATGGACCCCAGGGTCGTGTTCACCGGGTCCGCCACGGACGCCGCGCAGGTCGGGTTCCGGGAGAACGGTGTGTTCCTGGGCGGCGTCGCGGTCGCCCCGAACGGCACCTGGTCGTGGGAGTCGGGCTGGGCCTGGAGCCCGGGCACGCACCTCGTCGACGTCTTCGCCGTGCACGCCTCGGGAGCGGAGTCCCCGGTCACACAGCTTCCCTTCACCGTCATGGACGTCGCGTCCATGGGGGCGAGGGACGTCTACTACGGCGGAATCCACTGAGGGAACGGAGGAGGGCCCCCGCGCACCGCGGAGGCCCTCCTCAGTCGCGTACGGCCGTCACGCCGGGACCGAGGCCACCCCGGGCTTCAGGAACCGCTTCCCGTTCACCCGCTCCGACACGCCCTCGCGGTCCAGGTACGGCGTGATGCCGCCCAGGTGGAAGGGCCAGCCGGCGCCGGTGATCAGGCACAGGTCGACGTCCTGGGCCTCGGCGACGACGCCCTCGTCGAGCATCAGGCCGATCTCCTGGGCCACCGCGTCCAGGACGCGGGTGCGGACCTGCTCCTCGGTGAGGACGGTGTCGCCCTGCTTCAGCAGCGCTGCGACCTCCGGGTCCAGCTCGGGCTTGCCGCTGTCGTAGACGTAGAAGCCGCGCTTGCCCGCCTCGACGACCGCCTTGAGGTTCGGGGAGACCGTGAAGCGGTCCGGGAAGGCCCGGTTCAGGGTCTCGGAGACGTGCAGGCCGATCGCCGGGCCGACCAGCTCGAGGAGGACCAGCGGGGACATCGGCAGGCCGAGCGGCTCCACCGCCTTCTCCGCGACCTCGACCGGCGTGCCCTCGTCGATGACGTTCTGGATCTCGCCCATGAAGCGGGTCAGGATGCGGTTGACCACGAACGCCGGGGCGTCCTTGACCAGCACCGCGGTCTTCTTCAGCTTCTTGGCGACGCCGAACGCCGTGGCCAGCGAGGCCTCGTCCGTCTGCTCGCCGCGGACGATCTCCAGGAGCGGGAGGACCGCGACCGGGTTGAAGAAGTGGAAGCCGACGACCCGCTCGGGGTGCCTCAGCTTCGACGCCATCTCCGTCACGGAGAGGGAGGAGGTGTTCGTCGCCAGGATCGCGTGCGCCGGGGCGACCGCCTCGACCTCGGCGAACACCTTCTGCTTGACGCCCATCTCCTCGAAGACCGCTTCGATGACGAAGTCGGCGTCCGCGAAGCCCTCGGCCTTGTCCAGCACACCCGAGACCAGCGCCTTGAGGCGGTTGGCCTTGTCCTGGTTGACGCGGCCCTTGCCGAGCAGCTTGTCGATCTCGGCGTGGACGTAACCCACACCCTTGTCGACGCGCTCCTGGTCGATGTCGGTCAGCACGACCGGCACCTCCAGGCGGCGCAGGAAGAGCAGGGCCAGCTGCGACGCCATCAGGCCGGCGCCGACGACACCGACCTTGGTGACCGGGCGGGCCAGGTTCTTGTCCGGGGCGCCCGCGGGACGCTTGCCGCGCTTCTGCACCAGGTTGAACGCGTAGATGCCGGAGCGCAGTTCACCGCCCATGATGAGGTCGGCGAGCGCCCGGTCCTCGGCGTCGTAGCCCTGCTGGAGGTCGCCGTTCCGGGCGGCGGCGATGATGTCCAGCGCGCGGTAGGCGGCCGGGGCGGCGCCGTGCACCTTGGAGTCGGCGATGAAGCGGCCCTTGGCGACGGCCTGGTCCCAGGCCTCACCGCGGTCGATCACCGGACGCTCGACGACGATCTCGCCCTTGAGGACGGCCGCCGTCCAGATCAGCGACTGCTCCAGGAAGTCCGCGCCCTCGAAGATCGCGTCCGCGATGCCGAGTTCGTGGACCTGCGCGCCCTTGAGCTGCTTGTTCTGGTTGAGGCTGTTCTCGATGATGACCGAGACGGCCTTGTCGGCGCCGATCAGGTTCGGCAGCAGGGTGCAGCCGCCCCAGCCGGGGACCAGGCCGAGGAAGACCTCGGGCAGCGAGAACGCCGGGACGGCCGCCGACACCGTGCGGTAGGTGCAGTGCAGACCGACCTCGACGCCACCGCCCATGGCGGCGCCGTTGTAGTACGCGAACGTCGGCACGGCCAGCTTCGACAGCCGCTTGAAGACGTCGTGGCCGCCCTTGCCGATGGCCAGCGCGTCCTCGTGCCGCTTCAGCAGCTCGACGCCCTTGAGGTCGGCGCCGACCGCGAAGATGAACGGCTTGCCGGTGACGCCGACGCCGACGATGTCGCCGTCCGCGGCCTCCTTCTCGACCCGGTCGATCGCGGTGTCGAGGTTCGCCAGCGACTGCGGGCCGAGCGTGGTCGGCTTGGTGTGGTCGTGGCCGTTGTCGAGGGTGATGAGCGCGAAGCGCCCGGCCCCCAGGGGGAGGTCGAAGTGGCGTACGTGCGCGCTGGTGACGACCTCGCCGGGGAACAGCTCGGCCGCACCCTTCAGAAGCTCTGCGGTGGTGCTCACTTGTCCCCCTCGAAGTGCGGGTTCTCCCAGATGACCGTCGCGCCCATGCCGAAGCCGACGCACATGGTGGTCAGGCCGTAGCGGACCTGCGGCTGCTCCTCGAACTGGCGGGCCAGCTGCGTCATCAGACGGACGCCGGAGGAGGCCAGCGGGTGGCCGAAGGCGATGGCGCCGCCGTACTGGTTGACGCGCTCGTCGTCGTCGGCGATGCCGTAGTGGTCCAGGAAGGCGAGGACCTGGACGGCGAAGGCCTCGTTGATCTCGAACAGGCCGATGTCGGAGATGGACAGGCCCGCCTGGGCCAGCGCCTTCTCCGTGGCCGGGATCGGGCCGTAGCCCATGACCTCGGGCTCCACACCCGCGAAGGAGTAGGAGACCAGGCGCATCTTGACCGGGAGCCCGTTCTCGCGGGCGAAGTCCTCGGAGGCGATGACCGAGGCGGTGGCGCCGTCGTTCAGACCGGCCGCGTTGCCGGCGGTGACCCGGCCGTGCACGCGGAACGGGGTCTTGAGGTTCGCCAGGTTCTCCAGGGTGGTGCCCGGGCGCATCGGCTCGTCGGCGGTGACCAGGCCCCAGCCCGTCTCGCCGGCCTCCTCGTTGGTGCGGCGCACCGAGACCGGCACCAGGTCGGCCTGGATCCTGCCGTTGGCGTACGCCTTGGCGGCCTTCTCCTGGGAGCGGACCGCGTACTCGTCGGCGCGCCGCTTGGTGATCTGCGGGTAGCGGTCGTGCAGGTTCTCCGCGGTCATGCCCATGAACAGGGCGGACTCGTCGACCAGCTTCTCGCTCACGAAGCGCGGGTTGGGGTCCACGCCCTCGCCCATCGGGTGGCGGCCCATGTGCTCGACGCCGCCCGCGATGGCGACGTCGTACGCGCCGAAGGCGACGGAGCCGGCCACCGTGGTGACGGCGGTCAGGGCGCCGGCGCACATGCGGTCGATGGAGTAGCCCGGGACCGAGGTGGGCAGGCCCGCGAGGATGCCGGCCGTGCGGCCGATGGTCAGGCCCTGGTCGCCGATCTGCGTGGTCGCGGCGATGGCGACCTCGTCGATCCTCTTCGGGTCGAGACCGGGGTTGCGGCGCAGCAGCTCCCGGATCGCCTTCACGACGAGGTCGTCGGCGCGGGTCTCGTGGTAGATGCCCTTCGGGCCCGCCTTGCCGAACGGGGTACGGACGCCGTCGACGAAGACGACGTCCCTGACGGTACGAGGCACGATGGCTCTCCTCCAGGGTGCGGGACGCTGAGCGCTTGCTTACGGGTCATGCTACTTGTGGGTAACGTGACTGCACAGTCCCGCCGCCTGGAGCGGCGAACATCACACGTACGGCGGCGTCCGGTGAGGGGTTCTCCCGCCCCCGCCGCCCCTTCCCGTCCCGAACCCGGGGCTCCGCCCCAGACCCCGCTCCTCAAGCGCCGGAGAGGCTGAAAATCAGCCTCTCCGGCGCTTGAGGAGCGGGGGTCCGGAAGCACCGCCCCCGGGGGACGGGGACGGGAAGGGGCGGCGGAGGCGGATCACGGTGGGGCAGTGGAGCCCCGGGGCGTCAGCACGGGGGTCGGTACGGGGTGGGACCCCGGTCCCTCCCCGCTGATGACGCCGAACAGCGTTCGGGCCACCTCCGCCCCGAACCCGTGGACGTCATGGCTCATCGCCGACAGCGTCGGATGCGTCAGCCGGCACAGCTGCGAGTCGTCCCACGCCAGCAGCGACACCTCGTCCGGCACCCGCAGCCCCATCTCCGCCGCCACCGACAGCCCCGCCACCGCCATGATGTCGTTGTCGTACACGATCGCCGTCGGCCGGTCGCCCGGCGCGGCGGTCAGCAGCGAGCGGGTGGCCCGCGCCCCCGCGTCCCCGGAGAAGTCCGTGGCCACCTGCCAGGCCCGCGCCGGCGGCTCCAGCGCCCGCACCGCCTCGTCGAACGCGGTCGTGCGGATCGAGGTGTGCCCGAGCGCCGCCGCGCCGCCCACCCGGGCGATCCGCCGGTGCCCGAGCGCCGCCAGGTACCGCACCGCCTCGGTCACGGCCGTGGCGTCGTCCGTCCACACGGAGGTCAGCCCGCCCGTCAGCGACGGGTGCCCGACGGCCACCGCCGGCAGGCCCAGCCGCTCGGCCACCGCCGGGCGGGGGTCGCCGGCCCGGAAGTCCACCAGGATCGACCCCCCGATCTGCCGGCCCCTCCACCACGACTCCATCAGCCCGACCTCCTCGTCCGGGCTGCGCACCAGCCGCAGCAGCAGCGAGCAGGACCGCTCGACCAGGACGCTCTCCACCCCGGAGACGAACTCCATGTAGAACGGCTCCAGGCCGAGCAGCCGGGCGGGCCGGCACACCGCGAGACCCACCACGTCCACCCGCGACCCGGCCAGCGTGCGCGCCGTCGGACTCGGCGCCCACCCCAGCTCCCGCGCCGCCCGGAAGATCCGGTCGCGGGTCGCCTCCGACAGACCGGGTTTCCGGTTGAAGGCCAGGGACACGGCCCCCTTGGACACGCCGGCGCGCGCGGCGACGTCCTTGATGGTGACGCGGGGGGTCGGCGTTGCCGTCATCGAGTGGGCTCCACGCAGTACAGGGCGCAACGGGCGGTTTCCGGGTCCGGAGTCTTCCAGCCCCGCACCCCGATGGTCACCTCTTCGCCGGGCAGCAGGGTCACCAGCCCCCGGTCGGCCACCGCCTCCGGATCCAGCCGGTCGGCCTGGAGCAGCAGGTCCCGTACGAGGGTGCGGGCCGTGACCGTGATCCCGCCCGGCGCGAGCGCGACCTCGAACTCGGGCCGCGGGTACGGGATCTCCCGGTCCGGCACCGGGAAGTGCAGCGCCCGCGGACCTCCCCCGCTCCCGGCCCCGCCCGAGCGGGGCGACCCCCATGCGTCGGCGACCAGGAACTCCTTCGGGCCGGCCGGGACCAGGCCGGCCGGCACCTCGACCACCGCCACGGTCCGCCCCTCGGCGGCCAGCACCGGGGCCGCCTCCCCGGTCACCGTGCCGTCGACGGACATCCGGCGCAGCCGCAGCGTGCCGTGCCAGGCCTCGGCGGACTGGTTGACCGCGGCCACCACCAGCCCCTCGCCGTCCGCGCGCACGGTCAGCAGCCGGTCCGCGTACAGCCGCCGCAGCTCGTGGTAGAGCGGCTTCTCCCGCCCGTCCCCGTCGATCGCGGCCCACGAGGTCACCGGCCAGCAGTCGTTGAGCTGCCACACCACCGTGCCCGCGCACACCGGCCAGTGCGAGCGCCAGTGCTCGATCCCGGCGGCGATCGCGCGTGCCTGGTTGACCTGCGTCAGGTAGTGCCAGCGGTCGAAGTCCCCCTCCGGCACGGCGAAGTGGCGGGCAAGCCCGCGCTCCAGCTTGCCGTTGCCGTCGTCCGCCTTCTGGTGGTGCAGCATGCCGGGGGAGTCCGGGGCGAGCTCCTCCCCGGGCAGCGCCCGCCGCAGCGTGGCGTGCGCGGGCGGCGCCTGCCAGCCGAACTCGGCGACGAAACGCGGCACGTGGAGGCGGTAGTCGGCGTAGTCGGTGCGGTTCCACACCTCCCAGGAGTGGTGCGTGCCGTGCGCCGGGTCGTTGGGGTGGTGCAGCCAGGACCCGGACCAGGGGCTGCCCGCCGTGTACGGCCGCGTCGGATCCGACTCGGCCACCACGCGCGGCAGTACGCCCAGGTAGTACCCCTCGCCCCAGGAGTCCCCGGCCAGCCCCGGCTCCCAGTCCCAGTCCCGGAACCCCCACAGGTTCTCGTTGTTGCCGTTCCACAGCACCAGTGAGGGATGGGGCATCAGCCGGACGACGTTCTCCCGGGCCTCCGCCTCCACCTCCCCGCGCAGTGGCTGCTCCTCGGGGTAGGCCGCGCACGCGAACGGGAAGTCCTGCCAGACCAGCAGCCCCAGCTCGTCGCAGGCGTCGTAGAAGTCCTCGCTCTCGTAGATCCCGCCGCCCCAGACGCGGACCAGGTCCACGCCCGCGCCGGCCGCCTGCTCCAGCCGCCGACGGTAGCGCTCACGGGTGATCCGGGACGGGAAGACGTCGTCCGGGATCCAGTTGACGCCCCGCGCGAACAGCCGCTCCCCGTTGACGACCAGGGTGAACCCGGTGCCGTGGGCGTCGGCCGAGGTGTCCAGCTCCACCGTCCGGAACCCGATCCGGCGCCGCCACGAATCCAGCTCCTCCTCGCCGTCGAGCAGCGTCAGCTCCAGGTCGTGGAGCGGCTGTCCGCCGTAGCCCCGGGGCCACCACAGCCGTGCGTCCGGCACCCGCAGGCGCACCGTCCCCCGGGTGCCGTCGATCCGCGCGCGGGCGCGCACGCCGCCGACGGCCGCCTCCACGGTGAGCGGCGCCTCGACCCGGGAGCGCTCCACGTCGACCGCCAGCTCGACCTGCCCCACGCCGTCCTCCACGGTGACCAGGGGGCGCACCCGGGCGATCCGGGCCGTCGACCAGTGCTCCAGCCGCACCGGCCGCCAGATGCCGGCCGTCACCAGCGTCGGCCCCCAGTCCCAGCCGAACGAGCAGGCCATCTTGCGCACGTACTGGTACGGCTCGGCGTACGCCCCCGGCCGCTCGCCCACCGCGCCGCGCACCGCCTCCGCCTCGGCGTAGGCGGACGCGAACCGCACGGTGAGCCGCCCGCTCAGCCCCGTCACGTCGAAGCGGTACGAGCGGTGCATGTTCCGCACCCGGCCCAGCGTCCGGCCGTCGAGCAGGACCTCGGCGACGGTGTCGAGACCGTCGAAGACCAGATCCGTCCGCTCGTGCGCGCCCGCCGCGGCGGTCAGCCCGGTCTCGTACGTCCAGTCCCGCCGGCCCACCCACGCCACCTCGGCCTCGTTCCGGCCGAGGAACGGATCGGGGATCAGCCCGGCCGCCAGCAGATCGGTGTGCACGCACCCCGGCACCGAGGCGGGGAGCGCGTCCCCCGTGCCGTCCGGGTGTCGCAGGGTCCATCCCTCGGTGAGCGGTGTGACCTGACGCATGCACACTCCCTAAACCGGTCGAGTGGTGTCTGGGCAAGGTTTTGGCATCGTTGGCGGAATAGAGACTTTACCGGTTCAGTGAGGTGCTGCCAGAGTGCCGAACCAGCCAACCCACTCGTGCTCGTCCGCCCCGTGAACGGAGCTGGTGCACATGAACCGCCGCAAGGTACTAGCCGGACCGATCGCCGTCCTCGCCCTGCTGGCATCCGCCTGCACGGGTTCGGGAGGCTCCTCGAAGGGCGCGGACGCCGAGGCCCCCGACGACCCGTCGAAGGTCAGGGGCTCCCTCACGGTCCTCACCCACCGCACCGACCTGGTGCAGGACGGGACGATGAAGAAGTACGCCGCCGAGTTCAACAGGACCTACCCCGGTGTGAAGGTCGAGTTCGACGGCCTCACCGACTACGAGGGCGAGGTCAAGATCCGCATGAACACGGAGAACTACGGCGACGTCCTCATGATCCCGGCGGTCATTGAGAAGAAGGACTACCCGAGGTTCTTCGCCTCCCTCGGCACCGCGGAGGAACGCGGCGCCAAGTACCGCTTCACCGACTACTCCACCGTCGACGGCAAGGTGTACGGCCAGAGCCCCCTCGGGGTCGTCCCCGGCTTCCTCTACAACAAGAAGGTGTGGAGCGAGGCCGGCGTCACCGACTGGCCCACCACCCCGGCCGAGTTCCTCGACGACCTCGAGGCGATCGGATCGAAGACCGACGCGGTGCCGTACTACACCAACTTCAAGGACATGTGGCCGCTGACCCAGTGGACCAACGTCAACGGCTCCGTCGGCTGCGACACGGGCGCCACCACGGAGCTCGCCGAGGGCGACCCGTGGGCCGAGGGCGCCGACCTGCGCGTCGGCGACACCCTGCTCCACGACATGGTGCGCGGCGGCCTCGTGGAGAAGGACCCGACCACCACCAACTGGGAGGCGTCCAAACCCAAGCTGGCCAAGGGCGAGATCGCCACCATGTGGCTCGGCTCCTGGGCGGTCGTCCAGATGCGGGCCGCCGCCGAGCAGGCCGGCGCCGACCCCGACGACATCGGCTTCATGCCCTTCCCCGCGCAGAAGGACGGCGCCTTCTGCGCGGTGACCTCCCCGGACTACCAGCAGGCCGTCAACGTCAACTCCGACAACAAGGAAGCCGCCCGCGCCTGGATCGACTGGTTCACCGACAAGTCCGGCTACGCGGAGGCCAACCTCGCCCTGTCGCCGCTCAAGGACGCCCCGCTGCCCGACATCCTCGAGCCGTACGAGGAGAAGGGCGTCAAGCTGATCGACCTCGACGACGCCAAGGGCGCCGAGGTCAAGTCCATCGACAACCAGTCCGAGGTCGGCATCTACAAGCCCGACTACCGCCAGGAACTCGTCGACCTCGCCCGCGGCGCGCGCAAGGGCGGCCTCGACGACTTCTTCGGCGACCTCGGCGAGCGCTGGGCCGAGGCGCGGAACTCGCTGGGGTCCTGATGACGGACACCACCCGCAAGGCGGCGCGGCCGGACACCCCGGCCGCGCCCGCCGGGGCGAAGCGTGCCGCGCCCGCCCCGCGCCGCACCCGGCTGGCGCTCCGCCTCACCCCGTGGCTCTTCCTGATCGCCCCGCTGGCCCTGCTCCTGACCTTCACCTACGCGCCGATCGCCAACATGATCGCGTACAGCTTCACCGACTGGGACGGCATCAGCCCCGGACTGAACTGGACCGGCGCCGAGAACTACACCGAACTCCTCACCCGCTCCGAGCTGTTCGAGGTCTTCTTCGTCAGCGGCTACTACCTGGCCGCGTCCGTGGTGCAGATCGTCCTCGCCCTCTACTTCGCCACGGTCCTCAGCTTCGACATCCGCTTCCGGAACTTCTTCAAGGGCGTGCTGTTCTTCCCGTACCTGATCAACGGGGTGGCGATCGGCTTCGTCTTCCTCTACTTCTTCCAGGACGGCGGCACCCTCGACTCCGTACTGCGCCTCCTCGGCGTCGAGTCCGACCACGCCTGGCTGGGCACGCCGTTCTCCGCGAACACCTCACTCGCCGGCGTCTCCGTCTGGCGCCACCTGGGCCTGAACTTCGTCCTCTTCCTCGGCGCCGTCCAGTCCATCCCGGGCGAGCTGTACGAGGCGGCCGAGATCGACGGGGCGAGCCGCTGGCACCAGTTCCGGCACATCATCGCGCCCGGCATCAAGCCGGTACTGAGCCTGAGCGTCGTCCTCTCCGTCTCCGGCTCGCTCTCGGTCTTCGAGATCCCGTACATCATGACCGGCGGTGCCACCGGCACCGAGACGTTCGTGATCCAGACCGTGAAGCTGGCCTTCCAGTTCAACAAGACCGGGCTCGCCTCGGCCGCCGCCGTCGTCCTGCTGCTGATCGTCCTGGCGGTCACCTGGGTGCAGCGGCGCATCGTCCCCGACGAAAAGGTGGATGTGGTATGACCCGCCGCACCGTGGCCCGCGCGTCGGTGTACCTGTCGCTGATCCTCGCGGCGCTCGTCGTGCTGCTGCCGCTCACCGTGGTCTTCCTGACCTCGCTGAAGTCGTCCGGGGAGATGGCGAACGGCAGCGGAGCGCTGGCCCTGCCCGACGACCCGCTGAACTTCGACAACTACGTGACGGCGTTCCGGGACGGCCGGATGCTGTCCGCGTTCGGCAACACGGCGGTCGTCCTGGTCGTCGCCGTCGGCGGCACGATCCTCATCGGCTCGATGACGGCGTACGCGATCGACCGTTTCCACTTCCGCTTCCGGAAGCCGGTCGTCGCCCTGTTCCTGCTCGCCGCGCTGGTCCCCGGGGTGACCACCCAGGTGGCGACCTTCCAGATCGTCAACAGCTTCGGCATGTTCGACAGCCTGTGGGCGCCGATCGCGCTCTACATGGGCACGGACATCGTGTCGATCTACATCTTCCTGCAGTTCATCCGTTCCATCCCGGTCTCCCTGGACGAGGCGGCCCGCCTGGACGGGGCGGGCGCCTTCACGATCTACCGCAAGGTGATCCTCCCGCTGCTCAAACCGGCGATCGCGACCGTGGTCATCGTGAAGGGGATCACCGTCTACAACGACTTCTACATCCCCTTCCTCTACATGCCCTCCGAGGACCTCGGCGTGATCTCGACGTCCCTGTTCCGCTTCAAGGGCCCCTTCGGCGCGCACTGGGAGACCATCTCGGCGGGCGCGGTCCTGGTCATCCTCCCCACCCTGCTCGTCTTCCTCTTCCTCCAGCGCTTCATCTACAACGGCTTCACGAGGGGGGCGACGAAGTAGGGGGCTCACCGCGCCGGGAGGCGCAGGGCCAGTACGGCGACGTCGTCGTCGTTGTCGACGGTCAGCTGGTCGGCGAGCAGGGTGTCGCAGAAGGCCTCCAGAGGGCGGCGGACGGCCGCCGAGGCGTGGTGACGCAGCCGCTCCAGACCGACGGTCAGGTCCTCCTCCCGGCGCTCCACCAGCCCGTCGGTGTACAGCAGCAGGGTCGAGCCGGGCGGCAGCGGCTCCACGGCGCCGGTGTACTCGGGCCGCTGCTCCGGCCCCTGGGTGACGACGACGCCGATCGGGGCGGGGTCGAACATCTCGAGCCTCATGAGGCCTCCACCTGCCCGCACCCGGGAGCGAACGCGGCGGGCAACGTGTGCCCAGTACCCCGCTCCCGGGTTCCGACGCGCGTGCGGCGCGTACGCGGTGGGTCAGCGCGCCGTCTGCGTGTGGACGTACTCCACGAGACGGGTCAGGGCGTCCGGGTCGGTGGACGGCATGACGCCGTGGCCGAGGTTGAAGACGTGGCCCTCCAGACCGGCGGCCGTGTCCAGGACCTCCCGCGCCTTGGTCTCGACCGCCTCCCGGCCGGCGAACAGCACGGTCGGGTCCAGGTTGCCCTGGAGCGCCTTGCCGGGGCCGACGCGGCGGGCGGCCTCGTCCAGCGGGACGCGCCAGTCGACGCCCACGACGTCCGCGCCGGCCTCGCCCATGAGCCCCAGCAGTTCACCGGTGCCGACGCCGAAGTGGATGCGCGGGACGCCGTGGCCGGCCACCGTGTCGAACACCTTCGCCGAGGCGGGCAGCACCGAGCGCCGGTAGTCGGCCGGGGAGAGCGCGCCGGCCCAGGAGTCGAAGAGCTGGACGGCGGAGGCGCCGGCCGCGATCTGCACCTCGAGGAACGCGGCCGTGATGTCGGCGAGGCGGTCGAGCAGGTCGGCCCAGAGCCCGGGGTCGCCGTACATCATCGCCTTGGCGTTCTCGTACGTACGGGACGGGCCGCCCTCGACGAGGTAGCTCGCGAGGGTGAACGGGGCGCCCGCGAAGCCGATCAGCGGGGTGGACCCGAGCTCGCGGGTCAGCATGCCGATCGCCTCGGTGACGTAGGAGACGTCCTCGGGGGTGAGGTCGCGTAGCCGGGCGAGGTCGGCGCGGGTGCGCACCGGCTGCTCGACGACCGGGCCGACGCCGGGCTTGATGTCGAGGTCGATGCCGATGGCCTTGAGGGGGACGACGATGTCGCTGAAGTAGATCGCCGCGTCGACGCGGTGGCGGCGCACCGGCTGGAGCGTGATCTCGGTGACCAGGTCGGGGCGCATGCAGGAGTCGAGCATCCCGACGCCCTCGCGGACCTTGCGGTACTCCGGCAGTGAGCGCCCGGCCTGCCGCATGAACCACACCGGTGTGTGCGGCACGGGCTCGCGCCGGCACGCCTTGAGGAAGGCCGATTCCTGGACTGCGTCGTTCCTGACGGGAGGGGTGGTCGCGGTCGGCGTCTGGCCCGTCGGGCTTGCGTTGGCACTCACACCGGCAAGTCTCGCACGACCCGCCGGCACGCCCGGACCCCAGGGCCCGCGGGGCGGGATCCGGACACCCCCGGGCGGCGCGGGTGTCCCTCCCTGCGCCGGGGGCCCGTTCCGCTTAATCTTCCCCGCATGGCTGCGGCTCAGGGACGACTGTCGGACGGCGCTGGCGGAATGGACGAACGGAAGGAGACCGGAGGGGACCCCGGACAGGGGGGTACGGGGGGTGCGCCCCCACCGCCCTTCCGGGCCGCGGTCGAGGCGCTGCGCGGTGCGCGGCTGCGGCCGCGGATCGAGGTGGATCCCGCGCCGGCCCCGAAGCGGCTCGCCCCGTACGCGTACGCGCTGGAGGCGGCGGTCGTCGACGGCGAGGAGGACCTGGCCGACGGCCGGCTGGTGCTGCTGCACGACCCGGCCGGACACGACGCCTGGCAGGGCGCCTTCCGCCTGGTGACGCTGGTGCGCGCGGAGCTGGAGCCGGAGATGGCGGCGGATCCGCTGCTGCCGGAGGTGTGCTGGTCCTGGCTGACCGGCGCGCTGGCGGCGCGCGGACTGGCGTGCGGCGAGCCGAGCGGCACGGTGACCCGTGCGAGTTCCCACTACTTCGGCGGGCTGTCCGCGCGGCCCGCCGCCTCGCAGATCGAGATCCGGGCCTCCTGGACGCCCCGGGAGGGCCTGGGCGGGGTTCCGGACACGGCCGCCCACCTGGTCGCGTGGTCCGATCTGCTGGCGCAGGTCGCGGGGCTGCCGCCGGCCGCTCCGGGGGACGCGTCCGTGGTGACGCTGCCGCAGCGGAGGGGACCGCAGTCGCGCTGAGCCTCCCGCGGGTGCTCCCGGCGGTCGCCGACGCCCGTCTCTTTGTCGACACGGCCACTTTCGGAAGCGTTGCGACGTAGATCGAAACCGTTCGGTCTTCGAATGATCGCTCGCGCGTCCGAATTGCCCGGATTGTTACTCATCACTTCGTGATCATTCGTTAAAGGACGCCAGGTTTATTGCCGAAGACGACTGTGACCTTGAAAGCATGGTTCGTCCCGGCTTCACCCCCCACGAACCGGCCCCGTCCCGCACCCAGGAGGCCTGGTGTCCGTTCTCCTCGAGCAGCCCGCAAGCCTGGTCGCCTACCGCCCGAACAAGCCGACCGCCATGGTGGTCGTGGCCGACCCGCGCGTCCGTTCCACCGTCACCCGCCATCTGTGGGCGCTCGGTGTACGCGATGTCATCGAGGCCTCGTCCGTCGCGGAGGCTCGTCCCCGCATCGGCAACCCCCGCGACATCTGCGTCGCCGAAGTCCACCTGCCGGATGGTTCCGGCCTCACCCTCCTCTCGGAGACCCGCGCGGCGGGCTGGCCCAACGGCCTCGCCCTCTCCGCGGCCGACGACATCGGCGCCGTGCGCAACGCCCTCGCCGGCGGAGTGAAGGGTTACGTCGTCACCGGCACCCGCACCAACCTCGGGCTCCCCACCCGTCCCGGTGCCGCACCCATCGGCGCCGCCGCCGCACGCCTGCACCGCCGCCCCCCGGGTGCCCCGAGCCACCCGGGCGGCTACCGGGAACTGTCCGGCCGCGAGGTCGAGGTGCTGCGGCTGGTGGCGGAGGGCCAGTCGAACAAGGCGATCGGCGTCTCGATGGGCCTGTCCGCACTGACCGTCAAGAGCCACCTCGCCCGCATCGCCCGCAAGCTCGGCACGGGCGACCGCGCCGGCATGGTGGCGGTGGCCCTGCGCACCGGCATCATCCACTGACCGCATCCCCCCGCCCCGTTCCGCCCCGCCCACGGGTTCACGAACACGATCTTTCCTCCTTCTGACCGGAATACGACCCACCGGCGCCCGTCACGGAACACGACCGTCGACGGGCGCCTTCGTGACACGGATACCCTTGACAGGTGACCGACGCCCACGACACCGCAGCAGACCGTTCACTGCGCACCACCGGAGGCGCCCCTCCGGACGACGGCGGATCTTCTGCTACGGAGGCGCCGATCCCCTTGCTCGAACCGCGCGAGGGCATTCCGCCCGTGATCGCGGACGAGGCCGGCCTCGCCGAGGTGGTCGCCGCCTTCGCCGCGGGCAGCGGCCCCGTCGCCGTGGACGCCGAGCGCGCCTCCGGCTACCGCTACGGCCAGCGCGCCTACCTCGTCCAGCTGCGCCGCGAGGGCGCCGGGACCGCGTTGATCGACCCCGTCGCCTGCCCCGACCTGTCCGGTCTCGGCGAGGTGCTGTCCGGCGTCGAGTGGGTGCTGCACGCCGCCACCCAGGACCTGCCCTGCCTCCGCGAGATAGGCATGGTGCCCACCCGTCTCTTCGACACCGAGCTGGCCGGACGCCTCGCCGGGTTCCCCCGGGTCGGGCTCGGCGCGATGGTCGAGAACGTGCTCGGCTTCGTCCTGGAGAAGGGCCACTCCGCCGTCGACTGGTCCACCCGCCCGCTGCCCGAGCCCTGGCTGCGCTACGCCGCCCTCGACGTCGAGCTCCTGGTCGACCTGCGCGACGCGCTGGAGAAGGAGCTGGACCGGCAGGGCAAGCTGGACTGGGCCCGGCAGGAGTTCGACGCGATCGCCTCGGCACCGCCGCCCGAGCCCCGCAAGGACCCCTGGCGGCGCACCTCCGGCATGCACAAGGTGCGCCGGCGCCGGCAGATGGCCGTCGTGCGGGAGCTGTGGCAGACCCGCGACCGGATCGCCCGGCGCCGGGACGTCTCCCCCGGCAAGGTGCTCTCGGACGCGGCGATCGTGGAGGCCGCGCTCGCCCTCCCGGCCAACCTCCACGCCCTCGCCGCGCTCAACGGGTTCGGGCAGCGCGTGGGGCGGCGCCAGCTGGAGCAGTGGCAGGCGGCCGTCGACCGGGCGCGGGAGCTGGGCGAGGACCGGCTGCCCCAGCCCGGCCAGCCGGTGACCGGCCCTCCGCCGCCGCGCGCGTGGGCCGACAAGGACCCGGCGGCGGCGGCGCGGCTGTCCGCGGCGCGGGCGGCGGTCGGCGCGCTCGCCGAACGGCTGAACATGCCGCCGGAGAACCTGATCACGCCGGACACGGTGCGCAGGGTCTGCTGGGAGCCGCCGGCGGTGGTGAACGCCGAGTCCGTCGGGGCGGCTCTCGCCGAGCACGGGGCCCGTCCGTGGCAGGTGGAGCAGGTCACCCCGGTGCTGGTGGCGGCACTGTCCGCGAAGGGGGCGTAGCGGGACCGTGCCGCGGTCCCTGGGCGTGGCGGGCCGTGCCGCGCTTCCTGGGCGTGGCGGGCCTTGCTGCGGTTCCTGGGCGTGGCGGGCCGTGCCGCGCTTCCTGGGCGTGGCGGGCCGTGCCGCTGTCCCGGAGCGTGGTGGACCGCGCCGCTGTCCCTGGGGCGCGGCGGACCGTGCCGCTCTCTCTGGGACAGTGGCGGATCCCGCCGCTGTCCCTGGGGCGCGGCGGATCCCGCCGCTACCCCCAGCCCGGCCGCGCCCGCCGGCCGAAGAGGACGCCGCGCGGCTCGGGCGGCGGCGGTGTGCCCGGGCGCAGCGGCCAGGCGAGCAGCATGCCGGCCACGAAGCCGACGACGTGCGCCGCGTACGCCACCGTCCCGGCGTCGGTGACCCCCTCGCCGGACGAGTACACCGCCTGGAGCACGAACCACAGGCCCAGCACGATCCAGGCCGGCAGCCGCAGCGGCAGGAAGATCAGGAACGGCACCAGCACCCAGACGCGCGCCTTCGGATACAGCACCAGATAGGCGCCCAGCACCCCGGCGACGGCCCCGGAGGCGCCGATCAGGGGCTCGCCCGAGCCGGCGTCGAGCAGGGCGAAGCCGTACGAGGCGGCGTACCCGCAGACGAGGTAGAAGAGCAGGAAGCGGATGTGCCCCATCCGGTCCTCGACGTTGTTTCCGAAGACCCACAGGAAGAGCATGTTGCCCAGCAGGTGCAGCCAGCCGCCGTGCAGGAACATCGCCGTCAGGACGCTCAGCTCCGGCGACTTGTCGTAGCCCGGCGCGCCGATCACGCACCCCGGCCCCTGCGGGCCCACCCCGGTGCCGCCGGTGGGCACCAGGTCCGGCATCCGGTGGTGGATCAGCTCCCGCGGCACCACCGCGTAGCGGTCCAGGAACGCCTGGAGGCGGCACAGGTCGGCCAGATCGCTCCCACCGGTCAGCGAACCGACGACACCCGGCGTGAGGGCGACGAAGACGACGACGTTGGCGGCGAGGAGCGCGTACGTCACCCAGGGGGTGCGCCGCGCGGGATTCACGTCATGGACGGGGATGACCACATCCCCCTTGTGCCCGGGCGGCGGCCGGTGAATCAGCGGCGCCGCTGAACACCGCCGTCCGCCCGCGCGTATGACTCGTCGACCGCCCGCGGCGCGGGGAAGGGGCCGCCGGGCCGATGGGGAGGAACAGCCGATGAACGACCGAGTGCCCACCGCGATGCACGCGCTGCCCGACGGCGAGGCCGAACTCACGCTCGTGGTGCGCCTCCCGTGGGAGGACGTCGCCCGGCTCGGCCAGGAGGCGGCGCGGCTCGCCGCGCAGACGCGGCGGCCGGTGACGCTGGACGAGGCGGTGAGCCATCGGCTGCGCTCGGTGCGGGGGGCCGCGCACGCGAAGCCGGCGGTGTCGGCGCCGGTGCCGGACGCCAACGCGTCGGTGTCGTCGTTGCCGGCCCGCCCGCCGGCCGAGCAGGCCCGGCAGGCGATCGAGAGGATCAACGGGACGGCGTGAGGGTCCGCCGGGCGGCGCCGCAGGGATGCGGCCGCCGTACGGGGTGCCGGCCGTGTGCGGCCGGTCGCGCGGTTCCCCGCGCCCCTTCCAGGGGCGTCGCACCGCCCCTCTTCACATGGTCGCCCGGATTCTCGCCGCCGCCTTCCTGGCCGCCACCAGGACCGGGTCCCAGACCGGGGAGAACGGCGGGGCGTAGCCCAGGTCCAGGGACGTCATCAGGTCCACCGTCATGCCGGCCGTGAGGGCGACCGCCGCGACGTCGACGCGCTTGCCCGCGCCCTCGCGGCCGACGATCTGGACGCCGAGGAGGCGGCCGGTGCGCAGTTCGGCGAGCATCTTCACCGTCATGGGGGAGGCGTTCGGGTAGTAGCCCGCGCGGCTGGTCGACTCGATGGTGACCGCCTCGAAGCGCAGGCCCACGCGGCGGGCGTCCTTCTCCCGCAGCCCGGTGCGCGCGATCTCCAGGTCGCACACCTTGCTGACCGCCGTACCGACCACGCCCGGGAAGGTGGCGTAGCCGCCGCCGACGTTGGCGCCGATGACCTGGCCGTGCTTGTTGGCGTGCGTGCCCAGCGGGATGTGCCGCTGCTGCCCGGAGACCAGGTCGAGGACCTCCACGCAGTCGCCGCCGGCCCAGACGTTCTCGTGCCCGCGCACCCGCATCGACCGGTCGGTGAGCAGTCCGCCGTGTTCCCCCAGGGGAAGCCCCGCGGCCCGTGCCAGGGCCGTCTCCGGGCGCACCCCGATGCCGAGCACGACGACGTCCGCCGGGTACTCGGCGTCCTCGGTGGCGACCGCCCGCACCCCGCCGTCGTCCCCCGTGAGCAGCCCGGTGACCTCGGCGTCGTTCACCATGGTGATGCCCATGCCCTCCATGGCCCGGCGCACCAGGCGCCCCATGTCGGGGTCGAGGGTCGCCATCGGCTCCTCGCCGCGGTTGACGACCGTCACCTCGTAGCCGCGCTTGATCATCGCCTCGGCCATCTCCACGCCGATGTACCCCGCCCCGACGACCACCGCGCGGCGCCCGCGCGTGCGGGACAGCGTGTCGAGGAGGGCCTGTCCGTCGCCGAGGGTCTGCACGCCGTGCACCCCGGGGGCGTCCATGCCGGGCAGGTCCGGGCGGATCGGCCGCGCACCGGTCGCGATCACCAGTTCGTCGTACGACGTCCAGGACTCGGCGCCGGAATCGACGTCCCGCGCGCGTACCCGCCCCCGGTCGAGGTCGAGTTCCACGACCTCGGTGCGCAGCCGCAGATCGATGTCCCGCGCGCGGTGCTCCTCGGCGGTGCGCGCGATCAGCCGGTCCCGCCCGGGGACGTCACCGCCCACCCAGTAGGGGATGCCGCACGCCGAGAAGGAGGTGAAGCGGCCGCGTTCGAACGCCACGATCTCCAGCTCGTCCGGACCCTTCAGCCGGCGGGCCTGTGACGCCGCGGACATCCCCGCGGCGTCACCGCCGATCACCACCAGGCGTTCCCGCGCACCGCGCGCCTCGCTCATGTTCATGTGAACACGCTACGGGGGCGGGGGATTTCGAGTCCGCTCGAGGGTCCCTCAGCCCTCCCCGTCCCCGCCGGACGCCCGGCGGGGCGCCGACGACGGCACCGGCGGGGCCGCCGGCAGCGGGCCGGGGGCGCCCGTCACGGGCGCCGGCTCCGGCCGCCGCGGCAGCCGGGGACGTACGGCCTTCCGCCACAGCAGGACGAGCAGCGCCGCCACCGCCGCGAACGGCAGCACCGCGCCGATCGCCACCGCCAGCCAGCGCAGCATCGTCACGAACGCGTCCCAGCCGCCCGCGAGGGCGTCCGTGAAACCGGGATCGCCGTCCTCTGCGGCCTCCTCCGCCGGAGCCTCGGACAGGGACAGGGTGACGGTGGCCAGGCCCGTGCGGTCCTTCAGGGACGCCTGCCGGGCGAGCAGCGCCTCCAGGTCGGCCTGACGGCTGCTCAGCTCGCCCTCCAGGGTGACCACGTCACTGAGCCTGGTGGCCCGGTCCATCAGCTCGCGGATACGGGCCACGCTGGCCCGCTGGGTCGTGATCCGGCTCTCCACGTCGACCACCTGGTCGGTGACGTCCTGCGCCTTGGCGCTGCGTTCGAGGAGCTCGCCCGTGCCCTCCAGGGCGGCGAGGACCTCGTCGTACTTCTCCACGGGCACGCGCAGCACCACGCGGGTGTGTTCACGGCCCTCCTCGTCCCGGTCGGTGGTCTCGTCGCCGACGTAGCCGCCCGCTGCCCCGGTCGTCGTCCGGGCCTCGTCCAGGGCCTTCGGGACGTCCTTCACCCGCACGGTCAGGGAGGCGGTGCGGATGATGTGGTTCGCGGTGGTCCTCGGCGGCGCGGTCGCCCGCGCGCCGTCCGCCGCGCCGCCGGGGGCTCCCTGCTTCGCGTCCTCCTGGGCGGCCTGTCCCTCCGCCGGCGCGGCGGCGGCCTTGTCGGCGGCCGACGAGCCGCCGGAGTCGTCCCCCGCGGCGCTGCACCCGCCGGTGGCGAGGGCCGCCGCCAGCAGCACCCCGGCCAGGGTGTGGGCGGGTCGTACGGATCGTCGTGCGCGCATGTGGGGCTCCCCCGTGTGGTGATGACCGACGTTCCTTCGACGCGCGAGGGGTGCGGGACGTTGGCGCCGGACGGTCCCGATGCGGTCACGGTGGGGACTCGACAGGGCCACATGGCCCTGTCGGGAGTGCCGGTGGCGTTTGAGAGGGTGGGGTCATGAGCGGATCACATGCGGGCTCCGGGCGGCACGTCGTCGTCGGAGCCGGAATCGCCGGGCTGGCCGCCGCCCACCGGCTGCGGGCGCACGGGGCGCGGGTCACCGTGCTGGAGGCCTCGGACCGGGTCGGCGGCAAGCTGCTGCCGGGAGAGATCGCGGGCGCGCGCGTCGACCTCGGCGCCGAGTCGCTGCTGGCCCGCCGCCCCGAGGCGGTGGGCCTCGCCCGCGAGGTGGGCCTCGCCGACCGGCTCCAGCCGCCCGCCACCGCCACCGCCTCGCTGTGGACCCGGGGAGCCCTGCACCCCATGCCCAAGGGGCACGTCATGGGCGTGCCCGGCACCGCCGAAGCCCTCGCCGGCGTCCTGTCCGACGAGGGACTGGCCCGGATCGGGCGCGACGCCGACCTGCCCCGCACCGAGGTCGGCGACGACGTGGCGGTCGGTGAGTACGTGGCGGCGCGCGTCGGCCGCGAGGTCGTCGACCGCCTGGTGGAACCCCTGCTCGGCGGGGTCTACGCGGGCGACGCGTACCGCATCTCGATGCGCTCGGCGGTGCCGCAGCTCTTCGAGGCCGCCCGCACCCACACCTCCCTCACCGAGGCGGTCCGCGGGATCCAGGCCAGGTCCGCCGCCGCGCCGCAGGCGGGTCCCGTCTTCACGGGCATCGCGGGCGGGGTGGGCACCCTCCCGCTCGCGGTCGCCGACGCGCTGCGGGCGGGCGGCGCGGAGATCCTCACCGGCACACCGGTCACGGAGCTGCGCCGGGAACCGCGGGACGGCTGGCGGGTCGTCGCCGGGGACCGCGTCCTGCACGCCGACGCGGTCGTCGTCGCCGTCCCCGCCCCGGCCGCCGCCGGCCTGCTGCGCGCCGAGGCGCCCGGCGCCGCCGCCGAACTCGCCGGCGTCGAGTACGCCTCCATGGCGCTGATCACCCTCGCCTACCGCCGCGCGGAGACCGATCTGCCCGGGGGCAGCGGATTCCTGGTGCCGCCCGTCGACGGGCACACCATCAAGGCCTCCACCTTCGCCTCCGCCAAGTGGGGCTGGATCGCCGACGAGAACCCCGACCTGGTCGTCCTGCGCACCTCCGTGGGCCGCCACGGCGAGACGGAGATCCTCCGCCGCGACGACGACGGCCTCGTGGAGGTCTCCCGGCACGACCTGAAGGCCGCCGTCGGCCTGGACGCCACCCCGGTCGCCACGCGCGTCACCCGCTGGGAGAACGGCCTGCCCCAGTACCCCGTCGGCCACCACGCGCGCGTGGCCCGCGTCCGCGAGCACCTCGCGGGCCTCGCCGGTCTCGCCGTGTGCGGCGCGGCCTACGACGGCGTCGGCGTCCCCGCGTGCATCGCGAGCGCGTACGCCGCCGCCGACCAGATCCACGGTGACCTGCGCGCTGTGCAGCAGCTCACCGCCCACCCGGTGCAAAGCCTCCACGGAGGAGCAGGAGAATAAGAGACATGAGCGACGACGCCACCACCCCCGCCCCCGACCGGATCCCCAACAAGGGCAAGCTGGCCAAGGACCTCAACGAGGTCATCCGCTACACCCTCTGGTCGGTCTTCAAACTGAAGGACGTACTGCCGGAGGACCGCGCCGGGTACGCCGACGAGGTCCAGGAGCTGTTCGACCAGCTCGCCGCCAAGGACGTCACGATCCGCGGCACCTACGACCTGTCGGGCCTGCGCGCGGACGCCGACCTCATGATCTGGTGGCACGCCGAGACCGCCGACCAGCTCCAGGAGGCCTACAACCTCTTCCGCCGCACCCGGCTGGGCCGTGCGCTGGAGCCGGTCTGGTCGAACATGGCGCTGCACCGGCCCGCCGAGTTCAACCGGTCGCACATCCCGGCGTTCCTCGCCGACGAGACGGCCCGCGACTACGTGAGCGTCTACCCCTTCGTGCGCTCCTACGACTGGTACCTGCTGCCCGACGAGGACCGCCGGCGCATGCTCGCCGACCACGGCAAGATGGCCCGCGGCTACCCGGACGTGCGCGCCAACACGGTGGCCTCGTTCTCGCTGGGCGACTACGAGTGGATCCTCGCCTTCGAGGCCGACGAACTGCACCGGATCGTCGACCTCATGCGTCACCTGCGCGGCTCGGAGGCCCGGATGCACGTCCGCGAGGAGGTCCCGTTCTTCACGGGCCGCCGCAAGGACGTCGCGGAACTGGTCGCGGGCCTGGCCTGATCAGGCGGCGGGCCGGTCCGCCCCGGCCCGCCGGTCCGCCGGCTCGGGTTCCGGGTGCGGTGCGCAGGAGGCGCGCCGCGCCGGGACCCGGCCCTCCAGCAGGTACGCCTCCAGGTGGGCGTGCACGCAGGCGTTGGCCCCGCCCGCCAGGCCGTGGCTGCCGGCGTCCCGCTCGGTCACCAGCGCCGACCCCGCCAGCCGCCGGTGCAGCTCCAGGGCGCCGTCGTACGGGGTGGCCGCGTCCCGCTCCGCCGCCAGGATCAGCGTCGGCGGCAGCTCACCGCTCCCCGCGCGCACGTCCAGCGGCCGCTGCCGGGGCGCCCGCCAGTAGGCGCACGGCAGGTTCGTCCACACATTGCCCCAGGTCTCGAAGGGCGCCCGGCGCGCGAGCCGGGTGTTGTCCCGGTCCCACACCGCCCAGTCCGTCGGCCAGGGCGCGTCGTTGCACTCCACGGCGAGGTACACCGCCCGCGCGTTCTCCGCCTCCGCCGCGGCCTCCCGGTACTCCTGGGCCTGCTCGACCAGCGGCGCGGGATCGCCCTTCAGATACGCCGACAGCGCCTGCGCGCGGTGCGGCCAGTGGTCGTCGTAGTACCCGGCCTTCAGGAACGCCGCCTGCAACTGCTCGGGCCCGACCTTTCCGCCCGCCGGCTCCTCCGCCAGCCGCGCACGAACCTTGTCGTAGCTGTCCTGCACCTCGCGCGCCGTGCTCCCCAGCCCGTACACGTCGTCGTGCCGGGCGGTCCACGCCCGGAAGTCCGCCCAGCGGTCCTCGAACGCCGCCGACTGGCCGAGGTTGTTGCGGTACCAGATCCGCTCCGGGGCCGGGTTCACCGCCGAGTCGAACACCATCCGCCGCACGTGCGAGGGGAACAGCGTGGCGTACAGCGCCCCGAAGTACGTGCCGTACGACGACCCCAGGAACGTCAGCCGGTTCTCGCCGAGCGCGGCGCGCAGGACGTCCAGGTCGCGGGCGTTGTTGAGGGAGTGGTAGTGCCGCAGCGCGTCGCCGGTCCGCTCGGCGCAGTCCCGCGCGTACGCCTCGGCCCGCGCGACGCGCTCCCGCTTGTACGCCGCCGAGGGGTGGACCGGCGCCTCCGAGGGGCCCTTGAAGAACGTCCCCGGGTCCGTGCAGGACAGCGGTGCCGAACGGCCCACCCCGCGCGGGGCGTAGCCGACGAGGTCGTACGCCGCCGCGACGCGCTTCCACCCGGGCAGCACGCCCATCAGGGGGAAGTACATGCCGCCGGCGCCCGGCCCGCCCGGGTTGTGGACCAGGGCCCCCTGCCGGGGCACCTTGCGCCTGCTGTCGTCGGGGTCCTTCCCGGTGGCCCGGACGCGGCTGACGGTGAGTTCGATCTGCTTTCCGTTCGGGCGGGCGTAGTCGAGCGGGACGCGGACCGTGCCGCACCGGACGGCGCCGGGGAGCTCCTGCTCGGCGGGGCACGCGCCGAAGTCGATGCCCTCGGCCGCGGCCCGCGCGGCGGCCGTCGCGGTGCCGCGCAGCTCGGCGGTGGGGGTTCCCGCGCCGGCCGGGGCGGCGGCCAGGGTGGTGAGCAGCAAGGACCCGGCGGCCACATGAACGGCGGCGGCGGTTCTCATCGACGATCCCTTCGGTGCACGACGGCGACAAAAGGGATGTTTCGTTCGTCGGTGGCGTGAGGCAAGCACCGCGCGCCGGGGTGTCGGCGTCAACGCCCCCGAGGAGGCGTCCGGTGCGCGAAGGCCGCGCGCAGTTCCGGTTCGCGCACCGCGCGGATGCCGCGCACGGCGACGGAGACGAGGTACGCACGGTCGTCACCGGCGTCACCGGTACCGCGGGGCAGGGCGCCCAGCAGACGCCGGCCGGCCGGGGAGGCCCAGGGTGCGTACGGGTGGACCTCGAACCGCGCGATGGCCAGACAGCCCAGCACGAGGATCAGCGGCAGCGCGAACCACAGCGCCACCAGAAGGCGCGGCATGTCCGACGGGACGGGCATGAGCAGGGCGGCCGCCCCCAGTCCCGCCACGGCCGGCACGGCGAGCCGCACCTGCCGCACCGCGTCCGCGACGGTCGTACCGGCACCGTCGGGCACCGCCAGCCCGGCGCCGACCAGCCGTTCGGCGATCCCGCGCACGGCGTCCGCGGTCGCCGCGGCGGCCCGCACCGGCGCGAGCGGCGACTGCCCCTGAGGCCCTATCGCCCCTATCACCGACCGTTCCATCTCGTCCCGCCCACGCGGATCGACCACCGTGGCCCAGCCGGTGTGCGCCAGCAGCAGCCGCCGCTGACGGGCCATCGCGACGAGCGTGAGGTCGGCGACCCGCCCGGGGCCACCGGACAGGAACGCGGCCTCGTACAGCGTCAGACCGCGTCCCGCCCCCGCGTCGTCGGAGTCGGCCTCGGCGGCGCCGCGCACGGCGGCCAGACACAGCCGCAGGCACGCCACGCCGGCGACGGCCCAGGCCAGGAGCAGGAGAGGGACCCAGAACATGAGTCGTTTGTAAGCGCGTGGCCGCGACGGCACCATGCCGTGTTCACGATCCGGGACGGAACGTCGTGGGTATGCGACGTTCCGCTCGGATTGTCGGACGACGGCGGTCAGTGCCGCAGCAGCACCCGCCGGGTGGCCCGCGCCAGCCGCACCGCCGGCCGGTGCGACCGCGGCTCCGGTCCCGACCGCTCCAGCCACCACGCCCGCAGCGCGCGCCGCACCGACGCGTCCCCCGGCCGCCCGGCCAGCACGTGCGCGGCGAAGTCCAGCGCGTCCCGCCGGTAGCCGCCGGTCATCGGCCGCGTCTGCGCGTACGCGAGGAAGGCGGCCCGGTACCCGTCCCCGAGGATCACCGGCAGCTCGGGCGCGACCTTGGCGACGACATCGGCCCGCTTGGCGGCGAGCGCCCGCGCCTGCACCCCCATCCGCACCCGGTCGAACCCCTCCGGTACGGGCGTCCCGGCCACCAGCGCGGACAGCACCGCGGTCTGCGCGAGCGCGAGCCGCTCCCGGGCGGCCTCGAGGGAGCCCCGCCGCGGCGCGGGGCGGACACCCACGGCCGGGGCCGCGCCCGCCTTCCGTCGCTCCGCCCCCTCCTCGACCGCCCGCCGGATCGCGCCCAACTCCCGCTCCATCTCCTCCGCCTCCGGGAAGTTCTCGTCCCGCTCCAGCAGCACGCCGGGAGGGGAGACCCGGGAGGCGAGGTCGGTGAGCACGTCGAGCACGGGCCGCGGAACGGGGTGGGCGTGGCTGTCGTGCCACACGCCGTCCCGCTCGAACCCGCCCGCGACATGGACGTACGCGATGGCCTCCAGGGGGAGTTCGGCGAGCGCCTTGGCCGGGTCCTCGCCCCGGTTGACGTGGTTGGTGTGCAGGTTGGCGACGTCGATGAGGAGCCGTACGCCGGTCCGGTCGGCCAGCTCGTACAGGAACTGACCCTCGGTCATCTCCTCGCCGGGCCAGGAGATCAGCGCGGCTATGTTCTCCACGGCGAGCGGCACGGGCAGCGCGTCCTGCGCGATACGGACGTTCTCGCACAGCACGTCGAGGGCGTCACGGGTGCGCGGTACGGGCAGCAGGTGCCCGGCCTCGATCGGCGACGAGGCGGTCAGCGCCCCGCCCGCCCGGACGAACGCGATGTGCTCGGTGACGAGCGGCGACCGGAGCGCCCCGGCCCGCTCGGCGAGGGCGGCCAGCCGCCCCCCGTCGGGCCGCTCGGCCCCGCCCAGCCCCAGCGAGACGCCGTGCGGTACGACGGTCACCCCCCGCTCGCGCAGCCGCACCAGCGACTCGGGCAGATGCCCGGGACACACGTTCTCGGCCACGACCTCGACCCAGTCGATCCCCGGCATGCCCTCGACGGCCTCCGCGATCTCCGGCCGCCACCCGATCCCCGTCCCCAGTCGCACCATCGTCCCCTCCTCCACCGGCATGTCCGGCCCCCCGTAGGTGAGGGGGATATGGCCCCCCGGCACCCCCGCGAACCGCGCCCCGGCCACCTTCAGAGCAACATTTGAGCTTCGGCCGGGCACGGGGTACGCCAGGCACGGGCCCGGCACCCGACGAGCCCGCCCGGCGGCCGCGCGCCGCGGTGGAGGGGGAGGCGTGGCCGAGAGGAGCGGGCCGTCGCGCCGTCCACGCGGGTCCTGCGGACGCGGCCCGCGGTGCCCCGAGCGGACACGACGGCCGCAGCCGCCCCCGGGGCCGGGAGAACCGCTCCCGGTCGCCGTTTCCTGAGCGATCTCCTTTCCGGCCGGGCTCGTTGACGTTCCCCGCGCTCGGTACTACTTTGCGGGAGCGCTCTCACCCCCCACATCCGCCGAACATCCTGCCCCGTGCGCCCGAGCCGTCGCGTTCGTCGAAGGGACGGCACGGGAATGCGCCGGGTCGTGTCAGGGCAGGAAGGCGCCTCACCCAGGGAGCAGTCCGCCCGTGAACCGTTCACGCAGACCCCGCCGACGGCGGTCCGCCGCGGTCCTCGCCCTCGTCCTCGCCTCGTGCGCGCTGCTGCCGCGGACCGCGTCCGCCGGTGACACGGCGAGCGCGGCCGGCATCTGCAACACATACTGCGACGGCCGTGACCCCGCCCTCTCCCCGGGCGACCGCACACCCGTCACGGCGACCGTCCACGCACGGTCGGTCGTCCTGCACTTCGACGACGCCGACGCGATGGGCTGGGCCTCCCTCGGCAACGGCGGTCCGGGCGACGAGGTCTGGCTCGACCGCTCCTTCGACGGCGGCCGGACCTGGAGTTCGGGAAGCCGGCTCGGCAATACCGGTGTTCCCCCGGGGCAGCGCGGGTGGCGCACCCTGATGTACAACGTGGACGACTGGGGCGCCCACGGCGTGGGCGCGCTGCGGGCCTGCGGCAAGGCCGGTGACCGCCCCGAGATCGCCTGCACACCCTGGGCCCGCACCACCTGGAACGCCGGCGACCGGCGCACCGCCGCGGCCACCGGGCTGATGACCTTCTACAACCACTCGACGGGCCTGTTCGACACCACCGGCTGGTGGAACTCGGCGAACGCGCTCACGGCCGTCATCGACAACATCCGCGTCTCGGGCATGGGCAGTTACGCGTACGCTGTCGCCCGCACCTACGACCTGAACGTGAACGCGCACGGCGGGCGGTTCCGCAACGACTACATCGACGACACCGGCTGGTGGGGTCTGGCCTGGGTGGCCGCCTACGATCTGACCGGCGACAGCCGCTACCTCGCCACCGCCCGCGCGGACGCCGACCACATGGCCGCCCACTGGGACACCACCTGCGGCGGCGGGGTGTGGTGGAGCACCGCGCGGACCTACAAGAACGCGATCGCGAACTCCCTCTACATCGAGCTCAACGCGGCCCTGCACAACCGGATGCCGGGGGAGAGGACCCACCTGGACCGGGCACGGGCCGGCTGGTCCTGGTTCCGGGGCACGGGCATGGTCAACGGCTCGCACCTGGTCAACGACGGCATCGACCTGGGCACCTGCCGCAACAACGGCGACACGGTCTGGTCGTACAACCAGGGCGTGCTCCTCGGCGCCCTGACCGAGCTGCACCGGGCGACGGGTGACGGCGCCCTGCTCGCCGACGCGCGGCGCATCGCCGACGCCGCCACCACCTCGTCCGCGCTGAACACGGCGGACGGCATCCTGCGCGACCCGTGCGAGAGCGGCGACTGCGGAGCGGACGGACCGTCGTTCAAGGGGGCGCACGTACGGGGACTGGGCGAGCTCGATGCCGTGCTCCCGGACCACCCGTACACCGCGTACCTCCGGCGTCAGGCCGACCGCGCCCACGCGAACGACCGCAACGCCCTCGGCCAGTACGGGCTGCGCTGGTACGGCCCGCTCGACACGGTGGACGCGGCACGCCAGCAGAGCGCGGTCGACCTGTTCAACTCCGTGACGTGAGCGACGCGTCCGCGGGGGCGGAAGGGGAGGAGGAGCCGTGTCCGCCCGGACTCACCGCAACGCCGGGTGGTCCGCCACCACCGTGCAGGAGCCCGGGGCGATCTCCGTGAAGCCCGCGTCGCGGACCGTGGGGAGGCCGCCGGCCGTCAGGGCGGGCCAGTGGGCGGGGTCGGCGGTGCGGACGGCGAGGGGGAAGCCGGTGGCCTGCCAGGCGGCGCGGGCCTCGTCGGTGAGTTCCCACCAGGCCAGTTGGGCGGCGTGGCCCGCCTGGGCCATGGCCTTGCCGGCCGACATGTCGAGGGTGGGGTTCAGCCAGAGGACGGGGGCCGCCGGGTCCGCCGGGGGTACGGGGTCCGGGTCGTCGAGGTCGGTGCCGGAGACCTGGAGGCGGGCCAGGTCCTTGGGCCAGCCGTCCAGGGGGACGGGCGGGAAGACGCGGACCTCCGCCGACTTGCCGGTGACCGTGATCCCCGGGAGGGCCTCCGCGCGGCGCCACTCCGCACCGCGCGCCCGGCGCACCACCTTGCGGATGCGGGCGTCCTGCCAGTCGCGCATCGCCCGCGCCCACTCGCCCTCGCCGACCGAGCGCTCGTCGGTCAGTATCACCAGCAACGCGCGGGCCGCCGTCTCCAGGGCGTCCGTACGGGCCGGGGGAGCCGCCCGCTCGATGCGGACCACCAGGGGCAGGACGAACTGGGGTGCCTCGTCGCGGGCGCCGGGGTCGGGGCGGAAGGGGCTGTCGGCGGCAGGGGTTCGGTTATCGCTCACGGGGCCAGTGTGCCAACCCGCGCGGGAGTGCCGTCAGCCCGAGCAGGACGTGCGCTCGGCCTCCCGCCATTCGCAGACCGGGCACAGCGTGATGCCCTTGTACGACTCCGGGTACTCCGTCGGCTCCCGGCACAGCACGCACGCCGCGTACGGCGGGCCGTCGGCCCTGGGCGGCCGGGTGACGTCGATCAGGCAGTAGTCGTCGTCGGTGTCGCTCATGACTCCAGCGTAGGGACTCCAGCGCGGGGACTCCGGCACAGGGGCTCCGGCGCAGGGCGGTTCAGCCCCGGCCGTTCGCCGCCGCGATCAGTTCGGAGACCTTCACGAAGCGGTAGCCCTGGCGGCGCAGCTCCGGGACGACGGTCCGTACGGCCCGTTCCGTCGTCGGGGCCGCGCTGCGGGTGCAGTGCAGGACCACCACCGAGCCGGGGCGTACGCCGTCCAGCACCTGCCGGGCCACCGCCCGCGCGTCCGTGGCGAACGCGTCGCCGCCCACCACGTCCCACTGCACGGCCGTCACACCGGCCGGGGTCAGCGCCTTGAGCGCGGTGCGGTCGTAGCAGCCGCCGGGGAAGCGGAAGTACGGCTTCGGGTCGGGTACGCCCGCCTTCCGGAACGCCGCGTACGCCCGCTCCACGTCCGTCCGCATCCGGTCGGCGGAGACGGTCGGCAGGCCGTAGCAGTCGCCGGTGAAGGCGTAGTGGCTGTAGGAGTGGTTGGCGACCTCGAAGAGCGGGTCCCGGCCGATGGAGCGGGCCTGGTCCGGGTACTCCTCGGCCCAGCGGCCCGTCATGAACACCGTGGCCGGCACCTTCAGCGCGCGCAGGGTGGCGATGAGCCGCGGGTGGTCGAACCGCTCGCCCGCCGCCGCCCTCGGACCCTGGTCGGCGGTCATGTCGGCGTCGAAGGTGAGGGCGACCGTCCGGTCGCCGGTGCGCGGGCCGTTGCGGAAGACCGGGGTCAGGCCGGACGGTCCCGGGGCGAGCGTGGCAGGCACCGGCGCCGAGGGCACGGCGGGCGCCGAGGGCGCGGGGCGGGGCGCCTGCGGGGCGGGGCGGGGGGCGGCGCAGGCGGCGAGCGCGGTGGCCAGCACGCATACGGCGGCTGCTCGGCGTACGAGAGTGATCACCGTATGACAATATGAGCGGCTTCTTGGTCTTTCGTGCGTCGTGCCCGGAAGCCGGTCCCCGTGTCACCCGGGTGGGCGTCCGCCCCGCCGCCTCAGATGTCGCGCCGCTCCAGGGGCCTCGTCGCCGGGCCCTGGATGACCTTGCCGTCCGTGTCGAAGCGGGAGCCGTGGCAGGGGCACTCCCAGGCGCGTTCGGCGGCGTTGAAGTCCACCAGGCAGCCCATGTGGGTGCAGCGGGCGGAGACGGCGTGCAGGGCGCCGTCGTCGTCGCGGTAGACCGCGAGCCGGCCCTCCTCCGTGCGGACCACGGCACCCTCGCCCGGCGGCAGCGCCTCCGCCGGCGGCGCCGGACGCAGCCGGTCGCCGACGAAGTGCTTGGCCACCTGCGCCTGGTGCTTCAGGAAGGACGGCGCCTCACGCACCGCGGAGGCCAGCCGGCGCGGGTCGTACAGCTCGCTCCACGCGCACTCCCCGCCGGTGATCTGCGCGGTCAGCAGCAGGCCCGCCATCATGCCGCCGCTCATGCCCCAGCCGCCGAAGCCGGTGGCGACGTAGGTGTGCCGGGCGCCGGGGTGCAGCGGGCCGACGAGCGGCACGGTGTCGGTGGGATCGTTGTCCTGGGTGGCCCAGGAGTGGGTGAGCTCCACGTCGGGGAAGTGCGTGCGGGCCCACGTGGAGAGACGGCCGAAGAGCGCACGCGTGTCGCCCGTGCCCGGCGTGAAGTGCTCACCGGTGATCACGAGGAAGCGGCGGGTGCCGTCCTCCCCGTAGGGAGCCGTGCGCACCGAGCGGGTGTTCTCCTCCGGGGTGATGTACATGCCGCCGGGGTCCTGATCGGCCGGGACCGGCCCGGCGACGACCAGTTCGCGGCGCGGGGAGAGGCGGGTGAACAGCAGCGCCCGGTCGAAGACCGGGTAGTGGGTGGCGACCACCACGTCCCGGGCCGTGACCGTCGCCCCGGCCGCCGTCGACAGGCGGTTCGGCGCGCCCTCCTCCAGGCCGAGGACGGTGGTGTCCTCGTGGATGCGCCCGCCGTGCGCGACGATGTCGTCCGCGAGGGCCAGCAGGTACTTGCGCGGATGGAACTGCGCCTGGTCCGTCACCTCGACGGCGCCCGCCACCGGGAACGGCAGGCCGGTCTCCGTCACGAAGGAGGCCGGCAGGCCCGCATCCCGTGCCGCCCGCGCCTCCGCGCGCAGTTCCTCCACCCGGTCCGCGTCACGGACGTAGGTGTACGAGCTGCGGCGCTCCCACGCGCAGTCGATGCCGAGCTCCTCCACGACCCGGGCGGTGTGCTCGATCGCCTCGGACTGCGAGCGGGCGTACAGCCGCGCGCCCTCGGCGCCCCGGGTGCGGCGCAGCTTGTCGTAGACCAGGGTGTGCAGGGCGGTGACCTTGGCCGTGGTGTGCCCGGTGACGCCGGCCGCGACCCGTCCGGCCTCCAGGACCGCGACGCTCTTCCCGGCCCGCGCCAGCTCCCGGGCCGTGCACAGTCCGGCGATGCCCGCGCCGATCACGGCCACGTCGACGTCGAGGTCCTCGGTCAGTGCGGCGTACCGGCCGCCCGGCGCGGTCTCGAGCCAGTACGAGCCCCCCGCGTGCTGCTTCTCCGTCATGCGACGCCGAGTACCCCGGTGCGTCCGGTTCACCGGCCGGGCCCTCCTGTTGCGCGGCGGCGGGCACGGGACTAACGTACAACCAAATGGTTGTAGATGGGATCGGCGAGACCGACGAAACCGTGGACCGGCTGTTCCACGCCCTGGCCGACACGACGCGGCGGGACATACTCCGTCGCTGTGTCCGGGGTGAGCTGTCCGTGTCACGTCTGGCCGCGGCATACCCGATGAGCTTCGCCGCGGTGCAGAAACACGTCACGGTGCTGGAGCGGGCCGGCCTGGTCACCAAGGAGCGACGCGGACGGGAGCAGCTCGTGCGCACCGATCCCGATGCGGTGGGCCGGGCGCGGCAGGCCCTGGACGAACTGGAGGCGGCCTGGCGGGCGCGGGTGGACCGGATGTCCGGTCTGCTCACCGGGGCCACCGGGATCACCGGGCGCCCCGCCGGCCCGCCCCCCGGACCCGGATCCGGACCCGAACCCGACGGCGACACTGCGAAAGGACCGGACGGATGACTGTCACCACCGTGGACGAGGACGTCGACAAGCTGACGCTCACCCTCATCGCCGACTTCACCGCTTCCGTGGAGCGGGTGTGGCAGCTGTGGGCCGACCCGCGGCTGCTGGAGCGCTGGTGGGGCCCGCCGAACTACCCGGCGACCTTCGAGGAGCACGACCTGACGCCCGGGGGCGGCATGAAGTACTACATGACCGGCCCGGAGGGCGAGAGGTACGGCGGCTGGTGGCGGGTCTCCTCGGTCACGCCGCCGACCGCCCTCGAGTTCACCGACGGCTTCTCCGACCAGGAGGGGAAGCCGAACCCCGAGATGCCGACCACCTCGGTACGGATGACGCTCACCGCGCTCGAGGGCGGCACCCGGATGGAGCTGCGGTCCGTCTTCGACACCCGGGAGCAGATGGAGCGGCTGGCCGAGATGGGCATGGTGGAGGGAATGAGCCAGGCCGTCGGCCAGATGGACGCGCTCGTCACGGGCTGAACCCCGCGGCGGGGCGGAGGGCGGCGCACCCGCGCGCCCTCCGCCCCGCGCGGGGCGCGGCTACCCGCCCCAGGGGCCCGTCACGGCGAACGTCGTGCCGGGCACGTAGCAGTTGACGTACATCGTGCGGCCGTCCGGGGAGAAGGTGACCCCGGCGAACTCGCCCCACTCCGGTTCCTCGGGGGTGCCGATGTTCTGGCGCCCGCGCGCCATCGCGTAGACCTCGCCCCGGCGCGTGACGCCGTAGACGTACTGGGCGCCTCCGCCGTCCTCGCACACCATCAGGCCGCCGCCGGGCGCGAGGCAGATGTTGTCCGGCGACTCGCCCGGCAGCCGGATGTCCGTGTCCGGACCGAAGACGATCACCAGGGTGAGGCGGTGCCGGTCCGGGTCGTAGCGCCAGATCTGGCCGTAGTGGTCGGCCGCCGACCCCTCGGTGCTGCGGGCGAAGGACGAGACGAAGTAGACCGAGCGTCCGCCCCAGTAACAGCCCTCCAGCTTCTGCGCGTGGGTGATGCCCTTCGGGCCGAAGTCCTGGTGGCGGATGGGCGTCAGGGCGGCCTGCGGGTCGGGCACGTCCACCCACTCGATGCCGTCGAAGCGGGCGCCGATGTCCTGGATCGAGGACAGGTCGGGCACCCCGGGCACCCGCATGGCCTGGAGCCGGCCGCCCGCGCGCAGCGAACCGGTGCCGCCCAGGGGCTTTCGGGGCAGGAAGCGGTAGAAGAGGCCGAAGGGCCGTTCGAAGGCGTCCTCGGTCTCGTAGACCACGCCCCGCCTCGGGTCCACGGCGACCGCCTCGTGCTGGAAGCGGCCCATCGCGGTCAGCGGTACGGCGCCCGTGCGGTGCGGGTCGGCGCCGTCGACCTCGAAGATGTAGCCGTGGTCCTTGGTGTAGCCGCCCGTGCCGGCCTTGTCCTCGGTCTCCTCGCAGGTCAGCCAGGTGCCCCAGGGGGTCGGTCCGCCCGAGCAGTTCACGGCCGTACCGGCGATCGCGACCCGTTCCGACAGCACCCGGCCGTGGTGGTCCAGGGTGAGCGCCGTACAGCCCCCCTTGCCCTCCGGGTCGTAGGTCAGGCCGTCGACCACCGGGACGGGGGTTCTGCCGTTCGCGCGGTTCTCGTGGTTGCGGACCAGGTGGACGCGCCCGTGGCGGCCGGCGAAGGCGGCCATGCCGTCGTGGTTGGAGGGGACCGGTCCCTCGCCGGAGCGCAGCGGGTCGCCCTCGCGGGAGAGGACCTCGTAACGGAAGCCCTTCGGCAGGTCGAGCAGTCCGGCGGGATCGGGGACCAGGGGGCCGTAGCCGCTGTGGCCGAGGTTCCGGGCGGCGGCGGTGCCGGTGAAGAGTTCGGAGAGGGCACCGGTGAAGGCGATGCCGATGCCGAGGGCGCCGGAACGGGCGAGCACCTGACGGCGGGTCGCGGGGGAGCCGGTGGCGGACCCGGTTTCTGACATGGGGAAACCTTCCTGCTGGCGGACAGGAACTGTGACCCGGTCGTGTCTATCACCTGGTCCGGGTCCCGGGAACCACGCGTGTAGCACGTGTCACGGGCCGGGGGTGCGGCCGTCGGGCCCCGGGCGGGCTTCCGTCACGTGGTCCGGCGCGTGCTGCTGGGCCCGTTCGAGGAAGCGGAGGAGTTCGACCGGGAAGGGCAGGACGAGGGTGGAGTTCTTCTCGGCGGCGACGGCCACGATGGTCTGCAGCAGGCGGAGCTGGAGGGCGGAGGGGGTCTCCGACATCTCCTGGGCCGCCTCGGCGAGTTTCCTGGACGCCTGGAGTTCGGCGTCGGCGTTGATGACGCGGGCCCGGCGTTCGCGGTCGGCCTCGGCCTGGCGGGCCATGGACCGCTTCATGGTGTCGGGCAGGGAGACGTCCTTGATCTCGACGCGGTCGATCTGCACGCCCCAGCCGATCGCCGGGCTGTCGATCATCAGCTCCAGGCCCTGGTTCAGCTTCTCCCGGTTGGACAGCAGGTCGTCGAGGTCGCTCTTGCCGATGATCGACCGCAGCGAGGTCTGTGCCATCTGGGAGACCGCGAAGCGGTAGTCCTCGACGTTGACGATGGCCGCCGAGGCGTCGACGACCTTGAAGTAGACGACCGCGTCGACCCGGACGGTGACGTTGTCCCGGGTGATGCCCTCCTGGGCCGGTACCGGCATCGTGACGATCTGCAGGTTGACCTTGCGCAGGTGGTCCACGCCGGGAATGACGAGGGTGAAGCCGGGCGGGCGCACGGCGCCGTGCAGGCGGCCCAGGCGGAAGACGACGCCGCGCTCGTACTGCTTGACGACCCGGGCTGCCGCCATGACGTAGACCGTGCCGGCGGCGGCTGCGGCAGCGACTGCGGTGAGGATCTCGTTGATCATGGTGACCTCCTGATCAGAGGTCTGCTTGTGTCCGCTTCTGCAACGATATGCCCGTTGTCCGGTACGGGGCCACGCCGGGGTGGGCGGCGGGGGGTGTTCCGCCCCCGCCGCCCCTTCCCTTCCCGTCCCGGGGGCTCCGCCCCGGACCTCCGTTCGCGCCCACGCGGCGGAGCCGCACATTTTCTCAGCCCCGCGCCCCGGAAGAGGCGCGCCTCCCCGCGCCGCTAGGGAGCCGCGACCGGTGTCTCCGTGAGTTTCACCGGGGCCGTGCCCGGTGTGCTGTGGCGTTCGGACCAGTTCCTCAGGGCCGTGTGGCAGGCGTGGTCCACGTGGTGGAGGCCGGTGAGGTCCAGTTCGACGGGGCGGTCCTGGGGGAGGGACTCCAGGGTGTCCAGGATCTTCGGGAGGCGCAGGAAGGTCGCGTTGCCCGACAGGTGCACCTGGATGGGGCCCGCCCCCTTGTCCACGACCTCCAGCTTCGCCTGCGAGGCCTCCCAGGCCGTCTTGACGACCGACAGGGCCAGACCGATCAGCACGCCCTCGAACATGTTCACCACGACGATGGACACGGCGGTGACCACCAGGATCAGCGCCTCGCCCCGGTGGCCCCGCCAGAGCGCGGCCACGGCCCGGAACGGGATCAGCTTCCAGCCGGCGTGGACCAGGATGCCGGCCAGCGCGGGCAGCGGGATCAGCGCCAGCGCGGACGGCAGCAGCGCGGCGAACAGCAGCAGCCACACGCCGTGCATCACCCGGGACGCCTTGGTCCTCGCGCCCGCCCGGACGTTGGCCGAGCTGCGCACGATGACCGCGGTCATCGGCAGCGCGCCCAGGACCCCGCAGACCGCGTTGCCCGCGCCCTGCGCCATCAGCTCCTTGTTGTACTGGGTGCGCGGACCGTCGTGCAGCCGGTCCACCGCGGCGGCGCTGAACAGGCTCTCGGCGGAGGCGATCAGGGTGAAGGCGACGATCGTGCCGAGGACACCGGCCTCCAGTCCGCCGAAGACGTCCGCGCCGGGCGGCTGGACGGCGTCGAGCAGGCCCTGCACCTCGACCGTCGCGACGGGGACACCGAACGCGAGGGTGACCGCCGTCGCCAGCAGGACCGCCGCCAGCGCGCCCGGTACGGCGCCGGCCGGGCCCGGTATCCGGCGCCACAGCACCATCACGGCGACGGTGCCCGCGCCGACCGCGAGCGAGGCGAGCGCCTCGGTGTCGCCGAGCGCGTCCACGGCGGCCCCCGGCAGCCCGAGGATCTTGTCGACGCCGGAGGCGGGCGCCGCCAGCCCGGCCGCCGCGTACAGCTGGCCCGCGATGAGCACGAGACCGATGCCGGCCAGCATGCCCTCGACCACCGAGAGCGATATCGCGCGGAACCAGCGCCCGAGCCGCAGCGCGCCCATGGCCAGCTGGAGCAGCCCGGTGGCCAGCACGATCACCCCGAGCGCGGGCAGCCCGTAGGTGTCGACGGCCTCGAAGACCAGTACGGTCAGCCCGGCGGCCGGGCCGGACACCTGCAGACTGCTGCCCGGCAGCATTCCGGTGACCAGCCCGCCCACGATGCCGGTGACCAGGCCGAGTTCGGCCGGGACGCCGGAGGCGACGGCGACGCCCACGCACAGCGGGAGCGCGACGAGGAAGACGACGAGTGAGGCGGCGAAGTCCTGCCGCAGATGGGGGAACTTGGACACGGCCGTGCTCACAGCGCTTCGAAGGAGTCGGTGTCCGCGCGGTGTTCGCGTACGGCTCCGGTGTGCACCTCGTAGTACCAGCCGCGCAGCCGCAGCAGGCCCGAGGCCAGCCGCTGTTCGACGCACGGGTACGAGCGCAGCCGCAGCAGCTGGGCCAGCACGTGGTGCTGGACCGCCTCGGCGCAGGCCGGGTCCGCCGCGTCGGCCGACGCCGGCTCGTCGGCGGCGTGCGCCAGCCAGTCGCGTACGGCGGGCACGCCGTTCAGGTCCTCGCCGCGCACCAGCGCGCCGATGGCCCCGCAGTGGGAGTGGCCGCAGACCACGATGTCCGTGACGCCGAGGACCCCCACCGCGTACTCGACGGTGGCCGCCTCGGAGGTGGGGCGTCCGGGGGTGTACGGCGGGACGATGTTGCCCGCGGTGCGCAGCTCGAAGAGCTCGCCGGGCCGGGCGCCCGTGATCAGGGCCGGTACGACCCTGGAGTCGGAGCAGGTGATGAACAGGACGTCGGGGGACTGACCCTCGGCGAGGCGGGCGAACTCCTCAGGGCGCTGTCCGAACGTGCGGGCGTTGTCGATGAGGGGCTGCATCTGGTGATTCCTCCTGGCGCGCGTGGGGACGCGTCGGACGGGCATGACAAAGGTCGGACTCCGCTGACCCATGGCCTTTGCCTCACGGAATGTGTGCACGTGTGCGAAGGGTGCGGGAAATGCGGAGAAGTGAAGCGCAGGTAAAGCGACAGTGAGCGGCCGGGGTGGGGCCGCGATCACCGGACCTTGGAACACGCTTGCTCCACAAGGTGGTTCACACCTCTTCCGCACACCAAGGCTTGGTCAACGGTTGGTCAAGAAACACGTTAACCCTGCAAAGTCGTTTGCAGGGTTAACTCAATGTTTCGTGGCGAAGAGAGCCTGAAAAGGAAGGGTGTGTTGGCGCGAATACGCCCTTGATCAGTGACGACTCGATCGGGTATCCGGCACGCGGTTCACCGGGCCTCGGCGAGCCGTCCCGCGTCGCGGGCCAGCGCGGTGAGCCGTGAGATCGCCCGGAAGTACTTCTTGCGGTAGCCGCCCTTCAGCATCTCCTCGCTGAACAGCCGGTCGAACGGCAGTCCCGAGGCGAGCACGGGCACCTCGCGGTCGTAGAGCCGGTCCGCGAGGACGACCAGCCTGAGCGCGGTCGACTGGTCCGGCACCGGACGCACACCGGTGAGGCACACCGCGCGGAGTCCGTCGGTCAGGGCGCCGTAGCGGCTGGGGTGGACCCGCGCGAGATGCTCCAGCAGGTCGGGGAAGGCGTCGAGCGAGGCGCCCTCGGTGGCCTGCGCCGTCCGCGTCACCAGCTCGTCGGAGTACGGGGCCGGCGCCTCGGGCAGGCCCCGGTGGCGGTAGTCCTCGCCGTCGATGCGCAGGGCGCGGAAGTGGGCCGACAGGCCCTGGATCTCGCGCAGGAAGTCCGCCGCCGCGAACCGGCCCTCGCCGAGCTTGCCCGGCAGCGTGTTCGAGGTGGCGGCGAGCGCCACGCCGGCCTCGACCAGCTTCCCCAGCAGGGTGGAGACGAGGACGGTGTCGCCCGGGTCGTCCAGCTCGAACTCGTCGATGCACAGCAGGCGGTGCCCGGAGAGGGTCTGCACGGTCTGCTGGAAGCCGAGGGCGCCGACCAGGTTGGTCAGCTCCACGAAGGTGCCGAACGCCTTGCGGGAGGGCTCGGCGGGGGTGGCGTGCCACAGGGAGGCCAGCAGGTGGGTCTTGCCGACGCCGTAGCCGCCGTCGAGGTAGACGCCGCGCGGCCCGGCCGGGGCCTTCTTCGGCGCCCTGCCGAAGCCGAACAGCCGGCGCCGGCCCGGGGCGCCGGCCGCCGCCCCGTCGAGGCCGGCCGCGAAGCCGCCGAGGACGCGCACGGCCTCGGTCTGGCTCGGCTGGTTCGGGTCCGGGATGTAGGTGTCGAAGCGGACCGAGTCGAACCGCGGCGGCGGCACCATCTCGGCGACGAGCCGGTCCGCGGGCACGCGCGGCTCACGGGCGCACAGGGACAGCGGAGCCACGTCGGCCAGGGGACCGGGGCCGGAGGCGGGGGAGGAGGACGACACGGTCCCCCATGCTACGGCCCGTGGAAGACTGCACCGTATGCGACGCCTGTTCCCCGTGACCGACGTGACCGACGAGACAGCGGCCCGCGAGTGGAGCCTCGCCGAGCTCGCCGCCGCGTACGCCTACCCCGGGCCGGGGCCCGGCGGCCGGGAGCCGTGGCTGCGGGCCAACATGGTGTCCACCCTCGACGGGGCCGCCCAGCACGACGGCCGCTCGCAGCCCATCTCCTGCGCGGCCGACATGCGGATCTTCGGCACGCTGCGGGCGCTCGCCGACGTCGTGGTCGTCGGCGCGCAGACGGTACGTCAGGAGGGGTACCGTCCGGCACGCGCACGCGCGGAGTTCGCGGCCGCGCGGGAGGCGGCCGGACAGGGGCCCGCGCCCGTGATCGCGGTGGTGACGGCCGGCCTGGACCTGGACTTCTCGCTGCCGCTGTTCACCTCCCCCCTGGTGCCCACCCTGCTGCTGACCGGCGCCGGGGCGGCCCCGGACCGGGTGGCCGCCGCCGAGCGGGCGGGCGTTCGGGTGGTCACCGCCGGGGAGGGGGAAACGGTGGACCCCGCGCGGGCGGTGCGGGCCCTCGCCGACCTCGGGCACACCAGGCTGCTGACCGAGGGCGGGCCGCGGCTGCTGGGCCGGCTGGTGGCGGCCGGGGTGCTGGACGAGCTCTGCCTGACCGTCTCGCCGATGCTCACCGCCGGTGACGCGCAGCGCATCGCCGGTGGACCGTCCGTAACACTTCCGCGGCGTTTCACGCTGAAGTCGATGTTGGAGGAGGACGGTTTCCTCTTCACGCGGTACCAGCGGTCCTGACGTCCGCGGGGGAGCGCCCCATGGTGGCCGCTTGTCCGGTGATCGGCGGAACGCATCCGTCCGGCAGCTGCGGGAAGAGGCGACACTGAATCCGGCAGTACCCGTGCGAACACGGGGCAGGATGGTTTCCGCAGGGCCGGGCCCGGCCCACGGAGCAGAGCGGGGCCCCAGGGCCCTCCGAGGAGAAGGGGCGCCTGGTGTTCACCAGCGTACTGATGATCGAGAAGGCCCTGACGTCCGCCGACGTGGAGTTCGTCACCACCTTGCACGGCGACGAGCCGGTCTCCTTCCACGTGCTGCTCCAGCCGCGCGGCGAACAGGCCGACCGGCTGCTGAGGGCGATCGACGACGTCGCGCTCGGCGAGCTCGACGAGGCCGTCCGCGAGGGCGAGACCCCCGAGGGCGAGGAGGCCAAGACCATGGGGGAGCGGGCCCTGGAGGTGTCCCTGCAGGCCCTGCGCGCGACCGGCGACACGGCGGACGGCCGGCTCGTCGAGGACCACCCCCTGGACGCGCTGAAGGCCGTCGTGGAGGAGGTCGGCGCGGACGAGGTGATCGTCCTGACCGACCCGCACTACGTGGAGGAGTTCTTCCACCGCGACTGGGCCTCCCGGGCCCGGCACAAGGTCGGGGTGCCGGTGCTGAAACTCTTCTCGCACAGCAAGGCATAGGCTGGGGCGGCGCTCTCCCGGCCTCCGGCGGGAGCGCGAAGACCGCCGTCCCGCTCGTCGCACCACTGGGAGAACACGCATGGCACCCGGCCTTCCTACCGCCATGGACCGACCGCACTTCATCGGCATCGGCGGCGCCGGGATGTCGGGCATCGCCAAGATCCTCGCCCAGCGCGGGGCGAAGGTGGCCGGCAGCGACGCCAAGGACTCCGCGACCGCCGACGCCCTGCGCGCGCTGGGCGCCACCGTCCACATCGGGCACGCCGCCGGGCACCTCGCCGACGACGCCAGCTGTGTGGTCGTCTCCTCCGCGATCCGCGAGGACAACCCCGAACTGGTCCGGGCGGCCGAACTGGGCATCCCGGTGGTGCACCGCTCCGACGCCCTCGCCGCCCTGATGGACGGGCTGCGGCCGATCGCGGTGGCCGGCACCCACGGCAAGACCACCACCACCTCCATGCTGGCCGTCTCCCTCACCGAGCTGGGCCGCGAGCCGTCGTACGCGATCGGCGGCGACCTGGACGCCCCCGGCTCCAACGCGCTGCACGGCGCCGGCGAGATCTTCGTCGCCGAGGCCGACGAGTCGGACCGCAGCTTCCACACGTACGCGCCCGAGGTCGCGATCATCCTCAACGTGGAGCTGGACCACCACGCCAACTACGCCTCCATGGAGGAGATCCACGAGTCCTTCGGGACGTTCGTCGGCCGGATCGTGCCCGGCGGCACCCTGGTGATCTCCGCCGACCACGAGGGCGCCCGCGAGCTGACCCGGCGGCTGGACGGCTCGGTGCGGACGGTGACGTACGGCGAGTCGGCGGACGCCGACGTGCGCGTGCTGTCGGTCGTCCCGCAGGGGCTGAAGAGCGAGGTGACCGTCGAGCTCGACGGCGCCCCGCTCACCTTCACCGTGTCGGTCCCCGGCCGGCACTACGCGCACAACGCCGTGGCCGCGCTCGTCGCGGGCGTGGCGCTCGGCGTCCCGGCCGCCGAGCTGGCCCCCGCGCTGGCCGCGTACACCGGGGTGAAGCGGCGCCTCCAGCTCAAGGGCGAGGCCGCCGGCGTGCAGGTCGTCGACTCCTACGCGCACCACCCGACCGAGATGACCGCCGACCTGGAGGCGATGCGCGCCGCCGTCGGGGACGCCCGCATCCTCGTCGTCTTCCAGCCGCACCTGTTCTCCCGCACCCGCGAGCTGGGCAAGGAGATGGGCCGGTCGCTGTCCCTGGCCGACGCCTCGGTGGTGCTGGACGTCTACCCGGCCCGCGAGGACCCGATCCCCGGCGTCACCAGCGAGCTGATCATCGAGGCGGCCCGGGCGGCCGGCGCGGACGTCGCCGCCGTCCACGACAAGGCGGAGATCCCCGAGGTGATCGCGGGAATGGCGAAGCCCGGTGATCTCGTTCTCACCATGGGAGCGGGCGACGTCACCGACCTCGGCCCGCGCATCCTGGACCGTCTGTCGAAGTAAGGGGCTCGATTCTCATGCCGTACGACGTGGAGAAGCCGGACGAGCAGTGGCGCGCGGAACTGTCCCCGTCCGAGTACGCCGTTCTGCGCCAGGCGGCCACGGAACCCGCCTTCACCGGCGAGTACACCGACACCAGGGCCGAGGGCGTCTACTCCTGTCGCGCCTGCGGCGCCGAGCTGTTCACCTCGACCACCAAGTTCGAGTCGCACTGCGGCTGGCCGTCCTTCTACGACCCGAAGGACACCGACGCCGTGGAACTGGTGGAGGACCGGTCGCACGGAATGGTGCGCACCGAGGTCCGCTGCGCCCGCTGCGGCTCCCACCTCGGACACGTGTTCGCGGGTGAGGGGTATGCGACGCCCACGGACCAGCGGTACTGCATCAACAGCATCTCGCTGCGGCTGCGGCCCGCGGAGGGCTGATCCGTCAGGGGCCCCCGCGGTGCGCCCCGTCCGCACCGCTCAGGGGCAGCCGTACGGTGAAGACCGTCGCCCCCGGTCCGCCGCTCAGCTCGATCCCGCCGCCGTGCGCCCGCACCAGGGACCGGGCGACCGCGAGGCCCAGCCCGCTGCCGCCCCGGTCCCGGCTGCGGGCCTTGTCGACCCGGTAGAAGCGGTCGAAGACCCGCTCCCGGTCCTCCGCCGGGACACCGGGGCCCGCGTCGGTGACCCGCACCAGCGCCGAGTCACCGGCGACGCGGACCGCCACGGACACCCGGGTACCGGCCGGGGTGTGCACGGCGGCGTTGGTGAGCAGGTTGTCCAGGACCTGCCGTACGCGCTGCGGATCGAGCCGCAGGACCAGCGGGCCGGCGCCGGCCGTCACCGTCAGCGGATGCCCCGGGTGGCTCGCCCGGAACGCGTCGGCGGCCTGCTGGACCAGCTCCGCCAGATCCGTGTCCGCCGTCCGCAGCGGCGCCTCCACCTCCGCCGCGTCCAGCCGGGCGAGCAGCAGCAGATCGTCGAGGAGCACGCCCATCCGGGCGGCCTCCGCCCGCAGCCGGGCCAGGTGCCGCTCGCGTTCGGCGGGTTCGTTGGCGGCGGCGTACTGGAACAGGTCCGCGTAGCCGCGCACCGACATCAGCGGGGTGCGCAGTTCGTGCGAGGCGTCCGCCACGAACCGGCGCAGCCGCAGCTCCGCCTCCGCGCGCACCGCGAGGGAGCCGTCGATGTGCTCCAGCATCGTGTTGAACGCGGTGCGCAGCTCCGCCACCTCCGGGCCGCCGTCCCGTCCGCCCGCGCGCAGCGGCAGCCGGGCCGCCGACTCGGTCAGGTCGTGCGAGGCGATGCCGTGCGCGGTGTGCGCCATGTCGCTCAGCGGCTTCAGCCCGCGCCGCAGCATCCGCCGCCCGAACACCACCAGGGCCAGCAGCGCCAGCGCGAACACCACGACCTGCACGGTGATCAGCTGCCCGACGGTCTCCTCGATGTCCTCCACGGGCGCGGCGCTCACCAGCACCACCCCCGGTTCGACCTCGCAGCCGCGCAGCCGGTAGGTGCCCTCCCCGCGGATGCGCGCGGTGCGCGTCAGGTCGGTGTCGGAGCGCGCCATCGCCCGCGCGAGGTCGGCCAGGGCGCGGGTGTCCTCGGGCACGTCGGAGGGCCTGCGCAGGGTGACGGCGTCGCCGGAGACGTCGTACACCGCCGTGTACCAGCCGTAGTACGGCTTCCGCCGGACCGTGCCGTGCGCCGCGGCGTCCTTGGCCTGCACGGCCTGGATCAGCTTCAGCTGGTCGCCCAGCTGCCGCTCCAGATAGTCGTGCATGGACGTGGTGAGCGCGGTGCCGACGACCGCGAACACCGCCAGCGACAGCACCCCGAGGCCCAGCGCCAGCCGGGTGCCCAGGCGCATCCGCCGGTACGTCTCCCGCGGCCGCCGGACGACCGCCCTCACTCGGCGGCCTGCCGGATCACGTACCCGAAGCCCCGCACCGTCTGGATCAGCGGCGCACCGGTGTCGTCCAGCTTGCGCCGCAGCCGGCTCACCACCAGCTCCACCACGTTGGAACGGCCCCCGAAGCCGTACTCCCACACGTGGTCCAGGATCTGCGCCTTGGTCAGCACGGTGGGCGAGCGCCGCATCAGATAGCGCAGCACCTCGTACTCGGTCGGCGTCAGCGACAGCAGCCGCTCGCCGCGCCGCACCTCGCGGGTGTCCTCGTCCATCGTCAGGTCCGCCACCCGCAGCACCGACCGCCGGTACCCCGGCCCCGCGCTGCGCCGCAGCACCGTCCGCAGCCGGGCCATCAGCTCCTCCACGGCGAACGGCTTGACCAGGTAGTCGTCCCCGCCCCGGGTCAGCCCCGCCACCCGGTCGGCGACCCCGTCCCGGGCGGTGAGGAACACCACCGGCACCATCGTCCCGGAACGCCGCAGCCGGTCCAGGACGCCGAAGCCGTCGACGTCCGGCAGCATCAGGTCGAGCACCACGATGTCCGGGCGGAACCCGGCGGCGCGGCGCAGCGCCTCCTCACCCGAGTTGGCGGTGACCGCCTCCCAGCCCTCGTAGCGGGCGACCGTCGCCACCAGGTCGGCTATCGGCGGGTCGTCGTCCACGACGAGGAGTCGTACTTTTTCCACCCGCCCATACTGCGGCACACCGCCTCCGGCGCCAGAGGCGGTGCACCACCGCGTCCTGATCGATAAAAACCTGAAAGTCGACCGACAGGGAATCGACAGCGTCTGTGACCAAGCTCGGTGTCCTACAGGACCCGATCAAGGAGTTTCCGGCGTGACAGCTGTCCACCCGCCTCCCGCACCCCCCACCGCGAGGCGACGCCCCGGAGCGGCGGCGCGCATCGGCCTGTACGCCCTGTCCGCCGCGAACGCGCTGGTGGTGGCCGTCCTCTTCGTCCAGGCGGGCTTCGGCGCCAACGCCCTCGTCGTACTCGGCCGCCTCACCGGCCTGTACGCCGCCCTGCTGATGGCGCTCCAGCTGCTGCTGGTGGCCCGGCTGCCCTGGCTGGACCGCCGGATCGGCATGGACCGGCTGACCCTGTGGCACCGCCGGGTCGGCTTCGGACTGCTGTGGACGCTCCTCGGCCACGCCGTCTTCATCACCTTCGGCTACGCCGAGATGTCCTCGATGGACCCGGTGAACCAGCTCGTCGACCTCGCCGAGACCGTCGAGGGCGTGCTGCGCGCGGTCGTCGCGCTGGCGCTGATCCTCGTCGTCGGCGCGGTCTCCGCCCGCCGCGCCCGGCGCCGCCTCGCCTACGAGACCTGGCACTTCATCCACCTCTACACCTACGTCGCCGTGGTGCTGGCCTTCACCCACCAGGTCGCCGTCGGCTCCACCTTCACCGCCTCGACGGCCGCCACCGCCTACTGGTACGGACTGTGGGGCGCCGCTCTCGCCGCGGTGTTCGCCGGCCGGCTGGTCCTCCCGCTCTGGCGGAACCTGCGCCACCGGCTGCGGGTCACGGCCGTCGTCCCCGAGAACGACCACGTGGTCTCCGTCCACATCACCGGCCGTGACCTGGACCGGCTGCCCGCCCGCGCCGGCCAGTTCTTCCTGTGGCGGTTCCTGACGAAGGACCGCTGGTGGCAGGCGAACCCGTTCTCCCTGTCCGCCGCGCCCGACGGCCGCACCCTGCGGCTCACCGTGAAGGCGGCCGGCGACGGCAGCGCGGCCCTGCGCCACCTGAAGCCCGGCACCCGCGTCTTCGCCGAGGGCCCCTACGGCGCCTTCACCACCCTGCACCGCACCCGCCCGGACGCCCTGCTCATCGCCGGCGGCGTGGGCGTCACCCCGATCCGGGCCCTGCTGGAGGAGCTGGACGGCCACGCCGTCGTCCTCTACCGCGTGAGCACGGAGGCCGACGCCGTGCTCCACGACGAACTGCGCGAACTCGCCCTCGCCAAGGGCGCCGAACTCCACCTGATCACCGGCCCGCCCGTACCGGACCGGCTCGCCCCCGGCGAGCTGTCCCGCCTGGTCCCCGACCTCACCGGCCGGGACGTCTACGTCTGCGGCCCGCCCGGCATGACCACCGCGGTCCTGCGCGGCCTGCGCGAACTGGGCGTACCGAAGCGGCAGATCCACTACGAGCGCTTCAGCCTGGCCGGATGACGGACGCGGGGCGAACGACGGGAACGCAGGGAACGACGGGAACGCAGGGAACGCAGGGAACGAGGAGAACACCGTGAAACGAGCACTGCCCGTCCTGGCCCTGACCGTGGCCGGACTGGTCCCGGTCTGGCGCTACACCCCGTCCGCCCCGGAGCCCGCGGTCGCCGGACCCGCGCCCGCCCCCTCGGTGTCCGCGTCCCCGGGCTCCCCGGGCAGCACCACCCGGGTGGTGGCCGGCCCCACCGTCGACACCGAGAAGGGCCCCGTCCAGGTCGAGGTCACCCTCGACGGCGACCGCATCAGCGCGGTGCGGATGCTCCGGCAGCCGGACCACCCGCAGACCACGGCCGCCGTACCGGTGCTGATCGAGGAGACACTGGAGGCACAGAGCGCCGACGTCGACACGGTCTCCGGCGCCACCGTCACCAGCGACGGCTACCGCGAGTCGCTGCAGGCCGCCCTCGACGCGCAGGGCTCCTGAGATGCGGCGCGTCGAACACGTCATGGGCTTCCCGGTGTCACTGCGCGTCGACGACGAGGGGTTCGGGGAGTCCGCGGCGGACGGCCTCTTCGCCTGGCTGCGCGAGGCCGACGCCCGCTTCAGCCCGTTCCACGAGGACAGCGAGGTCTCCCGCCTGGACCGGGGCGAGCTGGGCCCGGACCGGATCAGCCCCGAGCTGACCGGGATCCTCGACCTGTGCGAGCGGTACCGGATCGCCACCGGGGGCGCGTTCGACGTGCGGCTGCCGGGGCGGCGCCTCGATCCGTGCGCGGTGGTGAAGGGCTGGTCGGTGCAGAAGGGCGCCGAGCTGCTGCGGGCGGCGGGAGCGCGGCGGTTCTGCCTCAACGCCGGCGGGGACGTGGTCGCCGCGGGCGGGCCGTGGCGGGTGGGCGTACGGCACCCGGAACACGCCGACCGGCTGTGCACCGTCCTGGAGCTCACCGACGGCGCGGTCGCGACCTCCGCGCGCTACGAACGCGGCGACCACATCGTCGACGGGCGCACCGGCCGCCCGGCGACCGGCCTGCTCGCCCTGACCGTCACCGCCCCCACCCTGACCCGGGCGGACGCGGTCGCCACCGCGGCCTACGCCCTGGGCCCGGAGGGCGTCGCATGGGCCGCCGCCCGCCCCGGCTGCGAGGTCTTCGCCGTGACGGCGGACCGCCGGGTCCTGCGGTCCCCGGGCTTCCCGGCGGCGGACGCGGCGGGGGAGGCGGCATGACCGCCCGTCCCGCGCGGCACCGCAGCGCCCCCCGAGCGTTTCCCGGCGCCCGTGCCCCCGGCGACACGGGTGTCCGGCGCTTCAAGGCGCTTGCCGGGGGCGCCGTTTAGACTCGACCGGCGTCAGACCGTCAGGCCCAGGCCAGTACCGTCCGTCCACCGGAAGGGTGTTCCGCGTCTTGATACGGATCGATTCAGTCACGAAGCGGTACCCGGACGGCACGGTGGCGGTCGACCGGCTGTCGCTGGAGATCCCCGACCGCTCGATCACCGTCCTCGTCGGACCCTCGGGATGCGGCAAGACGACCACCCTCCGCATGATCAACCGGATGGTCGAACCCACCGAGGGAACGATCCTCCTCGACGGTGAGGACACCCGGCGGCAGCCGGTCACCGCACTGCGCCGGTCCATGGGGTACGTCATCCAGAACGCCGGGCTCTTCCAGCACCGCACGATCGTCGACAACATCGCCACCGTGCCCCGCCTGCTCGGCTGGGGCAGGCAGCGGGCCCGGGAACGGGCGGCGGAGCTGATGGAGCGGGTGGGCCTGGACCCCTCGCTGGCCGAGCGGTACCCGTACCAGCTCTCCGGCGGCCAGCAGCAGCGCGTCGGCGTGGCGCGGGCGCTCGCCGCGGATCCGCCGGTGCTGCTGATGGACGAGCCGTTCTCCGCCGTCGACCCCGTGGTGCGCAAGGGGCTGCAGGACGAACTCCTGCGCATCCAGGACGAGCTGGGCAAGACCATCGTCTTCGTCACCCACGACATCGACGAGGCGGTCAAACTGGGCACCATGGTCGCCGTGCTGCGCGAGGGCGGCCGGCTCGCCCAGTACGCGCCGCCCGCCGAACTGCTGTCGAACCCCGCGGACGGCTTCGTCGAGGACTTCCTCGGCGCCGACCGCGGCATCCGGCGGCTGTCCTTCTTCCCCTCCACCGCACTGGAGCTGACCACCGACGCCGTGATCCCGGCCGACGCCACCGCCGGCCGGATCGCCGCCACCGAGGCCCCCCACCTCCTGGTCACCGACCCCGACGGCCGCCCGCTCGGCTGGGCCGCCCGCGAGGAGCTGACCGCTGGGGACGTCAGGACCGACCGACTGCTGCCGTACGGGCGGCCGTTCGTGCCCGGGACCGACTCCCTGCGGGCCGTCCTCGACCGCGCCGTGCTCTCACCCGTCGGCTGGGCGGTCGCCGTGGACGACGGCGGCCGGGTGACCGGCGTCGTCTCCCAGCAGGCCATCGGCGAGGCCATCCGCACCGCCCACGCGGCCGGTCGCGTGGGCGGGGAGAAGGTCGCGGGATGACCGGCTTCTTCGACATCCCCAGCGACCTCCAGCACAGCTGGGCCGGGCTGATCGGACTGCACATGAGGGAGGCCCTGCTGCCGGTGGCCGCCGGACTGCTCCTCGCGCTGCCGATCGCGCAGCTGTGCGGGCGCTTCCGCTGGCTGTACCCGCCCGTGCTCGGCCTGACGACCGTGCTGTACGCCGTCCCCTCCCTGGCGTTCTTCGTCGTCCTCATCGACTACACCGGCCAGACCGAACTCACCGTGATGATCCCGCTGGCCCTGTACAGCCTGGTCGTCCTGGTCCCGGCCGTCGTCGACGGCGTGCGCTCGGTGCCGGACGAGACCATCGCCGCGGCCACCGCCATGGGCTTCGGCCCCGTACGCCGTTACCTCCAGGTCCAGTTGCCGATCGCGGCGCCCGCCGTCATCGCCGGGCTCCGGGTCGCCACCGCGTCCAGCATCTCCCTGGTCAGTGTCGGCGCCCTGATCGGCAACCAGGGCGCCCTCGGCAACCTGCTCGCCGCCGCGCAGAAGTACGACCGGCCCGAACTCGCGGTGAACGCCGTGGTCACGATGGCCGTCCTGGCGATCGCCTGCGACGCCCTGCTGGTCGTGCTGCGGGTGCTGCTGACGCCGTGGATGCCGCGCGGCGGCACCCGCCCGGAGCCCGCCGCGCGGCGGGCGGAGACCACCCCGGAGGGAGCGGTCCGGTGAACGTCCTCACCTTCGTCGACGCCTTCTTCAGCGACAGCGCCCACTGGCACGGCTACGACGGCATCCCGCAGCGCTTCCGGGAGCACCTCCAGTACTCGGTGCTGGCCCTCGCCGCGGCCGCCGCGATCGGGCTGCCCGTCGGTCTGCTGACCGGCCACACCGGACGCGGCGGCAACGCGCTCGCCTTCCTCGCCAACGCCGCCCGCGCCCTGCCCAGTTTCGGCCTGCTGGTGCTGGCCGTGCTGCTGATCGGCTTCGGTCTGCTGCCCGTCATGATCCCGCTGGTCGTGCTGGCCGTCCCGCCGATCCTGGTGACCACCTACGAGGCGGTCCGCTCCGTGGACCCCGCCCCGGTGGACGCCGCCAGGGGCATGGGCATGCACGAGTCGCGGGTCCTCTTCCAGGTCGAGGTGCCCGTGGCGCTCCCGCTGATCCTCAGCGGCCTGCGCTCCGCGGCCATCCAGATCGTGTCGACGGCCACCATCGCCGCCTACGTCAGTCTCGGCGGACTCGGCCGGTACATCATCGACGGGCTCTACCAGCGCGACTACGAGAAGGTGGTCGGCGGCGCCACGCTGGTGGCCGTCCTGGCGCTGCTCACCCTCGTGGTCTTCTGGGCGGCGGGACGGCTGGTGGTCTCCCCCGGAGTGCGCAGGCGCTGACGTCCGGTCAGATGTACGGCAAACGTGACCCGGACGTTCTTGACTCACCGTGAACGGCTGGATTGGATCGGCGAATGACTCCTACCGCGAAGAGCAGCAGGTCCAGGACGAGGCACACCGGCGCGGCGGCCGCCCTGCTCACCGCCGCGGCGGCGCTGCTCGCGGGCTGTTCCTCCTCCGACGAGACCCCGGACAACCCCCTCGGCGGCGAGAAGGCCGAGGCCGGCACCGTCGTCGTCGGCTCGAACAACTTCGCCGAGAGCACCCTGCTCGCCGACATCTACGGCGAGGCGCTCCGGGCGAAGGGCCTCAAGGTCACCTACAAGCACAACATCGGCAGCCGTGAGACGACGTACGGCCTGATGAAGAACGGCTCCATCACGGTCCTGCCGGAGTACAACGGCTCCCTCCTCGCCTACCTCGACCCCGATGCGGAGCAGGGCTCGGCGGACGCCGTGAACGAGGCCGCCAGGGCCGAGCTGGACAAGTCGCTGACGCTGCTGGAGTCGTCGCCGGCCGAGGACAAGGACTCCATCGGCGTCAACGCGGAGACGGCGGAGAAGTACGGCCTCACCGCCGGGTCGACCCTCGCCGACCTCAAGGACACGGCGCCGGAGATGGTGATCGGCGGCTCGCCCGAGTTCCAGACCCGGCAGCAGGGGCTGAAGGGCCTGGAGACCGTCTACGGACTGAAGTTCAAGTCGTTCAAGGCGCTCGACGCGGGCGGCCCGCTCACCCAGGCGGCGCTCAGCAGGAACGAGGTCCAGGCCGCGGACGTCTTCACCACGGACCCGACCATAGTCAAGGAGAAGTTCGTCGTCCTGAAGGACCCGGAGAACCTCTTCGGCTTCGCCAACGTCACCCCGCTGGTCCGCAAGGAGGGGCTGCCGCAGGAGGGCGTGGAGGCGCTGAACGCGGTCTCCGCGAAGCTCGACACCGAGACCCTCCTCGACCTGGACGCCCAGGTGCAGCTGGAGAAGAAGGACCCGCTGGACGTGGCGAAGGCCTGGCTGAAGTCGGCCGGCCTGGACTGACCCCGCACGGGGTGCGGCGAACGGGCCGCACCCCACGGGCCGTTCACGGCGCCGGGACCGCCTGCGCGATCAGCCGGTCGATCAGCGCGATCAGCACGTCCCGGCACGACTCCCGCTCCCGCGCGTCGCACAGCAGCACCGGCACGCCGTCCGGCAGCGTCAGCGCCTCACGGATGTCCTCGACCGGGTACGGGTGCTCCCCGTGGAAGCCGTTGACGGCGATCACGAACGGGATGCCCCGGCGCTCGAAGAAGTCGATCGCGGCGAAGCTGGTCCTGGGCCTGCGCACGTCCACCAGCACCACCGCGCCCAGGGCGCCGACGGCCAGGTCGTTCCACATGAACCAGAACCGCTGCTGCCCCGGCGTGCCGAAGAGGTACAGCACGAGGTCGTCCGAGACGGAGATCCGGCCGAAGTCCAGGGCGACCGTGGTGGCCCGCTTCTCCTCGACGCCGTTCAGGTCGTCGACGTCCAGACCCGCCATGGTCAGCGGCTCCTCGGTGCGCAGCGGGACGATCTCGCTGACCGAGCCGACCATGGTCGTCTTGCCCACGCCGAAGCCACCGGCGATCAGGATCTTGACCGTGTCGGGTGCCGGACGCGCCGCGGATGCCCGGGCGGTGGTGTCAGAGCCGGCCAAGGCCCTCCCTCACTTTCTGCAGCAGATCCAGGTCCACAGTGGTGCGGTCGACGGGGTGCGGCGGGCGGACGGTGATCCGGCCCGCCTCCAGCAGGTCGCACAGCATGATGACGACCACGCTCATGGGAAGGTCGAGACGCGCGGCGAGCTCGGCGACCGCCACCGGCTCGGCGCACATCCGCAGGATCCGGACGTGCTCGGGCTGCGGCCGGGCCGCCCCCTCGGGCTGCGGATCCGCCGCCGTCACCGTCGTGATGAGCGTGAAGTCGGCGCGGCTGGGCCGGGTCCGGCCACCGGTCAGGGTGAACGGCCGTACGAGCCGGCCCGCCGAGTCGCTTCCGCCCACCTCACACGCCGGGGTCGACGGCCGGCCCGGCGATGTCCCGCGGGGCCGCGCTGAGGTGCTCGCCGATCTTCTTCACCAGCATGTTCATCTGGTACGCCACCACGCCGACGTCCGCGCCCGGACCGGTCAGCACGACCAGATGGGCGCCGGGACCGGCCGAGGTGAGGATCAGGTAGCTGTGCGCCATCTCGATGAGCGCCTGGCGCACCGGGCCGCCGCGGAAGTCCATGCTGACGCCCTTGCTGAGGCTCATCAGGCCGGACGCGGTCGCCGCCAGGCGTTCCGCGTCGTCCCGCAGGAAGCCGGTGGACTTGCTCACCACCAGCCCGTCCTCGGAGAGCACCACGGCCTGGTTCACGTCGGCGACCCGCTCGACGAGTCCGGTCAGCAGCTGGTCCAGCTGGGTGTGGGTGGCGGGGATGGGGCGTGTCATGACGGTGTTCCTTCGTAAGCGGTCGGCGGTCGGCGGTCGGCGTGCGGAGTCGGGAGCCCGGCGGGAACGCGCGCCGGTGCGGCCGTCCCGTCCGCGTCGTCCGGCGGCCCGGCCTCGTCGGTGTCGTCGTCCCGCGCCTGGGACGTGCCGCGCTGGAAGCCGGCGAGGGAGGAGGCGGCATGTTCCGCGGTGAAGCCCGAGTCGTCCTCGGCGTCCGGCACGGACTCCTCGCGGAGTTCGGCGGCCAGACTGGTCTGCGGCACCCGGCGGGGGAGCGGGGTGAGCCCGTCCCGGCGGGGTGCGGGCGCCGCCGCGGCCGGCGCGGGGACGGTACGGGCGGCGGGCGCCGGCCGGGGCGCCGCGGTCTCCTCGCGCCGGTCGTCGGCCCGGTCCCGCGCGACCTCGGTGGGCGTTTCCCGCCGGTCACCGCCGGACGGCACGTCCCGCACCACGATCTCGTGCGGGATCAGCACGATCGCCGTCGTCCCGCCGTACGGCGAGGGACGCAGGGTCACGGAGATGCCGTGCCGGTGCGCGAGCTGGGAGATCACGAACATGCCGAGCCGGAGGTCGTCGGCGAGCGCCACCACGTCGAACTGCGGAGCCCTGGCCAACTGGGCGTTCAGGGAGGCGTAGTCGTCGTCCGACATGCCGAGGCCCCGGTCCTCGATCTCGACGGCGAGGCCCTTGGCCACCATCGCCGCCCGCACCCCGACGGGGCTCGGGGCCGGCGAGTACACCGTCGCGTTGTCGATCAGCTCGGCCAGCAGATGGATGACGTCGGCCACCGCGGGCGGGGCGAGCGACACCTCCTCCTCGGTGAGCACCTCCACCCGCTGGTACTCGGCGACCTCTCCGACGGCACTGCGCACGATGTCGATCAGCGCGACCGGTTCGCTCCAGGAACGGCCGGGACGCTCACCGCTGACGATGACCAGGTTCTCCTCGTACCGGCGCAACTGGCTGGCGGTGGAGTCCAGTTCGTACAGGCCCTTGAGGACCTCGGGGTCGGTGTGCCGGCGCTCCAGCGCGTCGAGCTTGCTGAGCTGGAGGTTGACCAGGTTCTGGCTCTGCCGCGCGATGCCGAGGATGACCTTCTGGAAACCGCGCCGGGTGTCGGCGAGTTCGACCGCGGTGTGCACGGCCGTGCGCTGCGCGGCGTTGAACGCCTGGGCGACCTGGCCCAGTTCGTCGTGGCCGTAGTCCAGTGGGGTCGTCGCCGACTCCGCGTCGACCTTCTCGCCCCGCTCCAGCCGGGCCACCACGTCGGGCAGCCGCTCCTCGGCCAGGCCGAGGGTGGCCACCCGCAGACCGCGCAGCCGGCGGGACAGCGAGCGGGTGATGCGCCAGGACAGGCCGACGCACAGCAGCAGCGCGAGCAGTCCGCCGGCGCTCAGCGAGGCGGCCGTCAGCAGCAGGCTGCGGGCCTCGTCGGCGCTGCGGGTGAGCAGCGCGTCGGTCTGCTGGCGGATCATGGCGGCGTACTGCGGGGAGACCCGGTCCATGGCGTCGTCCCACCGCTCCCGCAGGTCCGGCAGTTCGACGCTGCTCCTCCTGCCCGTGGGCGGGGTCGCGAGCACCTGGTCCTCGACCGCCTCCAGGGCGCGCCACTCGGAACTCCGCAGGATCTGCTCGGTCTGCGCCTTGGTCTCGCCGCGCAGGGAGGGGATGATCTGGTCCTCGACCAGCCAGCGGCGGGTGTGCACCAGCTCCGCGAACTCGCTCCAGTCCTGCGTGTCCATGCGCCCGGAGGGCCAGGCGAGGGTGAGCCGCGCGTCCTCCTCGGAGACCAGCTCCGCCGCGTGCTCCAGCGCGATCAGCGGCTGGGCCTGGGAGGTCAGGTCCCCGTCGTCGACCTGGGAGAGTTCCTGGAAGGCGTGGATCTGGTCGTCGATGATCGAGGTGTACTGGTCGAGCGCCTGCTCGGCGGTGATGTCGCTGGGCCGGTCCACCTGGTCCCGGTAGTACTCCAGGCTGCCCACCGAGCCGAGCACCCCGTACAGGCGGTCCGAGACGCGCGCCGGCGCCTCGGCGATCGCGTCCGCCTGACCGACCAGCTTCGCCACCGCCGCGTCGGTCTTCTCGCGCTGGGCCCCGAGGGCGGTCCGGGGGGTGTCCGGTTCGGCCAGCCACGCGGCGGTCAGTCTGCGCTCCTGCTGCAGCGCGAGCGCGGCGTGCGTGCCCATCGCACCGGTCGACCGGCTCAGTCCCGTCTGGGAACGCAGTTGCAGGCCCTCGGAGAACATCTGGATCGTCGTCAGGCCCCACATGCCGGCGAGGGTGACACTGGGCACCAGGGCGAGGAGGAACAGCGAGAGACGTATGGAGCCGAGACGGCGCCGGGCACCTGTCCGTGGAGACATCGTGGTCCTAGAGCGGTCGGATGGTGGGGGAAGTGCGCACGGGCGGGCCCGTCAGCGGGTTCCGTCGGCGGCGAACCCGGCGACCGAGGCCGCGTTGGCCTTCGTGACGAACGCCGGCCCGGTGAGCACGGGCGCGACCCCGCCGCCGCTGATGTTGCCGTTGGTCCGGTACAGCCACAGCGCGTCGACGGCGAGGTAGCCCTGCAGATAGGGCTGCTGGTCGACGGCGAACTGGACGTTGCCGCCGCGCACGGCGTCCACCAGGTCCTCGTTGAGGTCGAAGGTGGCGACGTCGGCCTCGCTGTCCGCCTCCGAGACGGCCTCGACCGCGGTGAGCGCGAAGTCCGCCCCGTTGGTGACGACCTCGTCGATGGTCGGGTCCTGCCGCAGCCGGGCGCTGATGATGCCGGAGACGGCGCGCATGTCGGTGCCGTCCACGTAGAGGTTCTCGGTCGTCCCGCCGAACGCCTTCTTCACGCCGGCGCAGCGGGCCTCCAGGGCGACGTTGCCGCGCTCGTGGACGACGCACAGGGCGTGCTCGGCCTTCAGCTCGTCCAGCTTCTCGCCGACGGCCCGGCCGGCCACGCTCTCGTCCTGGCCGAAGAACTCCAGCAGCCCCGCCGACTTCCAGGCGTCGATGCCGGAGTTGAGCCCGACCACGGGGATGTCCGCGGCCCGTGCCTCGTTGACCGGGCCCTTCATGGCCGCCGGCTTGGCCAGCGTCAGCGCGATGCCGTCGACACCGTCGCGGATCGCCTCGCGGACCAGCGCGGCCTGCCCCGCCGGGTCCGGGTCGCTCAGGTAGGTCAGCTCGATGCCGTCCTTGGCGGCCGCCGCCTCGGCACCCTTCTGCACCCGGTCCCAGAAGGCGTCGTCCTCGCTGCCGTGGGTGACCATCGCGACCCTGATCCGTCCGGCGCCGGAGGCGCCCGCGCCGGCGGAGTCCGAGGAGTCGTCGGCCGAGCCGAAGGCCGAGCAGCCGGTCGCCAGCAGACCGACGGCGGCTGCCAGCGCCGCCAGGCGGCGTCTTTGAAGGCGGCGGGACGGGGGACGAGTGTTCATGAGGGGTACGGACCTCGCTGTGCGGCCGAGCAAGAGCAGGGGGGAGAGTACCGACGGAACCGCGGAGGGCATGCGCCGAACGGGTGACTCTCACTGGCCCGGAGCCAACCCTGTGGGACCACCGGTCGTCAAGTGAACAGCCACGCGAAGTGAGGCGATGCTGCCGCATTGTGATGAACGGTGAGTACGGTGCGGCCGTCTCCCGCCGCCGAACCGTATGGACGGTACGGAGCGGCTCCGGCTCCCGCCCGCGAGCAGCGGGGCGGAGGGCCCCGGGACGGTGACGAGGGCGCCTGACTCCCCGGCGCCGGTCCCACGGGTGCGGCCTCCTCCCGGGAACACCCCGTCCCGGCACGCGCGGTACGCGTCCGGAGCACCGCCGTCCCGCCGTACCGCGCATGACGTTCCGTCCGGTCCGGCACCGGTGGGCGCCGTCCGCCGGTACGGGTCCGTCACCTCGGCGGACGGCTCCCCGGGCGGGCCGGGCCGGGTGAGCGGCCCCGCCGGGCCGCGGCCGGGCCCGTCGGATCCGCGCGGAACGCGCCGGCGCGCGGGGAACGCCGGGAGCCCTCCGCGCACCACCGGGCGGACACCTGGCGCGTTCGCCTCCGCGGCGATGCGGGCATAGCGGTCCGTTCCCGGTCAACCGCCTTCCGGCGAGGGTGGGTTCCCGGCCGGATCGAGGGTTTCCCCCGTATCCGGGCAGCCCGCGCGCTGCCTATCGTTCGACCGCGGTCGGCCCGCCGGACACCCCGGACGGTCGGCTGCTCGCGCCCGGCCGGCCGATCCGCCGCACCTCGATTCACCCCACGCCGCTTCGACGACGAGGCGAATCGATTCCTCTCCCCACACTCCGCGCTGCCCGGAGTCCCGGCACGAAAGGCACACCCTTGCGCACCTCCTCGAGCTCTCCCCACGGCTCCTCCCCGAGACGGAAGCTGATATCCGTCGCCGCGCTCTCCGCCGCCCTGCTGACGGCCGCGTCCGCCCAGGCCGCCGCCGCCCAGGACACCCCCTCCGAGGCGCCGGCCGCCCCCGCGGCCCGCACCGAGGCCGCCCCGGGCACCCCGGCCGAACGGCTCATCGTCGGCTACAAGTCCGGTGCCGCCGAGGCGAAGTCGGACGAGGCCGCCGCCGCGGACGCCGCCACCAAGGGCGAGGAGGCCGGCGAGGACGTCGACTTCCGGCGCCGCCTCGGCACCGGCGCCGCCCTCGTCGGCCTGGGCACCGAGCCCACCACGGCGGACGTCGCCGGCGTCGTCGCCGCGTACCGGGCCGACCCGCAGGTCGCCTACGTCGTACCGGACCGCCTCAACAAGCCGCTGGCCACCCCGAACGACACCGAGTACGGCAAGCAGTGGGACCTGTTCGAGACCACCGCCGGCATGCGGGTGCCGGGGGCCTGGGACCTCGCCACCGGCAGCGGCGTCACCGTCGCCGTCATCGACACCGGGTACGTCACCCACTCCGACCTCGCCGCGAACATCGTCGGCGGCTACGACTTCATCTCCGACACCGCCGTCTCCGTCGACGGCAACGGCCGCGACGGCGACCCGGCGGACCCGGGCGACTGGTACGCCGCCGGCGAGTGCGGCCAGGCGACCGGCGGCGGTTCCTCCTGGCACGGCACCCATGTCGCGGGCACCATCGCCGCGGCCACCGACAACGGCAAGGGCGTCGCCGGCGTCGCGTACGGCGCGAAGATCTCCCCGGTGCGGGTGCTCGGCAAGTGCGGCGGCTACGACTCCGACATCATCGACGCCATCACCTGGGCGTCCGGCGGCGCCGTCTCCGGCGTGCCCGCCAACGCCGACGTCGCCAAGGTGATCAACATGAGCCTCGGCGGGGGCGGCGCCTGCTCCACCGCCACCCAGAGCGCCATCAACGGCGCCGTGAGCCGGGGCACCACGGTGGTCGTCGCGGCCGGCAACGAGAACCAGAACGCCGCCAACTCCTCCCCGGCGAACTGCGGCAACGTCATCACCGTCGCCGCCACCGACCGCTCCGGAAACCGCGCCTCCTACTCCAACTACGGCACGACCGTGGACATCGCCGCGCCCGGCGGTGAGACCGCGACCGCGGCCAACGGCATCCTGTCCACGCTGAACTCCGGCACCCGCACCCCGTCGACCGAGAACTACGCCTACTACCAGGGCACCAGCATGGCCACCCCGCACATCGCGGGCCTCGCCGCGCTGATGAAGTCGGCCGCCCCCGCCCTCACCCCGGACCGGATCGAGTCGGTGATCAAGTCCAACGCCCGTGCGCTGCCCGGCACCTGCTCCGGCGGCTGCGGCGCGGGCCTGGCGGACGCCGCCAAGACCGTCCAGGCCGTCAAGGGCGGTACGTCCACCGGCTCCACGTACTCCAGCACCACCGCCGTCGCCATCCCGGACAACGGCTCCGCGGTCGAGTCGCCGATCACGGTCGGCGGCCGCAGCGGCAACGCGCCGTCCGCCCTCCAGGTGGGCGTGGACATCACCCACACCTACCGCGGTGACCTGGTCGTCGACCTGGTGGCGCCGGACGGCTCGGTGTACCGCCTGAAGTCCGCCGGTTCCTCGGACTCCGCGGACGACGTGCGGACCACCTACACGGTGAACGCGTCCGCCGAGACCGCGAACGGCATCTGGAGGCTGCGGGTGCAGGACACGGCGTCCTACGACACCGGCCGGCTCAACGGCTGGCAGCTGACCTTCTGATCCACCCCCGAAAAGGCGGGCCGACCGGTGCGGACGGGCACCGGTCGGCCCGCCGTTCTCTTTTTCCCCGGCACCTGACACACTTAGATACCGGACGTGCTGTTTTCTTTGGAGGGGCTCGTTCGTTATGGCCGATATGCCCAAGTCCCTTGGGCTGTTCACGTGGTGAACGCGGCCGCATCGTGAGATATCGTGTGCCAAACGTGAAAACAAACAGCACGACCCGTTCCTTTCCGGCTCAGGAGTTCAGGCGATGGCGAGGCAGGTACGCGCCGAGCAGACCCGTGCGACGATCATCACGGCCGCCGCCGAGCTGTTCGACCGACAGGGCTATGAATCGACCAGTCTCAGCGACATCGTCGAGCACGCCCAGGTCACCAAGGGGGCCCTCTACTTCCACTTCGCCGCGAAGGAGGACCTCGCCCACGCCATCCTGGAGCTCCAGTCCGCGACCAGCCGCCGGCTGGCCCGGGACACCGAGGTCCGGGGGCACACCTCCCTGGAGGCGCTGATGCGCCTCACCTTCGGCATAGCCAGGATGTCGGCCGAGGACCCCGTCCTGCGGGCCGGACTGCGGCTCGCCACCGGAGGCACCCGGCCGCGCCCCCCGCTGAGCCATCCCTTCACCGAGTGGCTGGACATCGTCGCGGCCCGGCTCATGGGCGCCGTCAGGGAGTCCGACGTCCACCCGGACGTCGACATCGACGTCGTGGCGCACTCCCTGGTCTGCTTCTTCGTCGGCACCCGCGTCGTCGGCCGCTCCCGTGAATCCGTCGCCCGGCAGCCCCGCCGCACGGCCGAGATGTGGCAGATCCTCATCCGGGGCCTGGTCCCCGTCACCCGGCGCGCCCGCTATCTCAGCCTGGCCGCACGGCTGGAGCGGGAGATCGCACCGGTGTGACCCACGGCGCGGACGACCCGCGCGCGTTACGGTGAGCCGCATGTCCGACCACCCCACCGCGCCCGTGATCGTCGCCGACGAGCCCGGCACCTTCCCCCACAGCGTGCTGGCCGAGCGGCACCCCGCCATCATCCGGCAGGTGCGCGAGGCCTTCCCGTACGGGCCCGAGCAGCACCGCGCGCTCGACGCGCTGCTCGCCGACTGCACCGCGGGCACGATCGAACCCCTCCCCGCCGACGCGCACGACCGGCGCGACTGGGAGGCATGGGGGGCGGACACCTACGCCGGCCGCTCCTGGTACGACGTGCCGTGGCTGTGGTCCGAGAGCTGGTTCTACCGCCGGCTGCTGCACGCGGTGGGCTACTTCGCCCCCGGCCCCTGGCAGGGCATCGACCCGTTCCGCCCGTCCAAGCTCGCCGAACTCGACTCGCCCGCCACGGACGAGGAACTGGCCGTGCTCGACGACCTCGCCCGGCAGCCGGAGGACGAACGGGCCCGCGCCCTGCTGCACGGCTCCCTGTGGGGCAACCGCGCCGACCTCGGCTTCCGGCTGTCCGCCGAGGGCGCCGAGGAGGCGGCCGCCGTACCCGCCCTGGTGGCCGACGACGGCGAACGCCTGTGGCCGCTGCTCGGCGCCTCCGGCACCGGCACGCTGTGCCTGGTCGCCGACAACGCGGGCCGCGAACTCGTCCCGGACCTCCTGCTCGTCGCCCACCTGCTGGCCCACGGCCGTATCGCCCGGGCGGTGCTGCACGTCAAGCCGTACCCGTACTACGTCTCCGACGCCACCACCGCCGACGTCGTCGACGCGGTGCGCCGGCTCACCGGCGCCGAGGGCGCGGCGGCCGAGTACGGGCGCGGCCTGTGGACCGCGCTCACCGACGGCCGGCTCACCCTCCGCGCCCACCCGTTCTCCTGCTCGCCGCTGCCGTACACGGACATGCCGGACGACCTCCGCGCGGACTTCGCGGCCGCCGCGCTCACCGTCGTCAAGGGCGACCTCAACTACCGCCGTCTCGTGGGCGACCGGTACTGGCCCCCGACCACACCCTTCACGGAGGTCACCGGTTACTTCCCGGGCCCGGTCGCCGCCCTGCGCACCCTGAAGTCCGACGTGATCACCGGACTGACCGCAGACACCGAGGCGGCGCTGGTCGCGGCGGAGGGGCAGCGCTGGCGCACCGGCGGCACCCACGCGCTGATCCAGGTCCGGACATAGGGTCCGCAACTCCCGTACGGGGCACGGTTCACGCGATGGTGTGATCATGCGGGGCCCGGTGGATGCCGCCACCGGGCCGCGGGTAGCCCCCGGCCATGACGCAGCCGTTCGAACTCCCGCACTTCTACCTGCCGCATCCCGCGCGGCTCAACCCGCATGTCGACGAGGCCCGCGCCCACTCGACCGGGTGGGCGCGCGAGATGGGCATGCTGGAGGGCAGCGGGGTCTGGGAGCAGGCCGACCTCGACGCGCACGACTACGGCCTGCTCTGCGCCTACACCCATCCCGACTGCGACGGACCCGCCCTCTCGCTCATCACCGACTGGTACGTGTGGGTCTTCTTCTTCGACGACCACTTCCTGGAGAAGTTCAAACGCACCCAGGACCGCGCCGCCGGCAAGGCCCATCTGGACCGGCTGCCGCTGTTCATGCCGCTCGACCCGGCGGCCCCCGTTCCCGAACCGGGGAACCCGGTCGAGGCGGGCCTCGCCGACCTGTGGGCGCGCACCGTGCCGGCGATGTCCGCCGGCTGGCGCCGCCGGTTCGCCCTCGCCACCGAACACCTCCTCAACGAGTCCCTGTGGGAGTTGTCCAACATCAACGAGGGGCGGATCGCCAACCCCGTCGAATACATCGAGATGCGCCGCAAGGTGGGCGGCGCGCCCTGGTCCGCCGGGCTCGTGGAGTACGCGACCGCCGAAGTGCCCGCCGCCGTCGCCGGGACCAGGCCGCTGAGGGTGCTGATGGAGACCTTTTCCGACGCCGTGCACCTGCGCAACGACCTGTTCTCCTACCAGCGGGAGGTCGAGGACGAGGGCGAACTCAGCAACGGCGTGCTCGTCCTGGAGACCTTCTTCGGCTGCACCACCCAGGAGGCCGCCGACATCGTCAACGACGTCCTCACCTCGCGGCTCCACCAGTTCGAGCACACCGCGTTCACCGAAGTCCCCGCGGTGGCGCTGGAGAACGGGCTCACCCCGGCCGAGACCGCGGCCGTCGGGGCGTACGCGAAGGGCCTGCAGGACTGGCAGTCCGGCGGACACGAGTGGCACCTGCGCTCCAGCCGCTACATGAACGAGGGCGCGCGCGCGGGCGCTCCCTGGCAGTCCCCGTCCGGTCCCGGGACGTCCGCCGCCGACGTCGGCGCGCTGCTCGCCGGCGCGGGGGCCGAGAGGCTGCGCGCCCACACGCACGTGCCGTTCCGGAAGGTCGGTCCGTCGATCATCCCCGAGATCCGCATGCCGTTCCCGCTGGAGCTCAGCCCCGCGCTCGACGGCGCGCGGCGGCACCTGCTGGAGTGGTCCCGGCGGATCGGCTTCCTCGGTGAGGGCGTCTGGGACGAGGCCAAACTCGCCAGCTGCGACCTCCCCCTGTGCGCGGCGGGCCTCGACCCGGACGCCACCCAGGAGGAGCTCGACCTCGCCTCCGGCTGGCTGGCCTTCGGCACCTACGGCGACGACTACTACCCCCTCGTCTACGGCCACCGCCGCGACCTGGCCGCCGCCCGGCTGACCACGGCCCGCCTGTCGGCCTGCATGCCCCTCGACTCCGAGGAGGTCCCGCCGCCCGTCAACGCCATGGAGCGGGCGCTGATCGACCTGTGGAGGCGTACGACGGCCGGGATGACACCCGACGAGCGCCGCCCCCTGAGGTCGGCCGTCGACACGATGACCGAGGCCTGGGTGTGGGAGCTGTCCAACCAGATCCAAAACCGCGTCCCGGACCCCGTGGACTACCTGGAGATGCGGCGCGCCACCTTCGGCTCCGACCTCACCCTGGGCCTCTGCCGCGCCGGACACGGACCGGCGGTGCCACCGGAGGTCTACCGCAGCGGTCCCGTCCGCTCCCTGGAGAACGCGGCGATCGACTACGCGTGCCTCCTCAACGACATCTTCTCGTACCAGAAGGAGATCGAGTTCGAGGGCGAGATGCACAACGCGGTCCTCGTGGTGCAGAACTTCTTCGGCGTCGACTATCCGACCGCGCTGCCCGTGGTGCAGGACCTGATGAACCAGCGCATGCGCCAGTTCGAGCATGTCGTGGAGCACGAACTGCCCGCCGTCTACGACGACTTCCAGCTGTCGGACGAGGCGCGGGCGGTCATGCGGGGCTATGTGGCGGACCTGCGGAACTGGATGGCGGGCATCCTCAACTGGCACCGCAGCGTCGACCGGTACAAGGACGAGTACCTGTCCGGCCGGGTCCACGGCTTCCTTCCGGACCGGGTACCGGCACCGCCGGTCCTCGTCTGACGCCCAGCACCGCCCGCACTGCCGCCGGAGGCGAACCATGGAACAGACCGCGTTGCGGCCCAGGCCGATGCCCGGCGACGGGGGCGGGGGCGGATCCGGCGCCGGGCCGGGCTCCGGCCCGCCCGGTCGGCGCCCCGGGCGCCGGCGCGGGCGGCGGCTGGTGACCGTGCTGCTCGGAGTGACGGCGGGGGTGGTCCTGGTGCTGTCCGGAGCCGGGCTGGGGGCGGTGGGGGCCGCGGTCGTCGGCACGGGCGGGCTCGCCGGTCCGGAGCGGCGGCCGGGGACGCCTCCGGCCGCCCCGGCCGCGGCACCGCGGCCCGCCCCGTCCGCGCCCGTGGCCACCAGGCTCGGCGTGGAGGTGGCCGACGACAGGGGACCCGGGGCGCTGGTCGTCGCCGTGCACGTGCCCGGACCGGGGTCCTCGGCCGGGCTCGTGCGCGGCGACGTCCTCCTCGCCTTCGGCGCCACCCGTGTCGACTCGGCCGCCGACCTGGCACGCGCCGTCGCCCGGGCCCGTCCGGGCGACGAGGTGAGACTGACGGTGCGTCACCGCGGCGGTGACCACCGGCAGCTGACGGCCGTCCCCGGCATCGTCACGTGACCACGCGGAAGTGGCTGGTGAGCCGGCCCTCGTCGTCCAGCACGTGGAAGGCGAGTCCGACCGGGGCGTCCCGGTCCGCGATCTGCTCGCCCTCCCAGGGCAGCCGCAGCGTCCAGGTCACGCCCGGTCCCACCAGCACCGGGCGGCCCGCGAACGTCGTGGCGGCCGGGGTGTGGGCGTGACCGGTGATCAGCCCGACGACCTCGGGCCGGCGCGCCAGCAGGGCCGCCAGCCGCCCGGGGTCGCGCAGGGGGTAGGAGTCCGGCAGGGGGTGATGCAGCGGCACCGGCGGGTGGTGGAAGGCGAGCAGGGCCAAAAGGCCGTCGTCGAGCCCGTCGAGCGTCGACTCGATCCAGGCGTGGGTCTCCGCGTCCAGCTCCCCGTCGTCGCGGCCGGGGACGCTCGAGTCGCACATCAGCACCGCGCCGCCGTCCAGCACGTGCGCGCTGTTGACCGGCCCGTCGGCGGCCGGCCGGCCCAGCAGCGCCGTGCGGTACGGCGCCCGGACGTCGTGGTTGCCCGGGCAGGTCAGCACGGGGAACGGGGCGCTCCCGTCGCGCAGTCCCAGCAGGCGGGCCGCCTCCTCGTACTCGGACTCGGTGCCGTGGTCCGCGATGTCCCCGGTCACCAGCAGCGCGTCCGGCCGGACCGGCAGCTCCCACAGCCGGTCCCGCACCCGCCGGGCGCGCTCCGTCGCCCGCGCGGTTCCGTCCAGATGCAGATCGCTGATGTGTGCGAGCACGAGCACGGTCGTGGGCCTCCCCGAAGCGCCTGTTGACGGTTCAGTGTGATCACATCATCAGATCTAGATCACATCATCAGATCTAATGGAAGAGCAATGCCCCACCATTAGGTGTGGTGGGCCGCGGGGCGAACACCGCGAACCGGCTCGCGCCACCCCCGCCCGCCGGGCAGGATGCTGCCCGTACCCTGCTGTCGCCCTGGGAGGCCCCCGAATGACCGGCGCCGTGTCCGCGTCCTTCACCGCCGACGACTACGAGGCCCGTATGGAGCGCGCGGCGCGGCAGGCCGCCGACGCCGGGCTCGCCGGACTGCTCGTGGCGCCCGGCCCCGACCTGGTGTGGCTCACCGGCTACACCCCCACCGCCGTCACCGAGCGGCTCACCCTGCTCGTCCTGGCGGCCGGCAGGGAACCCGTACTCGTCGTCCCCGCCCTGGAGGCCCCGGACGCCGAGCGCGCCCCCGGCGCCCCGGCCCTCACCCTGCGCGACTGGACCGACGGCAAGGACCCCTACGCGGCCACCGCCGCCCTGCTGGACGCGGACGGGCGGTTCGGCGTCAGCGACAACGCCTGGGCCATGCACCTGCTCGGCCTGCAGAAGGCGCTGCCCGGCACCTCGTACGCCTCCCTCACCGAGGCCCTGCCGATGCTCCGCGCCGTCAAGGACGCGGCGGAGCTGGAGCTCCTGGCCGCCGCCGGGGCCGCGGCGGACGCGGCCTTCGAGGAGATCAGGGGCGTCGCCTTCGCCGGCCGCCGCGAGACCGACGTCGCCGCCGACCTGGCCGCCCTGCTGCGCCGGTTCGGACACTCCCGGGTCGACTTCACGATCGTCGCCTCCGGACCCGACGGCGCCAACCCGCACCACGAGACCGGCGACCGCGTCATCGAGCACGGCGACATGGTCGTCCTCGACTTCGGCGGCCTCAAGGACGGCTACGGGTCCGACACCTCCCGCACCGTCCACGTCGGCGAACCCACCGACGAGGAGCGCCGGGTGCACGACCTCGTGCGCGAGGCGCAGGAGGCGGGCTTTCGCGCGGTGCGGCCCGGGGCCGCCTGCCAGGAGGTCGACCGGGCCGCCCGCGGGGTCATCGCCGGCGCGGGGTACGGGGAGTACTTCATCCACCGCACCGGGCACGGCATCGGCGTCACCACGCACGAGCCGCCGTACATGATCGAGGGCGAGGAGCAGCCCCTCGTGCCCGGCATGTGCTTCTCCGTCGAACCCGGCGTCTACCTGCCCGGCCGGTTCGGCGTGCGCATCGAGGACATCGTGACCGTGACCGAGGACGGCGGACGGCGGCTGAACAACACCGCGCGGGAGATGGTCATAGTGGACTGAACGGCTCCCCCCGTCCCCTCCCTGGCTCCCCGAACGGCAACGGCGCGATCATGACCCAGGCACCGACACCCACCGCGGACACCGTCCGCCGACTGGCCCGCTCCCTGCTGAAGGACGGCGGCGGGGGCGGCGGCACGGAATCCGCCGCAGGACCCGACGTCCGGCCCGTCGCCGCGGGCGACGGGCCCGCCGCCTGGTGGGTCGGCACCCGCCACGTGCTGCGCCTCGCCCCGGACCGTGAGGCGAGCCTGCGCCGCCGCCGCGAACTGCGGCTGCGCGACCTCGTCCGCCCGCACGTCGCGGTCGCGCTGCCGTCCGCCGTGGCGTACGGCGAGTGGGCGCCCGGTCTGCTCTGCACCCTGGACACCCGGCTGACCGGCGGGACGGCGGAGGAGCACCGCGTGTCCGCCGTCGGCGAGGCCGACCTCGCCGGGCTGCTCACGGGGCTGCGGGAGGTGCCGGTGCGGCAGGCGGAGACGCTCGGCGTGCCGCGCGTCTCCCCGCGCTCCCTGGAAGCCCTGCGCCGCGCCGCCGCGGAGGCCGCCGGACGGCTCGCCGAGGCCGACGAGTTCGACCCGGGCCGGCTGAACCGGCTCACCCCGCCCGCCGCGGTCCAGCTCGCCGCCCAGCCCGGCACGGCCGTGCTCGTCCACCACGCCCTCACCGGCGGGCACCTCGTGGTGAGCGCGGACGGCCGCGTACGGGGCGTCCTCGGCTGGGACGCGGCGGTGGTCGGCGACCCCGCCGAGGACATCGCGGGCCTCGCGCTCGCCGTCGGAGCCCCGGCCGCCGTACGCGCCGCCACCCTCGCCGGCTACGGCGCCCGCCCCTGTCTGCGCGGCCTGTGGCTGGCCCGCTGCGACTCCGTCCGCCACCTCGCCGAGGCCCTCACCGGCCGCACCGCCATCCCGCCGCCCGTCCTGCACGCCCGGCTGCGCCGCGCCTGGGAGCCGATCATGCTGGAACGCGTGACGGACCTCGGGGGCGGCGACGAAGCCCCGTAGCCGCGGCCGTCAGTCCTGCAGCAGCACCACCGCCGACTCCGCGGGCAGCCGCAGCACCCCGTCCGGGCCCGGCGTGTCCACCGGTTCCCACGCCGCGAGGACGCGCGCGCCGGGGACGCCCAGCGGGATCGCCGCCGGTTCCCGGCCGAGGTTGACGGCGACCCGGACGTCCCCCCGCCGGAAGGCCAGCCAGCGGTGCTCCTCGTCGTGGGCCACCTTGGTGTCGCCGAGATCGGGGTCGGTGAGGTCCGGCTGTTCGCGGCGCAGGGAGAGGAGGAGCCGGTACCAGGACAGCACGCGCGCGTGGGGCTCGCGTTCCGGCTCCGACCAGTCGAGGCAGGAGCGGTCGCGGGTGGCGGGGTCCTGCGGGTCGGGCACGTCCTGCTCGGCCCAGCCGTGCGCGGCGAACTCCCGCCGCCGGCCCGCGCTCACCGCCTCGGCGAGCTCCGGGTCGGTGTGGTCGGTGAAGAACTGCCAGGGCGTGCCCGCCGCCCACTCCTCGCCCATGAACAGCATGGGCGTGAAGGGAGCGGTCAGCGTGAGGGCCGCCGCGCAGGCCAGCAGCCCGGGGGAGACCAGGGCGGCCAGGCGGTCCCCCCGGGCGCGGTTGCCGACCTGGTCGTGGGTCTGGCTGTAGCCGAGGAGCCGGTGCCCGGCCACCCGGTTGCGGTCCAGGGGGCGGCCGTGGCTGCGGCCCCGGAAGCTGGAGTACGTGCCGTCGTGGAAGAAGCCGCCCGTGAGCGTCTTGGCGAGGGCCGCGAACGGGGCGCGCGCGAAGTCGGCGTAGTAGCCCTGCGCCTCACCGGTCAGCGCGGTGTGCAGGGCGTGGTGGAAGTCGTCGTTCCACTGTGCGTGCAGCCCCCAGCCGCCCTCCGCGCGGGGCCGGACGGTCCTGGGGTCGTTCAGATCCGACTCGGCGATCAGGAACAGGGGCCGGCCGGTGTCGGCGGCGAGGGCGTCCACGGCCCCGGACAGCTCCTCCAGGAAGTGGCACGCGCGCGTGTCCGCCAGCGCGTGCACCGCGTCCAGCCGCAGCCCGTCGAACCGGTAGTCCCGCAGCCACGCCAGCGCGCTCTCCACGAGGAACGCGCGCACCTCGTCGGAGCCGGGCGCGTCCAGATTGACCGCCGCCCCCCACGGGGTGTGATGGGTGTCCGTGAAGTACGGCCCGAACAGCGGCAGGTAGTTCCCGGAGGGTCCCAGGTGGTTGTGCACGACGTCCAGCACGACGCCGAGGCCGAGCGCGTGCGCCCGGTCGACGAACCGCTTCAGTCCCTCGGGCCCGCCGTACGGCTCGTGCACCGCCCACAGCGAGACCCCCTCGTACCCCCATCCGTGCCGGCCCGGGAACGGGCACACCGGCATCAGCTCCACATGCGTCACGCCCAGCTCCGCGAGATGACCGAGCCGCTCGGCGGCGGCGTCGAAGGTGCCCTCGCGCGTGTACGTGCCCACGTGCAGCTCGTACAGCACCGCGCCGGGCAGCGGACGCCCGGCCCACTCCGCGCGCCAGGCGAACCGGTCGTGGTCGACGACGGCGCTCAGGCCGTCCGGTCCGTCCGGCTGCCGGCGCGAGCGCGGATCGGGCAGGACGGGACCGCCGTCCAGCGCGAAGCCGTACCGGGAGCCGTCGTGCGCCCCGGCCTCCCCCCGCCACCACCCCTCCCGCTCCGGATCACGTTCCAACGCCCGCGTGACGCCGTCGCACTGGAGCGTCACTCGGCCGGCCTGCGGTGCCCACACCTCGAACTGCACGGACGGTTCCCCTTCGTCTGCTCACCGTGATGTAGCCCGTCCATCGTGCTTCATGGGAGATCAATTCGCCGGGGGATCCGCCCTTTTGCGGAAGGTGTCGCCGGGCACGCGCGCGGGGCGGCCGTTTTCCCGCTTCCTGGACAGCCCGGCCGTCACTGACCGACAATCAGCGGCGTGACGTCGTCCTTCGAGTTCCACACGTACCCCGCGCGGCTCTCCGACGCGGAGCGCGACAAGGCGTTGAGCGTGCTGCGGGACGGCGTCGCCATGGGCCGCCTGTCCCACGACACGTTCGTCCGGCGCATGGAACTCGCGCTCGCGGCACGCCGTTCCGACGAACTCGCCGCGCTCACCGCCGACCTCCCGCAGGAAAGCCGCCTCTCCCGCGTGGTGTTCGGCACCGTGGAGGCCGTCTCCGGATTCACCGTGCGGCTGCGCCGGGCCTGGCAGGCCGAGAAGCTCCCCAAGCTGCTGCTGCCGCACCCGACGACCGGCCACCCCCTGCGCATAGGCCGCGACCCGGGCAGCGGACTGCGGCTCAGTCACGAGACGGTCTCCCGCGTGCACGCCGAACTCCGCCACCAGGGTGGCCTCTGGGTGCTGCGGGACCTCGGCTCCACCAACGGCACCACGGTGAACGGGCGCCGGGTGGTCGGCGCGGCCGTGGTCCGCGAGGGCGACCAGATCGGCTTCGGGCAGATCACCTACCGGCTCGCGGCGCACTGACCCCCCGGCGGGTCCCCGGCGAAATCCCCGCGTTCGTCGCGGCGTTGACGCACCCCGAAGCCGTGGCCGACGGTGCGCACGCCGGGCGCGTCCCGGCCGGGGCGCCGCCGGAGCCGGGCCGGCCCATCGACGCGCGGTGCGCCGGCCGCCGGATCGCGGCCGGGTACCGGGCGCGGGCCGTCCCCGCCGCGTGCGGACCGGCCGGACGCGGAGCCTTCCGTTCGGGTGAGCCGGGGTGGGGTCCGGACACCGTCGTGCCGATGCACCGGGAATGACGCACACCTCACTGAAAGCGGTACGGGCGGGACTGCTCGCCGCCCTCGTCCTGCTCGCCTGCCCGGCGCCCGCGCGGGCCGGCGCCGGGCACGTCGCCGAGGACAGCCGGCTGATGCTCACGGTCAGCCACGGGGAGACGCGGTCCACCGCGGAGAACGGCACCGTGCTGCGGTGCGACCCGCCCCGGGGACACCGGCGCGCCGCCGACGCCTGCGCGGAGCTGGCCGCGGCGCACGGGCGCATCGCCGACATCCCGGCGAAGGACGTCGTCTGCCCGATGATCTTCGCCCCGGTGACCGCCCACGCACACGGGAGGTGGCGCGGAGAGCCCGTCGAATACACCGAAACCTTCCCCAACACCTGCACGATGTCCGCCCGGACGGGTTCGGTTTTCGCCCTGGACGCCCCGTAGCGGGGCCGCCGCGCCGACGTGCGGCCCGGTGCCGCCGCGCCCCGGAGGCGCGACTGCCCGCGGCTACGTCCAGGGGGCGTGGTCGCGGGCGTGGCGGGCCGCCGCCAGCACCGTGCGGGACTGGTGTTCGACCTGGTGGTTCACCGGCACCCAGCGGGCGCGGAAGCGGCCGGCGAAGGCGGCGCTCCAGCGCGCGACCAGCCCCTCCAGCCGGTCCGCCGCCCCCGCGTCGCTCTCCCGCAGCGCCCGCCGCAGCATCGCCGCCGCCCTGAGCGGCACCCGGCGCGTGAACGCGTCCACGCTGCCCACGTACGCCCGCGTGCCGTCCGCGGGCGGCGTGCGGACCAGGTCGGCGGCCAGTCCCGGCACCAGCTCCAGCCCCCAGGCGGCCGCCCGCAGCAGCGGCCCGCCCGCGTCCCCGTGCCGCGGTCGCGTCTCCTCCAGCACCCGCCGCACCTCGTCCGCGTCCCGCAGCAGCCGGTCCGCGAGACGGCGCAGCGCCGCGTCCGGGTCCGGATGCGGCGCGGGGTCGCCCACCAGGTCGGCGGCCCACATCGGCACCTCGATCACCGCCGTCAGACCGCCGTACCGGTGGGCGTGGTACCAGGTGCTGTGCCGCGCGTCGTCGGTCAGGCTCGGATAGGCCGGCGCGGCCTCCGGCACGGGCATCACGTGCACCCCGGGACCGGACGCCGGCCAGCCCGCCGCGTCCGAGGCGCCCGTCTCCACCGGGATGTGCAGCTGCGCCGCCGACTTGGCGAACGGCTCCGCGAGCCCGGGCACGTCCCTCGTCAGCTGCACCCAGCTGCCGCCCAGATCGGTGCCGTGCAGGGACACCTGCAGATAGGGCCGGACCTCGTCGATGACCCCGGTCAGCGCCCGGGTCTCGGGCGGCAGCCGGCCGGGCGGCAGCACCGACGGCGCCCACTCCGGCTGCTCCGGCCCCGCCGGACGGAAGAACCCCAGGTGGTAGTCGTACAGACTGCGCGGCGCCGGCGTCACATGGAGGCTCGCCCCGTCGGGGTCCGCGCACAGCAGGAAGTGCCACGAGACGCCGTCGCGCAGCTCCCGCTCCCGGACCGTCCGCCGGGCCAGCGCGAGCAGCGTGCCCCCGCCGGCCGGCTCGTTGGCGTGGGCGCCGGCGACCACCAGCACGGCCCGCCTCGCGTGTCCGACGGACAGCAGGTGCAACGGCCGGCCCGCGCGGGACGCCCCCACCTGCCGCAGGACGCACAGACCGGGCCATTGCACGGCCAGCGCGCGGGCGGAGCGCACCAGTTCGGCCACCGTCGGATAACGCGACTCCCGCAGCGGACCCACCCCCCGTCACCGCCCGAATCCGCATCGCACTGCGCAGTACCCCACGGCCGGGGGGCGGTGTCAAGAGCGCGACGGGGAGCCCGTGGAGGGCGCCCGGAGGCACGCCCGGACCCGGGGCACCACGCGTGCGTCACTTCCGGTGCGGTCCGCGTTCCGCCGACGCCGGGTGCGGCTCTCGCGGCCGTTCGGCCCGGGCGCCGTGCAGCCGTACCGCCAGGAGGGCCACGTCGTCGCTGCCGTCCGGCGGCAGACGCTCCAGCAGCTGGGCGCAGGCCTCCTCGGGGTCCCTGGACATCTCGCCGACCACGGAGGCGAGGACGTCCAGGGAGTGCTGGAGATTGACGTGACGGCGCTCGACCAGCCCGTCCGTGACCAGGAGGAGCAGCGAACCGGGCGTCACGGTGACCCTGTGGGCCGCCGGGTGGGGCAGGCCGAGGCCGAGCAGTGGTCCGTGCTCGTGGAGGTAGGCGGTCGTGCCGTCGGGGCTGTGCAGCAGCGGGGGCAGGTGCCCGGCGTTCGCGACGCGGACGGCGTCGGAGCCGGACTCGATCAGCACGATGCACAGCGTCACCGTGACGCCGGGCTCGACGGAGGTCAGCAGGTGGTCGAGCCGTTCGAGGATCACCTCGGGCGGGTGCCCCTCCACCGCGTAGGCGCGCAGCGCGTGCCTGACCTGGCCCATCACCACGGCCGCGTCCAGGGAGTGGCCGGCGACGTCGCCCACCGCCACGACCAGGCCGTCCGGCGTGTCGATGGCCTCGTAGAAGTCACCGCCGATCTCGGTGTGCTCGCCGGCGGGCAGATAGCGCACCGCCAGATCCGCCCGCGCGGTCTCCGGCAGGCTCTCGGGCAGGAAGCTGCGCTGCAGGGTGAGCGCGAGCGCGTGCTCCTCGCTGTAGCTGCGCAGTGCCTCCAGGGCCAGCGCGCCGGCCTGGACGAGTTGGTCGAGCAGTTGCTCGTCGTCCGGCGTGACGGCCGCGCCCGCCGGGATGACGACGGCGACGGGCGGGCGGTCGGGCTTGGCGCGGCCGAGCACGGTGCGCCGTCCCTCCGGGGCCCTCAGGTCCGGTGGCAGGCAGGGCAGGCCGAACGCGGCCGCCTGTCCCTGCCGTGCCCGGGCGTCACCGCGGTGCGGCCAGGCGGGGACGGCGTGCACCTGCGGCCCGTCGCACGGCGTGGAGGCGTCCCGGTCGTGCCAGGTGTGGGCGACCAGCGCGCCGCCCTCCGGTGCGGTGAGGAAGGCCGCCGCCTCGCAGCGGAGGACGGCCGCCGCCCCCTCGGCCGTCACCCTGGCCAGTTCCTGCGCGTCGGCGGCGCTGTACAGCGCCAGCGTGATGCGGTTGAGCAGGTTCAGGCGGTCCGCGAGGAGTTCCGCGCGGCGGCGGGCCCGGGCGTAGCGCAGGTTGGCGGTGACCGTCGCGAGCAGTTCGTCGGGGGCGATGGGTTCGACCAGATACGCGTCGGCCCCGCGGTAGAGCCCCTGCGCCCGGTCGTCGACGGTGATGGCGGAGGCGGAGACGTTGATCACCGGGACCGCGGCCGTGGCGGGGTTGCCCTTGATGCGCTCGCAGACCTCGAAGCCGGTCATGTCGGGCAGCCGGACGTCGACGACGGCGAGCTCGGGCGGGGGACCCGGCCCGTCGAGCAGTTCGAGCGCGCGGGTGCCGTCCTCGGCCTCGGTGACCTCGTGCCCGGCCCGGCGCAGGGTGGTGGCGAGGACGTAGCGGTTGGTGGGGATGTCGTCCACCACCAGGATGCGTGCCGGACGGTTCTCCGCGTCGAGGGGAAGGGTCATGGGTGTTCCTTGGCCGTGGACGACTTCGGCTGGGCGGGAAGGGGGTCCTGCGCCGCGGGCGGCCCGGCCGGCAGCCGCTCCAGGGCGTCCGCGAGGGTCGCGGCGGTCAGGTGCGACTTGTTCAGCACGGCGTGGGCGCCCGCGAGGCGCGTCCGGTCGACGAGAGCGGGTTCGAGCGCGGTCAGGACGATCACGGGTACGTCGGCCGTCGCCGGTTCCCGGGCCAGCAGCCGCCGGACCTCGTAGCCGTCCGGGTCCGGCATGTTGAGGTCCAGGAAGACCACGTCGGGCCGTCCCCGCTCGACGGCCGCGACGGCCTCGGCGCCGTCCGCGAGCGTGGTGACCGTCTCGGCCACGCCCTTCAGCATGGCCCGGAAACCGGTCATGAAGGCCTCGTCGTCGTCGACCACCAGGACCGAGCGCACCGGACCGCGGGCGGCCGTGGCCCGCCTCTCCCGAGCCGCCGGCCGGGCGGGCACCTCGATGACCACCCGGGTGCCGACCCCCACCTCGCTGTCCAGCCTCAGGGTGCCGCCCAGGAGTTCCGTCAGCTTGCGGGCGTACGGCAGCCCGAGGCCGGTGCCGGGCCGCCCCCGCTGGTGCGGCCCGCGCACCTGGTAGAACTCCTCGAACACCCGCTCGATTTCGGGGGCCGGGATGCCGACGCCGGTGTCCTCGACCAGGAAGACGACGTGGGCGCCGTCCTCGCGGTCCTCCTCGGCGACGTCCAGCACCACCGAGCCGTCGCTCGTGAACTTCAGCGCGTTCGACAGCACGTTCCGCAGGATCCTGGTCAGCATGACCTCGTCGGTGACGAGCGTGCCGTGCGACGCCCGGTCCGGGATGCGCAGGGTGACCCCGGGCTGCGCCGTGCTCTGCAGCATGCCGCGCAACTGGTGCAGCAGCGAGCGCAGGTCCACCTCGGCGAGGTGCGGCTCCAGACGGCCGGACTCGGCCTTGGCGACGTCGAGGAGTTCGTCGACGAGGGCCAGCAGCGTGCTGCCGGACGCGTGCACCATGGCCACCTGGTGGCGCTGCTCGTCGGAGAGCGGGTCCGCCGCCGTGTCCAGCAGCAGCTGGGCGAGGGCGATGACGGAGTTCACCGGCGACCGCAGCTCGTGGCTGACGTTGGCCCAGAAGCGGGTCTTGTACTCGTCGGCCAGTTCGAGCTGGCGGGTCTTGTCCTCCAGTTCCGCGTAGAGGGCGACGACCCCGCTGTTGGTCTCCTCCAGCTCGCTCGCCAGCTCGGAGTAGAGCGCGAGGACGCCGGCGTTGGTCTCCTCCAGTTCGGCATTGAGCCGTTGGAGCTCCTCCTGCTGGCGCTGGGACTCGTCCAGCGCGGACAGCAGATGACGGTTCTGCGTGCGCAGGGCCTCGATCAGGTCGGCCGCGGTGTCGGCGCCGACCAGCGAACCGCGCACCTCGCCGGCCAGCTCGGCGGCGGACGCCGTCGGCGCGGGGATGCGCTGGGCGAGCACGAGCCGGTGGCGGCCGTCCCCGTCCGAGAGCCGCAGGGAGCTGCCGTCGAGCAGGCGGGAGGCGGCGGTCAGCAGGGCCGACGGCGGCCGGTGGGCTCCCCGCCAGTCGAAACGCACGGAGAGGCGCACCCCGTCCCGTTCCTCGAGGCACAGCTGCGCGGTCAGGTCCGAGGCGCCCTTCAGCTGTTCCCCGGCCTCGCTCACCACGGTGGTCAGCCGGACCAGGGAACCGCCCGTCAGGCCCGCCGCCCGGCAGGCGGCCTGGGCGCACCGGCGCAGCGTGACCACGTCCCCGTCCCGCGTGAGGAGGAGGGTCGCCAACTCGTGGACGGGTGCCCCGGCGGTCATCGCTGTCCGTGCGCGGCGACGACGATCCCGGCGTCGTCCCTGCGGACCGCGGCCTGGTTGAGGATCTGCGCGGCGGTCACGACCGGGTCCTGGGCGAACAGACCGGGGAAGTCCGCGGGCTTCCACCGGTCGCTGAGGCCGTCGGTGTGCATGACCAGGGCCGCTCCGTGCGGGAAGGGCGCCTCGAAGGTGCGCGGCCTGGGCATCTGCACCCCGACGATACCGGGCACGGACAGCAGACCGTGCCGGGTGTCCGCGGCGCCGACCAGCGCCGTGACGTTGCCGACCCCGCTCAGCCGGACGCGCTGGGCGGCGACGTCGACCAGCGCGACCGCGACGGCCGCGCCGCGGGTGCCGCGCAGGTTCCGGTGGATGTCCTGCAGGACGTCGGCCGGACTCGTCCGGGTGCTTTCGCGGAAGGCGCCGGCGGCCCGCTCGGCGGCCCTGGCCGCCAGGGGGCCGTGTCCGAGCCCGTCGCACATCATCAGCAGCAGGGCGTCGGGTCCGTGACCGTCCGCGGTGCGCACGGTCCAGGTGTCACCGCACATCAGCTCGCCGCTGATCGGGCGGGTCAGGCCGGCGGCCTCCACCGGACGCGGAGCCGGTACCCGCCCGTCGGCCCAGAAGCGGGCCTGGACCACCGTGCCCCGGCCGTGCAGGGAGTGGACGCCGCTGACGTCGGCGAGCCGGCCGATGGCTCCCATGCCGATGCCCAGGCTGCCGGCGGTCGACGTGCCGTCGAGCAGGGCCCGGCGCAGGTCGTCGATGCCGGGCCCGTTGTCCAGGGACAGGCACTCCACGGCGGCACGGCCGCCGGTGCGCACCACCCGCAGGGCCAGCGAGCCGTCGTGCGCGTGCTTGAGGAGATTGGTGGCCATCTCCGTCACGCACAGCTCGACGCGGGCCACCCGGTCCTCGGAGAAGCAGACGCCGCGGGCGAGCTGCGCGGCCTGGCGGCGGGCGGCGGCGGCCAGCGCCACGTCCGCGCGCAGCCAGTGCACGTCACCGGCCTCGACGAGGAGGCCGCCGTTCACCTGCCCCACTTCACAATGCGCACGGTCGTGCCGGACGGCCCGGACTCGATGTCGAACTCGTCCACGAGCCGCCTGGCGCCGCTGAGGCCGAGTCCCATGCCGTTGCCCGACGTCCAGCCGTCGGTCAGCGCCAGCTCGACGTCCGCTATGCCCGGGCCCTTGTCCCGGAACTCCACGAAGACGCCGGAACGGCCCGCGTCGACGACCGGGGCCGCGCGGACGACGCCCCCTCCGCCGTACACCAGCATGTTCCGCCCGAGCTCGCTGGCGGCCGTGACGAGCTTCGTCTGGTGCACCAGCGACAGGCCGCACCGTTGTGAGAGGGTGCGCACCGTCTGCCGCATGCTGACCACGTCGCCGCTGGTGGCGACCGGCACGCTCTCGGTCGAGGTGCTCGCGGCCGCGTAGTCCTTCATGCGCGGCCCGCGGCGATGCGCCGTAGCAGCTTGAGCCCGCGCTCCAGGTTGAGGGCCGTGCGCACGCCGCTCATGGACAGTCCGAGCTCGACCAGGGTCATCGCGACCGCGGGCCGCATGCCCACGACGATGGTCTCGGCGCCGAGGATGCGCGAGACGGCGGCGTTGTTGGCCAGCATGCGCCCGACGAAGGAGTCGACGATCTCCAGGGCGGAGATGTCGATCACGACGCCCTTGGCGCCGGTCGCGACGATGCGGTTGGACAGGTCCTCCTGGAGGTCGAGGACCATCTGGTCGTCCAGGTCGGTCTGGATGGAGACCAGGAGGACCTCACCGATCTTGAGGACGGGGACGCGGTCGGTCACAGGAGACCCCGCACGTCGTCCTCGGCGTCCAGCGCGACTTCCTTCAGCGCCTGGCGCAGCGCGTCCGACAGCGAGGCGTTGGTGGGGATGTCACCGAACTCGATGCCGAGCGCCACGATGGTCTGCGCGATCTGCGGCCGGATGCCCGAGATAGTGCACCGGGCGCCCATCATGCGCGCGGCGACCACCGTCTTCAGCAGGTGCTGCGCGACCTGGGTGTCCACGGTCGGGACGCCGGTGATGTCGATGATGGCGTGCGTGGAGTCGGTGTCGACGAGGGTCTGCAGCAGCTTCTCCATGACGACCTGGGTACGGGCCGAGTCGAGGGTGCCCACCAGGGGGACGCCCACGACGCCGTCCCACAGCTTGACCACGGGCGTCGACAGTTCGAGGAGCTGCTCGGCCTGGGAGGAGATGATCTCCTCGCGGGTGCGCAGGTAGGCCTCGGAGGTCAGCAGGCCGAGGTCGTCCAGCAGGCGGGAGAACTGGAGGTAGGCCCGTACGCTGTCCGCGTCGTCCGTGAGGGAGGGCTCCAGCACCTCCTTGAGGGCGAAGACACTGCGGGCGGTGTCGGTGGGGGTGAAGCCCTGCCGGGCGCGGTTGCGGGACAGCTCGATCAGCAGGCTGCGTGCCTCGGCGAACTGCTCCCCGCGGCTGTCCAGCGATCCGGCGGACAGCGCCTCGAGGACGGCTTCGTACAGCTCGCCCAGTTCGCGTCCGAGCTCGGCCAGGCTCAGCCTGCCGCGCAGGTCCTCGCCGACGGTCCGGGTCCACTGCGCGAGGAAATCGTCACGCCGCGCGGTCAGTGTGTCGACCAGCAGGCGTGTATTGCTCTCTGTGCTCACGTCTTTCCCACCAAACACTCATTCGATGCGTCATGAAGACGATACGGCAAGCCCGCCGTGCGGCACTTCGGGCGCGGGCCGGTCCGGGAGCCGTTCCAGCAGTGCCACGGGTGACCGCCCGAGCAGCTCGTCCAGGCGTACGTGCCCGGTGAACTCCCGTCCGGCCTCCAGCACCCCGACCCACCGTCCCCGGGGCAGCGGCAGCCGTGTGTCACGCCAGCCGCCCTCCTCCTCCAGGCGCAGCGACAGGCGGGTCACGACGGTGAGCACCTCGCCGGAGCGCACGAACGCGAGGCAGTGCGCGGCCGCGGGGCCCTCGGCCGGCAGCGGGTCGTACGACGCCCTGGCACCGAAGACGTCCGGCCGCCGCGCCCGCAGCCGCAGTGCCGCCCGCGTCACCGCCTCCTTGCCGCTCCCGTCGTCCGTGAACCGCACGGTCCGCCGGTTGTCCGGGTCGACCAGCGCCCGGTACTCGTGCTCCGTGCCCTGGTAGAGGTCGGGCACCCCCGGCATCGTCAGCTGGACCAGCGCCGTGCCCAGCACGTTCGCCCGGATGTGCGCCCCCAGCGAGGCGCGCAGCGCCGTCACCCGCCCGCCCGGCGCCCCGCACGGCCCCGCCGCCACGAACCGCGCCACCGCCTCCTCGTACGACGGCTGCTGCTCCGTCCAGCTCGTGTGCAGCCCCGCCTCCCGCACGTGCTTCAGCAGCGCCCCCTGAACCCGCTCCTCCTCCGCCGGGCCGAGCCCGAACACCGTCTGCCAGGCCGCCCACGCCAGCTGCGCGTCCGGCACGCCCTCGCCCGCGCGGGTGACCTCCGCCACGACGTCCGCCCAGCGCTCCGGGCACTCGGTGAGCACCTGGAGCGCCGCCCGCACATCGGCACTGCGCTTGGTGTCGTGGGTCGAGACGACCGTCCCGGTCGACGGCCAGTCGCGCTGCACGCGCGCGCAGTACGCGTGGAACCGCTCCGGGGACACCGCCGGGTCACCGGGGTTCCCGCCCACCTCCGTCGCCGACAGCAGCGGCACGTAGCGGTAGAACGCCGTGTCCTCCACGGACTTGGCCCGCAGCGCCGACGCGGTCTGCGCGAACCGCGTACGGAACTCCACGTACTCCGCCCCGTCCCCGTACCGCCCGAGCACCAGGTCCCGCACGACGTCCACCGCCCCGGCCTCCTCGGGGACGGCGAAGGCGAGCCGGGCCTCGGCGGCGGCCTCCTCGGTGACCACACCGGCCGCGTCCACGGAGGCGTAGGGGCGGTACACCTCCAGCCGTACCAGCAGCTCCCGCAGGGCGGTGCGCAGCGCCCAGGGCGCGCGGTCGCGCAGCCCGGTCTCCGGAGCGGTCGCGCACAGCCGGCTCGCCACCCGGGTCAGCCGGTCCACCTCGGTGGCCAGCTCGTGCGTGAGCACCTCGTACGCGGCCCGCCGCACCGTGGCGTCCCAGTCGCCGCCCCGGTCCGTCCGCGGGGCCGCGAACCGCCGGTACCGGCCGAGCAGCTCCCCGGACCCCGCCGGGTCCGTGAACAGCCCGTCCACGTGCCGCAGGGCGTCGTAGCCGGTGGTGCCGGCGACCGGCCAGGAGGCGGGCAGCCGCTCCCCGTCGGCGAGGATCTTCTCCACCACCGTCCACCGTCCGCCCGTGGCCTCGTGCAGCCGCCGCAGATAGGCGCCGGGGTCGGCGAGCCCGTCGGGGTGGTCGACGCGCAGCCCGTCGATCACGCCCTCCCGGAGCAGCTGAAGGATCTTGGCGTGCGTGGCCTCGAACACCTCCGGATCCTCCACCCGCACCCCGATCAGCTCGGAGATGCTGAAGAAGCGCCGGTAGTTCAGCTCGGTCCGCGCCAGGCGCCACCACACGGGGCGGTACCACTGCGCGTCCAGCAGCTGCGGCAGCGGCAGCCCGGCCGTCCCCTCGCGCAGCGGGAACACGTGGTCGTGGTAGCGCAGCACGTCGCCGTCCGTCCTCAGGTGCCCGGCCTCCTGGCCGAGCGGCCCCCCGAGCACCGGCAGCAGCACCTGGCCGCCCTGCGCCTCCCAGTCGATGTCGAACCACCGCGCGCGGCGCGACGCGGGGCCGTCGCGCAGCACCTCCCACAGGGCCCGGTTGTGCCGCGGGGACATCGCCATGTGGTTGGGGACGATGTCCAGGACCAGGCCGAGACCGTGCTCCCGCGCGGTGCGCGCCAGCTCCCGCAGGCCCTCCTCGCCGCCCAGTTCCTCGCGCACGCGTGTGTGGTCCACCACGTCGTAGCCGTGCTGCGAGCCGGGCACGGCCTCCAGCACGGGCGACAGATGCAGGTGGGACACGCCGAGCGAGGCCACGTACGGCACGGCGTCCGCCGCCGCGCCGAACGGGAAGCCGGGCTGCAGCTGCAGCCGGTAGGTGGCCGTGGGCACCGCCGGGTCAGGTCGCTCAGAGGTCATGGGAACCTACGTACCCGCGTGGCCGCCTTTCGTGTCATCGCTCCTCCCGGTGAACCACCCGCCGCCCGGACGGGTGGTTCCGTGCTGTGCCGGATGCGCCGGGTGTGCCCGGCGCGCCGGACGTGTCGCTACGCCGGCCGCTGCAGCACCGTCATGCTCCGGTCGGCCAGCGTCAGCCGGGTGCCGGCCGTCACCTTCGGACCGGTGCCCGGCGGTACGCCGTCCGCGCGGGCGGTGTCGACGACCACCCGCCACTGCGGGCCGTGGTCGACCGGCACGACGAAGTCCAGCGGCTTGGGGGAGGCGTTGAACATCAGCAGGAACGAGTCGTCGGTGATGCGCTCCCCGCGCTGCCCGGGCTCGGAGATCGCGTTGCCGTTGAGGAACACCGTCAGCGCCGACGCCCGCGCGGAGTCCCAGTCCCGCTGGGTCATCTCCGCGCCCTCGGGGGTGAACCAGGCGATGTCGGAGAGGTCGTCGTGGGTGCCCTCCACCGGCCGGCCGTGGAAGAAGCGGCGCCGCCGGAACACCGGATGGTCCTTGCGCAGCCACACCATCGCGCGGGTGAACTCCAGCAGCCGCCGGCGCGGGTCCTCCCCGCCCTCCTCCTCCCCGCCGGGCACGGGCCAGTCCAGCCAGGCCAGCTCGTTGTCCTGGCAGTAGGCGTTGTTGTTGCCGCGCTGGGTGCGGGCCACCTCGTCGCCGTGGCTGATCATCGGCACGCCCTGGGAGAGCATCAGCGTGGCGATGAAGTTCCGCATCTGCCGGGCCCGCAGCCGCAGCACCTCCGGGTCGTCGGTGCCGCCCTCGGCACCGCAGTTCCAGGACCGGTTGTGGCTCTCGCCGTCCCGGTTGTCCTCGCCGTTGGCCTCGTTGTGCTTGTCGTTGTACGACACGAGATCGTGCAGCGTGAAGCCGTCGTGGCAGGTCACGAAGTTGATCGAGGCCAGCGGGCGCCGTCCGTCGTCCTGGTACAGGTCGGAGGAGCCGGTCAGCCGGGAGGCGAACTCCGCGAGCGCGCGCGGCTCGCCCCGCCACAGGTCCCGCACGGTGTCGCGGTACTTGCCGTTCCACTCGGTCCACAGCGGCGGGAAGTTGCCCACCTGGTAGCCGCCCTCCCCGACGTCCCAGGGCTCGGCGATCAGCTTCACCTGGGAGACGACCGGGTCCTGCTGCACCAGGTCGAAGAACGACGACAGCCGGTCCACCTCGTGGAACTGCCGGGCGAGGGTCGCCGCCAGGTCGAAGCGGAACCCGTCGACGTGCATCTCGGTGACCCAGTACCGCAGCGAGTCCATGATCATCTGCAGTACGTGCGGGGACCGCATGAGGAGGGAGTTCCCGGTGCCCGTCGTGTCCATGTAGTACTGGGGGTCGTCGGTCAGCCGGTAGTACGAGGGGTTGTCGAGGCCCTTGAAGGACAGGGTCGGACCCAGGTGGTTGCCCTCGGCGGTGTGGTTGTAGACCACGTCGAGGATCACCTCGATCCCCGCCTCGTGCAGCGCCTTCACCGCCGACTTGAACTCCAGCACCTGCTGGCCCCGGTCGCCCCAGGACGCGTAGGCGTTGTGCGGGGCGAAGAACCCGATGGTGTTGTAGCCCCAGTAGTTGTTCAGGCCCATGTCCACCAGGCGGTGGTCGTTGACGAACTGGTGCACCGGCATCAGCTCCAGCGCCGTCACCCCCAGCTCGGTCAGGTGCTCGATCACCGCCGGGTGCGCGAGGCCCGCGTAGGTGCCGCGCAGCTCCTCCGGCAGCCCCGGATGGCGCATGGTGAGGCCCTTGACGTGCGCCTCGTAGATCACCGTGTGGTGGTACTCCGTACGGGGGCTCCGGTCGTCGCCCCAGTCGAAGTACGGATTGACCACGACCGACGTCATCGTGTGGGGCGCCGAGTCGAGGTCGTTGCGCCGGCCGGGGTCGTCGAAGTGGTAGCCGTACACCTCCTCGCCCCACTCGATCGAGCCACTGATCGCACGCGCGTACGGGTCGAGCAGCAGCTTCGCGGAATTGCAGCGAAGCCCCCGCTCGGGGGCGTACGGCCCGTGCGCGCGGAAGCCGTACCGCTGCCCGGGCATCACCCCGGGCAGGTACGCGTGCCGCACGAACCCGTCGCTCTCGCGCAGCTCGACCGCGGTCTCGGAGCCGTCGTCGTGCAGCAGACACAGCTCTACTCGGTCCGCGGCTTCCGTGAAGACCGCGAAATTCGTTCCGGCGCCGTCGTACGTGGCACCGAGCGGATACGCCTCGCCAGGCCAGACCTGCATGGACACGACTCTTTCAGGTGTACGGCGCCGGTGGGGCGCCTTGGCTCCGAGTGTTTCCGTGTCTCCCCGAAAGGACGGGAATCACCTTCTACCCAGGCCTCCGGCTCCGATGACCCGCGTCCGCCGCCGATCCCGCTATGAATCCGCTCACTCCCGGGGGTCCTCGGGGCGGAACGGTCCGGTGAATGCGGGAAGTTGGGAAACGACCCTGTCCATCGGGCTGCACCGTGCACCGCTGGCGGAGTACTCTCCTTGATCGTCGGGACGGGAGTGCTCGGGGGAGCGGAAGGCGGTACGCGGGTGGGCGCGGGAGGGCTGGAACTGCCCCCGGGTGACGACGGTCACGAGGGGAGCAGTTCCACGGACGTCCCGCCCGGTGCGGTGTCCCTGGCACGGCCGATGGACGCGGGCTCGATCGGGCCGGAGCTGGACTGGGGCGCCGACGCCTGGCGCGAGGTGCGCACCCGCGCCCAGCGGGCCGGGCGCGCCTACATCTGGCTGAACCTCGTCGAGCAGCGGCTGCGCGCGGTCGTGGCCGCCGTCCTGCGCCCCATCTACGAGCCCGTGCACGGCGACGACTGGGTGGTCGCCGCCGCCGGGCCCGCCGGGCAGGAGTGGGTGCAGCGCGCGGTCGCGGTGCGCGAGGTCAGCCGCCGCAAGGGCTATCTGCTCGACCCGGCCGACGACAACGTGCTGTCCTTCCTCACGCTGCCGCAGCTGCGCGAGCTGATGGTGGCGCACTGGCCCTGCTTCGAGCCGTACTTCGACGACCGCCGGGACGTCGAACTCGCCCTGGACGAGCTGGAGGTCACCCGGAACGTCGTCTCCCGCAACCGCGCGCTGTCCGAGGCGGTCCTCAGCCAGGCCGAGCGGGCCTCAGCGCGACTCCTTGAGATGCTCGGCGCCGGCGGCGACGTGCCGTCCGCGCGCCGGCTGCCCGTCGACGCGGTCGAGGACCTGGTCGGCGACCGGTACGCCGACGTGGTCGCCGTCCACCCGGACCGGGTGCGGCTGCTGCGCCAGTTCCCGGCCGAGGACATCTTCGGCGCGGCCCGCCGGCTCGACGCCCTCGGCATCGGCCTCAACCTGCTGGTGCAGAACTTCTCCGGGCGCCGGCTGGTGCGGCTGGCGGAGTCCGGCTGCCGGGTGCGGCTGCTGTTCCTGAACCCGGCCTCCAGCGCGGTCAAGCGCCGCGAGCGCGAGCTCGGCCTCAAGCGCGGCGAGCTCGGCCGCAGCGTCGAGATGAACATCCTCCACATGCGCCGCGTCCGCTCCCGGCTGCGCGACCCCGGCGCCTTCGAGATCCAGGTCTACGACGAGACGCCCCGCTGCACCGCCTACCTCGTGGACGGGGACGGGTCGGACGGCGTCGCGGTCGTGCAGAACCACCTGCGCCGGACCCGGGGCATGGAGGCGCCGGTACTGGTCCTGCGCAACGCGGCCAACGTGGTCAAGCCGGGCGAGGTCGAGGAGGGCGGGCTGTTCCCCACCTATCGCGAGGAGTTCGAGCTGATGTGGGCGGATTCGCGGCCGGTGTCCTGAACGCCCCGGGGAGAGGCCGGTAAGCGGAACGCGATCCTCTGATTGTCAGTGGTGCGTGCGAAGGTGGGAACCACTGGGGGAACGCACCACACAGAAGGGGGCAGTCCATGGGCTGGCACCGGAAGCCGCTGATCGGCTTCGACCTGGAGACGACGGGGACCGACCCGCGCGAGGCACGGATCGTCACGGGAGCCGTGATCGAGGTCAGGGCGGGGGAGCCGACGGACCGCCGGGAGTGGCTGGCCGACCCGGGCGTGCCCATCCCGCAGGACGCCGTGGCGGTGCACGGCATCAGCAACGAGCGGGCGACCGCCGAGGGCAGTCCCGCCGCCCAGGTCGCCGACGCCATCGCCGGCACCCTCACCGCCCACTGGAAGAGGGGCGTCCCGGTGGTCGCCTACAACGCCGCCTTCGACCTGAGCCTGCTCTCCGCCGAACTGCGGCGGTACGGACTGCCGTCCCTGCGCGACCGTCTGGGCGGCGTCGATCCCGCACCGGTCATCGATCCGTACACCATCGACCGTTCCGTCGACCGCTACCGGCGCGGCAAGCGCAACCTCGAAGCGGTCTGCGCGGAGTACGGCGTCGTCCTCGACGCGGCGCACGACGCGACCGCCGACGCCCTCGCCGCGGCCCGGCTGGCCTGTGCGATAGCCGTCCGCCACCCCGAGGTCGCGGCCCTCGATCCGGCGGAACTGCACCACCGGCAGATCGAGTGGTACGCGCGGTGGGCGGCGGACTTCCAGGACTTCCTGCGCCGCAAGGGCGACGCCACCGCGGTGATCGACGGCACCTGGCCGCTGCGGGAGCCGGTGGGCGGGCGCGTCTGACGCGTCCGGCGGTCCGGGGTCAGAAGGGGTACCAGCGCACGGTCTCGTCGCCGTCCCGCAGCGACGCCACCCGGCGTTCGAACTCGGCCAGCGCCCTGGGATTGCCCGGCGCGTGCTGGGCGACCCAGGCGCAGCTGGCGGTCTCCCGCGCGCCGCGCAGCACCGAGCAGCCCTCCCAGGCGCGCACGTCCCAGCCGTAGGCGGCGGTGAAGGACGCGTACGCCTCGTCCGGCAGCCCGTAGCGGTCGTGGGAGAGGGCCATGACCACCAGGTCGTGCTCGCGCAGATCGGCCGAGAAGGTCTCCAGGTCGACCAGGACCGGCCCGTCCGGCCCGATGTGCACGTTGCGGGGCAGCGCGTCCCCGTGGACGGTGCCCGGCGGCAGACGGGGCGTCAGCGCCGCCGCGGCCGAGGCGAAACCGTCACGCCGCTCGCGCAGGTACGCCGCGTCCGCGGGGTCGACGGCGTCGCCCGCCAGCCGCAGCCAGCGTTCCACACCGTCCAGCAGCTCGCGGGGCGGCAGCGCGAACGGGGGAGCGGGGAGCGCGTGGACCAGCCGCAGCAGTTCGGCCAGATCCCGGGGGCCGGCGGGCCGCACGGGCTCCGGCAGCCGGTGCCACACGGTCACCGGATGCCCCTCGACCAGCAGCGCCTCCGGCTCGGCCGCCCGCACCGCCGGCACGCCCTCCTCCGCCAGCCACTCCGCGACGGCCAGCTCCCGGCGGGCCCGCTCCAGCAGCTCGGCGTCCCGGCCCACCTTGACGGCCAGGTCACCGGCGGCGAACACCGCGTTCTCACCGAGGGCGAGCAGCCGCGCGTCCGCCGCCGCGCCGGGCAGCACCCCCGCCGCCGCGAGTATCTCCCGCGCCCGTGCCTCGTCCATCCGTCCGCCTCCGTGTCCGTCCACGCCCGCTCACCGGCCCCGTCCGGCCGCCGGTGTCCGGCCATCCGTCGGCCAGTGTCGCATTCGCGCCGGTGGCGGCGGTGCGCGCGGTGCCTCGACGAGGCGGAACGCCTGCACGGCCATGACCGGGCCCGCCCGCGCCGCGCAGAAGGGATGACTCCCTGACATCGGTGACCGAGGCGAGGAGATCCGCGCCCCGCGCGCCCGGCCGCGGGCGTGCCCTTCCTCCGGGAACCGCGCGTGCTCGTCACCGACGCCCGGCACCGCGCTCGCCACGCCTCCGCGCCCGGCCCCCGCGCGGACCGCACGGGGCGATCCGGAGCGGAAGGGCGAGGTGGCCGCCCCGGCGCTCCGGGAGTACCGCAGCGGGGCGGCCGGTCCGGACGGGCTGTGCGAGCGGCTGGAGGAGGACGGTGATCCGGTCCCGGCCCGCTGCCGGCGCTGAGCGCGACCGCCCGATAACCCGTTGCACGAGACGTATCGTCTCGTCTATGGTCCGGTCATGACCAGTCCCGCTCACATCGCCATGTTCTCCATCGCCGCCCACGGCCACGTGAACCCGAGCCTCGAGGTGATCCGCGAGCTGGTGGCGCGCGGCCACCGGGTCACGTACGCGATCCCGCCGCTGTTCGCCGAGAAGGTCGCCGCCACGGGCGCCGAACCCAAGCCGTGGAACAGCACGCTGCCGGGCCCCGACGACGACCCGGAGGCCTGGGGCACCACCCTGCTGGACAACGTGGAGCCGTTCCTCGACGACGCCGTCCAGGCGCTTCCGCAGCTCATCGCGGCCTACGAGGGCGACACCCCCGACCTCGTCCTGCACGACATCACCTCCTACCCGGCCCGCGTGCTCGCCCACCGCTGGGGCGTGCCCGCCGTCTCCCTCTCGCCGAACCTCGTCGCCTGGGACGGGTACGAGGCGGAGGTCGCCGAACCGATGTGGGAGGAGCCGAAGAAGACCGAGCGGGGGCAGGCGTACTACGCCCGTTTCCGCTCCTGGCTCGAGGAGAACGGGATCACCCTGCACCCGGACGACTTCGCGGGCCGCCCGGACCGCTCGATCGTCCTGATCCCCAAGGCGCTGCAGCCCCACGCCGACCGGGTCGACGAGAGCGTGTACTCCTTCGTCGGTGCCTGCCAGGGCGACCGCGGCGCCGAGGGCGACTGGCAGCGGCCCGCCGGCGCCGAGAAGGTCGTCCTGGTGTCGCTCGGGTCGTCCTTCACCAAGCAGCCGGCCTTCTACCGGGAGTGCGTCAAGGCCTTCGGCGGCCTGCCCGGCTGGCACCTGGTGCTCCAGGTCGGCAGGCACGTCGGCCGCGCCGAGCTGGGGGAGGTGCCGGAGAACGTCGAGGTGCGGTCCTGGGTGCCGCAGCTCGCGATCCTCAGGCAGGCTGACCTGTTCGTCACCCATGCCGGGGCCGGCGGCAGCCAGGAGGGGCTGGCCACGGCCACGCCGATGATCGCCGTCCCGCAGGCCGTGGACCAGTTCGGCAACGCGGACATGCTCCAGGGGCTGGGGGTGGCTCGGCATGTTCCGGCCGGCGAGGCGAACGCGGAGGTACTGAGGGCGGCGGCCCTCGCCCTGGTGGACGACCCGGAGGTCGCGCGGCGGCTGAAGGACATCCAGGCCGACATGGCGGAGGAGGGCGGCACCCGAAGGGCGGCCGACCTCATCGAGGCGGAGCTGCCTACGAGGCGCTGACGTGGCTGCGGGCGGGGCGGGTCGCGCGGCCCGGCGCTTGCGGGGTGCCTCCCCCACTCTCGGCTCCGCTCGAGCGGGAGGTACCCCCACCGCCCACCCGTGCCGCCCTGCGGCACGATTGCCCGCAGTTGTGAGAAGGGCCCGGCGGAAACCCGCCGGGCCCTCGTCGCGCTACCGGATCACACCGGCACCCGCTCGCCCTCGTCGTCCCGTGCCGCCGGCGGCGCCACCGCCTCCGGCGACTCGTCGTGGGTCAGGTCGGGCATCCGGTCCAGCCACTTCGGCAGGTACCAGTTGCGCTCGCCGAGCAGCGTCATCACCGCGGGCAGCAGCACTCCCCGGATGATCGTCGCGTCGATGAGCACCGCCGCCGCGAGACCGACGCCCATCTGCTTCATGGACTGCATGGACAGCGTCCCGAAGATCCCGAACACGGCGACCATGATGATCGCGGCACTGGTGACCACACCGGCCGTGGTGACCACACCGTGCCGGACCGCGTCCCGCGTCGTGCGGCCCCGCAGCCGGGCCTCGCGGATCCGGGAGACCACGAACACGTGGTAGTCCGTCGACAGGCCGAACAGGATCACGAAGAGGAACAGCGGCAGCCAGGTGATGATCGCGCCGACGCCCTCCGCGCCCACCAGGGACGCGCCCCAGCCGTGCTGGAAGACCGCCACGAGGATGCCGTACGCGGCGCCCACCGACAGCAGGTTCAGCACGATCGAGGTGATCGCGACCGTCAGCGAGCGGAACGACAGCAGCATCACCAGGAAGGCGAAGACCACCACGAAGGCGAAGACCGGGACGACGGAGCCGACCAGCTGGTCGTTGAAGTCCTTCGAACCGGCCACCTGCCCGGTGATCGGCGCCTCGACGCCGTCGACCTCGCCGAGCGTGGCGGGCCGTACCTCGTCGCGCAGCTTGTCCAGGCTCTCGCCCGCCTTGTCCTGGTCGGAGCCTCCCACCAGCGGGACGTGGACGAACGCGACGTTCCGCTGGTCGTGCAGCTTGATCTCGACCGGACCGCGCGAGGCCCCCGAACTGATCGCCCGCTCACGGAACGCGGCGAGCGCGGACCGCACCTCGGGCGCGTTGATGTCGTCCGCCTCGACGACCACCTCGGCCGGCTCCGAGCCGCCCGGGAAGGCGTCGTTGACCCGGTTGTACGTCTGCACGATCGGCAGCGAGTCGCCGAACTCCTGGTCCAGCGTGAGGTTCTGCGTCTTCATCCCGACCGCCGGAGCGGCCACCGCCAGCAGCGCACCGGTCGCCACCACGACCGACAGCACCGGCCTGGCGAGCACCCGCTCCAGTACGGCCGACCAGAACCGGCTGTCACCGCTGCCGCCGGTGCGCCGCCGGCGCAGGAACGGCACGCGGCCCTTCTCGACCCGCTCGCCCAGCAGCGAGAGGAGCGCGGGCAGGACGGTGACGGAACCGACCATGGCGACCGCCACGACCATCAGCGAGGCCAGACCCATCGCCTCGAACTCGGCGAGCCCGGTGAACAGCATGCCCGCCATGGCCACACAGACCGTGACACCGGAGACCACGATCGCGCGGCCGCTGGTGGCGGCGGCGATCCGCAGCGCGGTCCGCGCGTCCCGTCCGGCCGCCCGCTCCTCACGTTCGCGGCGCAGGTAGAACAGGCAGTAGTCGACGCCGACGGCCAGGCCCACCAGCAGCATCACCGAGTTCGCGGTCTCGCTCATCGGCTGCAGATGGCTGACCAGGCCCATCAGGCCCATCGTCGCCATGATCGCGGTGATCGCCAGCGCCACCGGCAGCAGCGCCGCCACCAGCGCGCCGAACGCGATCAGCAGGATGCCGAGGGCCACCGGCACCGCGGAGTACTCGGCCTTCTTGAAGTCGTCGCCGAACGCGTCGTCGAACGTCTTCATCATGCTGGCGCCGCCGATCTCCTCGATCCGCAGCGACTCGTGGTCCTTCTGCACCTCCTCCACGGCCTTCAGCACCGGCTCGATCCGCTCACCGGCGGTGTCCGGGTCGCCGCGCACGTCGAACCGGACCAGCGCGCTGCGCCCGTCCTTCGAGAGGGTGCCGCTCTCGTACGGCGAGGTGACGTCCGTGACCTCGCCGGTCCGCTCCACCGCCGTGACGACCGCGGTGACCGCCGACCTGAACGCGGCGTCCGTGGCCTTCGGACCGCCGTCCCGGGCCTGGATCAGCACGGTCTCACCGACCGGCTCCTCGATGCCGGCGTCCTCGATGATGCGGGCGGCGGTGCTGGTCTCCCCCTTGAGCTGATCGCTGTCGCCGACGTCGACCCGGCCCGCGGCCGAACCGAGTCCCATCGCCAGCACGACGAACAGCACCCAGATGCCGACGGCCGCCCAGCGGTGCCGGGCGCTCCAGCCGCCGGCCCGTGCGGCGAGGCCCCGCACCCGTGATTCTCCGTTCCCCATGACGGGCTCGCTCCCTCGTGTTCGGCAGCGACCCCCTGCCGCCACCTGACACTTTCGAAGGTAGGGGCCGGATAAGACCGTCTCGTCGTGCTGTCCGGTGAAGCTCGGGAACCCCGGGTCATCCCATCGGCGCCCGCCTCCTCCCCACTGGGGAGGACAGCGGCCCCCTACACCTGTCCGGGGACGCCGGGGCCGGTGATCAGGGTTCCGGTGCGGGGGGTACGACGGCCGTCCTAGGGTGTGCGCATGGCAACGAGATACGCGGCGCTGCTGCGCGGCATCAACGTGGGCGGCGGCAGGAAGGTGCCGATGGCCGAACTGCGCACCCTCGTGGAGGGGCTCGGTCACGACGGGGTGCGCACCCATCTGCAGAGCGGCCAGGCCGTGTTCACCGCCGCGCACGGCGACGAGGAGTCACTGGCCGCCGGGCTGTCGGCGGCGATCGAGCGGCACTTCGGCTTCCCCGTGGACGTGATCGTGCGCGACCACGCCTATCTGAAGGGGATCGTCGAGGCCTGCCCGTACCCGGCCGACGAACTGGAGCCCAGGCAGCTCCACGTCACGTACTTCTCCGCGCCCGTCACCCCCGAGCGCTTCGCCGGGATCGACCCGGAGGCGTACCGGCCCGAGGAGTTCCGGCTGGGCGACCGCGCACTCTACCTGTACGCCCCGGACGGCCTGGGCCGCTCCAGACTCGCCGAGCACCTGGCCAGGCCCCGCATCACCAAGGGCGTCGTCGCCACCAGCCGCAACTGGAACACCGTGGTGAGGCTCGTCGAACTCACCGGGGAGTGAGGTCAGGCGCCGACCGCCGCGAGCAGCGGCACCCGCGCCTCGTCGTACCGCTCCAGCAGCACCCGCGCCACCTCCGGCGCCGGGCCCAGCACGTCCGCGAGGACGTCCGCTCCGGCCGCGCCCCGGGCGATCCGGTCCGGGAGGAAGCCGGGGGCCAGGACGTACGGCGCGACGGCGACGCGCGCGCAGCCGAGGGCGCGCAGTTCGCTTACCGCCTGCTCGGTGCGGGGCAGGGATGCGGAGGCGAACGCAGGCCGCACGGCGCACCAACCGGTGTGCCGCCACTCCCGCGCGATTGCTGCGATCACCGCGATCGCCTCCGGGTCGGAGGACCCCGCCGAGGCCAGGACGACCCCGGTCGAGGACTTGTCGGCGGGCGTCAGGCCCGCCTCGTACAGCCGGCGTTCCAGCGCCGACAGCAGCAGCGGGGACGGGCCCAGCACCTCGGCCTGGCGGATCCGCAGCCGGGGCGGTGCCTGGGCCAGCACCGCGGGGATGTCCGCCTTGGCGTGGAAGGCGCGGGTCAGCAGCAGCGGGAGGGCGACCACGTCGCGGACGCCCTCCGCGTCCAGGGACTCCAGCACCCCTTTGACGGAGGGGACGTTGAAGTCCAGGAACCCGGTCTCCACCCGCAGCCCCGGCCGCAGCGACCGCACCCGCCGCACCAGGTCGTGCACGGTGGCGGCGTGCCGCGGGTCGCGGCTGCCGTGGGCGACGACGAGAAGTACCGGACGGCGCATGGTGTCCCTCAGCCCTTCACCAGCAGACCGCGGCTGCGCAGCACCCACCGCTCCAGCGGACTGAAGATCAGCAGGTCGATGGCGATACCGACGGTCAGGATCAGCAGGATGGCCTCGAAGACCATGGCCATGTCGCTGGCGTTGCGGCCGTTCTCCAGGAGCTGGCCGAGTCCCACGCCGAGGTCCGGGAAGGACGCGATGATCTCCGCGGCCATCAGCGAACGCCAGGAGAACGCCCAGCCCTGCTTCAGACCCGCCACATAGCCCGGCAGCGCGGCCGGCAGCACGACGTGCCAGGTGCCCTTCAGCCCCGTCGCGCCCAGCGTCCGGCCGGCCCGCAGGAACAGCGGGGGCACCTGGTCGACGCCGGAGACCAGGCCATTGGCGATCGAGGGGACCGCGCCGAGCAGGATGACGGCGTACATCATCTGGTTGTTCAGACCCAGCCAGATCACCGCCGGCGGCACCCACGCCACCGACGGCAGGGACTGCAGACCGGACAGGATCGGCCCGATCGCCGCGCGCACGAACCTCACCCGCGCCACCAGCAGCCCCAGCGGGGTGCCGATCAGCAGCGCGAAGAGGAAGCCGAGCAGACCGCGCGAGACGCTGGTCCAGATGTAGCCGAGCAGCTCCCCCTGGAGCCACGCCCGGCGGACGACGTCCCACACGGCGCCCGGGGAGGGCAGCTTGGTCGGATCGTCGACGATCTTGAAGGAGACCAGGGCCTGCCACACCGCCAGCACCAGCGCGACGGCGACGACCGGCGGCAGGATCTTCTCCACGAAGGTCTGCCGCAGCGGCTTGCGTCCGGTCTGCACCGTCTCCAGTGCGTCGAGCCCCGCCTCCAGACCGGCGAGGTCGCCCCCGTCCTTGTCCTTCGCGGTCGTCTCAGTGCTGGCCATGACGGCGGATCTCCCCACGGAGTTCTTCGGTGATCTCGACGGACAGTTCCGCCACGGCGGTGTCCTCGATGCGGCGCGGATGCGGAATGCCCACCGTCCACTCGCGGGCGATCCGGCCCGGACGGGAGGACAGCAGCACCACCCGCTGCGCGAGCCGGACGGCCTCGCGCACGTTGTGCGTGACGAACAGGACGGAGAGCCGCGTCTCGCGCCAGATCCGGGTCAGCTCGTCGTGCAGCACGTCCCGCGTGATGGCGTCCAGGGCCGCGAACGGCTCGTCCATCAGCAGCAGCCGGCTGTCCTGGGCGAGCGCCCGGGCCAGCGCCACCCGCTGCCGCATACCGCCGGACAGCTCGTGCACCCGCTTGCCGTGCGCGCCCTTCAGCCGGACGAGCTCGAGCAGCTCCTCGGCCCGTTCGCGGCGCTCGTTCTTCTGCACACCCCGCAGCTTCAGGGCGAGTTCGACGTTCTTGCCCGCGGTCAGCCACGGGAAGAGGGCGTGCTCCTGGAACATCAGGGCCGGCCGCCCGTCCGTGGCGATCGTGCCGGCCGTGGGGCGGTCGAGCCCCGCGACCAGGTTGAGCAGCGTGGACTTGCCGCAGCCCGAGGCACCCAGGAGGGTGACGAACTCACCGGGCGCGACATCGAGGGTGATGTCGTCCAGCACGAGCTGCTGTCCGGCGGGGCCCGCGAACGACTTCGAGACATGCTCGATCCGGGCGGCGTGCGTGGCCGCCCCGATGCCGTCGGCGGCCTTGGCGAGGGTCGTGCCCATGGTCGTCACCTCCTGGGGACTCTTCGTGATCCGGGCTTATTCGGCGCCGAGTCCGGCGTCGTCGACGGTGGGCTCACCGGCGGCCTCCAGGACCTCGTTGAGCAGCGTGAGGTCGTAGATGCCGGCCAGGTCGGGCCGCTCCAGCAGGCCCGCCTCGACGGCGTGCTCCGCCTGGGCGCCGAGCGTGGCGGCCAGCGGGTCGTCGGTGAACCCGATCGACTCCCACGCCGGGTCCAGCACCTCGGCGGGCAGCGCCTTGCCGGAGTCGGCCGCCAGCTGCTCGTTGGCGGCGGTCCTCGCCTCGTCCGGATGGGCGTTGATCCACCGGTTGGTCTCGACGGACGCCTTCAGCACCGCCTCGACGGCCTTCGGGTGCTCCGCCAGGAACTCCTGGCGCACGATGATGTTCGTGATCACGAACTTCCCGTCCGGCCACAGCGTCGCCTCGTCCAGCAGCACCCTGCCGCCCTCGGCGACCAGCTTCGACGCGGTCGGCTCCGGCACCCAGGCGCCGTCGACCGACCCGGCCCTGAACGCGTCCGGGGTGACCTTGTTGTCGCTGCGGACGACCGTGACGTCGCCCCTGCCGCTCTGGGGGTCGACCTCCCAGCCCTGCTCGGCGACCCAGTTGAGGAACGCGACGTCCTGGGTGTTGCCCAGCTGCGGGGTGGCGATCCGCTTGCCCCTGACGTCCTTCAGTGACTTCACCCTGTCCGGGTCCACCACGAGCTTCACCCCGCCGGACGCCGAACCGCCGATGATCCGCAGGTTCCTGCCGCCCGACTTGGTGTAGCCGTTGACGGCGGGGGACGGGCCGATGAACCCGATGTCTAGGGAACCGGAGTTGAGCGCCTCGATCTCCGACGGCCCCGCGTTGAAGACGGCGTACTTCGCCTCCGTGGCGCCGAGCGCCTTCTGGAACAGGCCCTTCTTGTTGCCCACCAGCGCGGTGCCGTGCGTGAGGTTGCCGAAGTAGCCGATCCTGACGGAGTCGAGACCGTCGACCTTCTTCGCCCCCGCGGCGACCTTCACGGTGTCGTCGTCCTTGGCCTGGGAGCCGTAGCCGCAGGCGGCCAGGGCGAGCAGCGGGAGCACGGCCATGACCGCGAGGGCACGGCGCAAGGCGGATGTGGCAGGCACGGGAGGTGTTCCTCTCGGAGGCCCGGCGGTCACGGTCTCTCAGGCCGTGGCCGGGAAGTCGGCGGGTTTTCGTCTACGGCGGCGGGGGGCGGGGGCGCCCGGGCGGTGCGTCCGCGTCATCGCGCACATCGGTCCACTCCCCCCTGGCCGCTGCCGAGGAATCCGCTGCCGACGCGGCCGCCCTCCTTCGCGAACCCGGAGTAGAAGTCGGTGGGGTTCATGCTCAGAAGTCCCACCCGTCGTCCCCGGCCTCGTCCTTGACGGGCTCCGGTGCGGCGAAGGACTCACCGACCATGCCGGCGGTGAGCGTGGTGCCGTCGCTGGGGTCGATGAGGATGAACGAACCGGTGCGCCGCGAGTCCGCGTAGGAGTCGGCGGGCAGCGGCTCGGCGGTACGGATCTTCACCCGGCCGATGTCGTTGGCGGTGAGCCGCCCGGGGTGCGGGTGCAGCGACAGGTCGTCCAGCGTCAGCCGGGACGGGATGTCCTTCACGATCGCCTTGACGGTGCGGGTGCCGTGCTTGAGCAGCACCCGGTGGCCGACGGTCAGCGGCTGGTCGGCGACATGGCACACGGTGGCCTCGACGTCCTGCGAGGTGGCCGGCGCGTCCTTGCTGGGGACGATCAGGTCACCGCGGGAGATGTCGATGTCGTCGGCGAGCAGCAGCGTCACCGACTGCGGCGTCCAGGCCGTGTCGACCGGCTCGCCCAGCAGGTCGATCCCGGTGACCGTCGTCGTCCGCCCGGACGGCAGCACGGTCACCTCGTCGCCGACCCGGAAGGTGCCCGCGGCGATCTGGCCCGCGTAGCCCCGGTAGTCCGGGTGCTCGGCGCTCTGCGGCCGGATCACGTACTGCACGGGCAGCCGCGCGTGGCAGTGCGCCAGGTCGTGGCTGACCGGGACGGTCTCCAGGTGCTCAAGGACCGTCGGCCCGCCGTACCAGTCCATGTGCGCGGACGGCTCCACCACGTTGTCGCCGACCAGCGCCGAGATCGGGATCGCGGTGACCTCGGGAACGCCGAGCTCGGTCGCGTACGCCGTGAACTCCTCGGCTATCGCCGCGAACACGGGCTCCCGGTAGTCGACCAGGTCCATCTTGTTGACGGCGAGCACGACGTGCGGCACCCGCAGCAGGGCGGCGATGGCGGCGTGCCGGCGGGTCTGCTCGACGACGCCGTTGCGGGCGTCGACCAGGATCACGGTCAGCTCGGCCGTGGAGGCGCCGGTGACCATGTTCCGCGTGTACTGCACGTGGCCCGGGGTGTCGGCGAGGATGAACCGCCGCCGGGGCGTGGCGAAGTAGCGGTAGGCCACGTCGATGGTGATGCCCTGCTCCCGCTCGGCCCGCAGGCCGTCGGTGAGCAGCGCCAGGTCGGGCGTCTCCTGGCCCCGGCTCGCCGACACCCGCTCCACGGCCTCCAGCTGGTCGGTGAGGACCGACTTGGAGTCGTGCAGCAGCCGGCCCACCAGGGTGGACTTGCCGTCGTCGACGGAACCGGCGGTGGCGAACCGCAGCAGCGTGGTGGCCGCGAGCTCCTCGCTCGTGATGGTGCTCATGGTTAGAAGTACCCCTCGCGCTTGCGGTCTTCCATCGCGGCCTCGGAGAGCTTGTCGTCGGCGCGGGTGGCACCGCGCTCGGTGAGCCGGGAGGCGGCGATCTCGGTGATCACCTTCTCGATGGTGTCGGCGTCGGAGTCCACCGCGCCGGTGCAGGACATGTCGCCCACGGTCCGGTAGCGCACCAGCCGCTTCTCGACCTTCTCGCCGTCCTTCGGGCCGCCCCACTCGCCGGCGGTCAGCCACATGCCATTGCGGGCGAACACCTCGCGCTCGTGCGCGTAGTAGATCTCCGGGAGCTCGATGCCCTCGCGGGCGATGTACTGCCAGACGTCCAGCTCGGTCCAGTTGGAGAGCGGGAACACGCGGACGTGCTCACCGGGGGCGTGCCGGCCGTTGTACAGGTTCCACAGCTCGGGGCGCTGGCGGCGCGGGTCCCACTGGGAGAACTCGTCGCGCAGCGAGAACACCCGCTCCTTCGCGCGGGCCTTCTCCTCGTCCCGGCGTCCGCCGCCGAAGACGGCGTCGAACCTCTCGCTCTGGATCTTCTCGGTGAGCGGCACGGTCTGCAGCGGGTTGCGGGTGCCGTCCGGGCGCTCCTTCAGCACCCCGCGGTCGATGTAGTCCTGCACGGAGGCGACGTGCAGCCGCAGTCCGTGCTTCGCGACCGTGCGGTCGCGGTAGTCGAGGACCTCGGGGAAGTTGTGCCCGGTGTCGACGTGCAGCAGCGAGAACGGGACCGGCGCCGGGGTGAACGCCTTCAGCGCCAGGTGCAGCATGAGGATGGAGTCCTTGCCGCCGGAGAACAGGATCACCGGCTTCTCGAACTCGCCCGCCACCTCGCGGAAGATGTGTACCGCCTCGGACTCGAGGGCGTCCAGGTGGGAGAGGGCGTACGGGTTCTCCGTCCCCTCTTCGACGGTGGCGACGGTCGTCATGCTGCGCCCCTTTCGTTCGCTTCTCCGCCCGCGCGGCGCAGAGGTGCGGCCTTCGTGGTCGTCCGCGGCTGAGTGGCCGCGCGTGCGTCGCTCACAGAAGTCCCCTTTCGCTGAGCAGGGCGTGCACCGACGCCGCGGACTCCTGCACGGTCTGGTTCTGCGACTCGATCCGCAGATCGGGCGTCTCGGGCTCCTCGTACGGGTCGTCCACACCGGTCAGCCCGGTGAGTTCACCCGCGGCCTGCTTGGCGTACAGGCCCTTCACGTCGCGTACCGAGCACACCTCGACCGGGGTCGCCACGTGCACCTCGACGTACGGCGTGCCGTTCGCCTCGTGCCGCTTGCGGACCGCGTCCCGGCTGTCCGCGTACGGGGCGATGACCGGGACGAGCGCGGTGACGCCGTTACGGGCGAGCAGTTCGGCGACGAAGCCGATGCGCTGCACGTTGGTGTGCCGGTCCTCGCGGGCGAAGCCGAGGCCCGCGGAGAGGAACTCGCGGATCTCGTCGCCGTCGAGCACCTCGACCCGGCGGCCCTGCTCGCGCAGCCGGCCCGCCAGCTCGTGGGCGATGGTGGTCTTGCCTGCGCTCGGCAGACCCGTGAGCCAGACGGTGGCTCCGGTCGTCACGTGGTTCTCCCTGAATCTCGATGGTCCGGCGGTCGTCATGTCAGCCGTGCAGCCCGCACTCGGTCTTGGCGCGGCCCGCCCAGCGGCCGGCGCGCGCGTCCTCGCCCTCCAGCACCCGCCGGGTGCAGGGCGCGCAGCCCACGGAGGCATAGCCGTCCATCAGCAGCGGGTTCGTGAGGACGCCGTGCTCGTCGACGTACGCTTGCACATCTTCCTGTGACCACTTCGCGATGGGGGAGATCTTCACCTTCCGCCGCTTCTCGTCCCAGCCGACGACCGGGGTGTTCGCCCGGGTCGGGGACTCGTCGCGGCGCAGGCCGGTCGCCCAGGCCGCGTAGCCCTTCAGACCCTCCTCCAGCGGCCGGACCTTGCGCAGCCTGCAGCACAGGTCGGGGTCGCGGTCGTGCAGCTTCGGGCCGTACTCCGCGTCCTGTTCGGCGACCGTCTGCCGCGGGGTCAGCGTGATGACGTTCACGTCCATCACGGCCTCCACCGCGTCGCGGGTGCCGATGGTCTCCGGGAAGTGGTAGCCGGTGTCGAGGAACACCACGTCGACGCCGGGCAGTGCGCGGGAGGCGAGGTGGGCGACCACCGCGTCCTCCATCGAGGAGGTCACGCAGAACCGCTTGCCGAAGGTCTCGGCGGCCCACCGGAGGATCTCCGGCGCGGAGGCGTCCTCCAGGTCCCGGCCCGCCTGCTCGGCCAGCGCCTTCAGGTCCTCGGCGGTGCGCTCGTCCTGAACAGTCGTCATGTCCGGTCCCCTCCCGTGTCGGATCGCTCGAGCCCCCGGGCGAGCAGCCCGAGGAACTTCAGCTGAAAGGCTCGGTTGCACGCGCCGCATTCCCAGGCGCCGTGGCCCTGCTCCCCGGGACGCAGGTCCTCGTCCCCGCAGTAGGGGCAGTGGAACGGAGCCGCACGCTCGCTCACGACAGGGCCTCCTCCGGCGCGCGGCCGACCCAGGCCGCGAACCGCTCGCCGTCCTCGCGCTCCTCCTGGAAGCGCTTGAGGACCCGCTCGACGTAGTCGGGGAGTTCGTCCGCGGTGACCTTCAGACCGCGCACCTTGCGGCCGAAGCCGGCCTCCAGGCCGAGCGCGCCGCCGAGGTGCACCTGGTAGCCCTCGACCTGCCGCCCCTGCTCGTCGAGCATCAGCTGGCCCTTGAGACCGATGTCCGCCACCTGGATACGGGCGCAGGCGTTCGGGCAGCCGTTGAGGTTGATGGTGATCGGCTCGTCGAAGTCCGGGATGCGGCGCTCGAGTTCGTCGATCAGCGAGGCGCCGCGCGCCTTGGTCTCGACGATGGCGAGCTTGCAGAACTCGATGCCGGTGCAGGCCATCGTGCCGCGCCGGAACGGGGAGGGCCTCGCGCTGAGGTCCAGCGCCTCCAGGGACTCCACGAGGGAGTCGACCCGGTCCTCCTCGACGTCGAGGATGATCATCTTCTGCTCGACGGTGGTCCGCACCCGGCCCGAGCCGTGGGCCTCCGCGAGGTCGGCGATCTTGGTGAGCGTGGTGCCGTCCACGCGGCCGACGCGCGGGGCGAAACCGACGTAGAAGCGGCCGTCCTTCTGGCGGTGCACACCGATGTGGTCGCGCCACCGCTGCGCCGGCTGCTCGGGCGCCGGACCGTCGGTCAGCCTGCGGTGGAGGTACTCGTCCTCCAGTACCTGGCGGAACTTCTCCGCACCCCAGTCGGCGACCAGGAACTTCAGGCGGGCGCGGTTGCGCAGCCGGCGGTAGCCGTAGTCGCGGAAGATCGACAGGACGCCCTCGTAGACGTCGGGGACGTCCTCGATCGGCACCCAGGTGCCCAGCCGCACGCCCAGCTTGGGGTTGGTGGACAGTCCGCCGCCGACCCACAGGTCGAAGCCCGGCCCGTGCTCGGGGTGGCGGACACCGACGAACGCCACGTCGTTGATCTCGTGCACCACGTCGAGGACGGGCGAGCCGGAGATGGCCGTCTTGAACTTCCGGGGCAGGTTCGAGTACGCCTTGTTGCCCAGGACGCGGCGCTTGATCTCCTCCAGCGCCGGGGTGCCGTCGATGATCTCGTCCTCGGCGATGCCGGCGACGGGGGAGCCGATCATCACGCGGGGGGTGTCGCCGCAGGCGGTGACCGTGGACAGGCCGACGGCCTCCAGCCGGTTCCAGATCTCGGGGACGTCCTCGACCCGGATCCAGTGGTACTGGACGTTCTGCCGGTCGGTGATGTCGGCGGTGCCGCGCGCGAACTCCTGGGAGATCTCGCCGATCACCCGCAGCTGCCGGGTCGTCAGCGCCCCGCCGTCGATGCGCACCCGCAGCATGAAGTACTCGTCGTCCAGCTCCTCCGGCTCCAGGACGGCGGTCTTGCCGCCGTCGATCCCGGGCCTGCGCTGGGTGTACAGACCCCACCAGCGCATCCGGCCGCGCAGGTCGCTGGGGTCGATCGAGTCGAAACCGCGCTTGGAGTAGATCGTCTCAATGCGTGTCCGCACATTGAGACCGTCGTCGTCCTTCTTCACCTGCTCGTTGCCGTTGAGCGGAGTGAAGTGCCCCGCGGCCCACTGTCCCTCGCCGCGGTGACGGCTCACCTTGCGGCGGGGAGTCGCGGTGGCAGGCTGCTGCGCGGAGGCAGGGTTCTGCGGGGTGGCGGCCATGGTTGATACGTCCTTCGGGACAGGCGGGAGGGATGCTCTGACCTGCGCGTGCGTGCGCGCGGGCGCAGGTGCGCGTCATTGCGCGGGAGTGTGGTGGAGATGAGGAAGGTCGGGCGGTGCTGGGTGCTCTCAGCGCGCCGGACAGATGGCGCTGGACATGCGGCCGAGGTCGACGTGCCGCCGACTCACCAAGGCGATTCCAGTTCCAGGCATGACGGAAGCGTGGCACGGCGATCTGGACACAGTCCAGCTTCGTCCAAGATGCGGACACCCTTGTCTCGGAATGAGAGACAAGGGTGTCCTTGGTCACAAGCGCCGCAGGCGGTCTTGTCCGTGCTGGTCAGACGGGGTAGGCCCCGGTCCACGGGCCCGGCGTCGGCGCCTCCGGCTCGTCCTCGACCCTGGTGTCGAACAGGGTGAAGCCGCGGCGCCGGTAGTTGTCCAGGGCGTACTCGCCGTCCTTGCTGCAGGTGTGCAGCCACACCCGCGCGGTCGGCTTCAGCTCCGGCCGGCGGTCCGCCAGGTCCCAGGCGCGGGCCGTGCCGTACGACAGCAGGTGCCCGCCGATGCGCCGCCCCCGGAAGGCGGGCAGCAGCCCGAAGTAGACGATCTCGACGGCCCCGTCCCCCTGGGCCTCCAGCTCCACGTACCCGGCCGGCGTCCCGCGGTCGTAGGCGACCCACGTCTCCACCTCGGGCCGGTCCAGGTGTTCCAGCCACCGCGCGTACGTCCAGCCCAGCCGGTCGGTCCAGCGGACGTCCCCGCCGACCGAGGCGTACAGGAAACGGCTGAACTCGGGGGAGGGCACCTCGGAGCGGACGACCCGCACGTCCCCCTCGGGCACGGCGGCCGGGAGGAGGTCGGTGGGCGCGGTCTGCTCCAGGGACCAGGTGGTCACGGAGATGGTCGTCATGCCCGAAAGGGAACCATCCGGCACGAGCTCCTGTCGAACGCCTGATCAAGGCGCGGACGGCTACCGGTCCAGGGAACGGTCCACGGACGCCAGCGGCAGGGCGAACAGCATCCGGCCGGACTGGGACCACACGTCGCCGCTCCCCTCCCAGTAGGACAGGGACACCGCCCCGGCGCTCCAGCAGCGGTGCGTCCCGTCCGCGCCGCACCGGGTGGGGCGCGCCCCGTCCGCGTCCTGCCGCCACAGCGTGCCGCGCTCGTCCGGTGTCCCGGTCGTCCGGCCCAGGTACCAGCCCGACCGGTACGACAGCACGCTGCGCACCTCGGTCAGTTCCGTCTCGTACACCCCGACCGGGTCCGGGTCGAGCAGTCCCGCGCGCTCCGGCCCGGTACTGAAGGCGTACCGCCACAGCCGGGTCGGCCCGTCCTCGTCCGCGGGCGCCGTCCCGTGCGCGACCACGCTGTCGGGCGCGGTGGTGCGGTCCAGGGAGATGCCGCCCGGCCGGGGCGCGCCGGCCCCGTCCGTCCGGTAGGAGGCGACGGCCGGCAGCACGTACCGCGCTCCCGCCGCCGACCAGCCGCCGGGCACCCGCCCGACCGCCGTGCCGTTCACGGTGGCCCGCTGGACCCGGTCCACGTCGTACACGTACAGCGCGCTGTCGTCCGCCGGGCCCGCGGTGACCAGCAGTTTGTCCTGGTACCAGACCATGCCGGACACGGCGGAGCCGAGTCCGCGGTAGTCGCGGCCGCCGTCCACCGGAACGGCCAGCAGGACCCAGGTGTAGCGGAGGTCGTCCGGGTCGCCGGCGTCCACGTAGGCGACGCGGGCGAGACCGTCCCCGGACGGCGTGCCGGTGTCGCGGCTCCACCCCGAGAGGATCACCCGGTGCTCGCCCCAGCGGCCGTCGTCGTCCGCGTCCCCGGAGGTGGTGACCGCGCCGGACCGCCAGCCGTCGGTGTCGGCGCCCGGCCAGCAGTACGCGTGGGTCGCGACGGGCTCGGTCGGCAGGGCCCGCCGGTCGTCGGCCGTGCACTCCTCGGCGTCGCCCAGGGCGCCGTCGGGATCGGCGAGCACGGAACCGACGCCGACCGGCCGGCCCATCGCGCCGGAGAGCCGGTCCAGCGCGTCGCGCTCCACGGGGTGCTCGGTCAGCCGCAGCGGCGCGGTCTCGGCGGACGCGGTGAGCGGCTTCAGCGCCCCGGGGTCGTCGGCGTCGGTGGCCTGGGAGGCGCTGATCATGGTGGCGGCCGCGGTCAGCGCGAGGGCGGTCCCGGCCAGCGCCGCCCGCAGCGCCCTGCTCCGCCTGTGCCGGCGGTGTCTGCCGCGATGCTTCATGACATCCTCCCGAGACGAGCCAACTGCGTCCGGTGGTCCGAGGGTTGACCGTGGAGCAGCTGGGGTGGCCCGTAGCGGGATGCTACGGCAGTGGGCCGGGGCGGGAGAGGAGGACCCCGCAAATCCGCGAAACCGTGACCCGCCGAGGCGCTCCGGGGCACGTCCGTACGGCCCCGCGCGGTCTTGACGGGCGGGGGGTCAGTCCCCCCGCGCCGGTCGCCGCCGGCGGCCCAGGAACGGGGCCGTCGAGTGGGGGAACAGGTCGTGGGGGTCGTCCGGGAGGACGGTCTCCACCTCGGCGGTCTCCGTGAAGCGGTAGGGGCGGTGGTCCAGGAGGGGGCCCAGGTAGCGGCGCACGCGGGACATCTCCGCGCGCACCGTCACCGTGCGGGCCGGGTCGCCGAGGACGTCCCGGGCGAGGTCCGCGGCACTGCGCCCCGCGCGGTGCACGGCCAGCAGGTAGAGCAACTCGGCGTGCCGGGGGCTCAGCTCCCGGGTCCAGGAGCCCGCCCCGCCGGACACCTCCACCGACCAGCGGCGCGGCCCCCCGAGATCCAGCACGATCCGGGTCGCGGCGCGCGCCGCCGGTTCGTCCGCCGCCCGCACCAGCCAGCCCCCGGCCAGCGGCTCCAGCGAGCAGCGGCCCAGCGCCGGCAGCCACCGCATGCCCGCCGACACCGACCCGGGCAGCGCCAGCCGCTCCGTGTACGGCATCCCCGTCACCGCCGCCGTCCACCCCTGCCGGTCCACGACCAGCGCACGCCCGCCGATCCGGGCCAGCACCGGCGCCGCCACCGCGCGCAGCCGCTCCAGCGACCGCAGATGCGTCTCCCGCAGCCGCGCCTCGGAGAGCTTGGCCACCGAGTCGACCCACGCCAGCGTGGCCGGGTGCATCGTCTCCAGCGGCCCGCTCACGTCCACCACGCCGATCAGCCGCCCGTCGCGGGGATCGGTGATCGGCGCCCCGGCACACGTCCAGGTGGCGTGCGACCGCACGAAGTGCTCGGCGGCGAACACCTGCACGGGGTGCCGCGTCACCGCCGGCGTGCCCACCCCGTTGGTGCCGACGACCTCCTCGCGCCAGTCCGCGCCGATCTCCAGGCCCAGCCCGTCGGCCTTGCGCAGCACCGGCGCGCTGCCCTCCCGCCACAGCACCCGGCCCTCCCCGTCGGCCACCACCATGATGTGGTGGGCGGCGTCCGCGACCGACAGCAGCCCCTCCCGCAGCACCGGCAGCACCTGCCGCAGCGGCGACGCCTCCCGCCGCCGCTGCACCTCCTCGCGGGACAGCAGCCCACTGCGGAAGTCGTGGTCCGGGTCCACCCCGCCGCGCAGCATCCGCTCCCAGGACTGCCCGATCACCGGGCGGGGGGCCACGGGCGCGCGCCGCCCGGAGAGCGCGGCGGAGCGGACCTCGTCGAGCACCCGCGCCGCACGCGCCGTGTCGACGGCGGCCAACCGCGTCACGTCCATCGGCGAGAGCGCCACCGGTCCTCCCGGGAGAAAGGCTGTCGGGACCCATACTGCCGTCCGCCCCCGGGGCGAACGCCCGGTACGGCCGCGGCGACACCACGTTGCAACCCCCTGCAACCCTGGTGGGGAACCCCCGGCCGTCCGAGACTTGGGCGACGCCGTCCCGAGCGGCGTCCACGGCTCGTAAGGGGCCTGTGCGGCGGGGGTGGTGCCGTGTCGGCGCAGCACCACCCCCGCGTCGCGCCCGCCGCCGCTCAGGACACCGGCCGGGCCCGCTCCACCACCGACGCCAGGTCCAGCGTGTGCGGCAGCGTCCCGAACGCCGCGCCCCCGTCCCCGCCCAGCCGCGCCGCGCAGAACGCGTCCGCCACCTGCGGCGGCGCGTACCGCACCAGCAGCGACCCCTGGAGCACCAGCGCGAGGCGCTCCGCCAGCCGCCGCGCCCGCCCCTCGACGCCCTCCAGGTCCGCCAGTTCCGTCAGCAGGTCCTTGATCGCGGCGTCCAGCCGGTGGTCCGCCCCGCGCGCCCGCCCGACCTCCCGCAGATACGCGTCCAGCGCCGCCGGCTCCCGGCGCAGCGCCCGCAGCACGTCCAGCGCCTGGATGTTGCCCGCGCCCTCCCAGATCGAGTTCAGCGGGGACTCCCGCACCAGCCGGGGCATCCCCGACTCCTCGACGTACCCGTTCCCGCCCAGGCACTCCGCCGCCTCCACCGCGAGGGGCGCGCACCGCTTGGTCACCCAGTACTTCGCCGCCGGCACCGCGATCCGCAGCAGCGCCCGCTCCTGCTCGCCGTCGTCGTCGTACGCCGCCGCCAGCCGCAGCGCCAGCGTGGTGGCCGCCTCCGACTCCAGCGCCAGATCGGCCAGCACATTGCGCATCAGCGGCTTGTCGACGAGCTTCCCGCCGAACGCCTCCCGGTGGGCGCAGTGGTGCACCGCCTGCGCCACGGCCTGCCGCATCAGCCCCGCCGAGCCCAGCACGCAGTCCAGCCGGGCCGCCGCCACCATCCCGATGACGGTGCGCACCCCGGCCCCCTCGTCCCCGACCCGGCGCGCCCACGTCCCGTCGAACTCCACCTCGGCGGACGCGTTGGACCGGTTGCCCAGTTTGTCCTTGAGCCGCTGGAGGAGGAACACGTTGCGCGTGCCGTCCTCCAGCACCCGCGGCACCAGGAAGCACGTCAGGCCGCCGGGCGCCTGCGCCAGCACCAGGAAGGCGTCCGACATCGGCGCCGAGCAGAACCACTTGTGCCCGGTCAGCTCGTAGGCGCCGTCCTGAGCCAGCGGCCGGGCCGCCGTCGTGTTCGCCCGTACGTCGCTGCCGCCCTGCTTCTCCGTCATGCCCATCCCGAACAGGGCACCGGGCTTGTGCCCCGCGGGCCGCAGGGCACGGTCGTAGACCACCGACGTCAGCCGCGGCTCCCACTCCGCCGCCAGGGCCGGGTCCGCGCGCAGGGCGGGGACCGCCGCGTGGGTCATCGACAGCGGGCAGCAGGTGCCGGCCTCCACCTGCGTCCACACCACGAACGCCGCCGCCCGCCGCACATGCCCGCCCGGCCGCCCCCAGGCCGCCGTCAGCCCCGCCGAGACGCCCTTGCCGAGCAGCCGGTGCCAGGACGGGTGGAAGTCGACCTCGTCGATCCGGTGACCGTAGCGGTCGTGGGTGCGCAGCCGCGGCGGGTTCTGGTCGGCCAGTACCCCCCACTCCTGCACCTGCGCGGACCCGGCGCTCCGCCCCAGCCCCGACAGCTCGGAGCGGCCCTCGTCCCGCACGTCCGGCGCCAGATGCCGCTCCACCGCCTCCACCAGCGCCCGGTCGGCGCCGAACACGTCGTACTGCACCAGTGGGGGAGCCTGATTGGTCACGGTGTGCGTGGTGCCTGCCATGTCCACGAACGTACCCCGCGGTACGCCGGCCTCACCCGCCGATCCGGCCTGTGGGTGAGTGCGACCTGGCACGACGGATACCTTTAGGTCGTGCAGCCAGCAAGTGAATCCCCCGACGCGCCCTCCGGCCGCCTCCACCGGGCCCGGGCCCTCTACCGGAACGTCTCCAAGCGCAGGACCGCCTGGCTGCTGCTGAAGGACACCGTCAACTCGTGCATGGAGTACCGCATCCTGGGCCTGGCGGCGGAGGCGGCGTTCTTCACGCTGCTGTCGGTCCCCCCGCTGCTGCTCAGCCTGATCGGCCTGCTCGGCTACGTCGACGCCTGGACCGGCGCCGACACCATCCAGAGCGTGCAGCGCAACCTGCTGGACGCCTCGCGGACGGTGCTGTCCGACCGGGGCGTGAGGGAGATCGCGGAGCCGATCCTGCGGGACGTCACCAAGGGCGGCCGGCCCGACGTGATCTCCCTCGGCTTCCTGATCGCCGTGTGGTCGGGCTCCCGCGCGGTGAACGTCTTCATCGAGACCATCACCGTCATGTACGGCCTCGACGGCGTGCGGGGCATCGTCAAGACCCGGCTGCTGGCCTTCCTGCTGTTCATCGTGGCCCTGCTGATCGGCTCCGTCGCGCTGCCGCTGATGGTGGCCGGCCCGGACGCGGTCGTCCGGGTGGTGCCCGGGTCGACGACGCTCGTCCAGATCCTCTACTGGCCGGTCGTGATCCTGCTCTCCGTCGCCTTCCTCACCACGCTGTACCACGTCTCCGTGCCCGTGCGCTCCCCGTGGATCGAGGACGTGCCCGGCGCGCTGGTCGCCCTCGCCATGTGGGTGCTCGGCAGTTTCCTGCTGCGGCTCTACCTGACGAACACCGTCGAGGGCCCCACCATCTACGGCTCCCTCGCCGCCCCCGTCGCCGTACTGCTGTGGATCGGTGTGTCCGCGTTCGCGGTGCTCGTCGGCGCCGCGGTCAACGCGGCCATCGACCGGGTCTGGCCGGCCGCCGCGACGGCCGCGGCCCGCGAGGCCAACGAGCGGCTGCGGCAGGCGCAGGTCGCCGAGTACGTGGCCCGCACCACCGCGGCCGGCGAGGCCGACCCCGACATGCCCTCCGAGTTCCCCGAACGCTGGTCCCGCTTCCTGCCCCCCGAGGACGTCACGGCCCGGCTGCGCGCCCACGTGAAGTCCACCCACCCGAGGAACGTGCAGCCCCCGGAGGACGAGGAGAAGTGAGCCCGGCGGCCGGCGCACGCCTTCCGGGCCCCGGCCGCCGCCCGCACGACGTCCGCGAGGCCCCGGCGGCCCGCGCCATTA
>NZ_JBIAZD010000004.1:255418-492303 GCF_042898795.1 Streptomyces sp. NPDC000348
TTCGGCGGCCCGTGCCATTCGGCGGCCCGTGCCATTCGGCGGCCCGTGCCATTCGGCGGCCCGTGCCATTCGGCGGCCCGTGCCATTCGGCGGCCCGTGCCATTCGGCGGCCCGTGCCATTCGGCGGCCCGTGCCATTCGGCGGCCCGTGCCATTCGGCGGCCCGCGCCATTCGGCGGCCCGCGCCATTCGGCGGCCCGTGCCACCCGGCGGCCCGCCGCTTCACCGCACTCGTCGGCGAACCCCCGATGACGTACCTCACCGGCCGGCGCCGCGCCCTCACCGCGGACCGCCTCCGCGCCACCGATGACCCCCTCGGCGCCGTCGCCCGTCAGGTCGGCTGCGGCAGCGCCTTCGCGCTCTCCGCCGCTTTCGAACGGACCTACGACGCCGGCCCCCAGGAGTGGCGGACCCGCGCGGCGTAGCCTGGGGGCGTGTACAGGGAGCGGGCGTCACGGCTGACCGGCGCGGTGGTGTGGACCAGCACCCCGTCCGGGGACGGGCAGGGCGCGGTGCTGCCCGACGGCTGCATGGACCTTCTCTGGCACGACGGACGCCTCCTGGTCGCCGGCCCCGACACCCGCGCGCACCCCGCCGGGGGACCGCCGGCCACCTGGGCGGGCATCCGCTTCCACCCCGGCACCGCGCCCGCCCTGCTCGGCGTCCCCGCCCACGAACTGCGCGACCGCCGCGTCGACCTGGCCGACCTGTGGCCGGCGGCGGCCGTACGGCGCCACACCGCCCGCGTCAACGCCGCGGACGACCCGGCGCGGGGCCTGGAGGACCTGGCCCTGCGCCGGGCGGTGGAGACCGCCCCGCCCGACCCCCTGCTCGGCCGTCTCGTGGCCGCCCTCGACGAGGGCCGCCCGGTCGCCGCGACCGCGGACGAACTGGGCCTGGGCGCACGTCAGCTGCACCGCCGCTCCCTCGCGGCGTTCGGTTACGGCCCGAAGACCCTGGCCCGCATCCTCCGCCTGCGCCGTGCCCTGGCCCTGGCCCGCTCGGGCGTCCCGTTCGCGCAGACGGCGATCCGCGCCGGTTACGCGGACCAGCCCCATCTGGCCCGTGAGGTGAAGCGGCTGACGGGGATGCCGTTGGGCGGCCTACTCGCCCGCGGGTAGCGGAGCGAACAGGTCCACCCCGTTCCCGTCCGGGTCGAGGACGACGGCGTACCGCTGCCCCCACACCGCGTCCCACGGCTTCAGTCCGACGCGGCCCCCGGCCCCGGCCGTCGCCGCGAACAGGGCGTCGACCTCCGCGGGGCTGTCGCACCGCAGCGCCAGGGAGGTCCTGCCCCCGCCCGACGGCGGCTCCCATTCCGCGTGGAAGGACCGGACCACCTCCTCCGTGTCCAGCAACAACCTGATTTCGCCCGGCAGTTCCGCCTCCACGTGTCCCCGCGTCCCGGCCCCCTCCGGGAAGGCGAACCCGAGCCGCCGGTAGAAGGCGACGGAGGCGGCCATGTCCGAGACGACCATTGAGATGGCATCGAATCGTGCGCTCATGCGGCCCACCGTAGGACCGCACCCCTACGACGGTCTTGAAGGAATCGGACCCGCGGGTCCGGACGGGGCGGCTCCGCGGAACCGCCCCGTCCGCCCTCGGCCCGCCGCATAGGCTCATGCGCATGACCGCCCCCGCACGCCCCGCACTCCTCGTGTACACCCGCACCACCGACTACCGGCACGACTCCATCCCCGCCGGGGTCGCGGCCCTGCGCACGCTCGGCGGCCTCACCGTCGACGCGACCGAGGACCCGGCCGCCCTCGAGGAACCGCTGGACCGGTACGCCGCCGTCGTCTTCCTCTCCACCAGCGGCGAGGTGCTCACCCCGGCCGGACGCGAGCGGCTCAGGGCGTACGTCGAGGCGGGCGGCGGGTTCGTCGGGGTGCACGCGGCCGCCTGTACGGAGTACGACTGGCCGTACTACGGCGAACTCCTCGGCGCCCGCTTCGACCGGCACCCCGCCTTTCAGCCGGGCCGCGCCGTGACCGAGGACCACGACCACCCGGCGACCCGGCACCTGCCCCCGGTCTGGGAGTTCACCGACGAGTGGTACGACTTCCGCACCGACCCGCGTGCGGCCGGCGTGCGGGTCCTGCTCCGCGCCGACGAGTCGTCGTACGAGGGAGGCGGAATGGGCCCCGACCACCCCCTGGCGTGGTGCCGCGACCAGGGCGCCGGGCGGGTCTTCTACACCGCGCTCGGCCACGCCGCCGAGGCCTATGACGACCCCGCCTTCCGCGCCCACCTGCGCGGCGGGATCACCTGGGCGGCCGCCCCGCGCTCCTGGGCGCCGGCCCCCGGTCCCCTGGAGACCGGGGCGGGCGGGCAGGTCAGTCCGGGCGGTGGGCCGCCGTGACCCGGCCGGCCTCCGCGGGGGTCCCGGCGGAGGACGAAGTGATCACCTCGGAGCGGCGGTCCTCCCGGTTCAGCAGGCCGCCCGTGAGGGCGAGACCGAGGCCGGCCACGGCGAGGGCGGCGCCGACCAGGGCGGGGGAGGTCCAGCCCCAGCCCGCCGAGAGGGCCAGCCCGCCGAGCCAGGCGCCGCCGGCGTTGGCCAGGTTGAAGGCGGAGTGGTTGGAGGCCGCCGCCATCGTCGGGGCGTCCTTCGCCTTGGCCATGAGCAGCATCTGGACGGGCGTGGTGATGAAGGAGCCCAGCGCACCGATGAAGGTGATCGTCACCAGGGCGGGCCAGGTGCTGTGGACGGTGAAGGAGAACGTCACCAGCGCCGCGGCGAGCAGCGCGAGCCCCGCGTACAGCGTGGGGCGCAGGGCGCGGTCCGTGAGCGGGCCCGCGACCAGCGTGCCGAGCGTCATGCCGACGCCGTAGAGCGCGAGGACCAGGGTGGTCGAGGACTCGGAGATGCCCGTCACGTTCGTCAGGATGGGCACCAGGTAGCTGTAGACGGCGAAGAAGCCGCCGAATCCCACCACGGCGACGGCCAGGCCGATGGCGACCTGCCGGTTGCCCATCGCCCGCAGCTCGTGCCGGACGCCGGACTGCCCGCCGCGGGGCTGGTGGGGGACGAACAGGGTCAGCGCGGCGAGGGCGGCGAGGCCGATGACGGCGATCGCGAGGAAGGCGGACCGCCAGCCCAGGTGCTGGCCGAGGGCCGTGCCGGCCGGGACGCCGACGATGTTCGCGACGGTGAGTCCGAGGAACATCCTCGAGACCGCGCGCGCGGCCCGCTCGGGGGCGACCAGCCGGGAGGCCACCACGGCGCCCACGCCGAACAGCGCCCCGTGCGGCAGCCCCGTCAGGAAACGCGCGCCGAAGAGCAGGCCGTAGGTGGGGGCGAGCGCGGACGCGACGTTGCCGACCACGAACAGACCGGACAGGAGCAGCAGCAGCCGCTTGTGGGGCACGCGCGCGCCGATGCCCGTCAGCACGGGGGCGCCGACGACGACGCCGAGCGCGTAGGCCGAGACCAGGTTGCCGGCGTCCGGCACGGAGACGCCGACCCCGTCGGCGATCTGGGGCAGCAGCCCCATGGTGGCGAACTCGGTCGTGCCGAGGCCGAACGCGACGACGGCCAGGGCCAGCAGAGCCAGGGGCATGGTGCGGAGGAACCTTTCGAAGACGGCGGGCCGGATCGGGCCGGGGGGAGGGACCGAGGTCGTCCCCGGCTCTCGTGGCCGGTCGCGCCGGGCACCCTTGCCCGGCGCACCCCGGGACAGGGAAAGCCCATAAGGGGTGCAGCAAGGACGGCGAGCCGGGCATTCCAAGATCGAGCCGCGCATCGCCGTGACCTGTGTCACGCCGTACCGGGCGGGGCGCCGTCCCGCGGTCCCGCCCGGCCGTCCCCCCCCGGGCTCCGCCGCCGGGCGGACGCCGTACCCGCAGGCCGTCACGGCGTGGCCGTACCGCAGGACGCCGCGGCGTGGCCGTGCCGCGGAACGGTGCCGTCCGTCAGCCGCGACCGCCCGCACGGGGCCCGGGAGGCGCCGTGCTCGCGCGTTCCACCAGGCGCGTCGACAGTTCCGTGCGGGTGCTCTCCGGGCGGTGGCCGTCCATCATGCGCAGCAGCAGCCGCAGCGCCGTCGCCGCCATCTCGGACAGGGGCTGGCGGACCGTCGTCAGGGCCGGGGTGAGCCAGCGGGCCTCGGGCAGGTCGTCGTAGCCGACCACGCTCATGTCGTCCGGTACGCGCAGACCCCGCTCGGCCAGGGTCTCGTAGACCCCCAGCGCCATCCGGTCCGAGCAGACGAGGACGGCCGTGGGCGGCTCGGGCAGATCGAGGAGTTCGCGCATGCGGCGGCCGGCCGCGCCCTCACCCGGACCGGCGTGCCGGACGTACTCGGGGCGGTGCCGCACCCCCGCCGCGGCGAGGGCCGAGCGGTAGCCGGCGACCCGCGCGTCGGCGCACAGCGTGTGCCGGTGTCCGGCGACGACCGCGATGCGCTCGTGCCCCAGGGCCAGCAGGTGCTCGGTCGCCGTCATCCCGCCCCGCCAGTCCGCCGCCCCGACCGAGACGACACCCGGCGGCGGTTCGAACACCGGGTCGATCATCACGAACGGGATGCGGTGCTGGGCGAGCCAGGCGTACTGCTGCCCGCTCAGCTCGGCGAGGTGGAACAGCACTCCTGCCGAACCCCGCAGGACGAGCTTGTCCAGCCAGCCCCGCTCCGGCCGCTCCGCACGGCTGCGCGTCAGGGCCGCCGAGACGACGAGTTCCAGCCCCGCGTCGTCCGCCGCCTCCTCCGCGCCGTGCAGCACCGCGCCCGACCCGGAGGCCGTCAGCGAGTGCACCACGAGGTCCACCAGGCGCGGCACCCTCCCGGCGTCGAACCGGGGTCTCCTGATGTACCCGAGCCGGTCCAGTGCCTCGGTGACGCGGCGGCGGGTCTCGGGCGCCACGTCCTCGCGGCCGTTGACCACCTTGGACGCGGTCGGCACGGACACCCCCGCCTCGCGGGCCACCACCGCCAGCGTCGGCCCGGCCGTCACACCGGCACTTCCCGCACGGACCATAGGAAATCCACCTCTCCGCCGGATAGAAAGCGCTTCCTACTGTAGATCCGGTACGCCGGGGCGGGAAGGACTCTCACACGGACCCGGGAATACCGAAGAGCGTCGCGGCGCTCCCGTGCCACCGGCGGGTCCGTCCGGTGCGCGGGGCGGTGCGGCGCGGTGAAGGGCTGGTGGGCACATGACGGCGGACCGGGGCGACCCCGTGATCGAAACCCCGTACGGAGCCGTGCGCGGCCGCTGGGAGCGGGACGTGGCCGTCTTCCGGGGCATCCCCTACGCGGCACCCCCCTTCGGCGCCCGCCGCTTCCGCCCGCCGGCCCCGCCGGACCGCTGGGACGGCGTGCGCGAGGCCGCCGCCTTCGGGCCGACGGCCCCGAAGCCCCCGTACTCGGAGGCCTTCGCGCAGTACCTGTCCGACCCGGCCGTCCCCGGCGACGACTGCCTCAACCTCAACGTGTGGACCCCCGACCCCGCCCCCGGCGCCCGCCTCCCCGTCCTCGTCTGGCTCCACGGCGGCGCCCTGACCAGGGGCTCCTCCGCCGTCCCGGTCTACGACGGTCACACCTTCGCCCGTGACGGCGTGGTCTTCGTGTCGGTCAACTACCGCCTCGGCGTCGAGGGCTACGGACTCTTCCCGGACGCCCCCGCCAACCCCGGCCTGCGCGACCAGCTCGCCGCGCTGCACTGGGTCCACGAGTCGATCGGGGCCTTCGGCGGCGACCCGGACCGCGTCACCCTCGGCGGCCAGTCCGCCGGGGCGATCAGCACGGGCGCGCTCCTCGCCGCCCCGCAGGCCCGGGGACTGGTCCGCCGGGCCGTCCTGCAGAGCGGCCCGCCCGAGACCACGGACCGCGACAAGGCGCGCCGGATGGTCCGCCGCATGGCGAACCGGCTCAGGATCCCCGCCACCGCCGAGGCCTTCGCCGCCGTCGACCGCGACCGGCTGCTCCGCGTCCAGGCCGACGTCGGCCGCCTCGGCGGCCCGATACTCGGCGGCCCCGCCTTCGGCATCGTCGCCGACGGCGACCTGGTCCCGCGCGACCCCCTGGAGGCGCTCACCGACGGCGTGGCCCCCGGCGTGGAGCTGCTGACCGGCTGGACCCGGGACGAGTACCGCCTGTGGCTCGTCCCCGGCGGTCTGGTGGACCGTGTCGACCGCCTCGGCGCGGTCGCCCTGGCCGGCGCGATGGCCCGCTGCCGCTGCGGCGGCGAGGTCCCGCGCGGCTACCGCGACCTGCGCCCGGACGCCGGCACCGCGGAACTCGTCGGCCAGCTGGTCACCGACCACCTCCTGCGCGTCCCGCTGCACCGCCTGGCCGACGGCCGCCGGGACCCCTCGTACGTCTACGAGTTCGCCTGGCCCTCGAACCGCCCCGGCCTGGGCGCCTGCCACGCCCTGGAACTCGGCTTCGTCTTCGACAGCGGCGCCGAGCCGGACGCCCGCAAGCTCGCGGGCGAGGGCGCGCCGCAGGACCTGGCCGACGCGATGCACGGGGCGTGGGTGCGCTTCGTCACCGACGGTTCGCCGGGCTGGGAGCGCTGGGACACGCACCACCCGGTGCAGGTCTACGGCGACGGCGACCCGCACGTCGAACACGGCCCCCGGGACCGCGAACTCGCCCTGTGGACCACTCCTCCCCCCGGCCGTCCCGAACAGGCTCCGCCCGCCGAACTCCGCTCGGTCGTACGCCGCCTGCGCCGCGCCGGCGCACTCCGCCGCACCTGACCCGGGCGGGCCCTCCCGAGGGGCAAGTCGGGCCCCCGGCACACGAGATGCCGGGGTGCCGCCCGTCCGGGACAATCGAGGAAAGGGCCGACTCATCCTGGTCGGCCGGTTCGGTCGCACCGGGGCAGGCCTGCCTTCACGTGAGGAGCCCGAGGTGAGTCTCGACTTGATCAACGACGCGCGACAGCACCCGGAGAAGTACCCGCCGCACGGAAACGCCGGGGGCGCGGCCATGACCGCGTGCGCGAGGGGTTTCGACTTCTCGCCGCAGCTGACGGACGCGGCCAACGCCCACAACCAATTCCTGAAGGACCACCCGAGGGAATGGGCCGTCACGGGCGACAACATGCACCGCGGCCCCAGCGGGAAACTGGTCTGGGAGGCCGGCGAGCCCATGGACCAGGCCGGTTACCACAGTTGGCGGGCGGAGAACGTGGCCGTGGGCTTCACCACGGCGGAGGAGGCGCTGCGCTTCTGGATGCAGGACGACGAGCGCTTCGGCTGGGGGCACCGCAACGCCATCCTCCGGTCCGAAACGCGGGAGGCCGGCCTGGGCCACCAGGAGGGCGGCCCCTGGGGCCATTACTGGACGCTGGACATGGGCACGAGGTAGGGGGACCGCCGCCGGCCGGCCCACGGGCCGCACGGGATACGCCCGGGGCCGGGCCGACGGCCACGGACCGGCCCGGCGGGTCTCGTCTACCGGCTCGCGGGCCGCATGTCGCCGTCGTACACGGTGCGGTAGTCCGGGACGACGATCCGGGTGGCCGGGGACGCCTCCTCGACCCGGGCGAGGAAGGCGTCGAGGTCCATCGCCGGGTCGCGGACCGGTGAACCCTCCAGCGGCCGCTCGAAGTTGTCCCAGTGGACGGGGACGACGACACCGGGGGAGTCCAGGGCGTCCAGCAGCCGGGGCACGTAGCGGTGGGTGGTGCCGGTGGCGCCGGGCACGGCGACCATCGCGAGGTCGGGGCGCAGGCCCCGCACCGCCCGCTCGGCGAAGTCGCTGGCCCCCATGAGGAACGCCGACGGGCCGCCCTCTCCGGCCGTGACCTGGAAGGCCAGGGTGTCGCCCTCGGGCAGGTCCGCGATGGTGCGGGGAACCGCCGCGGGCGGGGCGTTCAGCGTGCCCGGGGCGAAGTACGAGCAGTTCTTGTTGCGGCTGTGCAGGCCGGGCACGACCTCGACGGTGACCGCGCCGACGTCCAGCACCTCGCCGCCCTTCACCACGGAGATCTGCCCCGGGTCGACTCCGAGGGCGGTGAGCAGGTGGTACGTGGTCTCGGTGCCGATGACGCGGGCGCCGGTGGTCCTGGCGATGTACGGGACGTCACCGAGGTGGTCCCAGTGGGAGTGGCTCACCAGTACCAGTTCGGGACGGCCCATGTGCGCGTCCACGGCGGCGGGGTCCGTTCTCAGCTCGGTCCGCGGGTCGAAGCCGCCGTCGAACAGGCCGGTGGGGAAACGGGTGAGGTAGGGATCGAAGAGCACGGTGCGGCCGCCCACGTCGATGCGCCAGCCCGTGGTGCCGAGCCAGCGGAACGACACGGAACGGGCGGCCCGTTCACCGCTCCGGCCGTGGCCGGCGGGCGCGGCCGTCGTGGCCGCCGTCGCCGCCGTGGCCGGGATCAGCGGGGCCGCCGCACCGAGCGCGGCGCCCCGCAGCACCGTACGGCGACCGAGCCCGCGGCCGGGGGAGTCGCCCGCACGGTCCGCACGCTCCGAGGTGTGTGTGTCCTGGGTCATGGCGCCAGCAGACCAAGGGGTGAACTCCCTTGTCCAAGACCGGAGTACGGCACCTCCGATACGCGAACGCATATGTGCCCCGGTCAGCGCCCGTCACCGCGGAGGAAGGCGGCCGCGATTCCGGCGGCCCGGCCGATCGCCGCGTCCACCGTGGCACGGGAGGCGGTCAGCTCGTGCGTGCGCGCGAACACGGCGATCGCGTAGCACTCGCCGTCCGGGTACCGGGCGACGCCCGCCTCCATGTGCAGCCCGGGCAGGGTGCCGGTCTTGGCCGCGACCGCCACGTCGTCCGGGAAGCCCGACACCAGCCGGTGACGGAAGACCTGTCTGCCCATCAGGTCGCGTACGAACGCACAGGCCTCCGGCGGCCCGGCGGCATCGGTCCAGACGAGTTGGAGCAGCCGGGTGATCTCACGGGGCGTGCCGGCCGTGGTGTGGCGGGGGTCCAGCACCGCCAGCCGTCTCTTCCGCTCGTCCGGCAGGGCCGGGTAACGCACGGCGAACTCCCTCTCGTCGCGTGCCCCGACCTCCGCGAGCATCGACTCCAGCAGGTCCCGCGGGCCGCCCACGACGCGTGTCCGGTGCAGGCCGAGTTCCTTCGCGAGCAGTCGCACGGTGTCCAGGCCGACCCGGTCCAGCAGCAGGTCGGCGGCCGAGTTGTCGCTGACCGACATCGCGAAGTAGGCCAGATCGCGCAGCGACAGCTCGACGTCGTCCAGGCAGCCGGCGGTGCCCCAGCCGCCGAGCCGGTCGGCCGAGGTCACCCGCACCCGCTCCCGCGGATCGAGCTGGCCGGCCACGACCTGCCGGGCGAACTCCAGCACCAGCAGCACCTTGAAGAGCGAAGCGATGACGACGGAGTCGTCGGCGCCCACGGCGACCTCACGGGCCTCCCGCCCGCCGTCGCCCTCCCCGGCGGCCGGCGCGCCCGCACGGACCGGGACGGCGTGCACCTGCCCCCGCGCGCCCGCCTCGGCGAAGACCTGCCGGATCCGGTCCTCGGCCGCTGTTCGCGTGCTCGTCACCGCTCGTCCTCGGACATCGCCGCCCCCGTCGTCGGTCCGCCGACCGGGCAGCCCCCTCAAGTCGGCCTCCGCATAGGATCCTTGATCGTGGATCTCTTGCGCCACCTGCGTCTTTTCGTCACCGTGGCCGACGAGCTGCACTTCAGCCGGGCCGCCGAGCGGCTGGGCATGGCCCAGCCGCCGCTCAGCCAGGCGATCCGCCGGCTGGAGAGGGAACTCGGAGCCGAGCTGTTCGACCGCTCCCAGCGCGGCGTCCGGCTCAGCGCCGCCGGAGCGGCGCTGCTGGAGGAGGCCCACGAACTCCTCGCCCGGGAGAAGAGGTTGCGCACCCTGGCCCGCCGCGCCGCCGACGGCAGCCTCGGCACCCTGCGCGCGGGAGTGCCGCCCGACACCACGGCCGCCGTACTGTCGGCGCTGCTCTCCGCCTGCGCGGAACACGCTCCGGAGCTCTCCGTCGACCTCCAGGAGGTCACCACCGCGGAGCAGGTGAGGCTGCTGGCCTCCGGCGGCCTGGACGTCGGACTCGTGCACCACCCCGTCGACGCCACCGAACTGCGGCTCGGCCCCGCCGTCCCACTGGACCTGGGTGTCGTCCTGCCCCGCACCTCCCCCCTGGCCCGGCTGCCGGAGGTGACGCTCGGCGACCTCTCCGGCCACGACCTGGTCCTCTTCCCCCGCGCACACGCGCCCGGCTGGTACGACCGCGTCCTCGACGTGTGTCGCGCCGAGGGCTTCGTCCCCGGCCGCCTCCGCCACGCCTCCAACCCCGAGTTCCTGCTCGCCCTCGTGACGGCGGGCCACGGAGTCGCCTTCGACCAGGGACCGGCGGCCCGCAGGGAACCCCGCGTCGCCTGGTCCCCCCTGGCGGGCCGCCCCCTCACCCTGCGCGTCGGCGGCGCCTGGCCCGCCGGCCGCGGAGCCCACCCGGCCGCCCGCCGCTTCGCCGAACTCGCCGCCGGGGTCCTGGCCCGCCACCACACCGCCACCCCACGACGCGAGCACACCCCTCACCCGCCCGACGACACCCCGCGCCCGTGGTCGGTGGTCTACGGCTGAACCCCCGCACACCGGCCGGTGCCCCACAGGCCGGGCCCTCCCCACGTCAGCTCGACGACGCCGGCCATGGCGCCGTTTCCGTCAGCCCTCCGCCGACGGACCTACGGCGAGGAATGCGGTCCAGGCCTTCGGGGTGACGGTCAGGTGGGGGGCCCGGGGTCTTGGAGTCGCGGATGTGGATGGCGGCGGGCCGGCGGACGCGTGGGGCGTGCGGGAGCGCGACCCGGGCAAGGCCGTCCGGTGCGAGTTCGCCACGGCCTCCGCGGCGCCCCGCGACCGACGGGACCCTCCGGCCCGCGCCGGTGCGGTCGCCGTGCCGTCGCACGCGGACACGGTCGCCGTGCCGTCACGCGGCGCGGCCGGGCAGTTCGACCTCCGCCCAGATGGTCTTCCCCTCGGCACGGTGGCGCGTGCCCCAGCGCCGGGCGAACTGGGCGACCAGCAGCAGGCCCCGGCCGCCCTCGTCGAACGTACGGGCCCGCCGCAGGTGCGGGGAGGTGCCGCTGCTGTCGTACACCTCGCAGATGAGCGACGCTCCGCGGATCAGCCGTAGCTGGACGGGCGGCTGCCCGTAGCGGAGGGCGTTGGTGACGAGTTCGCTCACCACGAGCTCGGCGGTGAACGCCACGTCCTCCAGGTCCCACGCGGCCAGCCGCGCCGCCACCTCCGCACGGGCGTCGGCCACCGCGGCGGGGTCGGACGGCAGGTCCCACGTGGCGACGTGGCCCGCGTCGAAGGCCAGGGTGCGGGCGAGGAGCAGGGCGACGTCGTCCTGGGGCCGCGTCGGCAGCAGCGTGCGGAACAGGTCGTCGCAGGTGGCCTCCAGCGATTCGGCGGGCCGCTCCAGGTACCGGCGCAGCCGGGCGAGGCCGCTGCCCAGGTCGTGGCTCGCGCCCTGGACGAGCCCGTCCGTGTACAGGGTGAGGAGGCCGCCCGGCGGCATGTCCCAGGTGAAGGTCTCGAAGGGCAGCCCGCCCAGGCCCAGCGGCGGACCGGGACGGAGGCCGACGAAGTCCACCGTGCCGGCGGGGGTGACGACCGCGGGCGGGGGATGGCCGGCGGCGGCGGCCGTGCAGCGGCGCGACACCGGGTCGTAGACGACGTACAGGCACGTGGCGATGAGGTCGGTGGGCACCTCCAGGTCGTGCCCGCGGGGCGGCGGCGTCTCCTCCTCGGACGCCACGTGGGTGACCAGGTCGTCGAGCTGCGTCAGGAGTTCGTCGGGGGGCAGGTCGACGTCGGCCAGGGTGCGGACCGCGGTCCGCAGGCGCCCCATGGTGGCCGAGGCCCGCAGCCCGTGGCCCACCACGTCCCCCACGACCAGTGCGACCCGGGCGCCCGACAGCGGGATCACGTCGTACCAGTCGCCGCCCAGCCCCGCCCGGGTACGGGCCGGGAGGTAGCGGTGGGCCACCTCGACCGCTTCCTGGGCGGCGATCCGCCGGGGCAGCAGGCTCCGCTGCAGGGCCAGCGCGGTCTCGCGTTCGAGGGTGTAGCGGCGGGCGTTGTCCACGGCCACGGCGGCCCGGGCGCCGATCTCCTCGGCCAGTACCAGGTCGTCCTCCGTGAAGGGCTCCTCGCGCCGGTGCCGGAAGAGGAGCGCCACGCCGAGGGTGACGGCGCGGGCCCGCAGCGGAATGATCATGATCGAGTGGACCCCGGAGTTCCGCAGCATTCCCGCGCGTGCCGCGTCGGCCCGTTGCCAGGCCCTGATGGCCGGGTCGATGGTGCGGTGCAGCGAGGCCTCGCCGGTGGCCAGGCAGCGGGCGGGAGGCGTGGACCGGGGGTAGTCGTTCAGGTCGCCGGGCCGGGCCAGCGCCTCGGGCATCCCGGGCAGCACGGACTGCTGCGCCGCCCGGCGCAGTGTGACGGTGCCGGTGGGGGACGGCCGCGGCTCGATCCCGCGGAACAGGGAGTCCAGCAGGTCGACGGTGACGAAGTCGGCCAGCCGGCCCACCACCAGGTCGGCCATCTCCTGTGCCGTGCGCATCACGTCCAGGGTGGTGCCGATCCGGGTGCTCACGTCGTTCAGCAGGGTGAGCCGCTCCCGGGCGAGGTACTGCTCGGTGACGTCGAGGGCGGACAGCTCCAGTTGCCGTACCCGGCCGTCGGGGCCCCTGAGCGGGGACACGGTGACGGACCAGATCCTCTCCCGCGACGCGGGCCGGGCCCTGCCCCGCACGCGGAACTGCTCGGTCTCGCCCGTGCCGAGCACCCGGCTCATGCTGTCCTCCACCTCCCGGCAGACGTGGGGAGGCAGGATGTCGGTGACCCGCCGGCCCGCCATCCGTTCCTCGCTCTGGCCGAGCTCGCGCTGGGCACCGGCGCTCGCCCGTACCGCCCGCAGCGCGGAGTCGAACACCATGACCGGAAGACGGCACTGCGCGAACGCCGCCTCCTCCGTCGGGTCCGCGTCCGGCCGCCCGGGCGGCGTGGCCACGACGAGCCGCTGGGCGCGGCCCTCGCCGTCGACCCACGGATAGGCCCGCAGCCGCACCTCCAGCCGCCGGCCGTCCCGGTGCCTGAGCAGGGCCGTCGCGCGCCGTCCGTCGAGGGCCGCGCGGACCCCCGCCCCGGTGTCCGTACCGGCGTCCGCACCGAGCAGACGGTCCACGGGGCGCCCGATGGCCGCCCGGGGCGGGTAGCCGAACATGCGCTCGGCGCCCGGGCTCCACCCCGCCACGACGCCCCGGTCGTCGATGACGGCCGTGACCGGGGCCGCCCGGTCCGGGAGGCCGCCGGCATCGCCGCCGAGCGGGATGGCGTCGTCCATGTCGATCATCGCCCGTTCTGCCCTCGGGGCCGCCGACGCCTTCGGCCGGGGACACCCGTGGTGCCGCGGACCGCCCGCCGCGGCGATCCCGTCCCGCCGATTCCCGGCGCCCGGCGTCTCGCCCCCTCCTACCACTTCTACCGTTCTTCGCCCGCGACCGCGCGTCATGCGCGGGGCGGGGCGGGGCGGGGCGGCGACGGTCGACGGCCGGTCACGCACTTCCCGTGACCTCCGCCCCGGTCACAGCGCTCCGATGGCACCCGCCCCGCACGCGCGCCGGGCACATGCCCATGCCTGACGTGTTACTTAGCATGATATGAGCCGATGGATGCGATGGGTCTGCCATCCGTCCGGGACGGGAACGCGGTGACGAGAGAGCAGCAGGCGCCCGGGCTGCCCGGCGCACCACGAGCGGAGCGGGCCGACGGCCTGCCGTTCCACCCGCCCGCTCTGGCCGCCGCCCGCGCGGCGGCCCGGGGCGCGGCGCTGCTCGCCGCCCTCCTGGGCCTGGTGGGCCTGACCGGGTGGATCACCGGCGCCGACGTCCTGAAGAGCGTGCAGCCCGGTGTCGCGGTGTCCATGAAGGCCAACGCCGCCGTGGCCCTCGTGACGCTCGGCGTCTCGCTGTTCCTCGTCGCCCGCGACCCGGTCCGCCCGCGGACGACCGCGGCGGCCCGTGCGGCGGCGGTCCCGGCGATGGTGATCGGGGCCCTCACGCTCGCGGAGTACGTCACCGGGGCCGGCCTGGGCATCGACGAGCTCCTCTTCGAGGACGACACCGCCGACGTCCAGACGGGGACGCCCGGGCGGATGGGGCCGAACACGGCCGTGGCCGTGACGCTCGCGGGTGCGGCCTCCCTGTGCGCGAGCACGCGCCGGGTCCCCGCGTGGACCGGACAGGCCATGGGGCTGGTGGTCGGGGCCACCGGCATGCTGCGGCTGTACGGGGCCGCCTACGCGGTGCCCGAACTGGAGCGGTTCGGCGCCTACACGGGGATGGCCCTGCACACCGCGCCGGCCCTGGTCCTCCTGGGCGCGTCCGCCTTCCTGACCCGGCCGGACGAGGGACTGACCGGGCTCCTGATGAACGCGGGCACCACGGGCGCGCTGGGCCGCCGTCTGCTCGTCACCGCCGTGGTCGTGCCGCCCCTGCTGGGCTGGGGCGTCCTGGCGGGTGAGAACGCGGGGCTGTTCGGGCCGCGGCTGGGGACCGCCCTGCTGGTGTGGGGCCATGTGGCCGCCCTCACCGTGGTGATCTTCGCGGTGCTGGCGGTGGGCCGCCGCGTGGAGGTGTCCCACGCCCGCCTCGAATGGCAGGTGCGCCAGAACGAACTGCTGCAGGACTTCATGGACCACACGCCCGCGGCGGTGTTCATCAAGGACCTGGACGGCCGCTTCCTGGCGGTCAACACGACGTTCGAGGAGAGCCTCGGCCTGGCCCGCGACCGGGTGCTGGGCCGCCGCGACCTGGACGTCATGCCGGCCGGCCTCGCCCGTCACGCGCGGGACGCCGACCTCGCGATGCTGGCCGGGGGCGGGCCCGTGCAGCGGGAGGAGCTGCTCACCCTTCCCGACGGTCCGCGGGAGCTCCTGACCACCCTGTTCCCGCTCAACGACGCGTCCGGCGCCCCCTACGCCGTCTGCGGCGTGGTCACCGACGTCACCGAACGCGTCGCCGCCCAGCGCGAGGTGCAGCGGGCGCACCGGCGGTTCCGCGCGCTGCTGGAATCAGCGCCCGACGCCACCCTCATCACGGACGGCAGCGGCACCATCGTCATGGCCAACGCGCAGGTGGAACGCGTGTTCGGCCGCTTGCCGGGCGACCTCGTCGGCACCCGGGCCGCCGACCTGGCGCCCGCGTCGACGCGCCGGCGGCAGGGCGCCCTCCTCGACGCCTACCTGCGACGGCGCGACCCGCAGCCGGCGGTCGCGGACCGGGACCTCTACGGGCTGCGCGGAGACGGCTCCCCCTTCCCCGTGGAGGTCAGCGTCAGCAGTCTCCAGGCCGACCGGGAGACCCTCGCCGTGCTGTCCGTACGGGACATCACCGGGCGCAGGCGGGCGGAGGCCGAGCGCGCCGAACGCTACGAGCAGCACCGGCACATCGCCTACACGCTGCAGCACAGCCTGATGGGAGAGCCGCCCACCCTCGCACACCTGCCCAGCGCGCACCGGTACCTGGCCTCCGTCCAGGACCCCGGGGTCGGCGGCGACTGGTTCGACGTCGTCCCCCTCGGCGGCCGCCGCACCGGCGTCGTCATCGGCGACGTGATGGGCCGGGGACTGGAGGCGGCGGCCGTCATGGGGCAGCTGCGGGCCGCCTCCCACGCGCTGGCCCGTACGGGCGCGACGCCCAGCGGGCTGATGACCGCACTGGACGCGTTCGTCGGCGACCTGGCCGGCCAGCTCGTCACCTGCCTCTACCTGGTCCTGGACCAGGACGCGTGCGAGGTCGCCGTCTGCTCGGCGGGCCACCCGCCCGTCATCGTGCTGCCTCCCGGCGGGCCCCCCGGCCGGCTGCGGGCACCGGTCGGCGTGCCCCTGGGGGTCAACGACCCGGGCGGCGGCGGGGTGCCGTTCGAGGAGGCTACCCGGCCGCTGCCGCCGGGCAGCGTCCTCGTCCTGTACACCGACGGGCTGGTCGAACGGCCCGGCACCGACATCGAGGCGCGGATCGACATCCTCGCCCGCGCCGCCGACGTCGAGCTGAGGGGAGCCTGCGCCGACCCGAAGGTCCTCGACCAGGCGGCGGACCGGCTGATCGGCGCCCTCATCACGGCCCCGGCCGACCACGACGACGACGTGACCCTGCTCCTGCTCGGCGTGCCCGGGCCGAACGGGCCGGACGGTCCGGACACCGGCCGCTGACCGAGGGGCGGGCGGAATTCGTGCGGGAGGAGAGAGAAGGGCCCGGCCGACGCGGGGTCGCTACGGCCGCTCCCGCAGCACCTCGGCGATCGACGAGATCGTCTCCGGCCCCACCCGGCAGCACCCGCCGATCAGCCGGGCCCCCGACTCCCGCCAGCCCGTCACCCGTCCGGCGGTGAACGTCGGCCGGCCGGTCCAGGCCCGCGCCCCCGCGTCCCACGTCTCCCCGCTGTTGGGGTAGACCACGACCGGTTTGCCCGTGACGCGGGCGGCGAGGGCGACGGCCCGGTCGGCGTCCTGCGGGGTGCAGCAGTTCACGCCGACCGCGATCACCTCCTCCGCCCGCGCCGCCAGCGCGAAGGCCTCCTCCAGCGGCCGGCCCGCGCGGGTGCGGCCGCCGGCCGCCGAGTACGACAGCCAGGCCGGTACGCCGAGACCGCGCAACGCACGCAGCAGGGCCTTCGCCTCGTCCGTGTCGGGGACCGTCTCCAGGGCCAGCACGTCCGGGCCGGCGGCGGCCAGGGCCTCCATGCGCGGGCGGTGGAAGCGCTCCAGCTCCGCCACGCCCAGCCCGTACCGGCCCCGGTACTCCGAGCCGTCCGCGAGCATCGCGCCGTACGGGCCGACCGAGGCCGCCACCCACAGCGGGCGCGTCACCCGTGCCCGCCGGGCCGCCTCACGGGCGCATCCGACGCTCAGCGCGAGCAGTCCGGCCGCCTCCTCCCGGCCGATGCCGCGCCGCGCGAAGCCCTCGAACGTCGCCTGGTAGCTCGCCGTGATCGCCACGTCCGCGCCCGCCTCGAAGTACCCGAGGTGGGCCGCCGTCACCGCCTCCGGGTCCTCGGCCAGCAGCCGGGCCGACCACAGCTCGTCGCCCAGGTCGTGGCCGGCCGACGCGAGCTGGTTGGACAGGCCGCCGTCGAGCACGACCGTGCCGTGCGCGAGTGCCTCGGCGAGGGCGGGAGGGGCGCTCATACCGGCGACGCTAGCCCAGACGCCGGTCACGGCGCGCCTCCCGGGCACGGTGCTGGGATGCTGAGAGGAGCAGGGAGCACGGCCGAACAGGGGCGGTGAGCGCCATGACCGGGCTTGAAGAGGGCGGTTCGTCCGCCGCGGAACCCCTCGCCGACCCGCACGGGGACCCGTTCCTGCGGACCCGGTTCGCCGTGCCCGCGCGACCGGCGACGTACCTGCGGCGGGAGCGGCTGGACAGACACCTCGACCAGGGCCTGCGGACTCCGCTGACCATGGTCAACGGTGCGGCGGGCGCGGGCAAGACCCTGCTCGTCGCGGACTGGGCGGAGCGGCTGGAGGGGCTGCCCGTCGCCTGGTTCACCACCGAGTCGGCCGGGACCGGGCCCGGGATGTTCTGGGCGTACCTGCTGCGCGCCCTGCGCACCGCCGGTGTCCCGCTGCCCGACGGCATCGGGTTCCCGGCGGACGCGCACCGCGTGAGCCCCGCCCTGCAGTCCCGGCTCGCCGCCGGGCTGAGCGTCCGGGAGCGGCCCGTGGTCCTGGTGCTCGACGAGTTCGACCGGGTCACCGCCCCCGAGATCGCCGAGCAGCTGGAATTCGTCCTGCACCACGCCGGGCCGGGGCTGCGGCTGGTCCTCGTCACCCGTACCGAGCCGCTGCTGCCCCTGCACCGCTACCGGGCCGCGGGCGAGCTGACGGAGATCAGGGGCGCCGAGCTCGCCCTCACCCCGGACGAGGCCGCCGAGCTGATGGAGCTGCACGGGCTGCGGCTGCCCCCGGCCGCCGTGCGCGCGCTCGTGGAGCGCACCCGGGGGTGGGCCGCCGGGCTGCGGCTGTGCGCCCTGGCGGCGGGGGAGAGCCCGGATCCGGAGGCGTACCTCAAGGAGTTCGAGGCGGGGCACAGCACCATCGCCGACTTCCTGCTGGCGGAGGTGCTCAAGCGGCAGGACGCCGGGACCCAGGACCTGCTGCTGCGGGTGAGCGTGCTCGACCGGTTCTGTCCCGGCCTGGCCAACGCGGTCACGGGGCGCGACGACGCCGAGGCCGTCCTGGCCCGGCTGAGCCGGGACAACGCCTTCGTCGAGCACCTCGGGCACGGCCTGCACCGCCTCCACCCCCTGTTCGCCGAGATCCTCCGCGCCCACCTGCGGATGCGCCTGCCCGGTCTGGAACCCGGGCTGCACCGGCGGGCCGCCGCGTGGCTGCGGCGGTCCGGACGCCTCACGGAGGCGCTCGGGCACGGGGCCGCCGCCGGCGACTGGGAGTTCACCGCGGGCGCCCTGGTCGACGACCTCGCCATCGGCCAGTTCTTCACCGGGCCGCGCTCCGACGCGGTGGCCGGACTGTTCTCCCGCATGGGGCAGGAGGGCACGGGACCCGCCCCGGAGCTGGTGCGGGCGGCCGGCCGGCTGGCCCGGTGCGAACTCGACGGCGGGCTGGCCCATCTGCGTCGCGCACAGCACGAGCTGGCGCGGTACGACGGCACGGCGGACGCGGCGGCGGCCCGGCTGAGCTGCGCCCTGCTGGAGGCGCTGGCCGCCCGGCTGGCCGGTGCGCCGGACCGGGCGGAGGACGCGGCGCGGGCGGCCGAGGGACTGCGGGAGGCGGTCCCCGCCGAACTGCTGGACCGGCACCCCGAACTCACCGCGCTGCTGCTGGACCACGTGGGCTCGGCACGGCTGTGGGCCGGGCACTTCGCGACGGCGCGGGCCGCACTGTCCACGGTGGCGGACTCCGCCCCGGGAGCGGCCACGGCACTTCCGCGCGAGGACTCGCTCGGCAGGCTCGCCCTGATCGACTACCTGGACGGCTGGCTCGGCAGGGCCGAACGCAAGGCGCTCGAGGCCCTCGCCGAGACGGAGCGGTTCGGGCTGCCCCGGCCCTCCGGCTCCGGGGTCGAACGGCTCGTCCTGGCCGCCGTCGCCCTGGACCGCGACGAACTGGGGCGGGCCCGGGCCCTGCTCGACGCGGCGGCCGACTCGCACCCCGCGATGCGGGACCCCGTGCTGGAGGCCGGGCGCGCCCTGACGACCGCACGCCTGCACCTGGCGTGCGGCGATCCGGGAGCCGCGCTCGAGGCGGTGGAACCGGGGGTGCCCGCCGACGCGGTCTCGCCGTGGGCGCGGGGGCAGGCGGCGCTCGTCGCGGCCGCCGCGCACCTCGCCGAGGGACGCGTGCGGACGGCCGCCGGGCTGCTGCCCCAGGTGCCCGACGAACAGCCGGCGTGCGCGGTGGGGGCCGCCCGGGTCCGGCTCGCCACCGGCGGGGCCGCGGATGCCGTACGGCTGCTCGACCGGACGCGCCCCGAGGGGCGGGCCGGTCCCGCCGTGACCGTCCGGGCCCTGCTGGTGCGGGCGCAGGCCGCGGACGAGGCGGGGGACGGCGTGACCGCGCGCGCACTGGTGGCGCGGGCGCTGGCGGAGGCGCGCCGGGAGCGGCTGCGGCGGCCCTTCGCCGAGGCCGGGCCGTGGATCCGGCGCTACCTGGGCACGGCCCCGCCGCCCCGGCCGGCGGCCGGCCGGCCCGCACCCGGCGGCGGCGCGTCCGCACGGCCGCCGCAGCCGCCGCCCCCCGTCGTCGAGGAGCTGAGCGGGCGCGAGCGCGACGTGCTGCGGCGCCTGGCCCTGACCATGTCCACCGAGGAGATCGCCGCCGACCTGTACGTGTCCGTGAACACGGTCAAGACCCACCTCAAGAGCGCCTACCGGAAGCTGTCGGTCAACCGCCGCAACGAGGCGGTGCGCCGCGCCCGCGAACTGGACCTGCTGTGACGAGGGGGAGGCCGTGACGCACTGGCGGGCGCTGATCGTCCTGGGGACGGCACAGTTCCTGATGGTCCTCGACACGGCCGTCATGAACGTCTCCATCAGCCAACTGGTCGACGACTTCGACACCGAGGTCACCGCCATCCAGGCCGTCATCACCCTGTACGCGCTGGTCATGGCGGCCTTCATGATCACCGGGGGGCGGCTGGGGGACATCCTCGGACGGCGACGGGTCTTCCTCGGCGGTCTCGTCGTCTACGCCACCGGCTCGGCCCTGACCGCCGTCGCGCCCACCCTGTGGGTGCTGGTCCTCGGCTGGTCGGTCGTCGAGGGGCTCGGCGCCGCACTGGTGCTGCCCGCCATGGCGGCCCTCGTCGCCGAGTCCTACCGGGGCCCCGACCGGGCCGTCGCCTACGGCGTCGTCGGCGGGCTGGCCGGTGCCGGGATCGCGGTGGGCCCCCTGCTGGGCGGCTGGGTGACGACGTACCTCACGTGGCGGCTGGTCTTCGCGGGCGAGGTCGTGGTCGTCCTGGCCGTCCTCCTCCTGCGCGGCGCGATCACCGAGGCACCGGGATCGGGGACGCGCCCCCGGCTGGACGGCGTCGGCGCCGTGCTCTCCGCGGCGGGGCTGGCCCTCGGGGTGCTCGGCGTGCTGCAGAGCGGCACCTGGGGCTGGGTGGAGCCGCGCAACCCGCCCTTCACCGTCCTCGGCTTCGCGCCGACGCTGTTCGTGGTCGCCGCCGGGGTGGCCCTCCTCGCGCTCTTCCAGCGGTGGGAGCGGCACCGGGACGAGCGCGGCGACGACCCGCTGGTGCACCTGTCCCTGCTGCGCCGGCCCGCCCTGGGCTCCGGCCTGATGTCACTGGTGAGCCAGAACCTGATCCTGCTGGGGCTGTTCTTCACCATCCCGCTGTACCTCCAGGTCGTGCAGGGTTTCGACGCCTTCGAGACGGGGCTCAGGCTGCTGCCGGTCTCCGCGACGATGCTCGTCACCTCCCTGGGCGCGGCCCGGCTGGGACGCCGGGCCGGACCCCGGCGGGTCGTCCGGCTGGCCCTGGTCACCGTGGCGGCGGCCGTCGTCTGGCTGCTGGCCACCATCGACCCGGTCATCGACGACGCGAACTTCGCCGGGGCGATGGCCCTGCTCGGCGTGGGCATGGGGCTGTTCGCCTCGCAGCTCGGCAACGTCGTCCAGTCCGGCGCGGCCGAGGAGGAACGCAGCGAGGTCGGCGGACTCCAGTACACGGCGCAGAACCTGGGCTCGGCCCTGGGCACCGCGCTCATCGGCTCACTGCTCATCGGCTCCCTGGCGCACGCCTTCACCGCGGACGTGGAGGACGACCCCCGGCTGTCGCAGCAGGCCCGGGAGCAGGTCGGTATCGCCCTGGAGGCCGGGGTCACCTTCGTGCCCACCGAACAGGTGCGCACGGCGGCCACCCGTGCCGGGCTGCCGCCGGCCGAAGTGGACGCCCTGACGGACACCTACGCGTCGGCGCAGCTCGACGGGTTGCGGGCGGCCATCCTCGCCACCGGCGGCATCACCTTCGCCAGCTTCCTGGTCACGCCCCGGCTTCCGGGCCCGCCGCCCGACCGCGCCCGGCCCGGCGCGCGGAACGGAACCGGCCGGAGGAGGCCGTGACATCCGCCGCCGGGCGCGAGGCGCACGCCGACTGCGCGGGCGGCGTCTACGGATCCCTGCTCGCGGCCTCGGTGATCGTCGGGGCCGGCACGCTCGGCCCGTTCCCGCGTCTGGAGATGGTGCTGCTGCTGTTGCTCACCGGCGGGGTGTTCTGGCTCGCGCACGTGCACGCGCAGCTGTTCGGCGCGCGGCTGGCGCAGCACGGTCCGGACCGGCACGTCGTGCTGCGGGCGTGCCGCGAGGAGTGGACGATCGTCGAGGCCGCCGTGCCACCGGCGGCCGCCGTGGCCGTCAGCCCCGTACTCGGCCTCGGTCTGCAGGGCACCCAGTGGTTCGCGCTGTCCGTCGCGGTGGCGGGGCAGGTGGGCTGGTCGGTGGCGGCCGCCCGCCGGGCCGGCGCCGGACGGCGCCTGATGGCCCTGTCGGCGGCGGTGAACCTCGTACTCGGCCTGGTGATCCTCTCGTGCAAGCTCTGGCTGAAGCGCTGAGACGAGCGGCCTCTCACCTGTACCGGGTGAGCCGGGCCGCCGCCCGGCGGCGGACGATCGCAGGGTACGGGCACGGCCCGCCTGTTCCAGGCCACCCGGGGAGCGGCTCATGCGCTACGAGATCCGTGTGGACGGGCATCTCTCGGAACCGCTGGTCAAGGTTTTTCCGGAACTCGACCACGTGACGATGTCCGGCCAGACCCTGCTGTTCGGGCACGTCGTCGACGAGGCGCACCTGTACGGGCTGCTGGCCCGCTGCCAGTCCCTGGGCCTGCGCGTCCTGGAGATGCGCCAGGTGCCGGAGTAGCGCCCCTGGCGGGCGGGTCACGGCCCCTCGGCGCGCACCCTGCCGGACCGCACGGCCTCGCCCAGTGCCTCGAAGTCCCGCTCGGTGCGGTCGGCGTAGTCCTGCGCGAATCCGGCGAGTGCCCGGTCGAAGCGGTCGCCGCGCCCCAGGTAGGCGGCGATGGCGACCGGATCGCCGGAACGGGCGTGGGCGCGGGCGAGGCTCGCCCCGCACAGCCGGGCGAACAGCCGCAGCAGCCCCGGGTCCATGGTCTCCGGCCGGGCGATGCCCTTCCAGTCGCGCAGCTGCCGTACGTAGAAGTCCCGGGGGCGTCCGTCGAGGCCCACGGCGTGCGTCCAGCCGAGCAGGATGTCGCTGGTCGTCTGGATCAGCCGCTGCCCCGCCACCACCCGGCGGCCCTGGTTGTCGTACCGCTCGCCCTCCGCGTACGGGGCGAGCACCGACTCCTGCGCCTCCTTGGCCTGCAGCAGCAGGGGATCGTCGTCGTCCCGGCCGAGCAGGAGCACGATCCAGCAGCGGGTGCCGACACTGCCGACGCCCACCACCTTCCGGGCCACGTCGACCAGGTGGTAGCGCCCCAGCAGATGCCGGCGCTCCGACGACAGCGAGCGCGCGTACCCGTCCAGGACCTCGTACAGGGCCTTCTCCTCGGCCGAGGGATCGTCCACCAGGTCGGCCAGCGGCGTGACCAGCGGCGGGTCCGGGGCGATGCGCCGTCCCCGGGCCGTGGCCCGCGTGAGCGCCGCGAAGGCCTGGAGGTGCGTGCGGGTCCGGGCGCGCTTCGTCGCCCCGGCGGTGCGGCGCCGGGCCGCGCGGTCCATCGACGAGGCCATCAGCTCCCGCAGCCGGTCGGCGTCGTCCTGCGCGTACCAGACGTCGAGGGTGCGCATCCCGGCGAACTCCCGCATGCGCCGCCGGTACGCCTCCACGCAGGCGCGCACCGCGCCGTCCTGCTCCGCCACCGTGAAGCCGCCTGCCCGGCCGGCCAGGGCGAAGCTCGCCGCCAGCCGCTTGACGTCCCACTCGAAGGGACCGGCGTGCGTCTCGTCGAAGTCGTTGACGTCGAACACCAGACGGCGCTCCGGGGAGGCCAGCAGACGGAAGTTCAGCAGGTGGGCGTCACCGCAGAGCTGCACGGTCAGGCCGGTGTCCGGGAGCGGCCCGAGGTCCGCCGCCATGAGCGCCGCCGCGCCCCGGTAGAACCGGAAGGGGGACTCGAGCATGCGGCCGTGGCGGACCGGCACCAGCTCGGGCAGCCGGGTCGCCGACTGCCGCTCGATCACGCCGACGGGGTCCGGCCGGTCCGGGGCCGCCTCGAACCGCCCGTGGGACGAGCGTGGCGCACGGCCGCGCGCCTCCTTGCCGTGCGCGGCCCGCTCGGCCGGGGAGAGGGCGGCTCCGAACGCGCTCGGTACGGCCATCGCTGTCTCCCGCCTGCACCGCGAACGACGACTGCTCGCCGTCATCCCACCGCGCCCGCGCCCCGGCCGGATCACCCGTCGCGGGTGACCCGGCGACGGCGGCCGGGCGGAAGGCTGGTCCCGCGCCCGCGCCCGCGCCGCGGCACGGGCGCGCCGCGCGGGAGGAGGAGCCATGAGCACGACACCCGGTCCGGCACCCGGCCCCGGACGGACGCACCCGCACGACGGCGCGGCCCCGGGCCTGCCGGACGGCCTCGCCGGGTTCCCGGGGACGCCCGGGCGCTCCTGGCAGTGGATCCTCGCCTCCGCGGCCGCCACCCTCGTGCCGGGCGTCGTCGTGCTGGTGTGGCCGGACACCACGCTGCACGTCCTCGCGGTGCTCATCGGCCTGTACCTGCTGGTGACCGGGGCGTTCCGGTTCGTCGGTCTCCTCGGCCGGGAGGAGCAGGGGGCACGGCTGCCCGAACTCCTGTCGGCGGTGCTGTACGTCCTGGCCGGAGTGCTCTGCCTGCGCGACCCGCTGCAGACCGTCGCCGCCCTCTCCCTGATCGTCGGAGCGCTCTGGCTGGTGTCGGGGATGCTCACCCTCTTCACGGCCGTCGCCTCGCGGGACCTGCCGCACCGCGGTGCCGTCCTCGGCGCGGCGCTGCTCGCCGTCGTCGCGGGGATCGTCGTCCTGGCCCTGCCCGCGGAGTCGGCCCGCGCGCTGACCCGGCTCCTCGGCCTGTGGCTCGTCCTCCTCGGACTGGTCGAGGCGGCCGTCGCCCTGGCCCGGCGGGCCGCGCAGCGCGGGCCGGGCGCCGCGGGGCCGTCCCGCCGCCCCGCGGGGACCGGCTGAGACGCCCGGCCCGGGGCGGCACTTCACCCGCCCCGGGTGAGGCGGCGGTCCCTCGTCGCGTACACGCTGAAGTCGGCACACAACGGCATTCGGGCACGGGGGGCCCGGAACGGAGGAGTGAGATGAGTGGTGCGACGTACCTCGCGTACGACTATCCGCTGCTGAGCGCCTTCTGGACCCTGCTGGTCTTCTTCCTGTGGGTCATGTGGTTCGTCCTGCTCTTCCGGGTCGTCATGGACATCTTCCGCGACGACGACCTGAGCGGCTGGGCCAAGGCGGGCTGGCTGGTGTTCACGATCGTCCTGCCCTTCCTGGGCGTCTTCGTCTACGTGATCGCCCGCGGCAAGAACATGGGGCGCCGTGAGATCGCACAGGCGCGCGCGCAGCAGGAGGCGTTCGACAGCTACGTCCGCGAGACCGCCAGGGGCGCCGACGGCCGCGCCAGCAGCGTCGACGAACTCGCCCGGCTGTCCGAGATCAAGGCCCGCGGCGACATCTCGGACGACGAGTTCCGCAGGGCGAAGGAACTGGTCCTGAGCGGCCACGGCCCGGCGCAGCACACGGGTCCGTTCGCCTCGTCCGCAGGGCGCTGACCGCACGACACCGAATCGAGGCATCCTCATGGCAGCGACACACCCGACGCACGGCGCGCACGCGCCGTCGGCGAAGCGGCAGTGGGCGGGAGGCCTGACGGTCTTCGCCGCCGTCACGCTCATGATCGTGGGGGTGCTCGACATCCTCCGGGGCATCATGGGCATCGCCGAGGACGACGTCTTCGTCACGACGCAGAACTACGTCTTCAAGTTCGACCTCACCGCGTGGGGCTGGACCCACCTGGCGCTCGGCATCCTCGCGGTGCTCGTCAGCCTCGGTCTGCCCCGGGGGGCCCTGTGGGCCCGCGTCGCCGGCGTGACGATCGCCGGGCTCCTCATCATCGCCAACTTCCTGTCCCTGCCGTACTACCCGGTCTGGTCCGTCGTGATGATCGCCTTCTCGGGGTTCATCATCTGGGCGCTGTGCACACCGCGTTCAGGCACCCGCGCCGAGCGCTGAGCCGCGGCACCGTGGCGCGGACCGGTGTCCGGCAGGACGTGGCCCGGGCGCGACTGGCACTCCTGGCCCTCGTGGCCGCCGTGCTGGTCCCGCTCGTGGCCGCCGGTCTGCGCAGCGTGCTCTGGGCGCTGCTCGGCCTCGCCGGACTGGCCCTGGCGGCCGTGGGGCTGTGGTGGACGCTCGCGCACTCCGGAGCGGTGCGGGTCGCCGGCGCGGTGCTCTGCGCGGCGGCCCCGCTGACGGTGCTGGCGCTGTACGCCGCGGGCGGGATGCTGGGGCCGGCCGCGGCGTCCCTGGCGCTGTGGGCGCTGGCCGCGGGCACGGCGCGGACGGCGGTGGCCCCCGGATCCGCCGAGCCGGTGCCCGCCCCGCCGCCCGGCCGTCCCTGGGCGGTGATGAACCCGCGCTCGGGCGGCGGCAAGGTCGACCGCTTCCGGCTGGCGGACCGGGCACGCGCGGCGGGCGTGCGGGTGGTGCTGCTCGGCGCCGGGCACCAGGACGTGGCCGCACTGGCCGAGGACGCCGTGCGCGACGGAGCCGACCTGCTGGCGGTGGCCGGCGGGGACGGCACCCAGGCCCTGGTGGCGGAGGTGGCCGCCCGGCACGACGTGCCGTTCATGGTGATCCCGGCCGGCACCCGCAACCACTTCGCGCTCGACCTCGGGCTCGACCGCGACGATCCGGCGAAGGCCCTCGACGCCCTGACGGACGGCGTCGAACTCCGCGTCGACCTCGGATTCGCCGGCGACCGGGTGTTCGTCAACAACGCCTCCTTCGGCACCTACGCGGCGGTCGTGGGCGAGCCCGCGTACCGGGAGGAGAAGTGGCAGACCACGCTCCGGATGATGCCGGGGCTGCTCTCCGGTCCCGGGGCGCCCCGGCTGCGGATGCGGGCCGACGGGGCCCGCGCGGACGGGCTGCAGGCCCTGCTGGTCAGCAACAACCCGTACCCGCGGGCGGTCGACGCGTCCCGGCCGGGGCGCAGGGAGCGGCTGGACTCCGGACGGCTGGGGGTACTGGGCGTACGGGTGGAGAGCGCGGTGCGGGCCGCGGGGATGGCGCGCGGTCCCCGCGCGGCCGGTCTGCTGCGGCTCACCGCCGGGGAGGTCGTCGTGGAGGCGGACACCCCGGCCGTTCCGGCCGGGGTGGACGGCGAACACGTGCTGCTGCCGGCCCCCGTGGTGTGCCGGACCGCCCCCGGGGCGCTGCGCGTACGCGTTCCGCGCGGCGCGGTGCGTACCCGGCGGGGGAGCGGGGCACCCGACTGGCCGCGGGTGACGAGGCTCGCGCGGGGACGGCGGGAGGACGGTCCGTGATACGACGGTCGCGGTCGCGACCGGGAAGGCGGTGGACATGTGCCGTTGGCTCGCCTATTCGGGCACTCCCATCCTGCTCGACAGCATCCTCTACAAACCGGTCCACTCACTGATCGACCAGAGCCTGCACTCCAAGATGGGCGTCGAGACGACCAACGGTGACGGGTTCGGCGTGGGCTGGTACGCGCCGGCCAAGGACAGCCCCGCCGTCATCCGGGACATCGGCCCGGCGTGGAGCGACCGCAACCTGCGGGAGATCGCCGAGCACGTCGTCTCGCCGCTCTTCTTCGCCCACATCCGGGCCTCGACCGGCACGGCGGTGCAGCAGACCAACTGCCATCCGTTCCGGCACGGCCGCTGGATGTGGATGCACAACGGGGCGATCGCCGAGTTCCACCGCGTCCGGCGCGACCTCGCGCTGTCCCTCGAGCCGTCGCTCTTCCCGTACGTCGAGGGCTCCACGGACTCGGAGTTGATGTTCTACCTCGCGCTGAGCCTCGGCCTGGAGGAGGACCCGCCCGCCGCCGTCGCCCGGATGGCCGGCCTGGTGGAGCGCGTCGGCCACGAGCACGGCGTGGAGTTCCCGCTGCAGATGACGGTCTCGGTCACCGACGGCGCGCGCCTGTGGGCGTTCCGCTACTCCAGCCAGAAGGACTCGCGCTCGCTCTTCTACAGCACCCGCGTGGACACGCTGCGCTCCCTCCACCCCGACGTGACCTTCCTGCGCGAGATCTCCGACGACGCCCGCCTCATCGTCTCCGAACCCCTGGGCGACCTGCCCGGCGCCTGGAACGCGGTCCCCGAGGGCACCTACGGCGTGGTGCAGCCCGAGGGCGACGAGATGCACCCCTTCGCACCCGCCGCGTGAGGACCGGTCCCTCCGCGTCGCGTCGGACCCGTTGACCTCCCCGTGACACACCCTTACCTTGTCGGCGTTCGTCATGTCAGATGTCGTTCGACATCGTGAACGGCATGGTCCTCCCCCACGAGAGGCAGACCGCATGAGCCGCGCCGCCGACCTGCCCCCGCCCCCCGCCCGCAGACTCCTGCTGAAGGGCGCCCTCGCCGCGGGCGCCCTGGCCGCCGCCACCCCCGTCACCGCCCGCGCCGCATCCCCGAAGGCCGCCCCGTACGTGAACCCGCTCGTCCTCAACCGCGCCGATCCGCACATCACCCGGCACACCGACGGCTTCTACTACTTCACCGCCACCGCCCCCGAGTACGACCGGATCGTCCTGCGCCGCTCCCGCACGCTGAACGGCCTGTCCAACGCCGCCGAGTCCGTGATCTGGCGGGCGCACCCCACCGGCGACATGGGCGCCCACATCTGGGCGCCGGAGATGCACCGCGTCGCCGGCAAGTGGTACGTCTACTTCGCCGCCGCGCCCGCCGAGGACGTGTGGGCGATCCGCATCTGGGTGCTGGAGAACGCCCACCCCGACCCCTTCAAGGGCACCTGGGTCGAGAAGGGCCGGGTCAAGACCGCGTGGGAGACCTTCTCCCTGGACGCCACCACCTTCGCCCACCGCGGCACCCGCTACCTCGCCTGGGCCCAGCACGAACCCGGCATGGACAACAACACCGCCGTCTGGCTCTCCGAGATGGCCAACCCCTGGACCCTGACGGGTCCCCAGGTGCGGCTCTCCACGCCCGAGTACGACTGGGAGCGCATCGGCTTCGCGGTCAACGAGGGGCCGTACGTGCTGCACCGCAACGGCCGGCTGTTCATGACCTACTCGGCCAGCGCCACCGACCACCACTACTGCGTGGGGCTGCTGACCGCCGACGAGGACAGCGACCTCATGGACCCGGCGAGCTGGGCCAAGTCACCCGTCCCCGTCTTCACCGGCAACGACACGACCGGGCAGTACGGGCCCGGCCACAACTGCTTCACCGTCGCCGAGGACGGCCGTACCGACGTCCTCGTCTACCACGCCCGCCCGTACAAGGAGATCACCGGCGACCCGCTGCACGACCCCAACCGGCACACCCGCGTCCAGAAGCTCGGCTGGAAGCCGGACGGCACCCCCGACTTCGGCGTCCCCGTGGCCGACACCGCGACAGCGGGGGAGGGGGCGTGACATGAGACGTGCGCACGCCGTACTGCTCGCCCTCTGCCTCGCGCTCGCCGGCGCCCTGGCCACCGCCGGGCCCGCGCAGGCCGCCCCGCGGACGATCGTCAACGGAACGCAGTTCAAGGATCTTTCGGGCGGTCCCGTCCACGCCCACGGCGGCGGCGTCCTCAAGGCCGGCGCGTACTACTACTGGTTCGGCGAGCACCGCAACGCCGACAACACCTTCCGCTCCGTCGACGCCTACCGCTCCACCGACCTGAAGAACTGGGAGTTCCGGGGCCACGTCCTCACCGAGGACAGCCACCCCGAACTCGCCACCGCCAACATCGAGCGGCCCAAGGTCATGTACAACGCGTCCACCGGCCGGTTCGTGATGTGGATGCACAAGGAGAACGGCAGCGACTACAGCGAGGCCCGTGCCGCCGTCGCCGTCTCCGACACCGTGGACGGCGACTACACCTGGCAGGGCAGCTTCCGGCCGCTCGGACAGCACATGTCCCGCGACATCACCGTCTTCACGGACACCGACGGCACCGGCTACATGGTCTCCGCCGCCCGGGAGAACTACGACCTGCACATCTACCGGCTCACCGCCGACCACACCGGCATCGCGAGCCTGGTCGCCAACCCCTGGCCCGGCGGCCACCGCGAGGCGCCGGCCCTGTTCAAGCGGAACGGCGTCTACTTCATGCTGACCTCGGGCGCCACCGGCTGGAGCCCCAACCAGCAGAAGTACGCCACCGCCACCAGCCTCTCGGGCCCCTGGTCGGCGATGCGCGACGTCGGCGACCCGACCGCCTACGGATCGCAGACCGCGTACGTCCTGCCGGTGCAGGGCACCTCGGGCACCTCGTACCTCTACCTGGGCGACCGCTGGGGCAACTCCTTCGGCGGGACCGTCAACGACTCCCGGTACGTGTGGCTGCCGCTGACCTTCCCGTCGTCCACGTCGATGTCGATGTCCTGGTCGCCCGAGGTCACCGTCGACACGGCCGCCGGAACGGTCACCGGCACCACCGCCACCTACCACACGCTGATCGCCCGGCACAGCGGAAAGTGCGCCGACGTGACCGGTCAGTCGCTGTGGCAGGGCGCGCAGATCAAGCAGTACGACTGCAACGGCGGCGGCAACCAGACGTACTGGTTCAAGTCCGTCGGCGGCGGCCACCACCAGCTGGTGGTGCGCAACAGCGGCCTGTGCGTGCAGGAGAACGCGACCACCGTCACGCAGGAGGACTGCGACGCCTCCGCGACCGGCCAGCAGTGGTCCGTCACCACCACGGGCTCCTACGCCAACGTCATGTCCCGCGCCACCGGCGAGTGCCTGGACGTGAACGGCGCGTCCACCGCCAACTCCGCCGCGCTCATCACGTACACCTGCAACGGAGGGACCAACCAGCAGTGGACACGCGGAACATGAGACGGGGCCGCACACTCGGCCGGGCCGCCGTGACGACGGCCGTGGCACTGGGCATCGGCCTGTCGGCCGCACCCGCCCAGGCACAGCGGCACGAGGGACGCCCGCCCGCCCCCGGCATCGAGAACTGCACGGCCACCGCCTGCCACTTCGACCTGCCGCCCGGCACCTACGACGTGCGGGTCACCCTCGGCGGTGACCGGGCGTCCAGCACCGCCATCGGCGGCGAGACCCGGCGCGCCCTCCTCCCGGAGACCGCCGCACCGGCCGGGGAACGCGTCGTCCGGAGCTTCACCGTGAACGTCCGCACCCCCGAGGGCGAGCCCCTCGGCGCCGAGGGCACCCCCGGGCTCGACCTCACCGTCGGCGGGGCCGCGCCCGCACTCGCCGGCATCCGGGTCACCCCGGCCCGGCACGCCCGGCAGATCCTCCTGGTCGGCGACTCCACGGTCTGCGACCAGCCCGGCGACCCGTACTCCGGCTGGGGCCAGCAACTGCCCCAGTACCTGCGCAAGGGGCTCTCCGTGGCCAACTACGCCGATTCCGGGGAGAGCACGGTCAGCTATCTCGGGAACCCGCTCCTCTGGGACACCGTCCGGCCGCTGATCCGGCGCGGCGACCTCGTCCTGATCCAGCTCGCCCACAACGACAAGACCACCGACGGGGCGACCTACCGGGCCAACCTGGAGGCCCTGGTGGCGGGCGTGCGGGAACAGGGCGGCGAGCCGGTCCTCGTGACCCCGGTCGTGCGGCGCTGGTTCAACGCCGACGGCACCCTGGACAACGGCACCGCCCTGCTGGTCAACGGGCTCGGCGTCGACCACCCGGCCGTCATCCGCTCCGTCGCCGCCGACCGGGGGGTCCCGCTGATCGACCTCACGGCGCGGACCAAGGAACTGGTGGAGTCCCTCGGCACGGAGGGCTCCAAGGCGCTGTACCTCTACAACGAGAAACGGGACAACACGCACACCTCCGTGCACGGCGCCACCGTGTACGCGGACCTGGTCCGCGAGGAAATGCTGAGCCTGCGTCTGGTGCCGGAGGGCACCGTCAGGGTGGGATGAACCCCTGGGGCGCCCCGACCGGAACCGGGGCGCCCCAGGCCCCTCACGCCCGGACGGTTCGGCCGGCACCGAAGCGTCCCGCTCCTAGCGTTGCCCCATGAACGAGAACACGCGGACCGCCACCCCCTCCACGGCCGTCACCGGCATGGTCGACCACGTCCTCGCGCTGGCCGCCACCTGGACCCGCTGGGACGGCGAACCCGTCCACGCCGACGGCCGCGTCCACACCCCGCACAAGGCGATCCGCCGTGTCGCCGACCACCTCGTCGACCACCTCGCGGAGATGGAGGCCCGGCTCGCCGGCGAGGAACCGCAGCCCGACCACTGGCACGCCTCCCTCGTCACCACCGAGGCCGACCTCGCCCCCTTCACCCCGCAGGACCTCGACGAGGCCCGCAGCCGCCTCACCCGGCTCGCCCGCATCTGGGCCAACCGCCTCGACGCGCTCACCGGCGAACAGCTCGACGACTCGCCCGGCGAGGGCTGGAGCTTCCGCGAACTCGCCCGCCACCTCCACGAGTCCGTCTACTACGCCGACGCCGTCGGAGACCTGTCGTGACCGCCTTCGCCGACCTCCACCACGCGGACGAACCCCTGCTCCTCCCCAATGCCTGGGACCACGCCTCCGCCCTCGCCCTCGCCGCCCACGGCTTCCGGGCCGTCGGCACCACCAGCCTGGCCGTCGCCGCGGCGGCCGGGCTGCCCGACGGGGCCGCCGCCACCCGCGAGGAGACGCTGCGGCTCGCGCTCACCCTCGGCCCGGGGCCCTTCCTGCTCTCCGTGGACGCGGAGAACGGCTTCGGCGACGACCCCGAGGAAGTGGCCCGACTGGCAGAGGAGTTGTACGCGCTGGGCGCCGCCGGCATCAACCTGGAGGACGGACTCGGGCCCGTCGACCGGCATGCGGCGAAGATAGCCGCCGTCCGGTCGGCGGTCCCCGGCCTCTTCGTGAACGCCCGCACCGACACGTACTGGCTGGGCGACGGCGAGGACACCACCCGCCGGCTCGACGCCTACGTCCGGGCGGGCGCCCACGGCGTGTTCGTGCCCGGCCTCACCGATCCCCGGGAGATCGCCGCCCTGGTGCGCGGCCTGGACGGCGTCCCCCTCAACGTCCTCTACTCGCCCACCGGCCCCTCCGTCCCCCGCCTCGCCGACCTCGGCGTCCGCCGCATCAGCCTCGGCTCGCTGCTCTACCGGCGGGCCCTGGGCGCGGCGGTGGAGACGGCGGCCGGCATCAGGGCGGGCCGGAGACCGGAGGGCACGGCACCGTCGTACCGGGAGATCCAGTCGCTGAGCCGGCGGGACCGCGGTGGGAGCGACGGCACGGCCTCCTCCGGCTGACCCCGGCACGGTACCCGGCACGCGCGTCCGAAGGTCAACTCCCCTGTCGGCCGGGCCAGTTCACCAGAGCGATGTGCAGGGCCCCGACCACCGCGTCCCAGGACGCCCGGACGTCCCGGGGGTCGCCGAAGGCGCCGGCGGACTCCAGGGCGCAGTAGCCGTGGAAGGTGCTGCGCAGCAGGCGCACGGCGTCGGTGAGGCCGGGTTCCCGCAGGCCGTACCCGCGGAGCAGGCCGTAGGTGATCTCGGCGGTGCGGCGCAGGACGGGGGAGTCGGTGACCGTGGCCCGGTCCAGGGGGAGCCGGGTGGCGGCGTAACGGCCCGGGTGGGCCAGGGCGTACTCCCGGTAGGCGTTCGCGAAGGCGGTCAGCGCCTCCTCGCCGGTCCGGCCGGCGACCGCCGCCGCGATCCGGTCGATCATCTCCCCGCCGGCCAGCAGGGCCATCCGGGTGCGCAGGTCCCGCAGGCCGCGCACATGCGCGTACAGGCTCGCGTCCTTCACGCCGAAACGCCGGGCCAGCGCGGACAGGGTGACGTTCTCGTAGCCCGCCTCGTCGGCGAGGTCGACGGCGGCCGCGACGAGACGGTCGGCGGTGAGTCCGGCGCGCGGGATGGATGCCTCCGAAGGAACCCGGGGGGCGGGGAAGGCGGCCAGCTTACCGAGCGGACGTGAGCGAGCCGCCGCGTCGGGGGCATGCGCCGCTCATCCGCGCGTCGTTCCTCGTTCATGCGCTGCCTTGATCCTCCACACGCGGCGTGATCGCGCCGCGGCATCGAGGAGGCACTTTTCATGGGTCACGGGCACGCACACGGGCACCATCACCACCCTCACGGACACGACCACCGGCACGGGACGACGGCTCCGCTGCCCGCCGCCTTCGACACCTCCGTGCCCGACGAGGCGCTGAACCCCGAACAGAAGTCCCGCCGCGCGCTGCTGCGCCGGGCCGGGCTGCTGGGCGCGGGTCTCGCGGCCGGCACCGTGCTCCCCGCGGGCTCCGGCGCCGCGACGCCCGCGCACGCGGCGGGCGACAGCCGCCGCGGCAGGAGCAAGGGTTTCCTGTGGCTGGCCGGTGACCACCACATCCACACCCAGTACAGCAGCGACGGCAAGTACCGCGTCGTCGACCAGGTCCGCCAGGGCGCCAGGCACGGCATGGACTGGCTGGTCATCACCGACCACGGCAGCACCACCCACGCCAGGATCGGCGTCGACAAGGTCAACCCGGACATCAAGGAGGCCCGGGCCGCCCACGAGGACACCCTCGTCTTCCAGGGCCTGGAGTGGAACATCCCGGCCGCCGAGCACGGCACCGTCTTCGTCCACCCCGGGCGCAACGAGGTGTCCGTCCTCAAGCAGTTCGAGACCGACTACGACGGCAGCGTCAAGGGCGCCTCCGACTCCACCCCCGCCAACGAGGCCCTCGCCGTCGCCGGTCTGAACTTCCTCGCCGACCAGGTGAGGCGGCGCAAGGTCAAGGACGCCCTGATGCTCGCCAACCACCCGGCGCGGCGCGGTGTCGACTCCCCGCACGAGATCCGCGCCTGGCGGGACGCCACCGGCACGGACCCGCAGATCGCCGTCGGCTTCGAGGGCGCCCCCGGCCACCAGGCCGCCGGCCTGCCCCAGCCCCTCGGCATGGGCCGCGCCCGCGGCATCTACGACAACAACCCCGGCGCCAACTCCTTCGCCGGCTACCCGCCGGAGAGCTACCGCACCTGGGGCGGCTTCGACTGGATGACCGCCACCGTCGGCGGCCTCTGGGACAGCCTCCTTGCCGAGGGCCGCCCCTGGTGGATCACCGCCAACTCCGACTCCCACCAGGTGTACGCCGACACCGCCGCCCGCGGCACGGGCGGGGACTTCGCCACCGACGGCCGCTACCCCGACCCCGTCTACGGCGGGCGGATCGACATCACCCAGGGCGACTACTGGCCCGGCCAGTACAGCCGCACCCACGTCGGCGCCGACGGCTTCTCCTACGCCGCCGTCATGGACGGCATCCGCGCCGGCCGCATCTGGGTCGACCACGGTCAGCTCGTCAGCGGCCTCGACGTCCGCGTCTCGGGCGGCAGCCGGTGGGCCACCCTCGGCGGCGCCCTGCACGTGCGCAAGGGCACCAAGGTCACGCTGACCGCCGACATCGCCCTCGCCGGCGGCCCCAACTGGGCCGGGTTCACCCCGAGGCTCGCCCGCGTCGACGTCATCCAGGGCGATGTCACCGGCCCGGTCGCCGACCAGGACACGTTCACCGCGCCCACGGCCAAGGTCGCCCGGTCGTACGAGATCGGCAAGGCGGCCGGCACCGTCCGCGTCACCTTCGACCTCGGCCGCGTCGACCGCCCGGTGTACGTCCGGCTGCGCGGCACCGACGGCAACCGGTCCGCCGTCGGCGCGATGGGCGCCGGGGTCGACCCGGCGGGCCCCGCCCTCGACGTCGTCGGTGACGCCGACCCGTGGCGCGACTTGTGGTTCTACTCCAACCCGGTGTGGGTCCTGCCGTCGTGACGCCGTACGCCCTCACCGTGGACGCGGGCACCAGGGACCTGCCCGACGCCGACCACCTGCTGCACCGGATGGCGGCCGGACTCGCCCTCCCCGAGGACGCGTACGGCTGCACCCACCTGGTGCGCGGCGACCGTCCGCGCGTCGTCGTGTCCCTGGCCCTGCCCGCGCGGCCGCTCCCGGACACCCTCCGGGAGAGGCTCGCGGAGTACGGGGCCGTCTCCCCGGGCCTGCCCGACGAGGTGGGACGCGCGGTGCTCTATCCGGGCGTCTCCGCCCTCACCGGCACGATGACCGTCGGGGAGCTGCTGGCCGGCTCCGCGATCGCCCGCGTGACGGTCCTGGGCACGCCCGAGCCCCCCGACCCCCGGACGCGGATGGTGACCCGTGACCACGTGCGGCCGCAGTGGCGGCGGGACGAACTCGTCCTCGCCGCCACCCCGGCCCGGGGCGGCACCCTCGTGCCGTTCGAGGTCCCGGACCCCACGCCCTGCTGCGCGGACCACTGAGCCCCGTCAGCCGCGCGGCTCCGAGAAGACGAAGGAGAACTCCGCGGGTTCGGGCCACAGGTGGTACCGGGGGAGCGGGCCCGGCCCGCAGGACTGCGAGCCGATGCCGTGCAGCCGGTGGTCGAGATGGACCCAGACCGTGTCGCCGGGGACGAGGTCGGTGCGGTGCCGGGCTGCGTCCAGGTGTTCGGTGGTCCAGGGCCTGGCGGTGAACCAGAACTCCGGGTCGCCGTCGACCCGCAGACCGCCGATCTCCGCCCACCGCACGTCGGCACGGGCGCCGTTCTCCTGCGGGCGCACGTAGGGCGTCTGGAGGTCCCGGACGCTCGCGTCCCACCGCAGGTCCCTGGACGCGGCCCTGGTGTCCGGGTACGACTCGCTCCCGCCGCCGAACCAGGAGACGGCGTCCCCGGGGGTGCCCGCGAGCCCGAAGCGGACGCCGAGCCGGGGCAGCGGCGCCCGCCACTCGCCCTCCGGCACGACCGAGACGGTCAGCCGCACCCGTGTGCCGTCGGACGTCCAGCGGTACGCCGTCCGCAGGCCCGTCTCCCGGCCTGCGGGCGCCACCCGGGTCCGTACGGTCAGCGCGTCACCGTCGGTCTCGACCGCGTCCAGCCGGTGCCGCATGCGGTGCAGGCCCAGCTCGCGCCAGAGCGGACCGTACCGGGTGCCCGTCTCCCAGGCCGCCCCGTCGTCGTTGTCGGTGGTCGCCCGCCACACGTCCAGGCGCAGATCGCGCACCGGCACACCGGAGAGCGTGCGCACCGCGCCGGTGCGGGCGTCGAAGACCGCCGGCCCCAGGGTGATCCGGTCACCGTCGACGGACGGCCGCACGCCGGCCGCCGCCGGTGACGGGGTGCGGCGGGCCACCGTCCGCTGCGCCCAGGCCACTTCGTGGCCCCGGCCGGCCCACGGCGTGTCCTCGGCGAGCACCGCCCGCACCGTCCACTGCACCTCCTCGCCCCCGCCGTCCGGGGCCTCGGGCAGCCCGACCTCCGCCGACTCCCCGGGGGCGAGCGGCGGCACGGTGAGCGGACGCGTCCCCGCCGGCCGGCCGTCCACCTGGTGGGAGAGGACGAACTCCAGGGGGGACAGGTCCGCGAAGTCGTACCGGTTGGTCACCCGTACGGTGCCGTCCGTGTCGCCCGCCTCGATCCGGACCGGCTCGATCACCTTCTTGTACTCGATCAGGCCCGGTGACGGCGTGCGGTCCGGGAAGACCAGTCCGTCGCAGACGAAGTTGCCGTCGTGCAGTTCCTCCCCGAAGTCGCCGCCGTAGGCGTAGCCCAGCCCGGGATGCTCGACGCCGTGGTCGATCCACTCCCAGACGAAGCCGCCCTGGAGCCGGTCGTGCGTCTCGAACAGCCGCTGGTACTCGGCCAGTCCGCCGGGCCCGTTGCCCATGGCGTGCGCGTACTCGCAGAGGACCAGCGGCAGTCGCCGCCTGCGGTGCGTTCCGCCGTCCAGGCCCCGCGCGATCCGCTCGACCTCCTCGTGCGACGGGTACATCCGCGAGTACACGTCCGTGTCACGGCAGCCGAGGTCGCCCTCGTAGTGCACCGGGCGGGAGGGGTCCCGGTGGTGGATCCAGTCGGCCATCGCGGTCAGTCCGCGTCCGGTGCCGGCCTCGTTGCCGAGCGACCACATCACGACCGACGGGTGGTTCTTGTCCCGCTCGACCATGCGCGCGGCCCGGTCCAGCAGGGCCGGCGTCCAGCGGTCGTCGTCGACGGGGTTGTCCCGCCAGTCCTGTTCGACGAAGCCGTGGGTCTCCAGGTCGCACTCGTCGATCACCCACAGCCCGTACTCGTCGCACAGGTCGAGGAAGGCCGGGTGCGGCGGATAGTGGGAGGTGCGGACCGCGTTGACGTTGTGCCGCTTCATCAGCAGCACGTCCTCGCGCATGGTGGCGAGGTCCAGCGCGCGGCCCCGGCGCGGGTGCCACTCGTGCCGGTTGACGCCCCTGAACAGCAGGGGCGTCCCGTTCACCTTGAGCAGTCCGTCCTCGACGGCGACGGTGCGGAAGCCGATGCGCAGCGGCACCCGCTCGCCCGCCGTCACCAGCGCCCCCGCGTACAGCCGGGGCGTCTCGGCCGTCCACGGCTCGACCGGGAGGGTGACCGGCTCGCCGGTCGCCACGTCGATGCCCAGCTCCTCGACCGTCAGGCGTCCCTCGACGTCGGAGTCGACGCGCAGGGTGCCCGCGCCGGTGACGTGGTCGTAGGAGGCGTGCACGAAGAAGTCGCCCGCGCCGCCGGCCGGGCGGTGCAGCAGCGTCACGTCACGGAAGATGCCGGGCAGCCACCACTGGTCCTGGTCCTCCAGGTACGAGCCCGCCGACCACTGGTGGACCCGGACCGCGAGGACGTTCCCGGCCGGCTCCAGCAGGTGCCCGACCGCGAACTCGTGCGGCAGCCGCGATCCCTTGAACTCCCCGATCTCCGTGCCGTTCAGCCAGACCCGGGCGCAGGACTCCACCCCGTCGAAGCGGAGCACGGCCGCACCCCCGTCCGGCCAGTCCCCGGGCAGGTCGAAGACGCGCAGATGGTCACCGGTCGGGTTCTCGGTGGGGACGTGCGGCGGATCGACGGGAAAGGGGTAGAGGTGGTTGGTGTAGATCGGCGCGCCGTGGCCCTGGAGCACCCAGTGGCCGGGCACGGTCACCTCCGCCCAGTCCCCGGCGTCGTACCCGGGCGCGGCGAAGGAGTCGTCCTCGGCGTCCGCGGTGGCGGACACCCGCAGGCGCCACCCGCCGTTCAGGGACAGGGAGGCCGCGTCGGAGGACGCGTACCAGGCGCGCGGGGGCAGGGTCCCGCGGCCGGGGGAGACGTCCTCGACATAGCCGGTCTCCGGGGTGCGCAATGACATGGGTCTCCTAGATCGGGTCCTGGCTCGGCTGATGAGGGTGACCGCGGCCGGCGGTCACCGGCGACCGCCGGCGGTGTGCTTCCCGGCCTGCCGCAACGCGCCCTCCAGGGCGAACGTCGCCGCCCCCAGGCACACCGGATCGGTCGGAATCGGGGAGAGGACGATCCGGGCGGCGGCCAGCGGGCGGCGCAGCGCGTGCCGGGCGACGGCCGCCCGCACCTCGTCGAGCAGCGGTTCGCCGAACGCGGCCGCGACCCAGCTGCTGAGCACGACCACCTCCGGGTTGAAGAGGTTGATCAGACCGGCGATCCCGGCACCGAGGTGGCGGGCGGTCTGCTGGAGCACCCTCACCGCCACGGGATCGCCCGCGCCCACCCCCCGGGCCAGCGCGTCGACGGTGGCCGTCTGGTCGCCGGGACGCAGCAGCGGGCTGTCCGGGCTCAGCTCCCGCAGGTTCAGCATGATCCCGGGCGCGCCGGTGTACGTCTCCACGCAGCCGCGGTTGCCGCAGTGGCAGGGGCGGCCGTCCAGGACGAGGGTGGTGTGCCCCCACTCGCCGGCGCTGTCGCTCACCCCCCGGTGCACCCCGCCGCCCAGCACCAGTCCGGCGCCCACCCCGGTCCCGAGGTTCACCACCACCGCGTCCTCGTGCCCGCGCGCCGCCCCGAACCACAGCTCGGCCACCGCGCAGGCCCGCAACGGGTTGTCCAGGTACAGGGGGTGGGCGATGCGCTCCGCGAGCAGGCCGAGCAGCGGCACGTCGTGCCAGTCCCAGTTCGGCGCGTACGCGCAGACGCCGGTGTCCCGGTCCACCTGACCCGGCACGCTCACCCCGACCCCGAGCACCCGCGCGTCCTCCACCCCGGCCCGGGCGACCACGGAACCCACCGCCGCGGCCACCCGCCCCACGACCCGCTCGGGCCGGCTCTCCCCCGGGCGCACGGCCTCCTCGGCGCGGGCCAGCATATTCAGCGCGAGGTCGAACAGCTCGACCCGGACGTAGGTCTCGGCGAGATCCACGCCGATCAGCGCGCCCCCCGACGCGTCGACGGCCACCAGGCCCCGGGGACGGCCGCCGGCCGATTCCTCGAAACCGACCTCGGTGATCATGCCGAGGCCGAGCAGCTCCCCGACCAGGGTGGCGACGGTGGCGAGGCTGAGGCCCGTGGCGGCCGCCAGCTCCTGCCGGGAGGTGGGCGACGCGGCGATGAGCCGGCGCAGCACCTGGTAGCGGTTGGCCGTGCGGATGTCCCGCGATGTGCGCTTCACCTGCGGCTGTCCCCTCCCCGCCGGGCCGGCCGGGCACCGGCGCACGGCAAGGCTACGGGGAGGCGGACCTTTCGCCAAGGGGTTAGGAAAGGGGTTTGACGAAGTCCGGGCCGGACCGGCGCGCCTCAGTCGCCCAGGACGTCCCGGACGAAGGCGTTGGCGAACTTGCCCGCCGGGTCCACCGCACGCGCCAGGGCCCGGAAGTCGTGCAGGCGCGGGTAGCGGGCGCGCAGCCGGGCCGCCGGCATGGTGAACACCTTCCCCCAGTGCGGCCGCGCCCCGAACGGTGCCAGCGCCTCCTCCACCCGCCGCACCACGGGCAGCACCGCCGCCGTGTCCGCGACCCAGGTGAAGTGGACGGCCACCGTGTCCCGGCCGTGGGAAGGGCCGAGCCACTGGTCGTCGGCGGCGACGGTCCGCACCTCGCAGGTCTGCAGCACCGGGGCGACCGTCTCCCGGACGCCGTCCAGCGCGCGCAGCACGTCGACGGCCGACTCCCTCGGCATCAGGTACTCCGACTGCAGCTCCGCCCCGCTGCTCGGGGTGAACTCCGCCCGGAAGTGCGGCAGCCGCTCGTGCCAGGGTCCGGCCACGCCGAACTGCTCGGTGCAGTTCACCGCCGGCATCCCCGGCACCGGGTGCATCTTCCCGGTCGCCGCGGTCGCCCAGGGGAAGTCCGGCAGCGGCTGGTCGGTGCGCCGCTTCACCCACACCTGCCTCAGGCCCGGCGCCCGCCAGTCGGTGAACAGGCTCACGCTGTACGCCGCCGACATCACCTTCTCGAACGTGGCGGAATCCAGCCCCTCCAGCGGCATCTCGGTGAACACGTACTGCTCGACCTCGAAGGCCGGCTCCAGGTCCAGGGTGAGCGCGGTGACGACACCGAGCGCGCCCAGCGAGGTGACCGCGCCGCCGAACCGCTCGTCGCCGCGTGCCACGGTCACCGTCGAGCCGTCCGCCGTGACCAGTTCCACCGCGCGCACGGACGAGGCGAGCGGGCCGTTGCCGACGCCGGAGCCGTGGGTGCCGGTGGCGACCGAGCCGGCCACCGAGATGTGCGGGAGCGACGCCATGTTCGCCAGCGCCAGCCCGTGCCGGTGGACCCGCCGGGCCAGCTCGGCGTAGCGCACCCCGCCGCCCACCCGTACCGTCCGGGCCGCCGTGTCCACGTCCACCTGCGGGGGCAGCGCCTCCAGGGACAGCAGGACGCCGTCCTCACCGGCCTCGGCGATCTCGTTGAAGGAGTGCCCGCTGCCCAGGGCCCGCACCCGCGCGCTCCGGGCGACCAGCGCGCGCAGCGCGTCCAGGCCGTGCGGGCGGTGCAGCTCCTTGGCGGTGTACGTGATGTTGCCCGCCCAGTTGGTCACGCTCTCGGTCATCCCTCGTCCTTCCCGGTCGGCGGGGCCGGAAGGGGCCCCGGCCGGAACCTATCCCGGGAGTGACCCACGCCCTGTGGGGGGACCCGGCACCCCGGACGTCCGAGCGGGGGCATACCGTGAGGAGTCGTACGTCCGAACCGGGAGGAGAACAACGGGATGGGCAGCCGTACCGCGCTGGTCGAGGATCTGATGGAGCGGTTCCCGCACGTGCCGCGCGAGGCCGTCTTCAAGGAGGACCTGCTGCGCGGCGGTGTGGCCTTCGACCCGTCCGCGCTCAGCGACAACGAGGGCGGCGAGGTCAAGCCGAAGTCGTACTTCATCTTCTCCTTCGACCACGGCACCCTGCCCGAACTGGGCGAGGCCGCGCTCCGCCGCCCGCCGGAGGAGATCATCCTCACCGGCGGCCCCTACGACCTGCGCCGCACGGTCGTCTCCGTCCGCGTGAACCCGGCCTCCCCCTACCGCGTCGCCGCCGACGAGCACGGCGTGCTCGGCCTCTACCTCGACGGCAGGCGGATCTCGGACGTCGGCGTGCCGCCCATGCCCGAGTACTACCGGCACACCCTGTCCAACGGGAAGTCGGTCATGGAGGTCGCCCCCACCATCCAGTGGGGCTACCTGATCTACCTGACCGTCTTCCGGGTCTGCCAGTACTTCGGCGCCAAGGAGGAGTGCCAGTACTGCGACATCAATCACAACTGGCGCCAGCACAAGGCGGCCGGCCGGCCCTACACCGGGGTGAAGGACGTCGAGGAGGTCCTGGAGGCCCTCGAGATCATCGACCGGTACGACACCGCGAAGGCGTCCACGGCCTACACCCTCACCGGCGGCGCCATCACCAGGACGGTCTCCGGGCGCGACGAGGCCGACTTCTACGGCCACTACGCCAAGGCCATCGAGGAGCGCTTCCCCGGCCGCTGGATCGGCAAGGTCGTCGCCCAGGCGCTGCCCAGGGACGACGTGCAGCGCTTCAAGGACTACGGCGTGCAGATCTACCACCCCAACTACGAGGTGTGGGACGAGTACCTGTTCAAGATGTACTGCCCCGGCAAGGAGCGCTACGTCGGCCGCGACGAGTGGCACCGGCGCATCCTCGACTCGGCGGAGGTCTTCGGCGCGCGCAACGTGATCCCCAACTTCGTGGCCGGTGTGGAGATGGCCGAGCCCTTCGGCTTCAAGACGGTCGACGAGGCCATCGCCTCCACCACCGAGGGCCTGCGCTTCTTCATGTCGCACGGCATCACGCCCCGCTTCACCACCTGGTGCCCGGAGCCCACCACCCCGCTCGGCAAGGCCAACCCGCAGGGCGCGCCGCTCGAGTACCACATCCGGCTGCTCCAGGCGTACCGGCAGACCATGGAGGACTTCGGCCTCTCCTCGCCCCCCGGCTACGGCCCGCCCGGACCCGGCCAGGCGGTCTTCTCGGTCAGCTCCTTCATGGACAGCCTCCCGGCGCAGGAGTCCGCCGGGGCGGTCTGAGACGCCGGGGCCCCGGCACCCCGCCGGACACGGAAGGCCGGAACCAGGACGTTCCGGCCTTCCGCGCACATCGTCCCTGCGGGGGGTCGCGAAGCCGCCACGGAAAGTGAGGGAAGCGCTTGTCAGTTGTGTCGGCGGCGTGAAAAGCTCGGCCACTGCCGCGAGGTTTCCCCAACTCCAATGCCCCTATGGCGAGTTGACCTCGTTCGTGATGCGGGAGTCACATGCCCGACCTGCCGAGCCCCCAGGACGCCACCGAGGCGGCGCTGTTCACCGAGTGCTGGGACGCGGCGCTCTCCTACGCCGACCTGTGCACCGCCGGGTCCGCCGCCGCGGCGGAACTGGCCCGCGAGGCCTTCGCGCAGGGCATACGCGAGCTGCGCGAGGCCGAGTCGGGCAGCGTCCGCGGACACGGCCGCCGTCCCTCCCGGCTGCCCCGGATACCCCTGCTGCTGACGGCGGTCCGCAGCACCGCGGCCGCCTGGGAGGCGGCGGGGCGGGGACACAGGCTCGACCCCGATCTGCGGCTGTGGCTCCACTCCGACCAGGCCGCCCGCCACACCGGTCCGCCGCTGGAACGCCCGGTCGCCCTGCGGGCCCTGCGCGATCTGCAGCCCGCGGACGCCGAACTGCTCTGGCTGGCCGAGGCGGAGGCCCTGCCGCTGCCCCTGGTGGCCCGCCGGCTCGGCCTCGACCCCGCCACCGCGGCCGACGAACTCGCCCAGGTCGGCCGCCTGTTCCGGGACCGCGCCCACCGCAACCACCTCGACTCGCCCCTGGCCGCCGAGTGCCGCAGCTACGCCCGGCTCCTCGACGCCGTCACCCGGTCGCCCGCCGCGGACACCCCCGACGACCTCTCCCGGCACCTCGCCACCTGCCACCGCTGCGCCGAGGCCGCCGCCTGTCTGCGGCTGCACGGCGGAGGACTGCCCGGCGCGCTGGCCGGCGGGGTGATCGGCTGGGGCGGCCTCGCCTATCTGGAACGCCGCCGCCGCGCCGCCGAGGTACGGCTCGGGGCCGGACGCCCCGACCGGGCCGACACGGACGGCGGGGACCCGGCGGACGGCACGGGCGGGGCGCGCGTCGCCCGGCACGGCCTGCTGGTCGCCGCCCTCCTGGTCTCCCTCCTCGCGCTCGCGGTCTCCCTGATGCCGTTCGGCGACACGGCCGACGAGGGCACCGCGCGCCCCGACGCCGACCGGCAGCCGGTGGCCGACCCCGGACCCTCCCTGCCGTCCGCGCCCACGGCCTCCCCGGACACCCCGTCCCCGTCCGTCGAGCCGTCCGCCGGGCGCACCCCGGACCGGGAGGACCCCGACCCCGAACCGCAGGGCACCTCCTCCGCCACCGCCGCGCCCGCGACCACCGCCCGCAGCGAACCGGCCGCCTGCCACGCCGACTACGACCTGGTCAACCAGTGGCCCGACGGCTTCCAGGCCACCGTCACCGTCACCACACGCGACCCCCTCGACTCCTGGCGCGTCGGTTTCGCCTTCCCCGACGGCCAGCGGATCACCCAGATGTGGGACGCCTCGCCGCACCAGGACGGCTCCCGGGTCACCGCCACCGCCGCCGACTACAACAAGTCGGTCGCCGCCGGCGGGAAACTCGCCTTCGGCTTCCTCGCGTCCCGCGGCGGCGCGAACCACCCGCCGTCCGGCTTCACGCTCAACGGCCGCACCTGCGCGACCGTGTGACACGGGAGTCCGGAAAACAAGTTGACGGGCCGGGGAGGCGGCGGGCTACTGTGACCACGGATCACACGGTGGCCGTACGCCGCCGTACCGGACCGTTCATGGAGTGAGGAGGTGTCGACCGATGGCTGTCATTGCGCTGCACGCTGCCCGCATTCAGGAATCCATCACGTCCACCTCCGTGGCCACCGGCTGACCTCACCCTTTTCCCGTCCGCGTACGGATGCGTACGCGCGGCCGCCGGGGCCACCCACCTGAAGGGTCACCCCCTTGAACTCCAGTTCCACCTCCGTCTCCTCCGCGCTCGCCCCCTACGGCTGGGACGACGCCTGGGCGGACGAGTTCGCCCCCCACGACGCGGAAGGGCTGCTGCCCGGCCGTGTGATCCGGGTCGACCGCGGCCAGTGCGACGTCGTCACCGCCGGCGGCACCCTGCGCGCCGACACCGCCTTCGTCACCCCGCACGACCCCCTGCGGGTCGTCTGCACGGGCGACTGGGTCGCCGTCGAACCCGGCGGGAACCCCCGCTACGTACGCGCCTACCTGCCGCGCCGTACCGCCTTCGTGCGCTCCACCTCCTCCAAGCGGTCCGAGGGGCAGATCCTCGCCGCCAACGTCGACCACGCCGTCGTCGCCGTCTCCCTGGCCGCCGAACTCGACCTGGCCCGGATCGAACGCTTCCTCGCGCTCGCCTGGGAGTCCGGGGCACAGCCGGTGGTCGTCCTCACCAAGGCCGACCTGGTGCCGGACGCGGCGACCCGCGCGCACCTCGTCCAGGACGTGGAGACCAGCGCGCCGGGCGTGCCGGTGCTCACCGTCAGCGCCAGGGACGGGGACGGGCTCGACGTCCTCACCGCGATCACGGCCGGCGGCACGTCGGTGCTGCTCGGGCAGTCCGGCGCCGGCAAGTCCACCCTGGCCAACGCGCTCCTCGGCGAGGACGTGATGGACGTCCGGGCCATCCGGGACGTCGACGGCAAGGGACGCCACACCACGACCACCCGCAACCTGCTGGCGCTGCCCGGCGGGGGAGTCCTCATCGACACACCGGGCCTCAGGGGCGTCGGCCTGTGGGACGCCTCCACCGGCGTCGGCCAGGTGTTCGCCGAGATCGAGGAGCTCGCCGAGCGCTGCCGGTTCCAGGACTGCGCCCACGAGAGCGAACCGGGCTGTGCCGTCCTCGACGCCATCGAGACCGGTGACCTGCCGCAGCGCCGCCTGGAGAGCTACCGCAAGCTGCTCCGGGAGAACCAGTACATCGTCGCCAAGACCGACGCCAGGCTCCGCGCGGAGATCCGCAGGGACTGGAAGCGCAAGGGCGCCATCGGCAGGGCGGCGATGGAGGCCAAGCGGGGCCGCCTGCGGTAGCGCACCTCCCTGTCCGATTTCCGCCAGCCGGGGCTCCCCGGCCGGCGGAGACTGGACGGTGTGAAGGACGAGGACAGCAGGTACGAGGCGGTGTGCAGCCGGGACGCCCGGTTCGACGGGGTGTTCTTCTTCGCCGTGGAGACGACCGGCATCTACTGCCGGCCCAGCTGCCCCGCCGTCACCCCGAAGCGGCACAACGTGCGGTTCTTCGCGACCGCCGCCGCCGCGCAGGGCTCCGGGTTCCGCGCCTGCCGGCGCTGCCGCCCGGACGCCGTGCCCGGCTCCGCCGAGTGGAACGTGCGGGCCGACGTCGTCGGCCGGGCCGTCCGGCTGATCGCCGACGGCGTCGTCGACCGCGAGGGCGTCGCCGGACTCGCCGCACGGCTCGGCTACAGCGCCCGCCAGGTGCAGCGCCTGCTCACCGGCGAACTCGGCGCCGGGCCCGTCGCGCTCGCCCGGGCCCAGCGGGCACACGCCGCGCGGGTGCTCCTGCAGACCACCGGGCTGCCGGTCACCGAGATCGCCTTCGCCGCCGGATTCGCCAGCGTGCGGCAGTTCAACGACACCGTACGGGCCGTCTACGCCACCACACCCAGCGAGCTGCGTGCCGCCGCGCCCCGCCGGGGCCGGGCGCGCACCGCCACCCCGTCCGCCGGGATCCCCCTGCGGCTCGCCCACCGCGGCCCCTACCGGGCGGGCCCCGTCTTCGACCTGCTGCACCGCGAGGCCGTCCCCGGCGTCGAGGACATCAGCGGCGCCCCGGGCACCCGCACCTACCGGCGCACCCTGCGCCTGCCCCACGGCACCGGCATCGCCGCCGTGGACGAACGCCCGCACACCGGACCGGGCGCCCACCCCGGCGGCTGGCTCGACGCCCGGGTCCACCTCACCGACCTCCGCGATCTGACCACCGCCGTACAGCGCCTGCGGCGGCTGTTCGACCTGGACGCCGACCCGTACGCCGTCGACGAACGGCTCGGCGCCGACGCCCGGCTCGCCCCGCTGGTCGCCGCCCGGCCCGGACTGCGCTCACCGGGAGCCGCCGACCCGGAGGAGCTGGCGGTGCGCGCGCTGGTGGGCCGCGACGAGGCCGCACGGCTGGTCCAGCGGTACGGCAAGCGGCTCGACGCCCCCTGCGGCCCCCTCACCCACCTGTTCCCCGAGGCCGCCGTCCTCGCCGGGGCCGAGCCCGACGGCACCCTGGGCGCGCTCACCGCCGCCCTCGCCGACGGCACCGTGCGCCTCGGACCCGGCGCCGACCGGGACGACGCCCGGGACGCCCTCGGCGCCGTCCCCGGCCTCGACGCCCGTACGATCGCCGAGATCCGCACCCGCGCGCTCGGCGACCCGGACGTGGCCCCGCCCGGGCCCGGCGTTCCCGACACCTGGCGCCCCTGGCGCTCGTACGCCCTGAACCACCTGCGCGCCGCAGGGGAGTTGGAGTGATGATGACCACCTACTGGACGCGGGTGGACAGCCCCGTCGGACCGCTGCTGCTCACCGCCGCCCCGACCGGCGAGCTGACCTCGGTCTCCGTGCCCGGGCAGAAGGGCGGGCGCACGCCGGCGGACGGCTGGCGGCGGGACCCCGGACCGTTCCGCGAGGCCGAGCGGCAGCTCACCGCGTACTTCGCCGGCGACCTCAAGGAGTTCCGGCTGGCCGTGAGCGCCGTCGGCACCCCGTTCCGGGAGAAGGTGTGGGCCGCGCTCGACGACGTCCCCTACGGGGCCACCGTGTCCTACGGCGAGATCGCGGCCCGGATCGGCGCGCCCCGCGCCGCCGTGCGGGCCGTCGGCGGCGCGATCGGCGCGAACCCGCTGCTCATCGTCCGCCCCTGCCACCGGGTGATCGGCGCCGACGGATCGCTGACCGGATACGCCGGCGGGCTGGAGCGCAAGGTGCGGCTGCTCACCCACGAGGGCGTGCTGCGGCCGTGAGCCGAGGGGATCAGCCCCAGAACACCGCGCCCAGCCACGCGGCCACGATCAGCTGGCAGGTGAACAGCTCCGCCAGCACGCTCCACCCGCCCGAGCGCAGCGCCGTGCGCGACGCCGCGACCGCCCCGCCGCGGCGGCCCAGACGGAGCCGCTCGAAGAGGTAGACCCCGGCGAGGAAGCCCGGTACCGCGCCGATCACGGGCAGCAGGACGAAGCCGGCGAAGGAGCCGCAGCCCGCGTACACCAGCATCCGGGCGTCGTCGCCGCGCGCCCGCAGCCGGCGGGGCGGCAGCGCCCAGCGCACCACCTGGGACAGGAACAGCACGACGGTCGTCCCCACCAGCACCCACCAGGCGACGGGCCGCGGGTCCTTCAGCGCCCACCACAGGACCCCGGCCCACACCAGCCACGAGCCGGGCACTCCCGGCAGCAGCACTCCCCACAGTCCGAGCAGGAGCACCAGTCCGGCGAGCAGGAGGTCCCACGCTCCCATCTGTCCAGAGTGCAGGAGGCCGGGGAACGGCGCAGGACGGAACGTCCCCGGTGGCACCCGTCGCACAGCCGTCCCGCCGGTCACCCGACACGCCGTCCGGGGCACACCGAGGGACGGGGATTTTCCCGATGCCCGGTTTCCAACCGGCCCGCGCCGTGGACAATCGGGGGCATGAGCCAGCAGGGGGGAAGGCCCACCGGTCCCGAGGAGGACTGGTGGGGGCAGCTGTACGACGACACCACCGGCGACACGGGCCCCGTACCGGCGCCCGATTCCCTGGACGACCGCTTCGCCTCGGCGTCCGGCACGCTGGACGCGGGCGGGCCGGCCCCGGGCGGCTCACGTGCCGCCCCTCAGGTCCCGGGCCCCCGTCCGGCCCCCGGCCCGCCGGCGGACCTCCCGCCCCCGCCCGCCGTCGCCCCGCCCCGCGCCCCCTGGGAACCCCCGCCCGCCGAGGCCGCGGACCCGGTGACCTTCCCCCCGCCCGAGCCGCGGCCGGCGCCGCCCCCGGCCGCCCCCACCTCCGGTGCGGCCTTCGGTCCCTGGACCCCCGCCACCGCGCCCCCGCCCCCTTCCACCGCCCCGCCCGCCCCCGGGTCCGCGGACGCTTCCGCCCCCCGCCCCTCCCGCCTCGGACCGCTTCCGGCCCCGCTCCCGTCCCGCCCCCACGTGGGACCCCGGCCGCCCACCTACGAGGCCGAGCCCACCGCCCTCCCGCCGGCCGACCCCGACGAACTGGACGGCCTGGTCCCGGACACCGTGCTGGACGGGGCCCGCTACGGGGCCTGCACCCTGCGCGCCGCCTCCGTGCGCGGGGACTCCGCGCGCTACCGGGGCGAACCCCGCCGCGACGCGCTGCTGACCGCCCGGTTCGGGACGGGGGAGCGGGCCCTCGTCCTCGTGGCGCTGGCGACCGGCGCCCGGACCGCGCCCGGGACCCACCGGGCCGCCGCCGAGGCCTGCCGGTGGATCGGCGCGGCGGTGGGCCGCAGCCACGCCCGCCTCGTCGACGACATCAGGGCCGCCCGGCGCGGTGACCTCAAATCCGGTCTGCACCGCCTCACCGACCGCACCCTCGGCAGGCTCCGGGCCGGCGCGGCCGAGCGGGGCCTCGAACCCGACGCCTACGCGGCCACCCTGCGCTGCCTCCTCCTGCCCGCCGACCCCGAATGCCGCACCCGGGTGTTCTTCGGCGTCGGCCCCGGCGGACTGTTCCGGCTGCGGGACGGCGCGTGGCAGGACATCGAACCCGAGCCCACCGAGGCCAGGGGCGAACCCGTGGTCGGGTTCGGCTCGCCGCCCCCCGAGACCCCCGACGGCGACCGCCTCACCATGGACCTGGGCATCCCCACGCCCCCGAGCCCGTACGAGCCCGTTCCCGAACCGCCCCGCGAGCCCTTCCGCTTCCGTGCCTCCATAGCCCGCCCGGGTGACACCCTGCTGATGTGCGGCACCGGCCTCGCCGACCCCCTGCACGGCGAACGGGAGCTCCGCGCGCACCTCGCCGACCGGTGGTCCCGCCCCGAACCGCCCGGCCTCGCCGCGTTCCTCGCCGACACCCAGGTACGGGTCAAGGGGTACGCGGACGACCGCACGGCCGCCGCCGTGTGGGAGGCGTGAGCGCACGCCGTGTGAATTCATGGAACCCGTCAGGCATCTTCGACACCCGAGGGGCAGACGGAATCCATGGCCAAACAGAACGTCGCGGAACAGTTCGTCGACATCCTCACCCGCGCGGGAGTCAAACGCCTCTACGGCGTCGTCGGCGACAGCCTCAACCCCGTCGTCGACGCCGTTCGCCGCAACGCCGCCATCGACTGGATCCACGTCCGGCACGAGGAGACAGCCGCCTTCGCCGCCGGCGCCGAGGCCCAGATCACCGGCAGGCTGGGCGCCTGCGCCGGCTCCTGCGGCCCCGGCAACCTCCACCTCATCAACGGCCTGTACGACGCCCACCGCTCCATGGCCCCGGTCCTCGCCCTCGCCTCGCACATCCCGTCCAGCGAGATCGGCCTCGGGTACTTCCAGGAGACCCATCCCGAGCAGCTGTTCCGCGAGTGCAGCCACTACAGCGAGATGATCTCCAGCCCGCGGCAGATGCCCCGGCTGCTGCAGACCGCCATCCAGCACGCCGTCGGCCGCTCCGGCGTCAGCGTCGTCACCCTCCCGGGCGACATCGCCGACCACGCCGCCCCCGAGAAGCCCCTCGAGACCGCCCTCGTCACCTCCCGGCCCACGGTCCGCCCCGGCGACGCCGAGATCGACCGCCTCGTCGACATGATCGACGAGGCCGAGAAGGTCACGTTGTTCTGCGGCGCCGGCACCAAGGGCGCGCACGCCGAGGTCATGGAGTTCGCCCAGAAGATCAAGTCCCCGGTCGGGCACGCCCTGCGCGGCAAGGAGTGGATCCAGTACGACAACCCGTACGACGTCGGCATGAGCGGACTGCTCGGCTACGGGGCCGCCTACGAGGCCACCCACGAGTGCGATCTGCTGATCCTGCTCGGCACCGACTTCCCGTACAACGCCTTCCTCCCCGACGACGTGCGGATCGTGCAGGTCGACGTGCGGCCCGAGAACCTCGGCCGGCGCTCCAGGCTGGACCTCGCGGTGTGGGGCGACGTGAAGGAGACGCTGCGCTGTCTGACGCCGCGGGTCCGCACCAAGGACGACCGGAAGTTCCTCGACCGGATGCTGAAGAAGCACACGGACGCGCTGGAGGGGGTGGTGAAGGCGTACACGCGGAAGGTGGACAAGCACGTGCCGATCCACCCCGAGTACGTGGCGTCCGTACTGGACGAGATGGCCGACGACGACGCGGTGTTCACCGTCGACACCGGCATGTGCAACGTCTGGGCGGCCCGCTACATCTCGCCCAACGGCCGCCGCCGGGTGATCGGTTCCTTCTCCCACGGCTCGATGGCGAACGCGCTGCCGATGGCGATCGGGGCGCAGTTCACCGACCGCGGCCGGCAGGTCGTGTCGATGTCCGGCGACGGCGGATTCACCATGATGATGGGGGACTTCCTCACCCTGGTGCAGTACGACCTGCCGGTGAAGGTGGTCCTGTTCAACAACTCCTCGCTGAGCATGGTCGAGTTGGAGATGCTGGTCGCCGGACTGCCCTCGCACGGCACCGCCATGAGGAACCCCGACTTCGCCGCCGTCGCCCGCGCGTGCGGCGCCCACGGGGTGCGGGTGGAGAAGCCGAAGGAGCTCGCCGGGGCGCTGAAGTCCGCGTTCCGGCACAAGGGCCCGGCCCTCGTCGACGTCGTCACCGACCCCAACGCGCTGTCCATCCCGCCGAAGATCAGCAAGGAGATGGTGACCGGTTTTGCCCTGTCCGCCTCCAAGGTCGTGCTGGACGGAGGCGTCGGCCGGATGCTCCAGATGGCCCGTTCCAACCTGCGCAACGTGCCCCGGCCGTGACGCGGGCGCGTGACCGGGCCTCCGCGCATCCGGATGGCCGTCGCACTTCGGCCAACTACCGTTCGTGACCGTCCGCCATGACTGGCGCGTGGGTGACCGGGCAAGGATTCCCGTGAAGGTGTTCGAACACAGGGGGAATCGACATCGGCACGCGGGCGGGGGCCATGAAGAGTCAGGCTTCGGCGGATCGGCTGAGGCGCACACTGGGGCGGGCGGATCTGCGGGCGGTACCCGAGTCCCGCAGGGCGCTGCGGGAACTGCTCAGGCACTGGGGGACACCGGAGCGCTCCGAGGTGGCGGAACTGCTCACCAGTGAACTCGTCACCAACGCGCTCCTCCACACCGACCACGAGGCGGTCCTGACGGCCACCGTCGGACCGCGTGGATTACGGGTGGAGGTACGGGACTTCGTGGACCGGGAGCCCCGGCCGCGGGCACCGAGCACCGACGACGGCACGCACGGAAGGGGGCTGGTGCTGGTCGAGTCCCTCGCCGACGGATGGGGCGTCAGGAAGCACCGGGTGGGCAAGTCGGTCTGGTTCGAACTCGGCGCGGACGCGGCCTGAGGGGTGCGCACCGCACCCCTCGGACCGCGGCGGGGCGTCAGCCGAACTGCTGCTCCAGGTCCTTGAGCTTGCGCTCCAGGGAGTCCAGGCGCGGCAGGGCCTGGGTGTCGTCCTCGGCGGTGAGGTCGACGGTCTTCGGTTCAGCGCCGGTGCGCACCGGCTGCAGGGAGGGACGCGCGCGGACGGGCAGGGGCTCCGGCGCCGATAGGGCAGGCTCCGCGGAGGCCATGTCGGATTCGCGCTCCACCGTGGGCGCCTCCAGCTCGCGTCCGCCGCCCCGGCCCACGAAACCCCGGTGGCCACGGCTGATCGCCTTCAGCCGGGCCCGCTCCATGCGCTGCTGGTCCCGCCTGCGCTGCTTCGCCTCGTCCTTGCGGATCTTGTCCTCGCGCACTTCCTCGACCGCCTCGTCGAGGCTGCGCACGCCCTCCAGCAGCATCAGCGACCAGGCGCGGTAGGTCTCCCGGGGGGCGCGCAGCCAGCGGACGATACGGATCTGCGGCAACGGACGCGGCACCAGGCCCTGTTCGCGCAGGGCGGCCCGGCGGGTCTGCTTCAGCGCGCGGTCGAACAGGACCGCCGCGGACAGGGACATGCCCGCGAAGAAGTGCGGGGCGCCGTCGTGTCCGAGGCCCCGGGGGGCGTGCACCCAGTTGAACCAGGCGGCGGCGAAGGCGAACGTCCACACGAGTATCCGCGAGCCGAGGGCCGCGTCACCGTGGCTGGCCTCGCGCACGGCGAGCACCGAGCAGAACATCGCCGCGCCGTCCAGGCCGAAGGGGACGAGGTACTGCCAGCCGCCGGAGAGGCCGAGGTTCTGCTCGCCGAAGCCGACCAGCCCGTGGAAGGAGAGCGCGGCGGCCACCGCCGCACAGCAGAACAGCAGGACGTAGGAGACGGTGCCGTAGACGGCCTCCTTGCGCCTGCGGCGTTCCTCGCTGCGCTCCCACGAGTCGTCCGCGCTCGTGCTCTTGACCGAGGAGCGCTTCCCGCGCGCCAGCACCGCCACCGCCGCCAGCATGCCCAGGAACAGTACGGCGCCCGGAAGCAGCCAGTTCAGCGATATGTCGGTCAGTCTCATCTAAGGGGTCCCTTGCATTGGGATAGGGCGTGTAACGCCCGCCATAGTGGCCCAATCCCAGCGGCCCTCAGGGGGTTTCGGGGCAAGAGGCCGCCAAGGAAGTGCGAGGGGGTGCACAGGGCGGCATTCTGCTCGAACTGCCGCGTGAGGGGCGGGAGTTGAGTTCGAATAAGACTACCCGTACGGGTGGTTCCACGGAAAGTTCCCGCGACGGGTGTGAGAATCGTGAAGCCCCTGTGACCTCTGCGATGTGCTCAGCGGACGATCTTACGCGCCGGACGGGGGTGCCGCTGTCAGACGTGGTGTCAGCCGGCCTGCGCGACCAGGGCGGTGGCCCGCTCGGCCGTCCGCCCGGTGGCGCAGGCGCGCGGACAGGTGGCGCAGACGTCCGCGGGACGCAGGGTGTAGAACATGCAGCAGCTGACCCGGTCCCGGGTGACGGGCGCCGGCTCCCCGTCGGGCCCGGTCGGCCGTCGGAAGACCGCCGCGCCGACGTACGGCCCGGTCGCGCCCGGCAGCAGCAGCTCCAGCTCCCGCAGGCCCCGCTCCTCCTCGCCGAGCAGCTGGGAGACGTACCGCAGGCTCTCGACGATCTCGTCGGTCGCCATGGCCCACAGGGCCCGGCCGCGCCGCCGCATCCGGGGGCCGAAGCCGTTCAGCACGGGTTCGAGGTGCTGGGCGACCGCCGTGCGCACCTCCGCCCGCAGCGCGTCCTCGTCGGGCACCACCCGGGCGCCGGGCAGCGCGGCGGCGGGGTCGCCGGGCAGGCAGGCGAAACCGTCGGGCCGCACGGCCATGCGGCCCACGGCGAGGCCGGCGGCGGTGCGGTCGAACGAGACGTGCGTCACGGGGTAGCGCGGCACGCGGCGGTGCAGGAACCACGGCACGGTGATCAGCAGGCAGGCGGGCCAGGCGTAGCGGTGCAGACCGAAACTGGCGATCACGTCCGGACGGCCCCGCTGCCCGTAGTCCCGCAGCACCTGGGTGTCGTCCCAGCCGAGGAACCGCTCCAGCGCGGCCCCGCCCTCGGCGAGCTCCGACGCGGCGACCCAGCCGCCGCCCGTGGGCGCCGCCTCGCCGGCGCCGAGCTCGGTGACGCCCAGGGCGGGGAACGCCTCCGCCAGGCGGGCGTACGCGTCCGCGACGGCCGAACCGGGCACGGGCATGGGACCACCCCTTCACATCTTGAGGAGCAGGGCAATAAAGGTAAGGCTCACCTTACCGAACATCGTGGCGATGTGAACCGGCGCCCCTGTGCGCTTAGGGTGCTTGACGGACAGGTGACAACCCGCCGTAATGACCTCAAGTACCGAAACGTCCGCAGGAGGACCTGGTGAAGCAGGGCACGCAGGGCTCCGCAGCGACGGGGGACGCGGTGACCGGCCCGGCCGCCCCCGGCCGGTTCCGGGTGCCCGCCCAGCCGACGGGGCCGGACGCCGGGCGGGAGCGGGGCCGGCGGGACCTGCCGGACCGTGCCGAGGGCGGCGCCGCGCGCGGTGAGCACACGCACGGGGAACCGGCCCTTCCGCGGCCCGCCGTCCAGCGGTCCTCCGTGCGGGGACAGGTCCTCGACGCCCTGCGCACCGCGCTGGTGACGGGTGACCTGCGGCCCGGCGAGGTGTACTCCGCGCCCGTGCTGGCGGAGCGGTTCGGCGTCTCCGCCACGCCCGTGCGGGAGGCGATGCAGCAGCTCACGCTGGAGGGCGCGGTAGAGGTCGTGCCCAACCGGGGGTTCCGGGTCGTCGAGCGGGGCGCGCGGGAACTGGCCGAGCTCGCCGAGATCCGGGCGATGATCGAGGTTCCGGTGATGATGCGGCTGGCGCGGAGCGTGCCGGCCGAGCGCTGGGCCGAACTGCGGCCGCTCGCCGAGGCCACGGTCCGTGCGGCGTCCTCCGGGTGCCGGGCGACGTACGCCGAGGCGGACCGTGCCTTCCACCGCGCGGTGCTGGCGCTCGGCGGCAACGAGCAGTTGGTCCGTATCGCCGAGGACCTGCACCGTCGTGCGCAGTGGCCCCTGGTCGGGGGTGCTCCCGGCGCGCGCGGGCGGGCGGAGCTGGTGGCCGACGCCCATGAGCACACGGCCCTGCTGGACGCGTTGATCGCGGGGGACCTCGATGTGGTGCGGTCGTTGGTGGGGGAGCACTTCGACGGGGCGGTCTGAGGGGGGCACTCCAACGGGGCGGTCCGAGGGGGCGGTCGGTGCGACCGCTGCCGGGTTGTCCGCCCCCGCCGCCCCTTCCCTTCCCGTCCCCGAGGGGTGCGCCCCCCGGACCCCCGTCGGCCCTGCGGGCCTCGTCCTCGAACGCCGGACGGGCTGATCCTGCTCCAAGGCCCCTCCAGGGGCGCTATGCCGTCGCCGCCCCCGGGGCCGGCGGGGTGAGGTGGCGGGCCAGCCAGGTGGGGACGCCGCCCAGGAGGCGGAAGAGGCGGCGGGCCTCCTCGCGGAGGCGGGAGGCCTCCGGTTCGGTCTCCGTGTCGGCGAGGGAGACCAGGGCCGGGGCCGTGCCGACGAGGTAGCCCAGCTCCTCGCGGATCCGCAGGGATTCGGCGAAGCCGTGCCGGGCCTCCGTCAACTCGCCCTCGCGCAGGGCGAGTCCGGCCAGATGGCGCCAGGTGGCCGAGAGCAGCAGAGGGTCGGCGTGCGCGGTGGCGCCCGCGTGGGCGCGCCGGTACGCGGCCCGCGCCGCCTGCGGCGACCGGGTGAGGTTCTCGGCGATCAGCCCGCGCCGGAAGTCCAGCAGCGCCCGCCCCGCCGCGCCCGGAGCGATCAGCGCCGCCGCCCGGCCGAGCGCGGCCCGCGCCTCGTCGGCCCGGTCGCGGACCTGGAACAGCGTGGCGGCGTAGGCCAAGTACCCGCGTTCACAAGCGGCGGCCCCCCGCTCGTCGTCGCTGTGCGCCACGGCCTCGGCCGTGCGCAGCGCGTCCTCGGCCTCCTCCCATCCCGCCTCGGTGTACAGGCACCGCTCCACCAGCAGCGACGCCCGCTGCAGCGCCGCGTCCGGGCCGGCCGGTTCGAGCAGGGCGGCGGCGTCGGCCCAGCAGGCGCGGGAGCGCAGCCGCCACACCGCGGTCTGGAGGGGATCGTCATCGGCGGTCGTTCCGTCACCGGACATGGCGGTATGCGCCACGTTGCCCTCCCCGAGCACGCCATCGAGCTGTTGAGTGGTGGCCGCATCTCAGCACGAACCACCGGGCCCGGCCAAGAGGGTGGGTGAAGGATTTCACAAAGTCCCGGATCACGGGCCCGAATCGCACGCCCGGACCCGGACGGGTTCAGCTCATCCGCAGCGCGAGGAAGAAGTCCAGCTTGTCCTCCAGACGGGACAGGTCACGGCCCGTCAGCTGCTCGATGCGCCCGACGCGGTAGCGCAGCGTGTTGACGTGCAGGTGGAGGCGGGAGGCGCAGCGGGTCCAGGAGCCGTCGCAGTCGAGGAACGCCTCCAGGGTGGGGATCAGCTCCGCGCGGTGCCGGCGGTCGTAGTCCCGCAGCGGGTCGAGCAGCCGGGCCGTGAAGGCGCGCCGTACGTCGTCGGGGACGAAGGGGAGCAGCAGGACGTGCGAGGCGAGCTCCTGGTGGCCGGCCGCGCAGACCCGGCCCTGGCGGGCGGCGGCCACGCGCCGGGCGTGCCGTGCCTCCTCCAGCGCCCCGCGCAGCCCCTCCGCCGAGTGCACGGCTGCGGAGACGCCGAGGGTGAGGCGGCCGTCACCGTCGAGCCCGGCCGTGAGCGGGTCGCGCACGGAGGCGAGCAGAGCCTCGGCGAGGACGCCGGTACCGGGGCCGTCGTGCCCGCCGGTCACCGCGGGCAGCGGCACCAGGGCGACCGCCTCGTCGCCGGTGTGGGCCACCGCGATCCGGTCGGAGTGCTCGGGCCCCGTCGACGCCGGATCGACCAGGATCTCCTCCAGCAGCGCCTGGGCCACCGGCCCGCCGTCGGCCTCCCCGCCGTCCCAGTCGACACGGGCCACCACGACCTGCCAGTGCGGCGCGGCCCCGAGCCCCGGCAGCAGCACCGGCGCGGCCACCCGCAGCCGCGCCGCGATCTCGGCGGGCGCGGCACCCGTCTGCACCAGCTCCAGCAGCTCCTGCGCGAGCCGGCGCCGCACCGTGCGCGCCGCGTCCCTGCGGTCCCGCTCGACGGCGATCAGCTGGGTGACGCCGTGCAGCAGGTCCAGCCGCTCCTCGGCCCAGTCCCCGGCGTCCGCCTCGACCACCAGCACCCAGTCCGACAGCACCGTCTCGCGCACGTCGCGCGACGCCGGCGTGGAACGCCCGCCGCCGCGCACCGGGAAGAGGCTGTACGTCGTCCGGTCCGGCGTGACGCGGTACGGGCCGCGCCGGCCGGTGCGGGCGGCCGCCAGCTGCTCCGCGGCCAGCCGCGCGCACACGTCGGCGGGCAGCGACGGGCCCGCCGCCTTCGACCCCGCGATCAGCCGGCCCGTGGGCGAGAGCACCCACGCCCGCAGGTCCAGGTCCGAGCCCAGCAGGTCGAGCACGACCTCCGGGCCGCCGCCCGCGGGACCGGCGGTCATCATCCGCCGGTGCCGGTCCACCACGGCCGCCAGGTCACCGGCGCGCTCGCCGGACACCTGCCGCACGACGTGCTCGGTGACGGTCGCGAAGGCCACCGACTCGTGCACCGCGAACAGCGGCAGCCGGTGCCGCGCGCAGGCCACGACCAGATCGTCCGGCACATCGCCCAGCTCCGCCGTACCGGCCGCGACGGCGGCCACCCCGGCCTGCGCCAGGATCCGTACGAACGGCTCGGAGTCCGCCGCGTCCCGGCGCCAGGCCAGGCCCGTGAGCACCAGTTCCCCGCCGGAGAGATAGCGGCTGGGGTCCCTCAGGTCGGTGGTCATCACCCCGCGCACCCCGCGTTCCAGCTCGTCCTCGCCGCAGAGCAGCCTCAGGCCCAGCGCGTCGGTGTCCAGCAGTGCGCGCAGCCGCATTCTCGTCTCCGTCGTTTCTTGTCTCGATACCTGCGATGGACCGTGGCGGGATCGCCCGGTGAGGGCCCGTCGGGTGGCTGATCGGCGGTGTCGGCCGTGTCCTGGACCGTGTCCCCTGTTACCGGAGGAAGGTGGGGAGGTTACAGAGGACCTCCGTTCATACGAATCTACAAGATGCCCCAGCTGGCCAGCCAACTCCTTCATGGTTTCCGTGACTGACCCCGCGGAGCGCACGGCGGTGTACTGGCCGCACCCCGAGTGAACCGCACACCGACGAGCCGGGCCCGCCGCACACGGATCGGCTCGATCCGCACGCCCCACGAGACGAAGAAGAGAGCCGGTCATGGACTTCCTTCGCCCCGCCAGCTGGGAGGAGGCGCTCGCCGCGAAGGCCGAGCACCCCGCCGCCGTGCCGATCGCGGGCGGCACCGACGTGATGGTCGAGATCAACTTCGACCACCGCCGGCCCGAGTACCTCATGGACCTGAACCGCGTCGGCGACCTGTACGAGTGGGAGGTCGGCGAGGACAGCGTACGGCTCGGCGCCTCCGTCCCCTACACGAAGATCATGGAGCACCTGCGCGCCGAACTGCCGGGCCTCGCCCTCGCCTCCCACACGGTCGCCTCCCCGCAGATCCGCAACCGCGGCGGCGTCGGCGGCAACCTCGGCACCGCCTCCCCGGCCGGCGACGCCCACCCGGCGCTGCTCGCGGCCGGCGCCGAGGTCGAGGCCGAGTCGGTGCGCGGATCGCGGCGCATCCCGATCGACGCGTTCTACACCGGCGTGAAGCGCAACGCGCTGGCGCCCGACGAGCTGATCCGCGCCGTCCACATCAAGAAGGCCGACGGCCCCCAGCAGTACTCCAAGGTCGGCACCCGCAACGCCATGGTCATCGCCGTGTGCGCCTTCGGGCTCGCCCTGCACCCCGGGACGCGGACGGTGCGGACGGGGATCGGTTCGGCCGCCCCGACGCCCGTCCGGGCGCGGGCGGCCGAGGAGTTCCTGAACGCGGCGCTGGAGGAGGGCGGCTTCTGGGACAACGGGAAGGTCGTCACCCCCTCCGTCGCCCAGCGGTTCGCCGACCTGTGCGCCGCCGCCTGCAACCCGATCGACGACGTGCGGGGCACCGCGGGCTACCGCCGTCACGCGGTCGGCGTCATGGCCCGCCGCACCCTGACCTGGACCTGGGAGTCGTACCGCGACGCCCACCGCACCACGGAGGGAGCCGCCTGATGCGCCTCAACGTCACCGTCAACGGACGCCCCCGGGAGGCCGACGACGTCTGGGAGGGCGAGTCCCTGCTGTACGTGCTGCGCGAGCGACTGGGCCTGCCGGGCTCCAAGAACGCCTGCGAGCAGGGCGAATGCGGATCGTGCACGGTGCGCCTCGACGGTGTGCCGGTGTGCTCCTGCCTGGTCGCCGCCGGTCAGGCCGAAGGCCGCGAGGTCGTCACCGTGGAAGGGCTGGCTGACCTCGCCGAGCGGCGCTCCCGCGGTACCGGCGCCCGTGGCACCCCGTCGGCCGGGGGACGGCAGACTGAGCACGCCGAGGACACCGGCTCGCGGACCGGCGAGGGCGGCGCGCTCGCCCCGATCCAGCGGGCGTTCATCGACGCCGGCGCCGTCCAGTGCGGTTTCTGCACCCCGGGTCTGCTGGTCGCCGCCGACGAGATGCTGGAGCGCAATCCCGACCCGGCCGACGCGGACATCCGCGAGGCCCTGTCGGGCAACCTGTGCCGCTGCACCGGCTACGAGAAGATCATGGACGCGGTCCGCCTGGCGGCCGCACGCCGGTCCGAGGAGGTCTGAGCATGCCGACGAACGGTGTTCCCACCACGCTCACGCAGGGCTCGGGGACCAGGGGCGGCATCGGCGAGTCCACCCTCCGCCCGGACGGCACCCTCAAGGTCACCGGCGAGTTCGCGTACTCCTCGGACATGTGGCACGAGGACATGGTGTGGGGCCACATCCTGCGCTCCACCGTCGCCCACGCCGAGATCGTGTCCATCGACACCGGCGAGGCCCTCGCCACCCCGGGCGTGTACGCCGTGATGACGTACGACGACCTGCCGGCCGAGGTGAAGCACTACGGCCTGGAGATCCGGGACACCCCGGTCCTCGCCCACGGCAAGGTCCGCCACCACGGCGAACCGGTCGCGATCGTCGCCGCCGACCACCCGGAGACCGCCCGCCGCGCCGCCGCGAGGATCAGGGTCGACTACCGCGAACTCCCCGTGATCACCGACGAGGCCTCCGCCCTCGCCCCGGACGCGGTCCTCGTCCACGAGCACCGCGACGACCACCACATCGGCCACGTCCCGCACCCCAACGTCGTCCACCGCCAGCCCATCGTGCGCGGCGACGTGGACGCGGCCCGGCGCCGCGCGGACGTGATCGTCGAGGGCGAATACACCTTCGGCATGCAGGACCAGGCCTTCCTCGGCCCCGAGTCCGGCCTCGCGGTCCCCGAGGAGGACGGCGGCGTCCACCTCTACATCGCCACCCAGTGGCTCCACTCCGACCTGCGCCAGATCGCGCCCGTGCTGGGCCTGCCCGAGGACAAGGTACGGATGACGCTGGCCGGCGTCGGCGGCGCGTTCGGCGGCCGCGAGGACCTGTCGATGCAGATCCACGCCTGTCTGCTCGCCCTGCGCACCGGCAAGCCCGTCAAGATCGTCTACAACCGCTTCGAGTCCTTCTTCGGCCACGTCCACCGCCACCCGGCCAAGCTGTCCTACGAGCACGGGGCCACGGCGGACGGCAGGCTGACCCACGTCACGTGCCGGATCGTCCTCGACGGCGGCGCGTACGCCTCCGCCTCCCCGGCCGTGGTCGGCAACGCCTCCTCGCTCGGCATCGGCCCGTACGCCGTGGACGACGTCGACATCGAAGCGATCGCCCTCTACACCAACAACCCGCCCTGCGGCGCCATGCGCGGCTTCGGCGCGGTCCAGGCGTGCTTCGCCTACGAGGCGCAGATGGACAAGCTGGCGGCACGGCTCGGCATGGACCCGGTGGAGCTGAGACAGCTCAACGCCATGGAGCAGGGCACGCTCATGCCCACCGGGCAGCCGGTCGACTCGCCGGCGCCGGTCGCCGAACTCCTGCGCCGCGTCAAGGCGATGCCCATGCCCCCGGAGCGCCAGTGGGAGTCCAGCGAGGGCGCCGACGTGCGCCGGCTGCCGGGCGGCCTGTCCAACACCACGCACGGCGAGGGTGTCGTCCGCGGGGTCGGCTACGCGGTCGGCATCAAGAACGTCGGCTTCTCCGAGGGCTTCGACGACTACTCCACCGCCCGGGTCCGCATGGAGGCCGTCGGCGGTGAGCCGGTCGCCACCGTGCACACCGCGATGGCGGAGGTCGGCCAGGGCGGCGTCACCGTCCACGCGCAGATCGCCCGCACCGAGCTGGGCGTCGCCCGGGTGACCATCCACCCGGCCGACACCCGGGTCGGCTCGGCGGGTTCGACGTCCGCCTCCCGGCAGACGTACGTCACCGGCGGCGCCGTCAGGAACGCCTGCGAACTGGTCCGCGAGAAGGTGCTGGAACTCGGCCGGCGCCGGTTCGGCTCCCACCACCCGGCCTGGGCCACCGCCGAACTCCTGCTGGAGGACGGCAAGGTCGTCACCGACGGCGGCGAGGTGCTCGCCGACCTGGTGGACGTCCTCGGCGACGAGGCCGTCGAGGTCGAGGAGGAGTGGCGGCACCGGCCGACCGAGCCCTTCGACCTGCGCACCGGCCAGGGCAACGGCCACGTCCAGTACTCCTTCGCCGCGCACCGCGCCGTCGTCGAGGTCGACACCGAACTCGGCCTGGTGAAGGTCGTCGAACTGGCCTGCGCGCAGGACGTCGGCAAGGCGCTCAACCCGCTGTCCGTGATCGGCCAGATCCAGGGCGGCACCGTCCAGGGCCTGGGCATGGCGGTCATGGAGGAGATCGTCGTCGACCCGAGGACCGCGAAGGTGCGCAACCCGTCCTTCACGGACTACCTCATCCCCACCATCCTCGACACCCCGACCATCCCCGTCGACGTCCTCGAACTCGCCGACGACCACGCCCCCTACGGCCTGCGGGGCGTCGGCGAGGCCCCCACCCTGTCCTCGACCCCGGCGGTCCTGGCGGCCATCCGCGACGCCACGGGCCTGGAGCTGAACAGGACCCCGGTCCGCCCGGAACACCTCACGGGCACCGGGTGAGGGCCCGTGCCGCCGCCCTCACCACGCTCCTGACGGGCTTCGCCGGCAAGGCGCCGCCCGCCCTCGCCCCGGTCGGGAGCCGGCCGGGCGTGCGCCGGCGGCCGGGCACGAGCACCTTCCGCGCGACGGCAGTCGAGGAGACCGAGAGATGCTGGACATCGCCGAGGAGCTGAACCGGTGGGTCGGGCAGGGCCGTGACTTCGCGGTCGCCACCGTGGTGGCGGTCGGTGGCAGCGCGCCCCGCGGGCCCGGCGCCGCGCTCGCGGTGGACGCCGGCGGCACGGCGATCGGCTCGGTCTCGGGCGGTTGCGTGGAGGGCGCGGTGTACGCGCTGTGCGAGCAGGTGCTGAGGGACGGCGGCACCGTCCTGGAACGCTTCGGCCACAGCGACGAGGACGCCTTCGCCGCAGGTCTGACCTGCGGCGGGAGCATCGACGTCCTGGTCGCACCGGTACGGGCGGCGGACCCCGCCCGCCCGGTGCTCGCGTCCGTGCTCGCCGCCGCCGCGCGCGGGGAGGCGGCCGCGGTGGCGCGGATCGTGCGGGGCCCCGCGGAGCTGACGGGCCGCGCGCTGACGGTCCGCCCGGACGGCTCGTACGAGGGCGGCTTCGGCGACCGTCCGGAACTGGACCGCGCGGTCGCCGCCGAGGCGGGCGCCTTCCTGGACGCCGGCCGCACCGGCACCCTGGAGATCGGTGAGCGGGGCTCGCGTTGCGGAGCACCGCTCACACTTCTGGTCGAGTCCTCCGTGCCCCCGCCCCGGATGATCGTCTTCGGTGCGATCGACTTCGCGGCGGCGCTGGTCCGGGTGGGCAAGTTCCTCGGCCACCACGTCACGGTCTGCGACGCGCGGCCCGTCTTCGCCACGCGCGCCCGCTTCCCCGAGGCCGACGAGATCGTCGCCGAGTGGCCGCACCGGTACCTGGAGCGCACGTCCGTCGACCCGCGCACGGTGCTGTGCGTCCTGACCCACGACGCGAAGTTCGACGTGCCGCTGCTGCGGCTGGCGCTGCGGCTGCCGGTGGCGTACGTCGGTGCGATGGGCTCCCGCCGCACCCACCTGGACCGCGCCGCCCGCCTGCGCGAGGCCGGCGTGACCGAGGCGGAGCTGGCCCGCCTCCGGTCACCGATCGGCCTGGACCTCGGCGCCCGCACACCGGAGGAGACGGCGCTGTCCATCGCGGCGGAGATCGTCGCCGCCCGGCGCGGCGGTGGCGGCACGCCCCTCACCGGGGCCCGCACCCCGATCCACCACGACGGCGCGTCCGGACCGGCGGGCCGGGCCGGGCCGGTGGCCTGAGCGCTCCGGAGCCGTCACGCCTGCCGCAGCAGGCGGTTCACCGCCCGCCCGAACACCCGGCGGCCCGCCCGTGCCAGGACCGCGTCGCAGAAGGAGGGCAGGAAGCGGACCCGGATGTCCTCCCGCCAGGTCACCCGGGTCCGGCCGCCCGGCCCCGGCCGCACCTCGATCTCCGCCCAGCCGGTGACGACCCGGCCGCGTTTCTCCAGACGGCAGTGGCCCGGGGAGCCGTCCTCCGGGGGCTGCCACACCGTCACGTCCATCGGGTCGTCGAAGGAGAGCGGGCCGAGGCCCGTGCGGGCGACGAACCGCGTGCCCTCGCCGGTGGGCGGGGGAGTGACCACCGTCATCCGGGTCAGCGGGACCACCTCTCCGTGGCGGGACCACGTCGTGAGTCGGCGCCAGGCCTCGTCGGGAGGGAGGGGCGCCGTGCGCTGGAGCTGGAAGAGGGCCACGGGGGAATCCTAGGAAATCCGCCCGGCCCGTCGGCGGGTCCGGGTACGGATCACCCGCCCGGCCCAGTCCCGGGTACTACCGGTAGTACCGGCACACCTCCCCGGGCTCCGCCTTCCCCGGGACGAGCGGCTGAGGAACCGGGCGCCCCCATGGCCCCGCCTCCTCTGTCCCGTGGCCCTCCGCGGCGGCGCTCCGCAGGACTTCCGCCCGGGGCCGACCGGGCGGGGGAGCGCGAGGGACGTCACCGGGCCTCTCGCGCCGGGGCGAGCGGCCCGCGGGTGGCCGGTTCTCGCGGTCCGCGGCCCCCCGATCCGCTTCACTCCTCCCGCCCCGCACGGTTGCCCGCCGCCCGGAGCTGGTGCATACAGGTGTGTACCGGGACGGAACACTGCGAGCTGTCTCCAAGTGTTTGAGACAGCTGCGGGTGCGGCACCCGCACCTCCGCAGTACTCACATGTCGCAGGACGGAGCACACTCCACATGCGCATCCTCGGTACCGACGCACCGGCCCACGGCCCCGCCGCCGCTCCGCCCGTCGACGGCCGGGGGACGGCGGCCGGGGAGGGCCCGCCCGCGACCGGGCCCCGCGCGGTGCGCGGGGGGAGGACGCCCGGATGACGTCGTACGCCGTCGTGATCCCCACCCTGCTGCGGGACACCCTCGCCGACTGCCTCGCCGCACTGGCCGCGGCGCGCGGGCCGCGGCCCGACGAGATCGTCCTCGTCGACGACCGGCGGCCCGGCCCCGATCCCGCGCCCGACGCACTGGCCCACGCCCTGACCGTCCTCGGCCACCTGCGCGAACGCACCACCACCGTCGTCACCGGCGGCCGGGGACCCGCCGCCGCACGCAACCTCGGGCTGCGCACCGTCACCACGCCCTGGGTCGCCTTCCTCGACGACGACGTCCAGGTGGGGCCGCACTGGTGCGCGCAGCTCGTGCGGGACCTCGAGGAGGCGTCCCCCGACACGGCCGGTGTCCAGGGCGTCATCACCGTGCCGCTGCCCGGCGAACGCCGTCCCACCGACTGGGAACGCGGTACCGCCGGGCTCGCCCGGGCCCGCTGGATCACCGCCGACATGGCCTACCGCACCGAGGCCCTCCGGCAGGTCGGCGGCTTCGACGAACGCTTCCCCCGTGCCTTCCGCGAGGACGCCGACCTCGCGCTGCGCCTCCTCGACGCCGGCTGGCGCATCCGCAAGGGCCGCCGCACCACGCTGCACCCGGTGCGCTCCGCCTCCCGCTGGGCGTCGGTGGGGCAGCAGCGCGGCAACGCCGACGACGCCCTGATGCGACGGCTGCACGGTCCCGACTGGTGGGACAAGGCGGTCGCGCCGCGCGGCCGGATCCGCCGGCACGCGGCCATCACCGCCGCCGGTGCCGCCGCCTGCGTCCTCGCCGCCGCCGGACACCGCCGGGCCGCCACCGCCTGCGCGCTCGGCTGGGCCGCGGGGACCGCCGAGTTCGCCCGCGCCCGCATCGTGCCCGGACCGCGCACCCGCGACGAGGTGACGACCGTGCTGGCCACCAGCGTCGTCATCCCGCCCGCCGCGACCTGGCACCGGCTGGCCGGGGCCTGGCGCCACCGCAACGCCCCGGCCTGGCGGGAGGTGGCCCGATGAGCCCGGTGCGGGCGGTGCTGTTCGACCGTGACGGCACGCTGGTCCACGACGTCCCCTACAACGCCGACCCCGGCCTGGTGCGGCCCGTCGACGGCGCCCGCGAGGCGCTCGACGCGCTCCGCGCCCGCGGCATCCGCACCGGCGTCGTCACCAACCAGTCCGGCATCGCGCGCGGACTGCTCACCGAGGCCGACGCCCGCCGCGTCAACCGGCGCGTCGACGAGCTCCTCGGCCCCTTCGACGTCTGGGCCGTGTGCCCGCACGGCCCCGACGACGGCTGCCCCTGCCGCAAACCCCGGCCGGGCATGATCCTCCGGGCCGCCGGCCGCATTCGCGTGGACCCGGCCGACTGCGTCGTCATCGGCGACATCGGCGCCGACGTGGAGGCCGCGCGACGCGCCGGCGCCCACGCCATCCTCGTCCCCACCCCGGGCACGCGCACCGAGGAGACGACCGCCGCGCCCCACGTGGCCCCGGACCTCACGACAGCGGTACGCCTGCTCCTGGCCGCCCCGCCGTGGGACGAGCCCGCGGACCTTCCACCGCCCACCGGCGCGGAGCGCCCGCTGCCGGGGAGGTCCGTGTGAAAGCCCTCGTCACCCGGCTCGACAGCTTCGGCGACGTCCTGCTCGCCGGGCCCGCCGTGCGGGCCGTCGCCGCCCGCGCCGACACCGTCACGCTGCTGTGCGGGCCGCACGGGGCCCCCGCCGCGCGCCTGCTGCCCGGGGTCGACGAGGTGCTCGTCTGGGACTCGCCGTGGACCGGGTTCCAGCCGCCCGCGGTCAGCCGGGAGGAGATCGACGCCGTCGTCGACGCCGTCGACGCCGACACCGCGCTGGTCCTCACCTCCTTCCACCAGTCCCCGCTGCCCACCGCCCTCCTGCTGCGCCTGGCCGGCGTCCGCTTCATCGCCGCCGACAGCGAGGACCACCCCGGCTCCCTGCTCGACGTGCGCCACCACCGCGCCCCCCACGCCCACGAGGCGGAGGCCGCGCTCGACCTCGCCGAGGCCGCCGGCTTCCCCCGCGTCGACGACGGACGGCTGCGGGTGCTCCCGCCGCCCGCGACCGGCGCGCTCACCGGCTCCGGGGAAGGGGAGTACGTCGTCGTCCACCCGGGCGCCAGCGTGCCCGCCCGCGCCTGGAGCCCCGACCGGTGCGCGCAGGCGGTGCGCGAACTCGCCGCCGCCGGACGCCGGGTGGTCGTGACCGGCGGCGCGGGGGAGCGGGACCTGACCGCGTACGTCGCCGGCGACCGGGCCGTCGACCTCGGCGGCCGCACCGGTGCCGGAGAACTCGCCGGCGTGCTCGCCGGGGCCGCCTGCGTGGTCACCGGCAACACCGGCCCCGCCCACCTCGCCGCCGCCGTCGACACCCCGGTGGTGTCCCTGTTCGCCCCGGTCGTCCCCGCCGAGCGCTGGCGGCCGTACGGGGTGCCGTACGTGCTGCTCGGCGACCAGGACGCACCCTGCGCCGGGACCCGCGCCCGGCGCTGCCCCGTACCCGGCCATCCCTGCCTGGACACCGTGACCGCGCGCGACGTCGTCGCGGCGGTCGACAAGCTCGTGGAGGTGACATGAGGATCCTGCTGTGGCACGTGCACGGGTCGTGGACCACGGCCTTCGTGCGGGGCCCGCACACCTACGTCGTCCCCGTCACCCCGGACCGCGGACCCGACGGACTCGGCCGCGCCCGCACCTTCGACTGGCCCGACTCGGTCGTCGAGGTGCCCCCGGAGCGCCTCCGGGAGCAGGACATCGACGTCGTCGTCCTGCAACGGCCGCACGAGCCCGCCCTGGTCGACCGGTGGCTGGGCCGCCGCCCGCCCCTGGTCTACCTGGAGCACAACGCCCCGCACGGCGGCTCCCCGGGGGTGCCCGACACCCGGCACCCCGCCGCGGACATCCCCGGCGTCACCCTCGTCCACGTCACCCACTTCAACCGCCTGATGTGGGACGCCGGGAGCACCGGAACCACCGTCATCGAGCACGGCATCGTCGACCCCGGACCGCGCTGGACCGGCGAGCTCCCGCACGCCGCCGTCGTCGTCAACGAGCCGGTGCGGCGCGGCCGCACCACCGGCACCGACCTGCTGCCGGCCTTCGCCGACGCCGCGCCCCTCGACGTCTTCGGCATGCGCACCGAGGGACTCGCCGGCCACCTCGGCCTGCCCCCCGACCGCTGCCGCTCGTACGAACTGACGCAGGCGGAACTGCACGGGGCGCTGGCCCGCCGCCGGGTCTACGCCCACCCCGTGCGCTGGACCTCCCTCGGCCTGTCCCTGCTGGAGGCGATGCACCTCGGCATGCCCGTCGTCGCCCTCGCCACCACCGAGGTCACCGAGGCCGTACCGCCCGGCGCCGGTGTGGTGTCCAACCGCCTCGACGTACTGACCGACGCCGTACGGGACTTCGTCGCCGACCCCGCGCACGCCCGCCGCACCGGTGAGCGCGCCCGCGCGGCGGCGCTCGCCCGCTACGGGCTGTCCCGCTTCCTGGACGACTGGGAGCGGCTGCTGAAGGAGGTGACCCGATGAGGACCGCCACGGTGTCCGGGCCCGCGAGCCCCCGCGGCGCGCCCGGCGGCGGTGCCGACGCCGGCCACGTCCGTCCCGGTGCCGACAGCGCCGCCGTACCCCCGCGCCGCGCACCCCACCGGCTGCCCGCCCGCGACCGGGCCGGGTGACGGGCGGGTGTCCACGACCCGGGGAGGCGGGACCGGGCCAGTGCCGGGCGGCGCCGGCGTGGCGCCGTCCCCGGCCGCACGGCGGGACACCGCCGGCCCGCGGCCGCGGCTCCTGGTGCTGCGCGCCCTCGGGCTCGGCGACCTGCTCGCCGGGGTCCCCGCGCTGCGGGCGCTGCGGCGGGGGTTTCCCGGGCACGAACTCGTCCTGGCGGCGCCCGCCGGGCTCGCGCCGGCCGCCGGGGCCACGGGCGCGGTCGACCGGGTGCTGCCCGCCTCCGCGCCCGGACGGGCCGTGCCCCGCACCCTCGACTGGACCGGCCCGCCCCCGGACGTCGCCGTGGACCTGCACGGCAACGGGCCGCCCAGCCACCGCCTGCTGCAGCAGCTGCGCCCCCTGCGGCTGCTCGCGTTCGCGCACCCCGGGACCCCGGAGATCGAGGGCCCGCCCTGGTACGCGGACGAGCACGAACGGGACCGCTGGTGCCGGCTGCTCCACTGGTACGGCATCGCCGCCGACCCCGCCGACCTGCTGCTGCCCCGCCCGCACGCCGCGTCCCCCGCCCCCGGCGCGGTCGTCCTGCACCCCGGCGCGGGAGCGCCCGCGCGCCGCTGGCCCGTGGAGCGGTACGCGACCGTCGCGGACGTCCTGCGCGGGCGCGGGCTGCGGGTGGTGGTCACCGGGGGAGCGGACGAGGACGACCTGGTGGCACGGCTCGCCAAGGAGGCCCGGCTGCCCGACACCGACGTCCTCGCCGGCGGCCTGCCCTTCGACCGGCTCTCCGCGCTCGTCGCCGGCGCCCGCGCCGTCGTCAGCGGCGACACCGGCGTCGCCCACCTGGCGGTCGCCCACGCCACCGCGACGGTCACCCTCTTCGGTCCGGTCCCGCCCGCCCGGTGGGGTCCGCTCGCACACCCCCGCCACATCACCCTGTGGCACGGCCCGGAGGGCGACCCCCACGGCCACCGCCCCGACCCGGCCCTCCTGCGCATCACCCCCGACGAGGTGCTGCGCGCCCTCGCCCGCCTCCCCGGCGGCCCGCCCCCGGCACGCGGGACCACACCATGACCACCCCGCCCGCGGACCGTGGACGTGCGCGGCAGGGGTTCACCCCGGCGGGCCCGGGGCGGCCGGCCGGCGCAAGGGAGCACGCATCATGACCGATCACCCGCGTCCCGGTGTCGTCATCGCCACCCGTGACCGCTGCGAGCGGCTCGCCGTCACCCTCCGGCAGCTGAGCCGCCTGCCCGAGCGGCCCGAGATCCTCGTCGTCGACAACGCCTCCACCGACGGCACCCGCGCCATGATCGCCCGGGACTTCCCCGGGGTGCGGGTGCTGGCGCTGCCCGTCAACCACGGCGCCCTCGCCCGCAACCACGGGGCCCGCGCCCTCGACACCCCGTACGTGGCGTTCAGCGACGACGACTCCTGGTGGGCGCCCGGGGCCCTCGGCCGGGCGGCCGAGCTCTTCGACGCCCACCCCCGGCTCGGCCTGATCGCCGCCCGCACCCTCGTCGGCCCGGGCGCGGACCCCGACCCGCTCAACGACCTCCTCGCCGCCTCCCCCCTCGGCCCGGCCGCCGATCTCCCCGGCACCCAGGTGCTCGGCTTCCTCGCCTGCGGCGCCGTCGTCCGCCGGCGCGCCCACCTCGACGCGGGCGGCTTCCACCGGCTGCTGTTCTTCGGCGGCGAGGAGACCCTGCTCGCCTACGACCTGGCCGCGCGCGGCTGGGGCGTCACCCACTGTCCCGACGTCGTCGCCCACCACCACCCGGCCCCCGCGGCCCGCCCCGGCCGCCCGGCGCTCCAGCGCCGCAACGCGGTCCTGACCGCCTGGCTGCGCCGCCCCGTCCCGTACGCCCTCGCCCGCACCGGAGCCCTCGCGGCCGAGGCGCGCGGCGACGACCAGGCCCGGCGCGCCCTGCGGGAGGCCCTGGTCCGTCTGCCGGCGGCCCTGCGCGAGCGCAGGCCGCTGCCCCCGCACGTGGAACGGGCCGCCCGCCTGCTGGAGCCGGAGAGGACGACCGCATGACCGATCCCCGCACGACCGTCGTCGTCATCACCCACAACCGGCGCCCCGAACTGCTGCGCACCCTCGGCGAACTCGCCGGACTCCCCGAGAAACCCCCGGTGACCGTCACCGACAACGGCTCCACCGACGGCACCGCGGAGGCCGTCGCCCGCCACCACCCGGAGGTCCGGCTGCTGCGCCCCGGCCGCAACCTCGGCGCCGTCGGCCGCAACCTCGCCGTACGGGACGTCCGCACGCCGTACGTCGCCTTCTGCGACGACGACTCCTGGTGGTCACCCGGCTCCCTGGCCGGCGCCGCCGACCTGCTCGACCGGTACCCCGCGCTCGGCTCGGTCACGGCGCGGATCATCGTCGAACCGGACGGCACCGACGACCCGATCGTCCGCGAACTGCGCGAATCGCCCGTCCCCGGCCCGCCCTGGCTGCCCGGTCCCGCCCTCGGCTCCTTCCTGGCCGCCGCGACCGTGCTGCGCACCGACGCCTTCCGCACCGCGGGCGGCTTCCACCCGCGCCTGTGGCTCGGCGGCGAGGAGGAGTTGCTGGCCGCCGACCTGGCGGCCGACGGCTGGTGGCTCGTCTACGCCGATCACCTGACGATCCACCACCAGGCGTCGGCCGCGCGGGACGCCACCCTGCGTCGGATGCACGGCATCCGCAACACCCTGTGGTTCACCTGGCTGCGCCGCCCGGCCCGTCCCGCCCTGCGCCGCACCCTGGAGCTGGCCCGCACCGTGCCCCGCGACACCGCCTCCCTGCGCGCCTTCGCCGAGGCGGCCGCGGCCCTGCCCTGGGTCCTGCGCGAACGCCGGGTCCTCCCCCGCGAGGTCGAGTCCCGTCTGCGCCTCCTGGAACCCGCCCAGCGCACCTCCACGGCCCGCCGCTACACCGGCTGAACCGCGCACCCCGCGCACGGCGCCCGCCCCCGCGGCACCGGTGGCGGGTCGCGCCGCGCGCACCAAGGCCCGCCCCCGCGGCACCCGTGGCGGGCCGCGCGCCCGGGGCCCCGATGGGCACACGCTCAGCCGCCGGACCACCGGCACAGCAGCCGGAACGCCGCGAAGAGGGTGAGCGGCCACACCGCCGCGAAGGCACAGATCGCCCAGGGGGCCGAGGTGACGATGCCGGTCACCATCAGCGCGACGGACACCGCGAGCAGGACCGCCACGGTACGGCCGCGCGGACGGCAGGACGCGACCCGCAGCAGCGGGCGCGTCAGGCCGGGTCCCCGGCGGACCCGCAGTGTGCGCAGCCGCCGGGCCGGACGGCGGTCGCGGCCGAGCATCCGCTCGATCTCGTCGAGGACGCGCTGTTCGTGATCGGTGAGCCGGCCGATGGATACCGCCCCTCCTCCGGCGACCGCGAGGGCAAGGACGTCCGGGTGCCCGGGAGGCCTCCCGCCTAACCGGCGCCGGCGCGTGGCGCCAGCACCTCCACCAGCCGGTCCGCCCCGTCCGGCACCCGGTCCTCGCGGAACGCGTCGCGCAGCTGCCGGGCGGCCACCCGGCCCGAGGTCAGGCACCAGTCCCACCACCGCTCCAGCCGGCGCGCGTCCAGCTGGTCGGCGGCGAGCAGCGCGGGCCAGCCGCAGGCCCGGGCCTGCGCGCTCACCTTGGCGCCACCGGCCACCGGGTCCACCGCCAGCACCGGCGTGCCCACCCGCAGCGCCAGCACCAGCCCGTGCAGCCGGTCGGTGACGACCAGGTCGAGCCGGGCCAGCACCGACTGCACCTGCGCCGGTGTCGCGCTCAGATGCCAGTCACGGGTGTCCAGCCGGGTGTCCAGCTCCAGCCGGGCGCAGTCCTTCCCGGCCAGCCAGCGCGTCACCCGCTCCGCGACCTGCCCGTGCCGCCGCCGCTCCCCGTACTCCCGCTGTCCGTGGGTGAGGATCACCCCGACCACGGGCCGCGCCGGCACCGCCGGGGCCCGGGCCGCCAGGTCCTCGGACGGCTCCCTGCCGGGGGCGTCCCGCGCCAGTACCCGGTGGAAGCCGGTCACGGCCGCGTCGTCCGGGTCGATCACCGACGTCCCCACGGCGATCCGCACACAGTGCGCGAAACGCCGGTGCAGCTCCTCGACCTGCGGCCCGTGCAGCGGCCCGCACACGAACACCAGGTGCGAGTAGTCGCCGGGCCGCACGTCGTCGAAGTGCAGCGCCTCCGGCCGGAAAACGGGGCTCCACACGACGTCGTACGCCATCCCGGCGCCCCGCAGCACCTCCTCCACCCGGCGCAGCGCCAGCACGTCCCCGGCGGTCGCCTCCCCGTCGCGGAAGCTGAACCACCCGGTCAGCAGGACCCTTCGCGGTCCCGGTCCCTCTCGTCCGTACACAGTGCGCCCCGGGTGCCCGCTCCGGCGGGACGCAATCGGCGCCGCACGCCCGCGGACAGAACCTGACCGCAAGGGCCGCCAGCATGTGGGTATGACGACGACGAAGCGGGTGCTCGGTACGCGGGCGCTGAACCGGGCCACCCTCGAGCGGCAACTGCTGCTGCGCCGCTCGCCGATGTCCGCCGAGGACGCGGTCGGGCACCTCGTCGGTCTCCAGGCGCAGAACGTCAAGCCGCCCTACTACGCGCTCGCCGCCCGCCTCGACGGCTTCACCCCCGAGGCGCTGTCCCGGCCGATGGCCGGCCGCGCGCTCGCCCGCATCGTCACCCTGCGCTCGACCATCCACACCCACACCGCCCGCGACTGCCTCACCCTGCGGTCCCTGGTGCAGGCCGCCCGCGACCGCGAGCTGACCCGGTTCCGCGACGGGCTCGCGGGCGTCGACCTGGACCGGCTCGCCGCCTTGGCCCGTGAACTCGTCGAGGCGGAACCGCGCACGATGAAGCAGGTGCGCGAGGCCCTGCTGAAGCGGTGGCCCGACGCCGACCCGCAGTCCCTCTCCGTCGCCGCCCGCTGCAGGCTCCCCCTCGTGCAGATCACCCCGCGCGGGCTGTGGGGCCGCAGCGGCCAGGTCACGCTCACCACCGCCGAGCACTGGCTGGGCAGGCCCGCCGAGCCGGCGCCGGCGCCGGACGCCACCGTGCTGCGCTACCTCGCCGCCTTCGGGCCGGCCTCCGTGAAGGACATGCAGACCTGGGCCGGCCTGACCCGGCTGCGTCCGGCCTTCGAACGCCTCCGCCCGGACCTCGTCACCTTCCGCGACGAAACCGGCGCCGAGCTCTTCGACCTCCCGGACGCCCCCCGCCCCGACCCGGACACCCCCGCCCCGCCCCGCTTCCTGCCCGAGTTCGACAACCTGCTCCTCTCCCACGCCGACCGCACCCGCGTCGTACCGCCCGAGCACCGGGGCCGCCACTGGCAGGGCAACGTCGCCCACCCCGTCCTCCTCGTCGACGGCTTCCTGGCGGGCCTGTGGCGGCTGGACGGACACGCCCTCGTCATCGAGCCGTTCGGCCGGCTCGGCGGGCGGCAGCGGGCGGAGGTCGCCGCCGAGGGGGAGCGGATGCTCCGCGCGATGCACCCGGGGACGGCGCACGACATCCGCTTCGGGACCGTACGGAAGTGAACCCGGGCATGGAGAGGGGGCGTTGCGGGCTGCTCGTGGAAGCCCGCAACGCCCCCTGGTTTGCCACCTGAGGGGTACTCAGGAACTCATGGGGACGTCCCTCACCCGTTGACCTGGGCCGTCACGTCCGCGGAGAAGGTGGTCAGCCGGGTGTAGACGCCCGGGTAGCCGGCCGCCGCGCAGCCGTCGCCCCAGGAGGTGATCCCCGCCAGCCGGCCGCCGATCAGCAGCGGTCCGCCGCTGTCGCCCTGGCAGGTGTCCACACCGCCCGAGGAGTAGCCGGCGCACACCATGTCGCTCTGCACGTACCGGCTGCCGTAGGAGCCGCGGCAGCTGGTGTCGGAGACGGTCGGCACGGTCGCGGTGCGCAGCTGGTTGGAGGAGCTGCCGCCCGAGGAGGTGGTGCCCCAGCCGATGATGCGGGCGGTCGTGCCTGCCGCGTACACCGAGGTGTCGGAGGAGGACACGTAGGGCGCCGTGGTGTACGGCATCGACGTCGACAGGGTCAGCACGGCCACGTCGTCGCCCCGGGTGACGCTCCGGTAGGTGGGGTGGATCCATATCCCGCTGACCCTGGCGACCGTGCCGTTGGTGCCGTTCAGGTAGGTGCGACCGCCGACCACGCGCACGCTGCTCGTGGTCTCGCCGACCATGCAGTGCGCGGCCGTGACCACCTTGGTGGGCGAGACCAGGGTGCCGCCGCAGAACTGGTTCTGCGAGGCGTCGGTGATCTGCATCATGAACGGGTACGCGGACGTCGTGGTCGTCGTACCGCCGACGATCGGCTGCGGGGCGGCGACGGCGGAGGGGGCGGCGATCAGCGCCGTCGCGGCCGCGGCGGCGGTCGCCGCGACGACGGCTGCGGCCTTCTTGACACGGGTGAGCCCGGACATGGGTCTCCTCGGGGGTTGCCGGTGGGGGTCGCGCGGGGTGGGGGTCTGGCACGAGGGCCCAGGGACCGGCCCCCGTGTGCCCGGCGAGCGGCACGCCGTCACGCTACGACCCGGAGCGCGGGCGTCCCAATGAGGGAACCCCCTAAGGCAGTTGGGGCAGGGAAAACCCTCGGTCGCCCCGGTGGCGCCCCGTGGGGGTCACGTCGTGCGACGGCCCGCCGCCAGGCGGACGATGTCGACCCGGGAGCGGATGCCCAGCTTGCGGTAGACCCGGGTGAGGGTCGCCTCGACGGTCTTGACGCTGATGAACAGCCGGCCGGCGATCTCCCGGTTGGTGGCGCCCTCCATCACCAGCGCGGCGACCTGCCGCTCCATCGCGGCCAGTCCGTCCAGGGCGCCCGGCGCGGCGACGGGCACGGTCTCCGCCTCCGCGGGACCGGCGGCCACGGCCCGGTCCACCTGGCGCAGCCACGGCAGCGCGCGGCAGCGCCGGAACAGCCGGGCGGCCTCGTCGTACGCCGCCGGCGCCGGCCCCCGCCCGCGCAGCCGGGCCAGCGCGAAGGCGGCCCGCGCCTCCTCCAGGCCGTACCCCAGCTTGGCGAGCCGCTCCTGCGCCGACGCCAACTGCGCGTGCGCCGCCTGGTGTTCACCACGGGCCGCGCGCACCAGCGCCTCGGCGCGGTCGAGCACCGCGAGGACGCTCGCGCGGTTCAGGCGCAGCGCGTGCACCCGGGTGACGTCGATGAGTTCCTGCGCCTCGCCGGGTTCACCGATCCGCACCAGCGCCTCGGCGAGGTCGCCCTGCCAGCGGCCCCGCGCCGGGTCGCTGATGCCCATGCCGTGCTCCAGCTCCCGCACCCGGCGCAGCGAACGGACCGCGGCCTGCGCGTCCCCCGCCACCAACTGGGCGTACCCGAGGGCGGCCAGGGCGAGGGAGAGGTACAGCTGGTCGCCGTCCACCTCGGCGTGGTCCGCCGCCTCGCGGGCCAGCGTCAGCGCCCGGTCCACGTCCCCGCCCGACGCCTCCGCGAGCGAGGCGAGCATGGCCGAGGCGCTCTCGCCGATCCCGGAGTCCCGGGCCAGCCGCAGGCTCTCGCGGGCCAGGTCCAGGGCCCGGCCGCAGTGCCCGAAGCGCAGTTCGGTGTCGGCGAGCAGCCGCGAGAAGTGCACCTCGCTCTCCACCATGCCGCGCCGCCGCGCCTCCCGCAGCAGCGCCGTGATGGCCGTACGGGCCTCCGGCAGTTGGTCGCTCATGAGCAGCCAGCGGAACCTCGCCATGGCGGCGCCGTTGTGGTGGCAGGCCACATCGGGGTCCTGGGGCTCCTGGAGCGCCCGCCGGATGGTCGCGGGGGCGTCGGGGTGGCCCATCAGGGTCTCGGTGGACGACTGGAAGGCCAGCGCCATCAGCTCGGTGCGCCGGTCGCCGCCCCGCGCGGCCAGCTCCGCCGCGTGCGCGGCCTCCTGGCGGGACTTGGCGAAGTCGCCGTCCACCACCACCTCCCGCCAGGCCAGCTGGTAGTGGACCAGCGCCAGCAGCCGGGGGTCGTCGCCGGCGTCGGCCAGCACCTGCGGGAACACGGCGTCGACCTCGCCGAGCGCCTGCCCGGCCGCCTCGATGACCACCATCCACGCCCGCACCCGCTCCGCCGGCACCGTCGCCCGGGTCAGCACCTCGCGCGCTATGTCCCGGGCCAGGTCGGCCTCGCCGGCGGTGATCGCGTCCTCGGCGGCCTGCAGCCGCCGCTCGTCGGGGCCCGGCTCGCCGTCGGCCGGGGTGTGCCGGGCGGCGAGCAGCCCGAGCGAGGCCGCGACCGAGGGCGCCCCCCGGTCCCGGGCCAGCGCGGCGGCCCCGGCGAGCCGGGCCGCCACCTCCGGGTCGGGGCCGGTGGCGGCCAGCGCCAGATGCCGGGCCCGCTCGATGGGGTCGGAGGCCGCCGTGGACAGCGCCGTGTGCACGGCCCGCCGCTCCCGCGCCGGGGCCTCCGCGTACAGGGCGGCCGAGATCAGCGGATGCGCGAACCGCACCGCCGGCTCCTCCGGGTCCGTCGCCAGCAGCCCCAGCGCGGCGGCCTGCGCCGTCTCCGCCTCGGCGTTCTCCCGGCCGGCCGCGTGCAGCAGCGCCAGGGTGGGGCGGGCGCCCGCGCTGGCCACCAGCAGGGTGCGGCGCGCCTCGTCCGACAGCATCTCCAGGCGGCTCAGCACCAGGGCCCGCAGCGAGGTCGGCACCGGCAGCGGCTCGCCCGGTCTGGGCCGGGTGGGGCTCTCGGCGAGGGCACGCCCCAGTTCCAGGGCGAACAGCGGGTTGCCGCCGCTGGTGCGGTGGATGTCACGGGCCGTGGAGCGGGACAGGCCGGTGTAGCCGCGGTGGTCCAGGAGGGCGGACACCTGGGTCCGGGAGAACGGGCCCAGCCGCACCGCGAGCGTGTCCGGCGGGCAGGCGCGCAGATGACGGTCGTACTCCTCGCCGTCCGTGCGCACCGCGCACAGCACCCGCACCGGGCTGTCGCCGAGCCGCCGGGCGGCGAAACCGAGGAGTTCGGCGCTGGCGGAGTCCAGCCACTGGAGGTCGTCGGCGACGAGGAGGACCGGCCCCTCGGCGGCCAGCGCCCGCAGCATGGACAGCACCGCGAGGCGCAGCGCGAGGCCGTCCCGCTGGAGGGTGGACTCGCCGCGCCCGGTGAGCGCCGACTCCAGGGCGGTGCGCTGGGCGGCCGGCAGCCGGGCGGAGACCTTGTCGAGGACCAGACCGAACAGATCGGCCAGCGCCAGGAACGGAAGATGGGATTCGGACTCCGTGGCCGAGCAGCGCAACACGGTCCCCGTCGCACCGGCGTTTTCCGCCGCGAGTGCCCGCAGCACGGTCGACTTTCCTATTCCCGCGGGGCCGTGCAGCAGCACGCTGCCCCCTCGGGCGAGCTGCTCCCGCGCCTCGGAGTACAGCTCCTCCCGGCCTATGACCAGGTCGGGGCGGCACCTGGCAGGCTCCTTGAAGTCCCGTCGCACGGTCACCGCTCCCCTCCGTGTGGCGTGTCCTGGCCAATATTAGGCAACAGGTTCCTTAATTCCGGGCGGACCGTGTAGTGAGGCAAATTACAGCAGGCCGGGCAAGGGCAAATCCAAAGTCGTACTGCTGGTAATACCCCTCGCGGGAAAACACCGCAAACCTATGGCAACCACCCCGCCCGGCGGGTCGCGGCCACGGCCTGCCCACGGGTCCGCACCCCCGGCTTCCGCATCGCCGGCCGCAGATACCGCCGTGACGGTCCCGGCCGTCACCCCCAGCCTCCCCACTGCCCGAAGGACGGTGGGGGAGGGCGCGCGGCGCGCAGGGCGCCGCAGAGCACCGCCCGCACCCGCCGCCGTACGACCACGGGCACGGCGACGACGGCGCGCAGGCCCTCGGCGGCGACCGGGGCGTCGTACTCGTGGCCGATCCGCCGCGTCGCCCGTGTCCATCGGGTCGGCTGTCACCTGTTCGCCCCTTCACCGCGGCTCCCGTGCGGACGCGCACCCCCGTTCGGGGGTAGTGAGACCCGCATCACGGATTACACGATGGCGGGGAGCCGCCCGGCAATGGTCCGGTACGAGGAGGAGACATGACGACGTCGACGGAAGAGTTCCGCAGGGCCCGGGACTTCCTGCTGGAACACCGCGAGGACTACGCCACCGCCCACCGGGACTTCGCCTGGCCCCGGCCCGAGCGGTTCAACTGGGCCCTCGACTGGTTCGACGTGATCGCGGACGGCAACGACCGCACCGCACTGCACCTCGTCGAGGAGGACGGCGACGAGACCCGGCTCTCCTTCGCCGCGCTCGCCCGCCGCTCCGACCAGGTCGCCAACTGGCTCCGGCAGCGGGGCGTGGCCGCCGAGGACCGGGTGCTGGTGATGCTCGGCAACCAGGCCGAACTGTGGGAGACCGCCCTCGCCGCGATGAAGCTGCGCGCCGTGGTCATCCCGGCCACCCCGCTGCTCGGCCCCGCCGACCTGCGCGACCGAGTCGGGAGGGGCCGCGTCCGCCATGTGGTCGTGCGCGCCGCGGACACCGCGAAGTTCGACGGGGTGCCCGGCGACTACACCCGGATCGCGGTGGGGGAGGGGGCCGCCGACGGCTGGCTCCCCTACGAGGACACCCACGGCGCCGCCGAGCACTTCGCGCCCGACGGGCCGACCCTCGCCGACGACCCGCTGATGCTGTACTTCACCTCCGGCACCACCGCCCGCCCCAAGCTGGTCGAGCACACCCACACCTCGTACCCGATCGGCCACCTGGCGACCATGTACTGGATCGGCCTGAAACCCGGCGACGTGCACCTCAACATCTCCTCGCCCGGCTGGGCCAAGCACGCCTGGTCCAACCTGTTCGCCCCGTGGAACGCCGAGGCGACCGTCTTCCTGCACCACTACACCCGCTTCGACGCGGCCCGGCTGATGGCCGAGATGGACAAGGCCGGCGTCACCACCTTCTGCGCCCCGCCGACCGTGTGGCGCATGCTCATCCAGTCCGACCTGGGCCGGCTGCGCACCCCGCCCCGCGAGGTCGTCGCCGCCGGGGAGCCGCTCAACCCCGAGGTCATCGAGCGGGTGCGGCGCGCCTGGGGCGTCACCGTCCGGGACGGCTTCGGCCAGACCGAGACCGCCGTCCAGATCTCCAACAGCCCCGGCCAGGTCCTCAAGACCGGCTCCATGGGCCGTCCCAGCCCCGGCTACCGCGTCGAACTCCTCGACCCGGTCTCCGGCGCGCCCGGCGTCGCCGAGGGCGAGATCGCGCTCGACCTCTCCGACCGCCCGGTGGGCCTGATGACCGGCTACCACGGCGACCCCGACCGCACGGCCGAGGCGATGGCCGGCGGCTACTACCGGACGGGCGACATCGGCGCCCGCGACGAGGACGGGTACCTCACCTACGTCGGACGCGCCGACGACGTCTTCAAGGCCAGCGACTACAAGATCAGTCCCTTCGAGCTGGAGAGCGCCCTGCTGGAGCACGAGGCGGTCGCCGAGGCGGCCGTCGTGCCCGCCCCGGACGAACTGCGGCTGGCCGTCCCCAAGGCGTACGTCGTGCTCGCGGAGGGCTGGCGGCCCGGCCCGGACACCGCGAAGGTGCTCTTCGAGCACTCCCGCGAGACGCTCGCCCCCTACAAGCGCGTCCGCCGCATCGAGTTCGGCGAACTGCCCAAGACGGTCTCCGGCAAGATCCGCCGCATCGAGCTGCGCGAGGCCACGGCCGCCGGCTCCGCCGACGAGTACCGCGAGGAGGACTTCCGGTGACCGTGCTCTCCTGTGCGCACGGGACCGGCGGGACCCCGCTGCCCGGCGACACCGTCGGCGCCGACGGCCAACGACGTCGGTGACGCCGTCGGGTTCGGGGAACTCGCGACCGGGCCGGGGCAAGCCCCGGTATCGATCGGGACGTTGAAGGTCCGGCATCCGGGTACCCACGCGAGGGGCGGCCCGCCCGAGGGGGACGGGCCGCCCCTCGCCGTGCTCACTCCCCGCCGCCTCCGCCGCCGCTTCCGCAGTACAGGTAGCCGCCGCTGCCGCCGTACGTGCCGCCGCCCGGGGAGTGGCGAAGGCCCTTGTCCCTGATGTCGACCCGGTCGGTCAGCCCCGCCCGGAGGGCGAAGCGCGGGACGAAGACGAGCAGGGCGTCCTTGCCGTGCAGGGCGACGGCGAGCAGTTTCTCGTGGTCCGGCCGGCCGTGCCGGCTCGACGGCAGCGGAAACGCCTTCCGCAGGACCTTCAGCCGTCGGCGGGCGGCCCTGGTGCGCCTGAGCAGCGGATACCCCAGCATCCCCGTCTCCGCGAGCCCGACCCGCAGCTCGGCCAGCGCCCAGCGGACATCCGGGTGCCGCAGCAACTCCCCCATGTCCGAGGGCTCTTCCAGGCAGTGGTACACCGCGCTCTCCAGGTACGGCGCCCGCATGCCGGCCGGGACGCCCTCCTCCTGCTCCAGGAACCGCTCGGGCGTCGGCAGCGGCGGCAGGGCCCGCCCCGCCTCCCCGTCGACCGCCCGTACCGTGCCCGGCGCGCCCGCCTCGACCGCGCCCCGCAGATGCAGGGCGACGACGGCCACCGTGACCGCGGCGCGCGGACCGCCGGCCAGCAGGGCGAGCTCGTGCGGCGTTCCCCGGACGTTCCCCATGGTGGTCATGGCACGACACCCCCTCGGCCGGGGCCCGCCGCCCCCGTGCCGGCGGGCCCCGTGTGCCAGGAGTGTGCCCGCCGACGGGGGTGGCCGAAGCCTTCCGGGCCGCCTTCAGAGGTTCATTTGAGGGTGACGTAGCCGGTGTACGGCCGATGCCGTAGCGCCGCTCAGGTCGTCCCGTGGTGCTCGGAGAGCCCCGGCCAGTCGTCGGGGCCGCCGCCCTGCCACTCGATGAGGTCGGTCTCCTCGACGTCGGTGACGTACAGGTCGGCCAGCCGCAGGATCTCGCCCACGTCGTCGACGTGCGTGGCGATGCCCAGCGTGTCGTCACCGGAGGTGACCCGCCGCGAGCCGTCCAGGGCCGGGGAGTGCACCACGATGTGCGGATGCTCCGTTGGATGTGCCATGTCCCCAGGCTGCTGCGCGCCGGACGGATCCGCACCCCGGACGCGGGACCGTCCGCATCGGGGCGTGGAACGGTGCGGGGGCCCGCGTGCGGGCAGAGAAGGGCGCGTCCGGCGTGCGCACCGCACGCCGGACGCGCCCTGCGCGCAGCGGGCCGGGTCAGAGCGGGAGGTCGAGCTCCGGCGCCAGCAGTTCGGCGACGGTCTGCCGGCGGCGGATCAGCCTGGTGTCGTCGCCGTCGACCAGCACCTCGGGGATGAGCGGCCGGGAGTTGTAGGTGGACGACATGCTCGCGCCGTAGGCGCCGGTGTCGTGGAACACCACCAGGTCGCCGATCTCGGTGCGGGGCAGCGGCACGGGCTCCACGTCGCCTCCCTCCACCTGGGTGAAGACGTCCCCCGACTCGCACAGCGGGCCGGCCAGGACCGTGTCGCGGGCGTCCCCGCCGCGCGGGACGCCGTCGCCGCCGAGGACCGAGACGCGGTGGCTGCTGCCGTACATCGCGGGCCGCATCAGGTCGTTGAACCCGGCGTCGACCAGCACGAAGTAGTTGCTGCCCACGGGCTTTTGGGCGCGGACCTCGGCGGCCAGCACCCCCGAGCCCGCCACCAGGAAGCGCCCGGGTTCGATCTCCAGCCGGACCGGGTGGCCCAGCTCGGAGACGAGCTCCCGCCGGGCGGCGTCCCAGAGTTCGAAGTAGCGGTCGGTGTCGATCTCCGGGTCGCCCGGCGCGTACGGCACGGAGAGACCGCCGCCGGCCGAGATGGCCCGGATGTCCCGCCCGGCCAGCCTGACCTGCTTGACCATGGTCTCGCAGACCGACTCCAGGTGGCCGTAGTCCACCCCGGAGCCGATGTGCATGTGCAGGCCCACGAGGTCGAGCCCGTGCCGGTCGACCAGCGCGAGGCTCTCCTGGAGGTGCTCGTGCCAGATGCCGTGCTTGCTGTGCTCGCCACCGGTGTTGGTCTTGCGGCTGTGCCCGTGGCCGAATCCCGGGTTGATCCGGATCCACACCGGGTGGCCGGGGGAGGCCTCGCCCACCTGGTCGAGCATCTGCGGGGAACCGGCGTTGACCGGGATGCCCAGCTCGACGACCCGGCGCAGCGTGGAGCGGTTCAGCAGGTCGGCGGTGAAGACGATCGGCTCGTCGGCTCCCCCGACCCGGTAGCCGGCCGCGAGCGCACGCTCGATCTCGCCCTCCGACACGGCGTCGACGAGCACGCCCTCCTCGCGCATCAGACGCAGGATGTGCAGGTTGGAACAGGCCTTCTGGGCGAAGCGGATGACGTCGAAGCGGCGCAGCCGGCCGATCTGCGCGCGGATCGTCCCGGCGTCGTACACCCACAGCGGAGTGCCGTGCTCCGCGGCGGCGCCGGCGAGCCGGGGCCCGTCGAGCGAGCCGGGGAGACCGGCCGGTTCCCCCGCGCGGGACGAAGCAGCGGAGGAAGGGGCGGATACGGAGGTCATGGTCAGTCCTTCTCGCCGATCACCAGGGCAACTCCGGGATCCTCTTCCAAACGGCGGAGGATCCGCTCGGCCGTCCGTACCACGGACGGATGGTCCGTGCCCCGCAGACCGAGTTCCCGGCAGGCCACGGCCACGGCCTCCGCGCTCAGCTCCAGCCGGCCGGTGACGCCGTCGACGGCGTGACGGGCGGCGAGCACCCGGGTGACGGTCTCCGGGGCGGCGGGGTCGGGGCTCCCCGCCTCACGACGGGTCCGCGCATCCTCGATGCCCGCCCGGGAGGAGTCCGTTAAGGTCGTCCAGGAGCGACTCTCCGGGCCGGGGGCCGGGAGAACGAGCAGATCAGAGCCGGTCTCATGGGGGGCGCAGTGCGTTTGAGAGTGGAGTTCACGACCGAGCCCTTCGACCTCGACGAGGCGCCCGCGCACGCGGTGGTGGCGCGGGAGGTCGTCGAGACGGCCGAGCTGGACGCGGTGGACGTCGGCCCCTTCGGCAACACCGCCGAGGGCGGCGCCGACGCGGTGCTCGGCGCCGTGGACACGATGCTGCGCAGGGCGCTGACCGCGGGCGCCACCCGGATCTCCCTCCAGGTCAACGTCGTCGAGGAGGCGGACCGGTGACCGGCACCGGCGTCGAGGCCTTCGTCGCGGCGGTGAAGCCGCTGGTCGACGCCATGGGCGGCGAGATGGTCCCGCCGGACCAGGCGGGAGCCGACGACGTGGTGCTCTCCTGGGAGGGCGCCGGCGTCGTCGCCGTGCGGCTGCCGCAGCTCGCGGACTCCCTCGACCACATCCTCGCGGCACTGGAGCGCAGGAAGGGCAGGCCGCTCGCGGACCTGGACCGCAAGGCCAAGCAGGAGATCGTGCGCGGTCTGGAGGCGCGCGGCGCCTTCGCCGTGCGGCACGGCGTGGAGACCGTGGCGAGCGCGCTGGGGGTCAGCCGCTTCACCGTCTACAACTACCTCAACCGCGAGAAGGGCACCTGAATCCGCCGGCCGACGGATGCGCCCTCCGGTTACGCGGATTTTTCAACAAACTGTTGACGTGGTTGTCCGTGACGGCGTTCACTGTCGGCACGCCCGCTCGACACGAAGGCCGCTCGCGGCCACGGAGGCTTCCGTGACGTCGACTTCCACCCCCAGGGGCCTGGCCCGCTTCAACACCCTGACGGAGCACGCCGCCCTCGCCGCACTCCACGAGGCCTGCGCCTCCACGGCCTGGGCCCGGCGTCTGCTCGCCGCCCGCCCGTACAGCACCGCCGACGACCTGTACGCCGCCAGTGACGCCGCCACGGCCGGGCTGACCACGGCCGACCTGGAAGAGGCGATGGCCGGGCACCCGCCGATCGGTCGGCCGGAGCCGGGGGACCCGGCCTCCGCCCGGGAACAGAGCGGCATGGCCGGCGCCCCGGAGGGGCTGAGGGCCGAGATGCTGGAACTGAACCTGGCCTACCAGGAGAGGTTCGGCCATGTCTTCCTCATCTGCGCCACCGGCCGGACCGGCGAGCAGATGCGCGACGCCGTCCGGGAACGCCTCGGCAACACGCCGGAGCGGGAACGCGGGATCGTCCGCACCGAACTGGGGAGGATCAACCGCATCAGGCTGGCCCGTCTCGTCGCGGCCGAAGCCGAGGGCGAGGGCGAAGCGGACGCCGACGCCGAAGCCGACGCCGAGGGCGAAGCCAAGGTCGAAGCCAGAGCCGAAGCCGGAGAGGACTGACGCACATGAGCACCGACACCACCGCCTCCGTGTCCACGCACATCCTGGACACCAGCGCCGGCCGCCCCGCCGCGGGCGTCGCCGTCCGCCTCGCCGCCCGCTCGGGCCGGGACGCGGACTGGCGGGCGCTCGGCGGCTCCGCGACCGACGCGGACGGGCGGTGCGAGGACCTGCCGGCCCCGCCGGAGGGAACCACCCACGTACGGCTCGACTTCGCGGTCGAGGCGTACTTCGCACCATCAGCGAGGAACCAGGCCGAGGCACAGCAGGACGCCCCCGCGCACCGGGACGGCGGAACCGGGGTGTTCTTCCCGGAGGTGGCGGTCACGTTCGCCGTCGTACCGGGCGAGCACTACCACGTACCGCTGCTGCTCAACCCGTTCGGCTACTCCGTTTACCGAGGGAGCTAGCGAGCAATGCCGACCATCTTGGGCCAGAACCAGTACGGCAAGGCGGAGAACCGAGTCGTCAGGATCACGCGGGACGGCACCACCCACCGCATCAAGGACCTGAACGTCTCCGTCGCCCTGTCCGGCGACATGGACGAGGTCCACTACTCCGGCTCCAACGCCCACGTCCTGCCGACCGACACCACCAAGAACACCGTCTTCGCCTTCGCCAAGAAGCACGGTGTCGAGTCCGCCGAACAGTTCGGCATCCACCTCGCCCGCCACTTCGTCACCTCCCAGGAGCCCATCCACCGGGCGCGCATACGCGTCGAGGAGTACGCCTGGGAGCGCATCGCCACCTCCGACGCGCACGAGGGCGAGCACTCCTTCGTCCGCAGGGGGCAGGAGACCCGGCTCGCCCAGATCACGTACGACGGGGAGAAGTGGGAGGTCGTCTCCGGCCTGAAGGACCTGACGGTGCTGAACTCCACCGCCTCCGAGTTCCGGGGCTACGTCAAGGACGCGTACACGACGCTCGAGGAGACCCGCGACCGCGTCCTCGCCACCTCGGTCTCCGGCCGCTGGCGGTTCAACTGGACCGACGACGAGCAGGAGATGCCCGACTGGGAGAGGTCCTACGAGGAGACCAGGAAGCACCTGCTCCGGGCCTTCGCCGAGACCTACTCCCTCTCCCTGCAGCAGACGCTGTACCGGATGGGCGCGCGGATCATCGACCACCGCGGCGAGATCGACGAGGTCCGCTTCTCCCTCCCCAACAGCCACCACTTCCTGGTGGACCTGGAGCCGTTCGGCCTGGAGAACGACACCGCCGAAGGGGCCGTGTACGTCGCGGCCGACCGCCCCTACGGCCTGATCGAGGCCACCGTCCTGCGCGACGGCTGCGAGGCGCGGATACCGGCGGACCTCACCAACCTCTGAGAACACGGCACTTCGGCGCACCCGAAAAGGACGAACCATGGCAGCGGACCGGCGCACCGTCATCGAGAACTGCGCGATCGCCACCGTCGACGCGGAGGACACCGAGTACGCGTCGGGGTACGTCGTCCTCGCCGGCAACCGCATCGAGTCGCTCGGCGCGGGCAGGGCCCCCGAGGGCCTCGGGAACGTCGCCCGCCGGATCGACGCCACCGGGCACCTGGTGACCCCCGGCCTGGTCAACACCCACCACCACTTCTACCAGTGGATCACCCGGGGCCTGGCCACCGACCACAACCTCTTCGACTGGCTCGTCGCCCTCTACCCGACCTGGGCGCGCATCGACGAGCCGATGGTGCGCGCGGCGGCCCGGGGTTCGCTCGCGATGATGGCCCGCGGCGGCGTCACCACCGCCATGGACCACCACTACGTCTTCCCGCGGGGCACCGGCGACCTGTCCGGCGCCGTCATCGGCGCCGCCCGTGACCTGGGCGTCCGCTTCACCCTCGCCCGCGGCTCCATGGACCGCGGCGAGAAGGACGGCGGACTGCCCCCGGACTTCGCCGTCGAGACCCTCGACGGCGCGCTCGCCGCCACCGAGGAGACGGTGCGCCGTCACCACGACGCCTCCTTCGACGCCATGACCCAGGTCGCCGTCGCCCCCTGCTCGCCCTTCTCCGTCTCCACCGAACTCATGCGGGAAGGCGCGGAGCTGGCCCGGCGGCTCGGCGTACGCCTGCACACCCACGGCTCGGAGACCGTGGAGGAGGAGAAGTTCTGCCACGAGCTGTTCGGCATGGGCCCGACCGACTACTTCGAGTCCACCGGCTGGCTGGGGGAGGACGTCTGGATGGCGCACTGCGTCCACATGAACGACTCCGACATCGCCGCCTTCGCCCGTACGGGGACGGGAGTCGCCCACTGCCCCTCCTCCAACGCGCGCCTCGCGGCGGGCATCGCCCGCGTCCCCGACCTGCTCGCCGCCGGCGTCCCGGTCGGCCTCGGGGTCGACGGCACGGCGTCCAACGAGTCCGGTGAACTCCACACCGAACTGCGCAACGCCCTGCTCGTCAACCGCCTCGGCCCCCACCGCGAGGCCGCCCTGAACACCCGGCAGGCGCTGCGCCTCGGCACGTACGGCGGAGCGCAGGTGCTCGGCCGGGCGGGCGAGATCGGCTCCCTGGAGCCGGGCAAGCTCGCCGACCTGGTGCTGTGGCGGATGGACACCCTCGCGCACGCCTCCATCGCCGACCCGGTGACCGCGCTGGTCCTCGGCGCGGCGGCCCCGGTCACCGCCTCCTTCGTCGACGGCCGGCAGATCGTGGAGAACGGCCGGCTGCTCACCGCCGACGAGGACGCGATCGCCCGCTCGACCCGTGAGGAGGCCCGACGGCTGGCACGGATCGCCGCGCAGGGCTGAACACCCCGAAGCCCCCGGCCGGTGACCGTGGATCCCGGACAGGGGGTGCGCGGCGGCCGTCCCGGGGACGCGTACGTCCCGGAGACGGCCCCGAGCACGAGAGGGGCCCCGGCCCGCTCATCGCCGGTGCCCCGGGCGCGAACTCCTCGGCCCGCTGCCGGTCAGGACGTCCGGGCCGCCGCCACCTCCTCCCGCAGCCGGGGCAGCATCTCGTGGTACACGCCGGGGCAGAGCGTCCCGCCGTAGTCCTTGTGGCCGTGGAGCTGCGCGGAGGGGATGCCGTACCGCGCGCACACGTACGCGCACAGCGTCACCAGGACGTCCCACTGGGGGTCCGGCGGCACCGCGCCCGCGTGGTAGGCGCCCTCGCACGCGATGCCGACGGCCTGCTCGTTCTGTCCTGAGGTGTGGGAGCCGAGCACGAAGTCCCGGCCTCCGGTGAGCGCCTGGAGGCTGCCGTGCCGGCCCTCGGTGATCCAGCCGCCCCGGCTGACCAGGAAGTGGTAGCCGGTGTCGATCCAGTTGTTCTTGTCCAGGTGCAGGTCCTGCACCCAGTGGGCGTGGGCGTGCGCCTGGGCGCGGGAGAAGTCGGAGCTGTTGGCGCTCACCGTGTGGTGGACGACGATCCTGCCCGGCCGGTACCGCAGGAGGCTGATGGTCCCCTGCGGGGAACGGGCGCCCCAGGCCGCGGTGGAGTCGATGTCCGGCTCCATGACGTCGGTGTCGCGCGCGTGTGCGGTGCCCGGCAGGGCGGTGGCGGCGGCCAGAGAGGCCGCGCCGGAGAGCAGGAGACGGCGCCGGAGGGCGCTGTGAGGATGCACGTCACTCCTCGTGGGGGAGGGGAGGGGTGGGGGAGCGGTGGGGCGGCGACGGACGGCCGCCGGCCCCCACCGTGTGCTCGCGTATGCGCCGGGACCTACGCCGTCACGTGTTGTTGGCGAGCGCCAGCAGCCGGTCGCGGGAACCGTTGAACTGGTTGCGGTCCACATCGCCGGAGACGCCGGAGACCGAACCGGTGCTGGTGTACTGCCACACCGTCCAGGTGGGGAAACCGATGGGGATGGTCGGCGACGACGCCGAGGTCCAGTGCGCCACCCACAGCGGGCTCTTGGCGGACATGCCGGTCCAGTTGCCGGTGCAGGTGTTCCACCAGCTCGCCGTGGTGTAGATGACGACGTCACGGCTCGTGCGCGACGTGTAGGCGGTGTGGAAGTCGTTGATCCAGCTGCGCATCTGCGTGGTGGACAGGCCGTAGCACATCGCCCCGTACGGGTTGTGCTCGATGTCCAGGACGCCCGGCAGGGTGAGGTTGTCGCGCGACCAGCCGCCGCCGTTGGTGGCGAAGTAGTTCGCCTGGGTGGCGCCGTCGGAGGCGTTGGGGAGGGCGAAGTGGTACGCGCCGCGGATCACGCCCGCGTGGTACGCGGCCGGGTAGTTGGTGTTGAAGCTCGGGTCCTTGTAGGTGGTCCCCTCGGTCGCCTTCATCCAGGCGAACTGGACGCCGGCACCGCGCACCGAGGTCCAGTCGACGGCGCCCTGCCAGTGCGAGACGTCGATGCCCTGGACGCCGTCGGTGGGGGCCAGGGCGCCCCGCGACGGGGCCCCGGCCGGGTCGCCCTCGTGGACGCGGGTGCCGACACCCATGTACGCCTCGCCGGGCTCCACGTGGACGCGGTCCCGGTCGGGCCCCGGCGCGGCGGACGCGCCGCCCGTGGCGGTGGCCGTCAGCGCGAGTGCGGCGCCGAGGACGCCGCACGCCGTGACGATCCGTCTGCGGGGGTGGGGGAGAGAGAACATGGGGCTGCCTCCTGACACATGTGGGGATGAGCGAAGGAGGTGACGTCGGCCGCTGCCACCTGGGCGGATCCGTACAGGTTGACGTGCGCGCGTCATTAGTTACGCACGTAGATTCCAGGCGTGTAAAGAGCCTTCGCTCCTCTCTGGTGGTCTGGTCCACTGTAGGAGCGGATGGCCTGGAAACTCGGGAACCGGGCGGCGGAAACTTTCAGCGCGTGAAAGCCGATCCGGGCTCCGGTCCGGTCCGTCGCCCGACCCGCCGATCCCGGTGTGCCCCCGGTGTGCCCCTCACACCCGGCGCGGGGAGGCCAGCAGATAGCGGGCCCGCGTCCTCGGCTCCGTGTACTCCCCGACCTGCCAGCCGGCCCCCTCCAGGGTGGCCGCGCAGGCCCGCAGTGCCGCGCCGTCCGGCTCGTGCACGGCGACCGCCTCGGGCTGCGGGGTCTCCCGCACCCGGTAACCGCCGCCCCCGGCGTCCGCGCCGGCCGGGCGGTGTCCGGCGGCCTCCAGGGCGAGCGCGGCGGCCTGCACCAGGTGCGAACGCTCCCAGCCGCACGGCCGGTCCGTGGCGCCGTCGGTGTTGGTCATCCGGCGCAGCTCCAGCATGCCCTGCCAGGCGCCGCGCACCTCCCGGAGCCGGGCGGGGCCCGACTCCGGCGCGAGGTGCTCGCCGCCGACCCGCGCGGCGAACACCCCGGTCGGGGCCGGCCCGTCCGTCTCCACCGGGGTGGGTTCCGGCTCCGCCTCCCGTATCCGGTGTCCCGCCGGAGTCAGGAAGTGGTCGTGAGGCGGCCTCGGATGCCGGAACGCGAGCCCGCGCTTCACCAGTGCGGCGAGCTGCGCCGGCGTACCCTTCAGCCGCCCGGTGCCGGGATCGGCGGCGTCGATGAGCCGGCGCTGCGCGGCGGTGAGCGGTCGGGTCATCGGCGTCCGGAGGCGTACGGGAGGAAGGCGGCCCACTGCCGGGGGGCGAAGGTCAGGCGGGGGCCCTGTATGTGCTTCGAGTCGCGGACGTGGATGGTCTCGGGGGCGAAGGCGACCTCGACGCAGGCGGGTCCGTCGTCGGTGCTGTAGCTGCTCTTGAACCACGCCAGCGCGTCACCGTCACTGGCCGGGGGCTTCACACTCATGTCTCTCCAAGGACTTTCTCGACGAAGGCCGGCGACTCACGTGGCGGGAGGGCCTGGGCCCGGATGACTCCGTACCGCAGCTCCAAGATCTGGATCTCCTTCCTCTCCGGGATCAGTCGGCTGGTCCGCTGGACCTCGTTGTGTGCCACCGTGGCGCCCTCCTTGAGCCGCAGCAGGTGGAAGGGGCCGCCGAGACCGGCGTTGTCCTCACGATCCAGAGGAAGGACCTGGATCTCCACGTTCCGCTTCTGTCCGATCTCCAACAGTCGTTCGAGTTGTCGGCGCAGCACCATTCTGCCCCCGACCCGCCTCCGCAGTGCAGCCTCATCATGCACGAAACTGAAGGACAGGTCCGTCTGCATACCCCCGATGACCTCCTGACGTGCCAGCCGCGCAGTGACAAGCCGGTCCACCTCCTCCTCGGAGAACGCCGGACGCCGCGACCCGAACACTGCCCGCAGGTATTCCTCGGTCGGCAGGAGCCCGTTGATGACGGAGTTGTCATAGGCACAGATCTCCACGGCCTCCGCCTCCAACTTGGCCAAGTCCCGTACCTTCTTCGGGAACCGGGCCTTCTCCACCTCCTTCTTCAGCCCCGCGATCAGGCCGCCCGCTTCGAGCACCCGGTCCGCCGCCTCCAGGAACTCCTCCGCCGGAGCCCGGCGTCCGCGCTCGACGGACGACACCTGCTCCTCGCCGTACCTGATGGCCGTGGCGAGACCGGCCTGGGTCATGCCCTCTCGCTCCCGGCACATCTTGATGACCCGTCCGACGGTTCGCAGAACGGCCGCCGACTCCTCGTCCGCGCCGTAAGGTTCCACGCTCATGCCCTCACACCTCCTTGTGCCACCCGTGCCCAACTCGCCGCCCGTGCGGGGCGTCACGCGTCGCGACCCGGACAGACCCGGACAGCATCCGCACGGTGACTCCGCGTATCGGCATCGCCACTGCGCAGAGTGGGGTCGACCGGCCACGCTGAGTGGCATGAACGTCGACATCGCCCCGACCACCGCCCACCGAGCTCCGGCACACTGGCGCCCGTCGCACCCGACATGGAGTCCGGCTGCGGCCTCCTCCTCGTCGAGGCGCTGGCCTCCCACTGGGGCACCACCGCCGGAGACCCGTACACCAAGACGGTGTGGTGCGAAGTCCCGCTGGGGTGACGACTGCTGAGGAGCCGGTCGAAGGGGCAGCGGGCAATGGGTGCGGTGGAGAGCTGGTCCCGCGTGATGCGTCTGCTCCGGGAGCACGCCCCGGCCGACCACGCGGGCCTGCCCGGGCCCGCCACGGAGGACACGCTCGCGTCCGCAGAGGAGCGGATGGGTCTCTCCTTCCCCCAGGACTTGCGGGCGTGGCTGCTGCAGAACAACCTGGATCCTCCCGAGGAAGACGTGGACGACGACGTGCGGTGCTGCGGCTTCGCCGGGTTCCCGGACGAGGGGAGCTTCTTCCTGGGCATCCGTGCGATGGAGAGGCTGTATGCGAACCGCGTGACGTCGCCGCCGACCGTCCCACGTGCCACCACCTCAAGATCAGTCACGCCGGCACGGTAGCGCCCTCCACTGACGACGCAGTCGGGGCCGAACCCGAGCCGGGAGCTGAGGAGTTCCCTCGGTCTCCGGGAGTAGGTCCTGCGCCTCAGGCGTGGTGCGGTGCCGCTGGCTAGGGTCGATCCTCATGGGAACCACGGAGACTGTTCGTCGCGGTACGGCGGAGCGGGTGCGCGACGTTCTCGAGCGGCTCGGTACCGAGCGGGACGTGTGGCTGTCGACGGCTCACCCCGATCATGGGCCGCACCAGGTGCCGTTGTGGTTCCTGTGGGACGGGCGTGCGATGTGGATGTGCACCGGCGCCACGTCCGTGACGGCGCGGAACGTCCGCACGGAGCCGCGCGTACGTCTGGCGCTGCCGGACTCCTTCGACGTGGTGCTCCTCCAGGGCGAGGCGGAGTGCTTCCCTGACCGGGAGGTTCCCGACGGCGCGGCGGAGGCGTTCGCCGACAAGTTCGGATGGGATCCGCGCACGGAAAGGGATCCCTATCTGTACGTACGTATGGTCCCGAGGACCGTGCGTGCATGGCGCGGTGTGCCGGAACTGCGCGGAAGGGTCGTCATGCGGGACGGGACGTGGCTGGAATGACCCCTCGTCTCGACGGCCTGCACGGCGTGCCCCACTCATAGGGGCCATGCCGTTCGCCGCGGGCTGGAAGCCCACCGCCGTGCTCGTGGTCCTGGGCCTGCCGGCCACCGCCACCATCGCCCCGCTGCAGGGTCTGATCCCGCGCCGTGCCGGCTCCGCCCCGGCCTCGGCCGTCACGGCCGACGTCGGTGCCCTCGACCTCGGCGCCGCCGCCGGAGCCGCCCTCGTCGTGGGCCGCCGCAACGACGTGCCTGCCTGGAACGGGGCCGGTGACCGGCGGCGACCCGTACACCAGGACGGTGTGGTGCGAGGTCCCCCTGGGCTCAGTCCGAGGTGACCGGCGGCGTGGCCTTCGCGGTGGAGCGGGTCGCGCGCAACGACGCGAGGAGGTGCAGCCGGTCCGCGTCGGCGCTGCCCGGCTCGGCGGTGAAGACCAGCATGACCGGACCGGGTCGGCCGGGCAGCGGATAGGTGTCCCAGTCCAGGACGACGTCACCGACCTCGGGGACCCGGAAGGTCTTGGTGCCGCTGACCGAGACCCGTACGTCGTGCCGGGCCCACAGCCGCCGGAACTCGGCGCTGCGGATGCTCAGCTCGCCGATGATCGCGGTGGCGCGCGGATGGGCGGGGTCGGTGGCGACAGCGGCGCGCATCATGCCGATGTACTCCAGGGCCTGCCGCTCCCAGTCCGGACAGCTCCGCTCGCCGGTCCGGGTGTCGTCGAACAGCAGGAGGAGCATGTTGAGCCGCTCGGGCGGGTAGCCGTCCGGGCTGCCGAGCAGCACCTGTGCCATCGGGTTCCAGGCGAGCAGGTCGAGGTGGCGGCCGAGCACCACCGCCGGGGTGTCCATGACCCGCAGCAGCCGCCGGGTGCTGTCCGGGACCCGCTCCGGACCGCGGTCCGGCCGGGCGGGCACCGGCCGGCGGGCGGCACGGGCCAGGCCGAACAGGTGCCTGCGTTCCGCTTCGTCGAGGCCGAGCGCGCCGGCCAGCGCGTCCAGGACGTCGTCGGACGGGCGTACTTCCCGGCCCTGCTCCATCCGCTGGTAGTAATCGGTGCTCAGCCCGGCCAGCAGGGCCAGCTCCTCGCGCCGCAGCCCGGTGACCTTGCGCCGGCCGCCCGGCTCCAGACCGACGTCCCGCGGACGCAGCCGGTCGCGCCGGGCGCGCAGGAAATCACCGAGCTCACGGGCGTACGGATGGGTCATGCCGCAAGTGTGCCTTCCCGGTGAGCACCCGAGGTAGGTCCCGCAGACCTAGGGAAACGAGAACGACCGAACCGGCCCGTACCGTTCCTAGCGTCGTAGGTCCACCCACCGACACCCCAGGAGCAGCAGATGGCCGGATGGACCGCCGACCGCATCCCCGACCAGCAGGGCAGGACCGCCGTCGTGACCGGCGCGAACTCGGGCCTCGGCCTGATCACGGCCACGGAGCTGGCCCGCCGGGGCGCCCACGTCGTGCTCGCGGTCCGCGACACCGCCGCCGGTGCGGAGGCCGCCCGCCGGATCGGCGGTGACGCGGAGGTGCGCGAGCTGGACCTGGCCTCGCTCGGCTCGGTCCGCGCGTTCGCCGCGAAGCTGGCCGCCGACCATCCGGCGGTCGACCTGCTGGTCAACAACGCCGGCCTGGTGCTGCTCGGCCCGCGCCGCACCACCGCCGACGGCTTCGAGCTGCACCTCGGCACCAACATGCTGGGGCACTTCGCGCTGACCGGCCTGCTGCTCGACAGGCTGGAGGCGGCGCGGGAACCCCGGGTGGTGGGTCTCAGCTCGATCACCCACAAGAACGCGCACCTCGACTTCGACGACCTGATGTCGGAGCGTGACTACCGGGCCGCTCCCGCCTACGGCCGGTCCAAGCTCGCCACCACGGTCTTCGGCGTCGAACTGGACCGGCGCCTGCGCGCCGCGGGATCACCGGTCATCAGCACACTGGCCCACCCCGGTCTCACCCGCACCAACCTGACCCCGCGCGCCTGGGAGCACCGTGGCCGGCTCGGACAGGTGATCGCGCGGGCCGGCCTGCTGGTCACGCAGCCGGTGGAGCGGGGCGCGCTGCCGCAACTGCGCGCCGCCACCGACCCCGGTGTGCGGGGCGGTCAGTTCTTCGGGCCGTCCGGGCTGGGGGAGACACGCGGTCGGGTCACCGAGGCCCGGCTCAGCCGGGAGGCGGCCGATCCGGCCGTGGGCAGGCGACTCTGGGCGGTGGCCGAGGAACTGACGGGCGTCCGCTACCTGTGAGCCGTCGCCGCCCCGGAGGGAGCCGCGGCCGGTCGGTGTGGTGCGGGCGCGTCCCGGGACGGGACGCCGGGTCATCGGGCCGTGACGTTGCAGGCCACCCAGTCGGCGAGCGACGTCAGCGTGGCCTCGACGCCGTCGACGGTGGCGTCGCGCAACCGGTCGAGGTCCTCGTAGGTGCTGCCCAGGACGGGGTCGGCGACGAGCAGTCGCCATGTCTGCGCCACCAGGGTTCCCGAACCGTGCGCGGTGAACGTCCAGCGCCATTCGACGACGGGCACGGAGGCGGAGCCGAGCACGGTGAAGGCGAACACGGCGCCGGGTTCGGCCACGGTGACCTGGGAACGGCTCTCCCACTGTCTGACCGACCCCTGGTTGCGGCCGCGGAACCAGGCGCCCGCACGGGGCCCGGCGCCGTCCTCGTACTCGGCGTGCAGGGCGTCGGGGCTCCACCTGCTGATGTTCGACACCGTGCTGACCAGGTCGTAGACCTGAGCCGGGCGGGCCGCCACCCGGATGTGCCGGGTGAATCCGTAGGAGGAGACGTCGAGAGGCGTGCTGGACATGGGGGTTCCTTCGATCCGGTGGTCAGGTGCGGGAAAAGGGCGCCCAGCCGGAGATCTCGAACCCGGCGCCCCTGCGCCTGATCTCGAAGGCCCCGTGGCCGGGCAGATGGGCGGGCAGCACGAGGGCGTTGTGGTCGGCGGCGTAGGCGTACATCCGCGCCCGGCTGGCGCGGGCGGCGTCCTCGTCCTCCTCGAAGCAGCTGTTGAGGTGGGGCTCGTGGACCTGGATCGCGCCGTGCATCAGGTCGCCGGCGAAGACCGCGCGGTCGCCTCCGGACTCGAGGTGGACGACCGAGGAACCCGGAGTGTGCCCGGGGGCCGGTTCGAGCCGCAGGTTGGCGTCGATGACGTAGGAGTCGTCCCAGGTCCTGACGAGCCCGGCGTCGATCACCGGGTCGATGCTGTCCTCGTAGACGTTCTGGTTCCCCCGGCCGAACACGGTGTTGTGCAGGTTCTCCGGATGCCAGTACTCGACGTCGGGCCGCGGCATGAGGTAGGTCGCGTTGGGGAAGGTGGGGACCCAGTCGCGTCCGTGGAGCCGGGTGTTCCAGCCGACGTGGTCGTCGTGCAGATGGGTGTTGACGACGAGGTCGACGTCCTCGGGATCGATGCCGGCCGCGGCGAGGTTCTCCAGGTAGTTCGTGTTCAGGTACGACCAGATCGGCTGCAGCGGACGGTACTTGCCGTTGCCCGCGCCGGTGTCGATCAGGATGACCCTGCCTTCGCTGCGCAGCGCCCAGGACTGGGTGGCGACGCGCGTCAGGTCGGTGCGGGCGTCCCAGTGATCCGGGTCCAGCAGTGCGGCGTGGCGCTGCCATTCCTCCGGCTTGCTGCCGGGGAAGAACACGTCGGTCGTCATCGGTGAGATGTCCGAGAACTCGATGACGCGGGTGATCTCGACGTCCCCCAGCCTCATCGTGGTGACCTGGGACGCCGTGGAGACGGTCGCCTCCGTGGGCGAGAGCGGCGCGGGTGGGGTGGCGGGCATGTGTCTCCCTCGTTCGGGTGTGGCGCGCAGGGTCGGTTCGCGATGCGTCCGGCGGCGTCGTGGACGGCGGGTGGGACGGATGCGGAGGGCTCGTTCCGTGATCCGTGTGATCGACTCTGAGGGCCCCGGGCCCGGGTGACCAGACCCGCTCCTGCCTACCCCTGACAGGTGCAGGCGACGGACACGGCCGCCGCGCATACTTGCCGCCATGGACCGCAGATCACCGCTCGGTGAGTTCCTGATGGCGCGGCGGGCACAACTGGGCCCGGACGACGTCGGCCTGCCCCGGTACGGGGACCGGCGCCGGGTGCCCGGGCTGCGCCGGGAGGAACTCGCGATGCTCGCGGGGGTCAGCGCCGGCTACTACACCCGGCTCGAACAGGGCCAGTCGCTCAACGCCTCGGCCGAGGTCCTCGACGCGATCGCGACCGCCCTGCGACTGACCCCGGCCGAGCGGGAACACCTGCACGTCCTGTCGACGACGGCGAGTCACCGGAGCGGACCGGTGACGCCTCCCGAGGAGCACGCCTCCGCCGATCTGCGGACGCTGCTGGCCGCCATGGGTGACGTGCCCGCGCTCGTCGTGGGCCGCCGCAACGACGTGCTGGCCTGGAACGGAGCCGGGCACGCCCTGCTCGCCGGTCACCTGGCCTCCGCCTCGCCCGATGACCCGGAGACCCGGCCCAACCTGTCCCGGCTGGTCTTCCTGGACGCGCACACCCGCGCCCTCTACCGCGACTGGCCCGCCAAGGCCCGCGCGGTGGTGGGCAACCTGCGCATCCTGACGGCCCGCAATCGCGACGACGCGCGCCTCGCCGCGCTGGTCGGCGAACTGGCGATCCACAGCCCCGAGTTCGCCTCGCTGTGGGCCGAACACACCGTCGAGCCCTGCGGCCGCGACGTCTACGACCTGGCCCATCCGGTCGTCGGGGACCTGACCGTCACACAACAGACGTTCCACGTCCCGCAGGAACCGCACCAGTCCCTCGTCACCTTCACCACGGAGCCCGCGTCCGCCTCCTCCGCGGCGCTGACGGTGCTGCAACAGGCTCGTGGCATCGGCAAGGGTACGGGACCTAACCCATGAACTCGGGCCGTTCGTAGGGCGTCCACCAGCTCAGCAACCCCCAGACCCCGAGCGCGAGCGCGCCCGCCGCGACCGCGGCCGCGAGCCACGGGCGGCGCAGCGCGCGCAGGGTGAGCAGCCAGGCGGCGAGCGGGACGAGCGCGCCGCCGAGGGCGATGAGGGGGAGGTCGACGTAGAGGACGCTCAGGTCCCGGTGCATGCCCTCGAAGCCGCCGTGGACGCTGACCCGCGCTTTCGGCGCCCAGGCGAGCACCGCCGCGACGGCTCCCACGGCCGCCAGGAGGATGCCCGCACAGCCCAGTCTCTCTTCCCGCATACCCTGATCCGACGTGATCGTCCCGGCGGTGGTTCCCGGGCCCTACTGCCGGTATCCGCTCAGGAACCGCCCGATCCTGCCGATCGCCGTCTCCAGGACGTCCGCGTGGGGGAGGGTGAGGATGCGGAAGTGGTCGGGGGACGGCCAGTTGAAGCCCGTGCCCTGGACCACCTGGATCTTCTCCCGGAGCAGCAGGTCCAGGACGAAGCGCTCGTCGTCGTGGATCCTGTGCACCTTGGGGTCCAGCCGCGCGAACGCGTACAGCGCGCCCTTCGGCTTCACGCAGCTCACGCCGGGGATCTCGTTCAGCTTCTGCCAGGCGACGTCCCGCTGTTCGCGCAGCCGTCCGCCGGGCGCGGTGAGCTCGTGGATGGACTGCCGGCCGCCGAGCGCGGCCTGGATGGCGTACTGGGCGGGCGCGTTGGCGCACAGCCGCATGGAGGCCAGCATGGTCAGGCCCTCCAGGTAGTCCTTCGCGTGCTGCCTGGGGCCGGTGACCACCAGCCAGCCGGAGCGGAAGCCCGCCACACGGTAGGTTTTGGACAGGCCGCAGAAGGTGAGGACGACCAGGTCGGGGGCGAGCGCGGCGGCCGAGTGGTGCACGGCGTCGTCGTAGAGGATCTGGTCGTAGATCTCGTCGGCGAGCACCATCAGGCCGTGGCGGCGGGCCAGGTCGAGGATGCCCTCGACCACTTCCTTCGGGTAGACCGCGCCCGTGGGGTTGTTGGGGTTGATGACGACCACGGCCTTGGTGCGGTCGGTGATCTTCGCCGCCATGTCGTCCAGGTCCGGGTACCAGTCGGCCTGTTCGTCGCACAGGTAGTGGACCGCCTTGCCGCCCGCGAGGGTCGTCACCGCCGTCCACAGGGGGAAGTCCGGCGCCGGGACGAGGACCTCGTCGCCGTCCTCCAGCAGGGCCTGCACGGCCATCGACACCAGCTCGGAGACGCCGTTGCCGAGGAAGACGTCGTCCACGTCGACCTCCAGGCCCAGGGTCTGGTAGCGCTGGGCCACCGCGCGGCGGGCGGAGAGGACGCCGCGGGAGTCGGTGTAGCCGTGCGCCCGGGGGAGCATCCGGATCATGTCCTGGAGGATCTCCTCCGGCGCCTCGAAACCGAACAGGGCCGGGTTGCCGGTGTTCAGGCGCAGCACGCTGTGCCCCGCCTCCTCCAGCGCGTTGGCGTGCTCGATCACCGGACCGCGGATCTCGTAACAGACCTCGCTGAGCTTGCTCGACTGCCGGAACTCCATGCGCCCCTCCGGATTCTGGTGTTGCTTGGTTTTACCAAGCAGGAGCTTGGAAAGTCCAACGACATGTCTAGACTGCGTCGCATGTCACCACGCCGAAGCTACGACCAGTACTGTTCCGCAGCCCGCGCGCTCGACGTCGTCGGCGACCGCTGGACCCTGCTGATCGTCCGGGAACTCCTCGCCGGACCGCGCCGCTACACCGACCTGCACGCGGACCTGCCCGGCGTCAGCACGGACGTACTGGCCTCACGGCTGAAGGACATGGAGCGCGACGGCCTCGCCACCCGGCGGCGGCTGCCCCCGCCCGGAGCGGCGTACGTGTACGAACTCACCTCCCGTGGAAGCGCGTTGCTACCCGTGCTCCAGTCCCTCGGTGCCTGGGGCGAGGCCGAACTGGGCGAGCGGCGGCCCACGGACGCGGTACGGGCCCACTGGTTCGCGCTGCCCCTGCTGCGGGCCCTGGAGGGGGAGGGCCTGGTCGAAGTCCGCCTGGAGGAGGGCAGTTTCCACCTGCACGTCGGCGCCGGGGACGGTCCCGTGTACGGCGACGGCCCCGCGCCCGGGGAGCCCGACGCCCTGCTCTCCCTGGACACCGCCACCTGCACGGCGATCAGCCGCGGCGAACTGACCCTGGCCGACGCGGTCCGCGCGGGACGGGTCGGGGTGGCGGGCGACGGCACGCTCGCCAAGGCCCTGCGGGAGACGTGAGACGAAAGGCGGAAGGCCCGCACGGGGCGGGCCTTCCGGGAGGACGTCACGCGGTCGGTGGCACCCCGGGCGGGCGCCCGGAGCCCCGCGTCAGGCGGTAGCCGACGACACCCGCCAGGGCGGCCAGCGCGCCGCCCACCGCGGTCCACACCCAGCGGTCGGACCACCAGCCGGAGGTCCAGCCGTCCTCGGGCTCCAGGTCGGCCAGTACGGCCGGGCCGTCGCCCTCCTCCTCCGACTCGGCGCGCGTCGCGATGCCCGGCACCAGCGGCTCGGACAGCGCGCCGTCCACCGCCGCCGCGCCGCCCATGTCCTTGGAGCCGACCCGCAGTTCGGCCTCCACCGGCTGGCCCAGGTCGGCCGTGGACAGCCGCAGCGCCGTGAGGCGGACGTAGTACGTGCCCGGCAGCGGGTCGTTCGCCCACGGCTCCGACCAGGCGCGGACCGTGCGCAGCACGCACTCCAGTTCCACGGAGGGCGTGTCCGTCCCGGCGGTGCGGGTCTGCGCGCCGTACTGGCAGGCCTGACGGCGGCGCAGACCGTCGTACACGTCGATCTGCCAGGTCTCGGCCGCGTGGCTCTCCGGCAGCTCCACCGTCGCGCGGACGGTGGGACGCTGCCCGGCGTCCGCCGGGAACGACCAGTACAGGTAGTCGCCCGTGGAGGCGCGCGCGGTGGCCGTCCGCCCCTGTTCGACCTCCGTCGCCGTACGGAACGAGGTGCCCGCGCGGGTGGGTGCCCCGCCGTCGTCGGACGCGCCGGGGGAGGGGGAGGAGTCGGCCGCGGCGGGGGCGGCGGCCAGTCCGAGGGCCAGTAGGGCGGCACTCAGTACACGTACGGCGCGCATCAGTTGGTCCTCCAGACGGCGACCCGCCAGCGTGACAGCCAGCCCCAGACGAGACCGGCGAGGAAGCCGGTGAGGATCAGTGCGCCGAGCAGCCACCAGCCCCGGCCGAGACCGAAGGAGGCCACGTCGTCCGCGTCGCTCGGGCCGTCCACGACGTCGACCGTCAGCTCCAGCGGAAGGCCGGGCGTGGTCTTCACCCCGGAGTCCGCCGAGAAGGAGTTGGTCACCACCAGGCACACGGTCTCGGCCGCGGGCTTGTCGCCGTCGTCGTCGTCCCGTTCGGGCTTGGGGTAGCGCAGCCCGGTGGAGAGCACGTCGGTGCGGCCGTTGCCGGTCGCCTCGCCGCGCACGATCTCCCGGTCGTGCACCGTGACGGCCCGCAGCAGCACACCGTGGTCCGGGCGCACGGCGCGGTCCGCCGCCACGCTCACCGAGGTGCGCAGCTCCTGGCCTGCGAGCAGTTCCACGCGGTACCAGCGCTGCCGGCCGAACTCCTCGCGGTCGGTGTAGAGACCGGACGTCAGTACCGGAGCCTCGGCGCACGAGTCGGCGCCCCGGGTGGCCACCGGCGTCACCACGGGCTCGGCCGCGCGGTCCACCAGCTCGTTCACCCGGTCGGTGAGCTCGTCCTGGTGCTCGACCGAGGTGTACGTCCCGCCGGTCGCCTCGGCGATGCAGCTGAGCTGCCGGCTCAGCTCGGCGTTCGGCACCAGGCCCAGCGTGTCGATGGTCAGGCCGATGCCCCTGGCCGCGATCTCCCGGGCCACCTCGCACGGGTCGAGCGGGGCGCAGGTGTCCTCGCCGTCGCTGATCAGCACGATCCGCTTGGAGCCGTCGCCGCCCTCGAGATCGTCGGCCGCCTTCAGCAGGGCGGGGCCGATCGGCGTCCAGCCCGTCGGGACGAGCGTGGCCACCGCCGTCTTGGCCTCGGTGCGGTCCAGCGGGCCGACCGGGTAGAGCTGCGCGGTGTCCTTGCAGCCCTGCTTGCGGTCGTCACCGGGGTAGTTCGCGCCCAGGGTGCGGATGCCGAGCTCGACCTCCTCCGGCGTCGCGTCCAGCACCTCGTTGAACGCCTGCTTCGCCGCCGCCATCCGGGACTGCCCGTCGATGTCCTTGGCCCGCATCGAGCCGCTCACATCGAGGACGAGGTTCACCTTCGGCGCGTCCTGACCCGTGGGTTCACCGGCGGCCGCCCCGGCCGGGAAGGCGAACCCGGCCGTCAGTGCGGCGAGCAGGGCACAGGCGCCTGCCACCGGCCGTTTTCTTCTGATCATCGGCGGATCCTATTGATCGGACGCGCCGTGCTCCAAAACGAGGCGTCACCCGGGCCCGTACCGCAGCGGATTGGGCAGCTCCGCCCATTGGTCCCCCGCCGTCCGCGGCGACAGCCGCATCAGCGTCAGCGCCTTCGCCGGCAGCGGCCCGTCGAGCAGGGCGGTCAGGTCCGGGGTGCGCGGCAGATGCGGTACGGCGCTCTCCAGGGCCGCCCGCAGCGCCGCTCCCGACCCCGCCGTGCCCGCCAGCGCGCCGGCCACCAGCGAACCGAACAGCTTGCGCCGCAGGGTGCGTTCGTCGTCCGTGACCATGCGCGCGGGCAGCTGCCCGGGGAGCGGGACGCCGTGCCGGGCCAGGCGGTCCGGGCCGATCCGCAGATCGGCCAGATCGCGGTAGACCAGCCGCACCGGATCCCCGTCCGGCGACAGCACCACCAGCAGGTTCTGGCCGTGCGCCTCCAGCGCCACCCCCAGCTCCAGCAGCCGCAGCCCGACCGTGAGCGCGAGCCGCGCGAACCGGCCCGACCAACCAGGGAGATGAGGCAGTTCGGTGGTCGCCAGCGCCGCCACCGGGACGACCCGCTCCCCGGCCCCGGCGTATTCCCCGGGCGACTCGCGCAGCACCGCCGCCAGGTCGGGGGAACCGGCCGCCACCGCGCCCAGCGTGCGGGTGATGTGCAGCAGCCCGTCCGTGCGCGCCGCCACCGCCTCCCCGAAGTCCGACAGCACCGCCGACGCGGCCACCGAGCCGAGCGAGATGTCCCGCACCGAGGACGTCAGCCGGGCGCTCAGCGCCGTCTTGACGTGCGGGCCCTCCGGCAGCGCGAGGGTGCGCAGCGCCATCAGCGGGTGCGCCGCGAGCCGCCGCCCGCCCGTCCGCTTCAGCACGTGCGCCGCCTGCCAGGGGTGCACCGGGACCACCACCCGCCCCGGCTCCCGCAGCCACTCGGGCCAGACCCCCGTCACCAGGCACCCGGCCTCCGGCACGGGCACCAGCCCCAGCTCCACGACCGGCCCGTGCTCGGGCCCGTAGGCGAGCTGCTCGGCCACCGAGAAACCCGGCCGGGAACGGCAGTTGGGATGGAACGGGTGCCCGTCGGCCACCCGCTGCTCCCACTCCCAGTCCCGGTCGGGCCACTGCGACGGGTGATCCCGTCCCGCCCGCGACAGCGCCAACGACGCGGCACTGAGCCCGAGTTCGGCGGCGAAGACCGCCGAGTGCGGTACGGCCAGCTCCGTCATCAGCCGTGCCGGATCGTCGTAGGCCACCTCGTCCAGCCGTACGGCGGTGACGTACGCGCCGGTCGCATACGGATCCGCGTGCGGGCCGCGCAGCCGCCGCCCGTCCGCCAGCCGCAGGGTGAGCCCCTCGCGGCCCGCTTCCCGGCGGGCGATCCACGGCAGCGGCTCGTGCGCGAGACCGCGCCACAGCCGGGTCAGCACGGCCGCGCGGGCGCCGGGCAGCTCGTCGGCGTACCGGGGCACGAGGCCGGGCCGCACCACGGCCAGCTCGTCGGCGACCTCGGCCTCGGCGGTGGGGGGACGGTGCACGGGCGGGCTCCTCGGTGACGCGCGGGACGGGACGCGGCGGCGGACGACGACAGACATACTGATCGTCTCCGTCCGGACAGACCGTAAGGGACCAGAGGAACGCGTGGAGCCCATCACCCCGCCCGCGGACGACGACGCGGCCCGCCGCGCCGACGCGTACGCGGCGGTGCCGCTGCTGAACTGCCTGCTGCGCGAAGTGGCGCAGCCCGTACCGGGACCGGGGGCGCACCCGACGTACCGCCTGCCCGGCACGGGCCGTCTGCTGCGGGTGCGCGGCACCCGGCGCCCCCGTGAACCCGAGGTCCACGCGGCCGGCGCCTGGCACCGCGTCGGCCACCCGGAGCTGGTGAAACTCGTCGCCGAGGAGCTGCGCCGGCGCACCGGCCTGTCCAACCACGAACTGCCCGCCGAGATGCTCGACAGCCGGGAGGCGGTGGCCGCGCTGCTCGCCGCCCGCGCCCGGGCCACGCCGCCCGACGACCCGTATCTCCGCTCCGAGCAGGCCCTCGTCACCGGCCACCCCCATCATCCCGCCCCCAAGGCACGGGGCGGCGGCCCGGCGGCGGCCTGGCTGCCGTACGCGCCCGAGGCGCACGCCCGCTTCCCGCTGGCGCTGCTGGGGCTGCGCGAGGACACGGTGGTGGAGGAGGGCGACACCGCGGCCCTCGACGGCCTGGGCACCGCACCGCCCGGTTACCGCCTGCTGCCCGCGCACCCCTGGCAGCTGGACCTCGCGGCCCGGGACCTCGCCCCCGCCTTCGCCGACGGCCGCCTGATCCGGCTGGGCACGACCGCCTTCCCGGTGTGGCCCACGGCGGCGGTCCGCACCGTGTACGCGCCCGAGCACGACCTGTTCCTGAAGTTCAGCCTGGACGTGCGCATCACCAACGACGTCCGCCGGCTGTGGCGCCACGACCTGCTGAGGCTCCGCGCGACCGACACGGCCGTACGCGACGCCTTCGCCGGGCTGGACGCGGCCTGGCAGAGCGACCGCGGGCACCGCACCGCGGACTTCGCCCACGAACAGCTGGCCGTGGTCGTACGCGACGGCCTGCGCGGCCACGTCCCGCCCGGCGCGACCCCGTACCTGGCCGCCGCCCTGGCGGAGGGCTTCGACGGCAACCCCCTGGCCGCCGCCCCGCGGCCGGCGGCCTGGTGGGAGGCCTACCTGTCGCGGGTGGTCCCCCCGGTCCTGGCGGCCTTCCACCGGCACGGCGTCGTCCTGGAGGCCCACCTGCAGAACACGCTCGTCGCCGTGGACCCCGGCGGCACGCCGGTACGGGCCCTGTACCGGGACGCGGAGGGCGTGAAACTCCTGTCCGCGGTCTCCCGGGAGGCGGGCTGGGAGCGCCTGGTCTACTGCCTGGTCGTCAACCACCTCATGGAGATCGCCGCCGCCCTCGCCGAGCACCACCCCGGCCTCGACCCCTGGCCCGCCCTGCGCGGCGAACTGTCCCGCCACGACCTCCCCGAGATCCCCTCCCTCCTCACCACCCCGGCCCTCCCGGCGAAGACCAACCTCCTCCTGCGCTGGACCGCGGCGGACGGCGCGGACGCCCGCTACCGCCCGCTGCCCAATCCCCTGGCCGGCGGGTGAGTCAGCCCCGCTCCGCCCGCGGCGCGCCTCCCGCGTCCTCGCGGGCCAGGGCCCCGGGCCACCACGCCCGGGGGCCGATGTCGATCACCAGCGCGGGCACCAGCAGCGAGCGGACCACCAGCGTGTCGAGCAGCACGCCGAACGCCACGATGAAGGCGATCTGCACCAGGAAGGCCAGGGGGATGACCATCAGCGCGGCGAACGTCGCGGCGAGCACCACACCGGCCGAGGTGATCACTCCGCCGGTCGTGGTCAGCCCGCGCAGCACGCCCCGCCGGGTGCCGTGCACGAGCGCCTCCTCCCGCACCCGGGACATCAGGAAGATGTTGTAGTCGACGCCGAGGGCCACCAGGAACACGAACCCGTACAGGGGGACCGACGCGTCGGTGCCGCTGAATCCGAGGAGGTGCTCGAAGACGAGGGTCGAGACGCCGAGGGTCGCCAGGAAGTTGAGCGCGACGGTCGCGACCAGCAGCACGGGCACGAGCAGGGAGCGCAGCAGCAGGACGAGGATCAGCAGGATGATGACGAGCACGACCGGGACGATCAGGGTGCGGTCGTGGGCGGCGGTCCGCTGGGTGTCGTACTGCTGGGCCGTGTAGCCGCCGACCAGCGCGTCGGCTCCGGAGACCGCGTGCACGCTCTCGCGCAGCCGCTCGACGGTCTCCTTCGCGGCGTCGCTGTCCGCCGCGTCCTCCAGGGTGGCGTCGATGCGGACGCGCCCGTCGACGACCAGCGGCTCACCGGCCCCCGGCCGCCCCGAGGCGGAGACGGCGCCGGCCGAGGCCACGCCCTCCGTCCTCCTCGCCGCGGCCGTCACCTCGGCGCCGCGGTCGACGTCGGCGATGATGACGGCCGGGTTCCCGGACCCGCCGGGGAAGTGCTCGCCGAGCGTCTCCTGGGCGGCGACCGAGGGCGCGTCGTTCACGAAGATCTCGTCGAGCGGCACCCCCTTGGCGGACAGGGAGGGGGCGAAGGCCGCGAAGACGGCGAGGACCAGCGCGGTCACCACCCACACCCGGCGCGGCCGGCGGTCCACGGTCGCGGCGACCCGGCGCCACACGCCGTGCCCCTCCACGGACGCGTCCGACGCCTTCGGCCGGGCGGGCCAGTACGCGCTCCGGCCCAGCAGGGCCAGCACGGCCGGCAGGAAGGTCAGCGTGGAGAGCACCGCGCACACGATGCCGATGGCGCCGACCGGCCCGAGGGCGCGGTTGTTCGTGAGGTCGCTGGCGAGCAGGGCCAGCAGACCGAGCGCCACGGTGGCGGCGCTCGCCGTGATGGCGCCGAAGGACCTGCGCACGGCCGCCGGCGCGGCCGCGTACCGGTCGCCGCGCTCGGCGAGCTCCTCACGGAAGCGGGCCGCGAGGAGCAGGGCGTAGTCGGTGGCCGCGCCGATCACGAGGATCGAGAGGATGCCCTGCACCTGGCCGTCGACCCGCACCACGTCCCGGTCCGCCAGCGCGTAGACGACGGCACAGGCGAGCCCCAGGGCGAAGACGGAGCCGAGGATGATCACGAACGGCAGCAGGACGCTCCGGTAGACCAGCAGCAGGATCAGCAGCACGGCGCCGAGCGCCACGCCCAGCAGCAGTCCGTCGATGCCCGCGAACGCGTCCGACAGATCGGCCTGGGACGCCGCCGGACCGGCGATCCGCGCCGTGGTTCCGGAGACGCCGTCCGCCGCCCGGCGCACCTCGTCCAGCACCTCGGGCAGCTTTTCGCCCAGGTCGGGCTCGAGCTGGACGACGGCCTGCATGGCCTGCCGGTCCTCGGACACCAGCGCCGGCGAGGGCCGGCCGACGACGCCGGCGGTCCCGGCGAGGGCGCCGACCGCGTCCGAGGCGGCGGCCCGCTGGGCCCCGGTGACCCGGTCGCCGTCCGCCGTCCAGACCACGACGGCCGGCATGGTCTCGGACTGGTCGAACGCCTCGCGGGCATCGAGGACCCGGGTGGACTCGGCGCTCTCCGGGAGGAAGGCGGCCTGGTCGTTGGTGGCCACCTCGCCCAGCTTGCCCGCGTACGGCCCGAGTGTCCCGCCCACGGCCAGCCAGACGATCAACAGGGCGAGGGGGACGAGCCACCGGGCCCGGTGCGGTGCGCTTCTCATGTGGATTCCCGTGAGCCGAAGGGGTAAGTCAATGATTAAGTATCTCAATCATCGAGTGATCCTATACTGGCATGCATGAGCGGCTCCGGTACCCCCTCGCCACTTCTTCCGGCGGACGACCCGACGGGGTTGCAGGCCTTCGCCGTCCAGTTGCGCCGGATGAACAGCGAGTTCAATCGCATCGCCCAGGAGTTCGCGCACGCGCAGGGCCTGCACCCCACCGACATGCAGGCCCTGATCGCGATCCTGGACGCCGACGCCGACGCCGACGCCGACGCGCCGGACGAGCCCATGACGCCCGGCCGCCTGCGCAAGCAGCTCAACCTCACGTCCGGAGCGGTGACCGCGTGCCTGGACCGGCTGGAGCGGGCGGGCCACATCCGGCGCGTCCGGGCGGCCGACGACCGCCGGGTGGTGCACCTGGAGTACGCGGAGCGGGCCAGGGGCCTGGCCAGGGAGTACTTCCGGCCGCTGGCGCACAGCACCGACACCGCGCGCGGCCGCTTCACCCCCGAGGAACTGACGGTGATCGTGCGGTTCCTCAGGGAGATGAACCGTGAACTCGTGCTCCTGCGGCAGCGGGCGACCTGACGCGGGGCCGCGGGTAGGGTTCGGCACATGCTGACCGAGGTCACCGCCACCCGTTACGTCACACCGCTGCGGCAGGGCGGCTCCGTGCCCGGTGTCTTCGAGGCCGACGACCTCGGCACGTACGTCGTCAAGTTCACCGGCTCCGCGCAGGGGCGCAAGGCGCTGGTCGCCGAGGTGATCGTGGGGGAGCTGGCCCGGGCCCTCGGGCTGCGCTTCCCGGAGCTGGTGCTGGTGCACTTCGATCCGGCGGTGGCGGACGACGAGCCGCACCAGGAGGTGCGGGAGCTGCACGCCTCGAGCGCCGGCGTCAATCTCGGCATGGACTACCTGCCGGGCGCGCGGGACCTCACCCCCGAGGTCGCCCGGGACTTCCCGGTCGATCCGCTGGAGGCCGGGCGGATCGTCTGGCTCGACGCCCTCACCGTGAACGTGGACCGCACCGTCCACAGTTCCAACCTGGTGGTGTGGCCGACGCTGGGCGTCGCGCCCCCGCGGCTGTGGCTCATCGACCACGGGGCCGCGCTCGTCTTCCACCACCGCTGGGAGGGCTCCGACCCCGGCAAGGCGTACGACTTCCGCCACCACGCCCTCGGCCGCTACGGCCCCGACGTCCCCGCGGCGGACGCCGAACTCGCGCCGAAGGTGACCGAGGAGCTGCTGCGGTCCGTCGCCGCGGAGGTCCCCGACGACTGGCTGGCCGACGACCCCGGCTTCGCCACGCCCGACGAGGTCCGCGAGGCGTACGTGACGTACCTGCACGCGCGCGTGCGGGCGTCCCGGGCGTGGCTGCCCACCGACTTCCCCGGCCCGGACGAGCTCGCCGAGGAGAACGCCCGGCGGGCGGCCAGGACGCGGCGGGGCCGCCCGGACTGGCTGAAGCGGGTTCCCGACCTGCACGGCAAACCGGCGGCGGCGCAGGACTGGTCGGTGCACCTGGGAGGAGACGGCTGAGCGGCCCCCGGTGGACTCCGGGGGCCGCTCGCGGGCGTGGGGCTCAGCCCTCGAGCTGCTCGTACGCCGGCAGGGTGAGGAAGTCGGCGTAGTCCTCGTCGAGGGAGACCTTCAGCAGCAGGTCGTGCGCCCGCTGCCAGGTGCCGGCCGCGAACGCCTCCTCGCCGAGCTCCGCACGGATGCCCGCCAGTTCCTCGGCCGCGACCGCGCGGGCCAGCTCGGCGGTGACCCGCTCGCCGTTGTCGAGGACGACGCCCGCGTTGATCCACTGCCAGATCTGGGAGCGGGAGATCTCGGCGGTGGCGGCGTCCTCCATCAGGTTGAAGATGGCCACCGCACCGAGCCCGCGCAGCCACGCCTCGATGTACCGGATGCCGACCTGGACGGCGTTGACCAGGCCCGCGTACGTCGGCCTGGCGTCCAGGGAGTCGATGGCGATGAGGTCCGCCGCCTGCACGTCCACGTCCTCGCGGAGGCGGTCCTTCTGGTGCGGCCGGTCGCCGAGCACCCGGTCGAAGGACTCCATGGCGATCGGGACCAGGTCGGGGTGGGCGACCCAGGAGCCGTCGAAGCCGTCGTCCGCCTCCCGGTCCTTGTCGGCGCGCACCTTCTCGAAGGCGATCCTGTTGGCCTCCGGGTCCCGGCGGGAGGGGATGAACGCCGCCATGCCGCCGATCGCGTGCGCACCGCGCCGGTGGCAGGTGCGGACGAGGAGTTCGGTGTACGCGCGCATGAACGGGGCGGTCATCGTCACCGCGTTGCGGTCCGGGAGGACGAACCTCGCCCCGCCGTCACGGAAGTTCTTGACGAGGGAGAACAGGTAGTCCCAGCGCCCGGCGTTCAGCCCGGAGGCGTGTTCGCGCAGCTCGTAGAGGATCTCCTCCATCTCGTACGCGGCCGTGATCGTCTCGATCAGGACGGTGGCGCGGACCGTGCCCCGCGGCACGCCCGTGTACTCCTGCGCGAAGACGAACACCTCGTTCCACAGCCGGGCCTCCAGGTGGGACTCCGTCTTGGGGAGGTAGAAGTACGGGCCCTTGCCGCGCCCGGCCAGCCGCTCGGCGTTGTGGAAGAAGTACAGGCCGAAGTCGACCAGCGCGCCGGGCACCGGGGTGCCGTCGGCGTCGGTGAGGTGACGCTCGTCCAGATGCCACCCGCGCGGGCGCACGACGACCGTCGCCAGCTCCTCGTCCGGGCGCAGGGCGTAGGACTTGCCGGACCCCGGATCGGTGAAGTCGATGTTCCGCGTGTGGGCGTCGATCAGGTTGAGCTGGCCGGTGATCACGTTCCCCCAGGTGGGCGCCGAGGCGTCCTCGAAGTCCGCGAGCCAGACCTTCGCGCCGGAGTTGAGGGCGTTGACGGTCATCCTGCGGTCGGTGGGGCCGGTGATCTCGACCCGGCGGTCGTTCAGGGCCTCGGGGGCCGGGGCCACCCGCCAGGAGTCGTCCGCACGGACGGCGGCCGTCTCCGGCAGGAAGTCGAGCGTGGACGTACGGGCGATCTCGGCACGGCGCTCCGCGCGGCGGGCGAGCAGTTCGTCACGCCGGGGCGTGAACCGCCGGTGCAGCTCGGCCACGAAGGCGAGCGCCCCCTCGGTGAGGACCTCCTCCTGCCGGGGCAGGGGTCCGGCGTCGACGACGGTCAGCGGGGACGGCGCTGGTGCGGACATCGGCTGTCACTTCCTTCGGCGTACCCGGCACCGGGTGCCCATCGACCCGGGGGCGGCGGCGGACGCCCGCACGGAAGCCGGGCGCTTCTGATCTGTGGATAGTAGTTTCCTCATGGTGGAAGTTCAATGTTCTGTTGACGCCGGGGCACTCCGGGTCGGGGGCGCCCGGGCGGGAGGAGCCCCCACCGTTCACCCGCCGCCCCGGCTCATTCGAGGTGCGCCAGATCCGCCTCGGTGTCGATGTCGTACGCCTCGGCCACGTCGCCGCACTCGACGAGCGTGAGCCCTCCCGCGTGCTCCTCCAGATAGGCGCGTGCCCCTCGGTCGCCGGTCGCGGCCGCGGCGATCCCGGCCCAGTGGGCGGCGCCGAACAGCACCGGGTGGCCGCGCACGCCGTCGTAGGCGGCCGAGACGAGCGACTCGGGGGACCGGTGGGCGCCGAGCACCCGGGCGACCGCCTCCGGGCCGATCCCGGGCTGGTCGACCAGCGAGACCAGCGCGGCCCGCGCGCCCGTCCCGGCCAGTGAGTCCAGGCCGGCCCGCAGGGAGGTGCCCATGCCCCGCTCCCACGCCGGGTTGTCGACGAGGACGCAGTCCGGCAGGAGGGCGCGGGCGCGCACCTCGTCCGCCCGCGCGCCGAGCACCACGTGCACCCGCGCGCAGCCGCCCGCGCGGAGCACCCCCGCCGCGTGCTCCACCAGTGGCCGTCCCCGGTGCGTGAGCAGCGCCTTGGGGCGCCCGCCGAGCCGCCGCCCGCCCCCTGCGGCCAGCAGCAGTCCCACGACCTCCGTGGCGGTCTCCCCGTCCCTGTGATGTGTCGTCATGCGTCCTGCATACCGCACCCGGCACGGGGTATCGGGGTGGCGCGGGACGGGCGCCCTCGGGCCGCGATGTCACGTTGCGGAGCAACTCGATGACGCAGCGGACTGGCGCGAGGGGGCCGGGGTGGCGTTTACTGGCGCGACCGGCCGGCGGGTGCCGCGGCCGGCTGGGGAGGCGCACGACAAGGTGCCAGGGGGAGGACTGTGTTGCGCAGCGTGGAGCAGAGGCGTGTGCCCGGCAGTCAGCTGGACCCACGGGTGGCGGGGCTGCGCTCCGCCGTGTCCCGGTTACGCCGTCAACTCGCCGCCCATCCCGGGGACTTCCGGGACCGGGGCGTCGCGGAGGAGGAACTCGCCGCGCTGGCCGGCATGGCCGCCGCCGGCGACCCCGAGATCTCCCGGCTGCGCCGCTCCCTGCTGCTGGTCGCGGGCGCGATCGGCTCGGTGAGCGCGCTGGGGCAGGGTGTGCGCGAACTGCGCGAGGCGGTGGACCTGTTCGGCCCGTCACCACGCGGCTGACGCGCGCCCCGGTCAGCCGGCGGGGGTGGCGCCCGGCGCGCTGAGCGCCCCGGAGAGCTCCGCCGCGACCTGCTGGAGCACCGGCACGATCCTCTCCGTCGCCGACTCCGTGACGCGTCCCGCCGGGCCCGAGACGGAGATCGCCGCCGGCGTGGGGGAGTCCGGCACCGGCACGGCGAGGCAGCGGACGCCGATCTCCTGCTCGTTGTCGTCCATCGCGTAGCCGAGGCTCCGTACGTCCTCCAGGGCCGCGAGGAAGCCGTCCGGCGTGGTGATGGTCTTCTCCGTCGCGGCGGGCATCCCGGTGCGGCCGAGCAGGGCCCGCACCTCCTCCGGCGGGAAACCGGCCAGCAGGGCCTTGCCCACGCCCGTGGAGTGCGGCAGGACGCGCCGGCCCACCTCGGTGAACATCCGCATGGAGTGCTTCGACGGCACCTGCGCCACGTACACGACCTCGTCCCCGTCGAGCAGCGCCATGTTCGCCGTCTCGCCGGTCTCCTCCACCAGGCGGGCCAGGTAAGGGCGCGCCCAGGTGCCCAGCAGCCGGGAGGCGGACTCGCCGAGCCGGATCAGGCGCGGGCCCAGCGCGTAGCGGCGGTTGGGCTGCTGGCGCACGTAGCCACAGGCGACCAGCGTGCGCATCAGGCGGTGGATGGTCGGCAGGGGCAGTCCGCTGCTCGCGGACAGCTCGCTCAGGCCGACCTCGCCGCCCGCGTCCGCCATCCGTTCGAGCAGATCGAAGGCGCGCTCGAGGGACTGCACGCCGCCACTGGCGGCGGACCGGGCGGAGCCGGTGGTGCTGGCGCTGGACGTCGGCACGGCGCGTTCCTTTCGGGGCCTGGCAGGAAGGGCAGAAGCCTACCCGGCGGCCGGCCGGCCGCCCGCTGGTGCGGAGCCGCGTTCTGCTGGGTGAAATTTTAATTCCGCTCCGTGGAACCGTCCAGGGATGGCCGCCGGTCCGGACCGGGCGGGGCGGGCGCCCTTGACGGGCCGGAGGCGCGGGTGAAGACTCCTTCAACAGAACGTTGAATTCCATTCCGGCGGAAGGTCAGGGGATGCGGGTGTCCGACGCCGAACCGGTGCTGCGCTCCACGCGCGTCATCACTCCCGAGGGAATGCGCGCCGCGTCCGTCACGGTCGCCGACGGCACGATCACGGCCGTCCTGCCGTACGACGCCCCCGTCCCGGAGGGCGCCCGCCCGGTGGACCTCGGCGACGACGTCCTGCTGCCCGGCCTGGTCGACACCCACGTGCACGTCAACGACCCCGGCCGCACCGAGTGGGAGGGCTTCTGGACCGCCACCCGCGCGGCGGCGGCCGGCGGCATCACCACGCTGATCGACATGCCGCTCAACTCCCTCCCGCCGACCACCACCGTCGACCACCTGCGCGCCAAGCGGCGGGCCGCCGCCGGCCGGGCCCACGTCGACGTCGGCTTCTGGGGCGGCGCCCTGCCGGACAACGTCCAGGACCTGCGCCCGCTGCACGAGGCCGGCGTCTTCGGCTTCAAGGCCTTCCTCTCACCGTCCGGAGTGGACGAGTTCCCGCACCTGGACCAGGAGCGGCTGACCCGCTCGCTGGCGGAGATCGCCGCCTTCGACGGGCTGCTGATCGTGCACGCCGAGGACCCGCACCACCTCGCCGCCGCCCCGCAGCACGGCGGCCCGAAGTACGCCGACTTCCTCGCCTCCCGCCCGCGCGCCGCCGAGGACACCGCCGTCGCACACCTCGTCGAGCAGGCGAGACGCCGGGACGCGCGGGTGCACGTGCTGCACCTGTCCTCCGGTGACGCGCTGCCCCTGATCGCGGCGGCCAAGGCGGACGGCGTGCGCCTCACCGTCGAGACCTGCCCCCACTACCTCACCCTCACCGCGGAGGAGGTCCCGGACGGGGCCGGTGAGTTCAAATGCTGTCCGCCCATCCGCGAGGCCGCCAACCAGGACCTGCTCTGGCGGGCCCTGGCGGACGGCACCATCGACTGCGTCGTCACCGACCACTCGCCGTCCACCGCCGACCTCAAGACGGACGACTTCTCGACCGCCTGGGGCGGCATCTCCGGCCTCCAGCTCAGTCTGCCGGTCGTCTGGACCGAGGCCCGCAGGCGCGGCCACGGCCTGGAGGACGTCGTGCGCTGGATGTCGGAGCGCACGGCCCGGCTGGCCGGCCTCGACGCGCGCAAGGGCGCCATCGCGCCCGGCCGCGACGCCGACTTCGCCGTCCTCGCCCCCGACGAGACCTTCACCGTCGACCCGGCGGCGCTCCAGCACCGCAACCGCGTGACGGCGTACGCGGGCAGGACCCTGTACGGCGTCGTGAAGTCCACCTGGCTGCGCGGCGAACGCATCGTCGCCGACGGCGCGTTCACCGAACCGAAGGGCCGACTGCTCACCCGCTCCCCCTGACCCCGACTCCCGAAAGGCAGGACCGGACCACCGTGACGGCGATCGAGAGCTTCACCGGCGACGCGCGCCCCTACGGCGGCGGTGACCCGTACGCGGACTACCGCACCGCCGACTTCCCCTTCACCCACCACGCCGACCTCGCCGACCGCCGGCTCGGCGCCGGTGTCATCGCCGCCAACGACGAGTTCTTCGCCCAGCGCGAGAACCTCCTGCTGCCCGGACGCGCCGCGTTCGACCCAGAGAGCTTCGGGCACAAGGGCAAGATCATGGACGGCTGGGAGACCCGGCGCCGGCGCGGCGCCTCCGCCGACCACCCCTGGCCGGCGGCCGAGGACCACGACTGGGCGCTGATCCGGCTCGGCGCGCCCGGAGTCGTCCGCGGGATCGTCGTGGACACCGCCCACTTCCGCGGCAACCACCCGCAGGCCGTGTCCGTCGAGGGCACGTCGGTGGCGGGCTCCCCGTCGCCCGGGGAACTGCTCTCGGACGACGTCACGTGGACGACGCTCGTCCCGCGCACCCCGGTCGGCGGCCACGCGGCCAACGGCTTCGCCGTGTCGTGCGAGGAGCGCTTCACCCACCTGCGCCTCAAGCAGCACCCCGACGGCGGCATCGCCCGGCTGCGCGTGTACGGCGAAGTCGTCCCGGACCCGGCCTGGCTGGCGGCGCTCGGCACCTTCGACGTCGTCGCGCTGGAGAACGGCGGCCGGGTCGAGGACGCCTCGGACCGCTTCTACTCACCGGCCGCCAACACCATCCGGCCCGGCCGCTCCCACCGGATGGACGACGGCTGGGAGACCCGCCGCCGCCGCGACCGGGGCCACGACTGGATCCGCTACCGCCTGGTGGCCCGGTCGCGGATCCGCGCCCTGGAGATCGACACGGCGTACCTGAAGGGCAACAGCGCGGGCTGGGCGTCGGTGTCGGTGAAGGACGGCGACGACGGCGACTGGCGGGAGATCCTCCCCCGCACCCGCCTCCAGCCCGACACCAACCACCGCTTCGTCCTCCCGGCCCCGGCGACCGCCACCCACGCCCGCGTGGACGTCCACCCCGACGGCGGCATCTCCCGCCTGCGCCTCTTCGGCTCACCGACCGAACCGGGCACCACCGAACCGGGCACCTGACCCCCGCAGCCGGGGCCCCGCGCCGCACTCCCCGCAGCTGCGGGCAGGTCATGCCGCGCCACTGCCCGCAGCTGCGGGCAGTCGTGCCGCTGGGGCGGCACGGGTGGGCGCAGCGGCACCCGGCACTCGCCGGCGGAGCAGCCTCCTACGCGTGGCACCCGGCACCGGCCGGCGGAGCAGCCCTCTCCTCCGGCACCCCGCAACCGCCGGCAGACCGGCCCCCGGGCGTGGCGACCGCCACCGGCCGCCACGCCCGGGCACACCTCACGCCGCGTGCCCCCCGTCCACCGCGAACTCCGCCCCGGTGACGTACGCGGCCCCCGCCAGATGGACGATCGTCTCCGCGACCTCCTCCGCCGAGCCGAACCGCCCCACCGCCGTCATCTCCGCCTGCCCGCCCGCGTACGGCCCGTCCGCCGGATTCATGTCCGTGTCGATCGGCCCCGGATGAACGATGTTCGCCGTGATCCCCCGCCCGCCCAGCTCCCGCGCCAGCGCCTTCGTCAACCCCACCAACGCCGACTTGCTCATCGTGTACAGCGTCCCGCCCGGTCCGGGCACCCGCTGCGTCATGCACGTACCGACGGTGATGATCCGCCCGCCGCGCGGCATGAGGGCGGCCGCCGCGCGGGAGGCGAGGAAGACCCCGCGCACGTTCACCGCGAGCACCCGGTCGACGTCGGCGAGGGACAGTGTCTCCACCGGCCCGAGCACGCCGATCCCCGCGTTGTTCACCAGGACGTCGAGCCGGCCCAGCTCCCGCGCGGCGGCGTCCACCGCCCCGGCCGCCTCCTCCGGGGCGCCGGCGTCCGCGCGCAGGGCCACCGCACGGCGCCCCAGCGCCTCGACGGCCCGTACGACGTCCTCGGCCGCCTCCTTGCCGTTCACGTACGTCACCGCGACGTCCGCGCCCTCCCGGGCCAGCCGCAGCGCCGTCGCCGCGCCGATCCCGCGGCTGCCGCCGGTCACCAGCGCCACCTTGCCGAGCAGGGTCTTCTCCACGGTCTTCACAGAAGTGTCTGTCGTCATGCGTCCATCCCAGCGCCCGCGCCCCGGGCGCGCTGGCGGCGAACGGACGTCGACCTGACGCGCCACCGATGAGTTGCGGACCCCACCGGGGTCTGAGCTGATGACGACACGTCCCCACCCCGCCCCAGGAAGGCAGGAACCCACCATGGGCAAGCTCGTGGTCACCACCTTCGTCACCCTCGACGGCGTCTACCAGGCCCCCGGCGGTCCCCAGGAGGACACCAGGGACGGCTTCGAGCAGGGAGGCTGGAGCGTCCCCTACGGCGACGACGACTTCGGCCGGTTCGTCAACGGGGTCTTCTCCCGCGCGGGCGCCTTCCTCCTCGGCCGCCGTACGTACGACATCTTCGCCTCGTACTGGCCGAAGATGACCGACCCCGCCGACCCGGTCGCCGGCGCACTGAACGCGCTGCCGAAGTACGTCGCCTCCGCCGGCCTCGCCGACCCCGGATGGGCCGGCACCACCGTGCTCCGCGGCGACCTCGCCAAGGAGGTCACCACCCTCAAGGAGCGCACCGACGGCGAGCTCCAGCTGCACGGCAGCGGCGCCCTCGCCCGGTCCCTGTTCGCGCTCGACCTCGTGGACACCCTGCACCTGCTGACCTTCCCGGTCGTCCTCGGCGCCGGGCGCCGCCTGTTCCCGGAGGGCTCGATGCCGAGCGCCTTCCGGCACACCGGCGGAGAGATCACCGCCGCGGGCGTGTCCGTCCAGACCTACGACTTCGCCGGCCGCCCCGAGTACGGCTCGTACGAGCTCCCGGAGAACGCCTGACACCGGCGCACCGGTGGCGCGTTCGCCGCCCGGACGGGGGTTCAGCCGGGCTTTCGGCTCTCCGCGGCGGCGAACAGGGCGCCGCCCAGCACCAGCAGGGCGATGCTCGCGTAGATCTCGTAGCCGTCGAGGAACCCGATCCGCTGCACCAGTCCCCAGTTCCAGTCGGTGAACCGGGTCACCAGACCCGCCACGCCCTGCACCACGGCGAGGAAACCCAGAACCTCCAGCAATTGCTTCATGTCCCGACCCTCGCCCCGCGGACCCCCCCGCCCACATCGGCCGCGGGGCGAGCCCTTTCCGGCGGAAGACCGCGATCCGCGTCGGCCGGAGCGCCGAAAGTCTGCGATGCCGCGACTTCGGTAGGAGATCCGCCCGCGGGGCGGCGCAGGGAGGCGCCGCCCGCATAGATTCGTCGACCGTGACTGGTGACAAGGCGGCGCAGACCGCCCCGGTGTTCACGGGGCGTCGATGGTTCTTCCCGTCCGCCCTCGTCCACGCACTCGATCCCGACCCGGTCCGCTCCAGGCGGCGGCCCCGGCGCACCGCGCGGGACTGGGTCGTCGACTTCGTCTGCTTCCTGCTGGCCGTCCTGGTGGGCCTGCTGGGCGCCGAGACGCTCAGCGACAACCGCGACCTCCCGCGCGCGCTGGTCGCCGCCGACCAGGTGCTCGGCGCGCTGTCCTGTGCCGTGATCTGGCTGCGCAGGCGGTGGCCGTTCGCCCTGGCCGCCGCGATGGTCCCGGTCGGCTTCGTCTCGGAGACCTCCGGCGGTGTGGTGGTCATCACCCTGTTCACGCTCGCCGTGCACCGCCCCTTCCGGTACGTGGCGTGGACGGGCGGCGTCCACGCGGCCTTGGTCCCGCTGTACTTCTGGTGGCGGCCCGATCCCGACCTGCCGTACCTCGCCTCGCTGATCCTCTTCGTGATGCTGGTGGGCGCGATCGTCGGCTGGGGCATGTTCGTACGGTCCAAGCGGCAGCTCGTGCTGAGCCTGCGGGACCGGGCGCGGCGGGCCGAGACCGAGGCGCGGCTGCGGGCCGAGCAGGCGCAGCGGCTCGCGCGCGAGGCCATCGCGCGGGAGATGCACGATGTGCTGGCGCACCGGCTGACGCTGCTGAGCGTGCACGCGGGCGCCCTGGAGTTCCGGCCCGACGCCCCGCGCGAGGACGTCGCGCGGGCGGCCGGTGTCATCCGGGAGAGCGCGCACGATGCGCTGCAGGACCTGCGGGAGATCATCGGCGTGCTGCGGGCCGGCGATTCCGACGACACGGGCCGGCCGCAGCCGACGCTCGCGGCGCTCGGCACCCTGGTCGCCCAGTCCCGGCAGGCCGGTATGAAGGTCGTCCTGGACCAGCGGGTGGCCGACCCGGCCGAAGTCCCCGCCTCCGTGGGCCGCACCGCCTACCGCATCGCCCAGGAGGGCCTGACCAACGCCCGCAAGCACGCTCCCGGCACGGAGGTCACGGTGTCGGTCGCCGGCGGCCCGGGGGAGGGTCTCACCGTGACGGTGCGCAACCCCGCGCCGGAGGGGGAGGTGCCGCACGTGCCCGGTGCCGGGCAGGGGCTGATCGGCCTCGCCGAACGGGCGATCCTGGCGGGCGGGACGCTGGAGCACGGGCCCGCCTCCGACGGCGGGTTCGGGGTGCGGGCCCGGTTGCCGTGGGGGTGAACTGGAATCGTCTGGTCCGTGTTTCCCCGCTCCGTGCGGCCGTGATTACGTACGCGCCATGACTGCGATCAGAGTGCTCCTCGTCGACGACGACCCGCTGGTGCGGGCCGGGTTGTCCTTCATGATGGGCGGCGCGGACGACATCGAGATCGTCGGCGAGGCCGCCGACGGCGGAGAGGTCGAGGCGCTCGTCGACCGCACCCGGCCGGACGTCGTCCTCATGGACATCCGGATGCCGTCGGTGGACGGTCTCACCGCCACCGAGTCGCTGCGTCGGCGCGAGGACGCTCCGCAGGTCGTGGTGCTCACCACCTTCCACGCCGACGAGCAGGTGCTGCGCGCGCTCCGCGCGGGCGCCGCCGGGTTCGTCCTCAAGGACACCCCGCCCGCCGAGATCGTCGCCGCGGTGCGCCGGGTCGCGGCCGGCGATCCCGTGCTGTCGCCCACGGTCACCCGGCAGTTGATGGCGCACGCGGCCGGCACCGCCGCCGACACGCGGCGCACGCGCGCACGCGAGCGCGTGGCGGACCTCAACGACCGTGAACGCGAGGTCGCCGTCGCGGTCGGCCGGGGCCTGGCCAACGCCGAGATCGCCGCCGAGCTCTACATGAGCGTGGCCACCGTCAAGACGCACGTCTCCCGCGTCCTGGCCAAGCTCGGCCTCAACAACCGCGTGCAGATCGCCCTGCTCGCCCACGACGCCGGCCTCCTGGAGGGGACCGGGGACCGCTGATCTCAGGTGTACGCCGCCGTCGCCCCGCGCAGCAGCTCCGTCGGCCGGACCGGTCTGCGCTCCCGCCGGGACAGCTCGCACGCCTCCGCGATCAGCAGCGCCTGGAGGGCCTCCCGCCCGTCGCACGGGTTGGCCCGCTCGCCCCGCACCACCTCGACGAACGCGATCAGCTCGGCCGCGTACGCGGGCCCGAACCGCTCCAGGAACCCGGTCCACGGCTTGTCCGCGGCCGGCGGCCCGGTCGGCTCGGTGGAGGCGATCGGCGTACGGTCGTCCAGGCCGACGACGATCTGGTCCCGCTCCCCGGCGAGCTCCATGCGGACGTCGTAGCCGGCGCCGTTCAGCCGGGTCGCCGTGAGCGTGGCGAGCGTGCCGTCGTCGAGGGTGAGGAGCGCCGCGCCGGTGTCGACGTCGCCCGCCGCGCGGAACATCGCGGGCCCGGCGTCGGACCCGGCCGCGTAGACCTCCGTGACCTCCCGGCCGGTCACCCAGCGCAGGATGTCGAAGTCGTGGATCAGGCTGTCCCGGTACAGCCCGCCGGACTGCGGCAGATACCCGGCCGGCGGCGGCTCCGCGTCGCCGGCCGTCGCCCGTACGGTGTGCAGCCGTCCGAGCCGGCCCGAGCGCACCGCCTCCCGCGCGCCCGTGTAGCCGGTGTCGAAGCGGCGCTGGAACCCCATCTGCAGGACGGTTCCGGCCGTCTCGACCTCCGTGATCGCCTGTAACGTGCCCGACAGGTCCAGGGCGACGGGCTTCTCGCAGAACACCGGCAGCCCCGCGCGTGCCGCCCGGCCGATCAGCTCGGCGTGGGCGGACGTGGCCGTCGTGATCACCACGGCGTCCACTCCCCAGGTGTAGATCTCGTCCACCCCGGGTGCCGCCGTCTCGCCGAGCCGCTGGGCGAGGGCCTGGGCCCGCGCCGGATCGACGTCCGTGAGGATCAGGGAGCCGACGTCGCGGTGCCTGCTGAGTGTGTGGGCGTGAAGGGTGCCGAGGCGGCCCGTACCGATGACCCCGATGCGCATGGAAACAAAGTGGGGCCCGCACCGCTCCCTGTCAATGCGTATGTCCGGACAACCGAACTACACAACTTCCCGTCAACAGCGCACGGGGCTACGCTCGGCCCGTGCCGAAACCAGAAGTGGACCCGACCGTACAGCTGGAGCTGAGCGTGGACCGGGGCTCCCCCGTGCCGTTGTACTTCCAGCTGTCCCAACAGCTGGAGTCCGCCATCGAGCACGGCCTGCTGACCCCCGGCACCCTGCTGGGCAACGAGATCGAGCTCGCGGCGCGGCTCGGTCTGTCCCGGCCGACCGTCCGCCAGGCCATCCAGTCCCTCGTCGACAAGGGGCTGCTGGTGCGCCGCCGGGGGGTCGGCACCCAGGTGGTGCACAGCCGGGTCAAGCGTCCCCTGGAGCTCAGCAGCCTCTACGACGACCTGGAGGCGGCCGGCCAGCGCCCCGGGACGAAGGTGCTGGTCAACACCGTCGTGGCGGCGTCCGCCGAGGTCGCGGCCGCGCTCGGCGTGGCCGAGGACAGCGAGGTGCACCGGATCGAACGGCTGCGGCTCACCCACGGCGAGCCGATGGCGTACCTGTGCAACTACCTGCCGCCCGGCATGCTCGATCTGGACACCGGGCAGCTGGAGGCCACCGGCCTCTACCGGCTGATGCGGGCCTCCGGGATCACCCTGCACAGCGCCCGCCAGACCATCGGCGCCCGTGCCGCCACCGCCGGCGAGGCCGAGCGGCTGGGCGAGGAGACCGGAGCCCCGCTGCTCACCATGGAGCGCGTGACCTTCGACGACACCGGCCGGGCGGTGGAGTTCGGCACCCACACCTACCGGCCCTCCCGCTACTCGTTCGAGTTCCAGCTGCTTGTACGGTCCTGACAATCCGGTGCGGCGCGTGCACCGCGCCGTCGTCATGTCAGGACAATGTGACCGAGTTCCGGTCCCCGCGCGGGAACGCCCGATGCCCGTGTTCGACAATGGGGCGTTTGGGGCCGGTGTGGGCATCGGCCCCTTGCACACGCAAGAGCACGGCAAGAAGGGCAAGTCCTCGTGTCACGGTTTTCGACCTGGGTGGGCATCGCGGTGGCGGGGGTGCTGGGTCTCTCGCTCGCCGGATGCAGCAGTACCGGCGGCAAACGGGCGGAGGACGTCCGCGCGGCCGCGGCGGCCCAGGGGAGAGCGGCGGTGGACACCCCCCGCTGGACCTTCGCGATGATCACCCACGCGGGAGACGGTGACACCTTCTGGGACATCGTCCAGAGCGGTGCGAAGCAGGCCGCGGTGAAGGACAACGTCCGCTTCCTCTACTCGCACGACGACGAGGCCCAGCAGCAGGCGCAGCTCGTGGACGCGGCCGTCGACAAGAAGGTGGACGGCATCATCGTCACCCTCGCCAAGCCCGACGCGATGAAGGCCTCCCTCGCCCGCGCCCGCGAGGCCGGCATCCCGGTCGTCACCGTGAACAGCGGCTCGGCCGAGTCGAAGGAGTTCGGCGCGCTCACCCACATCGGCCAGGACGAGACGATCGCCGGCGAGGCGGTCGGCGAGGAGCTGAACGGGCGGGGCCGGAAGAAGGCCCTCTGCGTCCTGCACGAGCAGGGCAACGTCGGTCACGAGCAGCGCTGCGACGGTGTGGAGAAGACCTTCGACGGCACGGTGGTCCGCCTGCACGTCAACGGAACGAGCATGCCCGACGTGCAGTCGGCGATCGAGGCCCGGCTGCAGTCCGACGCCGCCGTGGACGCCGTCGTCACCCTGGGCGCCCCCTACGCCGACACCGCCGTGAAGGCCCGCGAGGGCGCGGGCAGCGACGCCGAGATCGACACCTTCGACCTCAACGCCAAGGTCGTCGCCGGCCTGAAGGACGGCAGCCTCGGCTTCGCCGTCGACCAGCAGCCCTACCTCCAGGGCTACGAGGCGGTCGACCTGCTGTGGCTGTACCGGTACAACGCCGACGTCCTCGGCGGCGGCCGGCCCGTGCTCACCGGACCGCAGATCGTCACCGAGGACGACGCCGCCGCGCTCGAGGACCACACGCAGCGGGGCACCCGATGAGCGCGACGACTCCCGAACTCTCTGATGAAAGGTTTCTGCGCAGCTCTTCGCCGCTCCAGCGGCTGCTGACCAGACCCGAGCTGGGCTCCCTCGTCGGCGCGATCGCCGTCTTCTGCTGCTTCGCCCTCGCCGCCGACGGCTTCCTGCGCCCCTCCAGCCTCGGCACCGTGCTCTACGCGTCCTCCACCATCGGCATCATGGCCGTCCCGGTGGCGCTGCTGATGATCGGCGGCGAGTTCGACCTGTCGGCCGGGGTACTGGTCACGTCGTCGGCACTGGTGTCGTCGATGTTCAGCTACCAGATGACCGCCAACGTCTGGGTCGGCGTCGGCGTGTCCCTGCTGGTCACGCTCGCCGTCGGCGCCTTCAACGGGATCATGCTGGCCCGCACGGGGCTGCCGAGCTTCATCGTCACGCTCGGCACCTTCCTGATGCTGACCGGCATGAACCTCGGCCTCACCAAGCTGATCAGCGGCACCGTCTCCACCAAGGCCGTCGCCGACATGGAGGGCTTCACCACCGCGCGGGCGCTCTTCGCGTCGACCCTCACCGTCGGCGGCACGCACATCAAGGTCACCGTCCTGTGGTGGCTCGCCCTGGTCGCCCTCGGCAGCTGGATCCTGCTGCGCACCCGGGCCGGCAACTGGATCTTCGCGGTCGGCGGCAACGAACAGGCCGCCCGCGCGGTGGGCGTCCCCGTGACCCGGACCAAGACCGCCCTCTACATGGGCGTCGCCCTCGGCGCCTGGATCTGCGGCCAGCACCTGCTCTTCAGCTACGACGTCGTCCAGTCCGGCGAGGGCGTCGGCAACGAGCTGATCTACATCATCGCGGCCGTCATCGGCGGCTGCCTGATCACCGGCGGCCACGGCAGCGCCGTCGGCTCGGCGATCGGCGCGCTGCTCTTCGGCATGACCAGCAAGGGCATCGTCTTCGCCGAGTGGAACCCCGACTGGTTCAAGTTCTTCCTCGGGGCGATGCTGCTCCTCGCCACCCTGCTCAACACCTGGGTACGCCGCCGCGCGGAGGCCGCGACATGACACGGACCGATCACCGCCCGGCCCTCGTGGAGCTGTCCGGCGTCAGCAAGCACCACGGAAACGTCCGCGCCCTCGAAGGCGTGTCGCTGGAGGTGCACGCGGGCGAGATCACCTGTGTGCTGGGCGACAACGGCGCCGGCAAGTCCACCCTGATCAAGATCATCGCGGGACTGCACCGGCACGACGCCGGCACGCTCGCCCTCGACGGCGAGGAGACCCGCCTGGCCTCCCCGCGCGAGGCCCTGGACCGGGGCATCGCCACCGTCCACCAGGACCTGGCCGTCGTCCCGCTGATGCCGGTGTGGCGCAACTTCTTCCTCGGCTCCGAGCCCCGCAAGGGCATCGGCCCCTTCAAGCGCATGGACGTCGACCACATGCGCCGCACCACCCGCGCGGAACTCCTCCGCATGGGCATCGACCTCCGCGACGTCGACCAGCCCATCGGCACCCTCTCCGGAGGCGAACGCCAGTGTGTGGCCATCGCCCGCGCGGTGCACTTCGGAGCGAAGGTCCTCGTCCTGGACGAGCCGACGGCGGCCCTGGGCGTGAAGCAGTCGGGCGTGGTCCTGAGATATGTGTCGGCAGCACGCGACGAGGGCCTGGGCGTCGTCTTCATCACCCACAACCCGCATCACGCCTATCTGGTGGGGGACCGGTTCGTCCTGCTGAAGCGCGGCACCATGGTGGGCAACCACACGCGGGACGAGATCACCCTGGACGAGCTGACCCGGCAAATGGCCGGCGGAAACGAGCTGGACGATCTACGCCATGAACTGCAGCCCCCTCAGGAGCGCGGGGCCGTATAGATGTGCGGCTCCGCCGCGTGGGCGCGATCGACCCCGACGCACCCGCGCCCGGCCATGATCCGCACCACCCCCCACCTGCCCCGCACCACAATCACCGCACCGGTGCGGCACAATCGCACACGATGAGCACCTACCGCGACTTCACCGCCCCCATCGGCTCCCGCCGCGCCCCGGTCCTGAGAACCGTCGGAACCCGGGAACGCCGCTCCCACCTGACGGCGCCCCGTGTCCCGACGGTGGGCATCGACATCGGCGGCACCAAGGTCATGGCGGGCGTCGTCGACGCCGACGGCAACATCCTGGAACGGCTGCGCACGGAGACCCCGGACAAGTCCAAGAGCCCCAAGGTCGTCGAGGACACCATCGTCGAACTGGTGCTGGACCTGTCCGACCGGCACGACGTGCACGCGGTCGGCATCGGCGCGGCCGGCTGGGTCGACGCCGACCGCAACCGCGTGCTGTTCGCCCCCCACCTGTCCTGGCGCAACGAACCGCTGCGCGACCGCCTCGCCGACCGCCTCGCCGTCCCCGTCCTGGTGGACAACGACGCCAACTCCGCGGCCTGGGCCGAGTGGCGCTTCGGCGCCGGCCGCGGCGAGGACCACCTCGTCATGATCACGCTCGGCACCGGCATCGGCGGCGCGATCCTGGAGGACGGGCAGGTCAAGCGCGGCAAGTACGGGGTGGCCGGCGAGTTCGGCCACATGCAGGTCGTCCCCGGCGGCCACCGCTGCCCCTGCGGCAACCGCGGCTGCTGGGAACAGTACAGCTCCGGCAACGCGCTGGTCCGCGAGGCCCGCGAGCTGGCCGCCGCCGACTCACCGGTCGCCTACGGGATCATCGAGCACGTCAAGGGCAACGTCGCCGACATCAGCGGCCCGATGATCACCGAGCTGGCCCGCGAGGGCGACGCCATGTGCATCGAGCTGCTCCAGGACATCGGACAGTGGCTCGGCGTCGGCATCGCCAACCTCGCCGCCGCCCTCGACCCCTCCTGCTTCGTCATCGGCGGTGGCGTCTCGGCCGCCGACGACCTGCTGATCGGCCCCGCGCGGGACGCCTTCAAACGGCACCTCACCGGCCGCGGCTACCGCCCCGAGGCCCGCATCGTCCGCGCCCAGCTCGGCCCCGAGGCCGGCATGGTCGGCGCGGCGGACCTCGCCAGGCTGGTGGCCCGCCGCTTCCGCCGTGCCAAGCGCCGCCGGGTCGAGCGGTACGAACGCTACGAGCGGTACGCGGAGGCCCGCCGCACCACCCGGGAGTCGCTGTGAGCGACGGGTTCCCCCACCGGAGGGCCCTCCCGGACGCGCCCCGCCCGGCCGAGGACCGGGGGCACATGATCCGCCGCAGGGCACTCACCCTGCTGATCATCGTGCTGCTCATCGGCGTCCCGGCCGGGTATCTGGTGATCTCCGCGAACCAGAGCCGGGCCAGCGGCAAGGACAAGGAGGCGAAGTACTCCGCGACCGGCCTCACCGAGGGCTGGCCGTCGAAGGTGCAGCGCCGCCTCTACCAGGTGCCCGTACCGCACCCCGCCTGGTGGGTGGCCTCCTACGAGACCAACAACTGGAGGACCAGCCGCCTCTACGTCGAGTTCGAGACCACCGACGCGGGCCTGAGCGCCTTCCTCACCAGCATGGGCGTGCGGGAGGACGATCTGAAGCAGGACGACATCACCATCGGCGAGCGCGACCGGGACGTCACCGGCTGGACGTTCGACGGACCCGGCACCTGGTCCGGCCTCGTCCACGAGCAGAAGGACCCGGCGCCCACGCACGACGTCGTCGTCAACCACCACAAGCCGGGCTACCCGAGGGTGTACGTCGTCTCCCGCACCGTGCCCTGATCCCGGCGGTCCCGGCCGCCGGGGCCCGTTGTCAGACCCCGCCCGTAGAGTCGGAGACGACTGATCCGGCAGACGGGCGGGAGGTGACAAGGACACATGGGTGAGCGGACCACGACGGCCGGGCCCGACGGCGCGGGCGGGGCGGACGTCCCCGTCCGGCTCGCGGCCGTCTTCCTCCCGGCGCCCCTCCCGCGCGAGGGCCGCGTCGCCTTCTACGACCCCGAGGGCGGCCCCGACGGCGAAGGACCGCCCGGACCACCCGACGCCCCCGCGTCCGCGCCGCGCACCGACCTCACCGTCGTCCGCCCGCACGGCGCGGGGGTGCGGCGGCGGACGACCCCGGCGCTCTCCCTCTCCGTCGACGAGGCCCTCCCGCTGCTGGTCCGCGCCCGGCACGATCCCGCGGCCCACCCCGCCACCGCCTGCTGGGGCGCCGCCGCCCTGCACGCCCTGCGGCTCACCGCCCGCGGCCGGCTGCTGCCCGGTCTGACCGCCACCGGCCACGACGCCTGGCGCGCCGGCCCGCTCGACCCCGAGGACGTGGCGCACCTGCGCGCGGTGGCCGCCGCCCTGCCCCCCGAGGGCCACGCCGTCCCGCTGCCCGGCCCCGGCCCCCTCCGGCTGCCCCGCCCGGAGGCGCTGGTGCGCGCCTTCCTGGACGCGGTCGCCGACACCCTGCCCCGCACCCCGGCCGCGCCGTACGCCTCGGGGTTGCCGTTCGCCGCGCGGAAGGCGCAGCGGCTGCCCGACGCCCACGACTGGGCCGCCGAGGTCGCCGCCGGCATGGACGCCGGCGTACGGATCTCGCTCCGCCTGGACCTGTCCGCGTACGACCTCTTCGACACGGGCGGGGGAGCCGGCGGGGACGGGAGCGCCGCGCGGAGCGCGGGAGCCGCGATCGTCCAGGTGCACAGCCTCGCCGACCCGACCCTGGTGACCGATGCGGCCGCCCTGTGGGCGGGCGCGGCGGACAGCGCCTTCGGCCCCCGCGCGCGGGTGGACGCCGCCCTCGCGGTGCGCCGCGCGGCCCGGGTCTGGCCGCCGCTGGACCGGCTCTCCGACCAGGACGTGCCCGACGCGCTGGCCCTCTCCGAGGAGGAGCTGAACGAGCTGCTGGGCGTGGCGGCCACCCGGCTCGCCGCGGCCGGGGTCGCCGTGCACTGGCCCCGGGACCTCGCCCAGGACCTGACCGCCACGGCGGTGGTCCGCCCGGCCCCCGGCTCGGCGACCGACGGCACCGGCTTCTTCGAGAGCGGCGACCTGCTGCGGTTCGGCTGGCAGCTCGCCCTCGGCGGCGACCCGCTCACCGAGGCCGAGATGGACGCACTGGCCGAGGCCCACCGCCCCGTCGTACGGCTGCGCGACCAGTGGGTGCTGGTCGACCCCGCCCTCGTCCGCAGGGCCCGCAAACGGGACCTGGGACTGCTCGACCCGGTCGACGCGCTGTCCGTCGCCCTCACCGGCCGCGCGGAGGTCGACGGGGAGACGGTCGAGGCGGTGCCGGCCGGCGCCCTCGCCACCCTCCGCGACCGCCTGACCGCCGGTGTACGGCCCGCGCAGCCGCCGCCCGGCCTCGACGCCACCCTGCGCGACTACCAGCTGCGGGGCCTGGCCTGGCTGGACCTCATGACCTCCCTCGGCCTCGGCGGCTGCCTCGCCGACGACATGGGCCTGGGCAAGACCGTCACCCTCATCGCGCTGCACCTGAAGCGGGCCCGCACCGAGCCGACCCTGGTGGTCTGCCCGGCCTCGCTGCTGGGCAACTGGCAGCGGGAGATCACCCGGTTCGCGCCCGGCGTCCCCGTGCGCCGCTTCCACGGCCCCGACCGCACCCTGGACGACCTCGCCGGCGGCTTCGTCCTCACCACCTACGGCACCATGCGCTCCGCCGCCCCGGACCTGGCCGGGCGGACGTGGGGCATGGTCGTCGCCGACGAGGCACAGCACGTCAAGAACCCCCACTCCGCGACCGCGAAGGCACTGCGCACGATCCCGGCCCCCGCGCGGGTGGCGCTCACCGGCACCCCCGTGGAGAACAACCTCTCCGAGCTGTGGGCCCTCCTCGACTGGACCACCCCCGGGCTCCTCGGCCCGCTGAAGTCCTTCCGCGCCCGGCACGCGCGCGCGGTGGAGACCGGCGAGGACGAGGAGGCCGCCGAGCGCCTCGCCCGCCTGGTCCGCCCCTTCCTCCTGCGGCGCAGGAAGTCCGACCCCGGCATCGTCCCCGAACTGCCGCCCAAGACCGAGACGGACCACCCGGTACCGCTCACCCGCGAACAGGCCGCGCTGTACGAGGCCGTGGTGCGCGAGTCGATGCACGCCATCGAGGGCGCGCGGGGCATGGGCCGGCGCGGACTGGTGCTGAAGCTGCTGACCTCGCTCAAGCAGATCTGCGACCACCCGGCGCTCTACCTGAAGGAGGAGCACGCGCGCGGCGGAGGCGACCGGCTCGTGGCCCGTTCCGGCAAACTGGCCCTGCTGGACGAGCTCTTGGACACCCTGCTCGCCGAGGACGGCTCCGCCCTGGTCTTCACGCAGTACGTCGGCATGGCCCGCCTGATCACCGCGCACCTCGCCGAGCGCGCGGTCCCCGTCGACCTCCTCCACGGCGGTACGCCGGTGGCGGAGCGGGAGCGCATGGTGGACCGCTTCCAGAGCGGCGCGACCCCGGTGCTGGTGCTCTCCCTCAAGGCCGCCGGCACCGGCCTGAACCTCACCCGCGCGGGCCACGTCGTCCACTTCGACCGCTGGTGGAACCCCGCGGTGGAGGAGCAGGCCACCGACCGCGCGTACCGCATCGGCCAGACCCAGCCCGTCCAGGTCCACCGCCTGGTCACCGAGGGCACGGTCGAGGACCGTATCGCCGGGATGCTGGAGTCCAAGCGCGCCCTCGCCGACGCGATCCTCGGCTCCGGCGAGTCGGCCCTCACGGAGCTGTCCGACCGTGACCTGTCCGACCTGGTGTCCCTGCGGAGGCCGGCATGACCACCCGCCCCTCCGACGAGGCCCGCGAGGCCCTGCGCGCGGCCCGCGCACGGGCGGCCCGCGAGCCCACGGCCGCGGACACGCCGGAGCACCGGCCCGCTCAGGACCGGCCGGCCGCCGGACAGTCCGACCGCCCCCGTCGGCCCGCTCGGCCCGGCGCCCGGGAACCACGCCCGGGCGACGTGGCCCGCGAGGCGCTGCGGCAGGCGGTGCGGGCCCGGTACGGGACGGCGGGGTCCGCCGACGAGGCGGAACCGGACCGCGAGGACACCGGCGCACCGGCAGCGCACCCTCCCGCGGAGGACACGGCGCCGGAGGACACGGCGGCGGAGGGCGCGGCACCCCGTGAGGAGCGGCCCCACGGCGACGGACCGCCCCCCGCCGACCCGTCGCCCCGGGACACGGCGGCCACCGCCGACGGGGGCGCCGGACACCGCGGGACCCCGCGCCCCGGGGACGTCGCGCGGGAGGCGCTGCGTTCCGCGCGGGAGGAGGCACTGAAGGCGCGCCCGGCACCCGGCGACCGTGCGACGGGCGCCGAGTCCGGTGAACGACGCACCCCGTCCCCCCGGGTCCCGCGCACCACCCGCGGCGACCGGGCCGACGATGCCCGGGCCCGTGAGGTACGGGAGTCGCTCACGGACGCCTTCCGCATGCCCGCGCCGGATCCGGAGACCGACGTCGCCCCCGGCCCGGGCGGCGCCCCCGCGACGCCCGGCGACCCGCGCGCACACGGCGGCCTTCCGGTTCCCCGTACCCGGGGCGGGGCCGCGGAGGGCGCCGGCATACGCACGGCCCGCACCCCGGGGGACACCGCACCGCCCGCGTCCGTCACCCCCCGCTCCATGGCCGCCCCCGGCCGCGACGGCGACCTGCGCCGTACCTTCCCGGCGTTCCCGCCCCGAGCCTCGGACCGTGCGGGCTTCGCCGAGACCTGGTGGGGTGACGCGTGGGTCACCGCGCTGGAGGAGGGGGCGCTGGACGCCGCCCGGCTCGCCCGCGGGCGCGGGTACGCCGAGCAGGGGCACGTCGACGCCATCACCGTCACGCCGGGGCTGGTGCTCGCGTACGTGCAGGGCAGCCGCCCTCGGCCGTACCGCGTGCAGGTGCGGCTGCGGACGTTCGGGGACGCCGACTGGGAGCGGTTCCTGGACGCCGCCGCCGACCGCCCCGGCCACATCGCGGCGCTGCTGGACAAGGAGATGCCCGAGTCCCTCGCCGACTGCGGGGTCCCGCTGCTGCCCGGCCCCGGCGACCTCGCCCCGCAGTGCAGCTGCCCCGATTCCGGCCACCCCTGCAAGCACGCCGCCGCCCTCTGCTACCAGACGGCCCGGCTGCTCGACGCCGACCCGTTCGTGCTGCTCCTGCTGCGCGGACGCGGTGAGCGCGAGGTGATCGACGCGCTGTCCCGGCTCAGCGCCGCCCGCGCGGCCCGCGCCGCCCGGGAGAGGGAACCGGAGCCCCTGCCCGGCGTGCGGGCGACCGACGTCCTCGCCCGGCGCGACCGCGCCCTCCCCCCGCTCCCGGCCCCGTCGCCCCCGCCGCCGCACCCCGGGCAGCCGCCCGTGTATCCCGCGTCCCCGGGCGGACCGGACCCGTTCGCGCTGGACCAGCTGGCCACCGACGCCGCCGCCCGCGCGCACGCCCTGCTCACCACCGGCCGCGACCCGGTCGGCCGGCTCACCCTCTGGCAGGACGCGGTGCGGCTCGCCGCCGCCCGCCCCGGTTCCGGCCTGACCGGGGCGGCGCGCGCGCTGTACTCCTCCCTCGCCAGAGCCGCCGGCCGCACCCCCGCCGAGCTGGCGCGCGCGGTCGCCGCCTGGCGCCAGGGCGGCCCGACGGGCCTGGCCGTCCTCGAGGAGCCCTGGGACCCGCCGGCCGGCCGCTTCGACCGCGCCCGCCCGCTCCTCCTCGCCGCCGACCTCCCCGCCTTCCGCCCCTGGCGCAACCGCCTCACCCACCCCCGGGGCCACGTCCAGCTCCGCCTCGGCCGCGACCACCTCTGGTACGCCTACGAGTCCGAACCGGGCCACGACGACTGGTGGCCCCGCGGCACCCCCGACCCGGACCCCGTGGGCGCCCTGACCGGACTGGACGCGCCGGGCGACCCGTGACGGCCCCGGAGTCCTCAGCCCCGCTCGCTCCCGGGGACCGCCGGCACGGGTGGGTCGGTCTGCCGGAGTTCGGCCAGGAGCTCGCTCCGCCCGGCCAGCAGCTCGGTGAGGATCCGGCGGGCCGCCCGGAGCAGTTCGGCGACGTCGCCGCCGGCGAGCGCGTACCGGACGTGGGAGCCCTCCCGGACCGAGACGACGATGCCGGACCGCCTCAGGACGGCCAGTTGCTGCGAGAGGCTGGACGGCTCGATGTCGATGTCGGCCAGCAGGTCCCGCACCGGCACGGGCCCGTGCTGCAGCAGCTCCAGGACCCTGATGCGCACAGGGTGTCCCAGCATGCGGAAGAACTCCGCCTTGGCCTGGTAGAGGGGGACTTGCATGGGCGCGTGCTCCCTGCCGCATCGGGGATGTTCTCCATCGTGCGGCGCCCCGCGAAGGCGCCGCCGCACGATGTGCCGTCCTTTTCGGACCGGTCCTTTTCGAACCGGTCCTTCTGAGCCGATCCTTCTCGCCCGGCGTGGCGCGCATCCACGGGTTCCGATCATGTTGATGTGGTGACTTGAAGAAGTCTTCACATCATGGGCGCACGTCGGCCGGGGCTCCGGGGCGTTCAGACTTCCAGTTGCTCCTCGACCCGCTTGAGCTGGTGGCGGGCCATCGCCAGGTTCGACCGGGCCTTGTCGAGGACGAGGTACAGGAACAGGCCGTTGCCGCTGCGGCCGGTGACCGGCCGGATGAGGTGGTACTGGCTGCCGAGGGTGATGAGGATGTCCTCGATCTGGCTGCTCAGGCCCAGCAGTTCCATGGTGCGCACCTTGGCCCGGATGACATCCGTGTTGCCGGCGGCCGCGACGGTCAGGTCCAGGTCCTTGCCGCCGCCCAGCGTCCCCAGGGCCATGCCGCTGGAGTAGTCGACGACGGCCGTTCCGAGGGCCCCCTCGGTGACGGTCATGATGTCCTTCAGCGACACTTCCACAGTTGCCATGGACGTCTCCCTCTTCGGTCTGCTCGTGGGTTGCGTCGGCTTCGGCGAGGCAGTGCTTCTCGCCCCGGCCGGTGGTGGCACCGTAGGCAGGCGGTGCCGGCCGGAGGGAACGTGTTTTCCGGTATGACCATCCGATGATCGAAGGTGTGCGTCACGGGTTGCCTTCCGACCGGTGCCGGTTCGCGAAGCTTCGATCCCACGACCTCGTGATCTCCGTCCCGGGCGGTGGGCCCGGCGACCGCTCAACCGCCCGCGCCGGCGCGAGTCCTGACCCGGAACCGCCGGAGAAGGGCGACACCGGCGACCAGGACGAGGCCGAGGAGGCACGCGCGCGTCCCGGCCCCGGCTGTCCGCACGTGCCGGACCGTGTACGCCGTTCCGGCGGGGGACCGCCGGCCGGGGCACCCGCCGGGGGGAGGGGGCGTGGCGGCCTCGTGCGACAGTTCCTCGACGATCCGCTGCCACACGCGTTCGGAGGGCGCGGCCGGGAGGTCCGCCGCCTCGGCGTCCCGCACGCCCTTCACCACGCGGGTCAGCAGCTTCAGTTCCGCCCGGCAGCGCGGGCACCCCGAGACGTGCCGCAGGGCGCCGGCATCCTCGTCACCGGTCGTATGACCCAGCGCCAGCTCCCACAAGTGCGCCGACTCCACGTGACCCACTGCGCCCTCCTGTGTCTCGGACTCCGTACCGCTGAGAGCACGGGATGGTCGAACTCGTGCGGGCGCCGTCAGCCCTTCACCGGTTCCGCCGTGACGACGAGGTTCGAGAGGTAACCTCCCCGCTCGGGGACGAACGGCGGCGCACAGGTGATCAGGGTGAGGACCGGAGAGCCCGTCCGGCGGAAGACGGACGGCGGCAGCTCGTCCTTCGGCACGGTGGTGCGCGAGACGACGCGGTAGACCACCGGCTCCGCCCGTGCCCGCCGCACCTCGACGCGGTCTCCGCGCCGCACCTCGTACAGAGCGGCGAACTCGCCGAGGTCGCCCGTGTCGCCGTCGACGTGCCCCACGAGCACGGCCGACCCCTGAGGGCTCCCGGGTGCCGGGCCGTAGCGGTACCAGCCGGCCACGGAGGGATCCTCGGGGACGGTCATGGCTCCCCGCCGGGTCACGCCGACCGCCTCGACCCGGGCGGCGAGGCCGATGCCGGCGGCCTCGACGTGCTCGGGCGGCGCCTCCCGGGCCGTGCCGGCCCCGGACCGCGTTCCGCCGGGGAGCGGGACGGCCGCGGCCCGCTGCGCCGACGACGCGCCGTCGAAGCCGGGCGGGGCCGGGCCCGGCTCCGACGGCCGGTCCGCAACGCCGAGGGCGGCCGCCAGAGCGGCAGCCGCCACGGTCAGCCCGGTCAGCCGGCGCGCGGTGTCAGCCACGCCGGCCCGCGCCCCGGCGGGCCACCAGGGCGCCGGTCACCGCGACCGCTCCGGCCGCGGCCGCCCATGCCGGCCACTGGCCGGAGGAGTCCGGGGTGACGGCGGCTCCGTTGCCGCCCGCGTCGACGGCGTTGGGCGTCGACTCCATGCCGCTGAACGTCTGGGTGGCCAGGGCCAGGTTCTTGTCCTCGGCACTGCCCCAGGCGTAGACGACGTTGCTCGTGCCCTCCTCGAGGTCCAGGTCGGCCGGTCCGATGGCCACGGTGTCCGTCCCGGCGAGGACGACGTCGGCGTTCACCGTGCCCGCGTCGACCGCCGCGGTGTCCTCCCCGGGGTTCGTCAGACCGGTGAGGACGGGCTGCCCGCCGGCCCGTACGTCCACGGCGGGCGCGGCCGCGACATGGCGGACCGTCAGGCGCGCCTTGCCGGCGTCCACCCGCGACACGTCGTTGGTGAAGGCCGTCAGCCGGGGCTTGCCGTCCGCGGAGAGATGGGCGGCGACCGTGGCGTTGCCGCCTTCGGGCACCTTCACCTCCTTCTCCAGAGCCGGTGTGCCGTCGGGGCCCCGGCCCGCTTCGAAGATCTGGATGTCGTAGGTCCCCGCGTCGAGGGACTGCGGCTCGGTCACCGTGCCGGGCTTGAAGTCGCTGAGCAGTTCGTCGCCGTTGGCGTAGACGTCGACCGTCATCCCGGGGATGCCGTGGAAGACGGACACCATGGACGTGTCCTGTGCCTTGTCGGGAGCCGCCACGGCGGGTGCGGTCGCACCCAGGGCGAGCGCGCAGGCGCCGGCCGAGGCGGCGATGGCGACGGGGGTCCGGAAGGTCATGAGGATCATCCCTTCGAATGAAGTCTTCGCACGCTGCGGAGTCTCGGTCGTGTTTCCCGGGCGGGTGGTGCCGCGGATGCGTCCGGTGCGGTGCTTCTCGGGTCCGGCTACACGCCCGCGCCGGGCATGTGGTCCTGTTCGATCACCAGGCGCAGCCGGTGCAGGCCGCGGCGGGTGTGACTCTTGACCGTCCCCAGGGGCACCCCGGTGCGTTCCGCGATCTGGACCTGGGTCAGGTCCTCGTAGAACGCCATGCACAGCACCTTCCGCTGCGCGTGCGGCAGCCGGGACAGGGCCTGGACGAGCAGTACGCGGTCCAGCACGTCGTCCGGTGCCGCCGTCACCGGCCCGGCGGGGGCGGCGTCGTGGGCGGCCGAGTCGACGAGGGACAGGCGCCTGGTCCTGGCGGCCAGCGCGTCGACGATCTTGCGGCGCGTGATGCCGACCAGCCAGGCCCCGAGCGTGCCCCGGTCCGGACGGAAACCGTGCCGTCCGCGCCAGGCGCCTATGAAGACCTGCTGGGTCACGTCGTCGGCCTCGCAGGCGTCACCGAGGGACCGGGCGGCCATGGCGTGGACGAGTGAGCCCCAGTGCCGGTAGATCGCCGCGAACGCCTCCTCGTCGGCGGCGACGAGCCCGCGGGCCAGCTCCTCCTCGTACCGGGTCTCCTCCACGGGCGGAACGAGTGCGGTGGTGGGTCGCGCATGGGTGCTCATGGCCTGGCTCCTCCTGCGGTGCGTCGTACGGGGACGGAAGGCCGCCCGCCGAACGGCAGGTCCGCCGGCCTGCCGTGCGTGGCCCGCCGTGCGGCTGTCTCCAGTCTTGGACGCACAAACGACGCAGACAACATGCGTCGTTTGTGCGTCGTACAGTGGGGTCATGAACGCACTGACGGAGAACGGTGAGCACCGGGACGGTGAGGACGTCCCGCCGGGTGGCGGGCTGACCACCGGCGAGGTGGCGAGGCGTCTGGGGGTGGCTCCCACCACGGTCCGTACGTGGGACCGCCGCTACGGGCTGGGCCCCGACCGTCACACCGGCGGCCGGCACCGGCGCTGGACCGCGGGGGACGTGGCACGGCTGGAGCGGATGTGCGCGTTGACGGCGACCGGGCTGCCCCCGGCCGAGGCCGCGCGCCTGGCGCGCGGCGGGGAGCCGCCGGCCGTGCCCCCGGCTCCCGGGGCGGCCGTCGGGGCACCGCGACCGCCGGCCCGCAGCCGGGCGGGCAGCGGACTGCGGCTCGGCGACGTGCGCCAGGAGTGCAAGGGCATCGCCCGCGCGGCCCTGCGGCTCGACGCCGCCGCACTGGACCGGCTCCTGCTCGCCGCGATCACCGAGTACGGACTGGTCACGGCCTGGACCGAGGTGATCGTGCCCACCCTCCAGGCCGTCGGCCGCAAGTGGGAGAGGTCGGGCGAGAAGTACGTCGAGGTCGAGCACTTCCTGTCCTGGCACGTCTCCGGCGCGCTGCGGCGCACCGTGCCCGACACGATCCCCGACCGCCCCGGCGCCACCACGATGCTCGCCTGCGTGCCGGGGGAGAACCACACGCTCCCGCTGGAAGTGCTCTCCGCCGCGCTCACCGAACGGGGCATCCCGGTGCGCATGTTCGGCGGCGCCCTGCCCGTCGAGTCCCTCGTCGCGGCGGTGCGCCGGACCGGGCCGGCCGCCGTGGGGCTGTGGGCGCAGTCCCGTACCACCGCCAGCCGGCCGCTGGCCCAGCACGTGGCCGGCATGGAGTGGGGCGTGCGCGGTGCCCGCCGCAGGCCGGTCGTCCTCACGCTCGGGCCGGGCTGGGCAGGGCGGGCGGTGGCCGGTCTGGCGCGTCCGGCGGGGCTCGCCGAGGCCGTCGCCGCCCTGGAGTCGGTGGCCGCCCGGTGACGTGCCGCCGTCCGGGGCACCCGGCCGTGGCGCCCGGCACCGGCCCCGGGAACGTGGTCCGCCGGACCGGCGGTGCCGGCGGCAGGTGCGGAGCACCGGCAGGTCCGGAGCACCGGCAGGTCCGGGGCACCGGCCGGACGGACGGGCCCGACGGCCGGCCCCGCGTCACGGACACCGCGTCGAACGAGGAGAGACATGACCCACGAACACCGCGGGGCACCGGACGCCGTCGTCGTCGGTGCCGGTCTGGCCGGTCTGGCCTGCGCACTGGATCTGTGCCGTGCCGGACTGCGGGTGGCCCTGCTGGAGGCGTCCGACGGCGTGGGAGGCCGGATGCGTACGGACCGGCGGGACGGGTTCCTGCTGGATCGCGGCTTCCAGGTGTTCAACACCTCGTATCCGCAGGTGAAACGCCGCCTGGACCTGAGAAGCCTCCGGCTGCGGCCCTTCACCGCGGGCATCGTCGTCCACACCCCGACCGGGTCGGCGCGCCTCGCCGATCCCACCCGGAGTCCGGGCGCGGTACGTGCGCTGCTGCCGGGGAGGGTGCTCACGGCCCGTGACCTGGCCGCGCTGGCGGCGCTCACCGCCCGCGACGCGGTGCTGCCGGTGGACGTCCTGAAACGCCGCGCGGACCGCCCGACCTCGGCGGCCCTGTCCCGCGCGTTCCTGTCGGACGAGGTGATCGCGCGCGTACTGCGGCCGTTCCTGTCCGGAGTGTTCCTGGAGGACCGCCTGGAGACCTCCGCGCGCTTCTTCCACCTCGTCTGGCGGAGCATGGTCCGCGGATCCCTGTGCCTGCCCGCCGCCGGCATCGGAGCGGTGCCGGCCCGGCTCGCCGACGGCCTGCCGGGCGGCGTCCTGCGGCTCGGGACGCCCGTCGCCGAGGTCACCGACGAGGGGGTGCTCCTGGGGGACGGCGCCGACGTGCCGGCCCCCGCCGTCGTGGTCGCGACGGACGCGGCCACCGCGGGCCGCCTGCTGCCGGGCCTGTCCGTGCCGGACGGACGCACGGTCACCACCTACTACCACGCGACCGACGCCGTGCCGTCGGCGGAACCGATCCTGCGGGTGGACGGCACCGGAGCGGTCCTGAACACCTGTGTGCTCAGCGAGGTGGCCCCCACGTACGCGCCGCCCGGCACCGCGCTGGTCTCCACCTCCGTACTGGGACGGGACCGGCCCGGTGCGGCGGACGGGGTGCGCCGCCGGCTGGCCGACCTGTACGGCGCCGACACGAGCGGCTGGAGCCAGATCGCCGCCCACACCGTCGAGGGCGCGCTGCCCGCGATGCTTCCGCCCTGGCCGCTGAGCCGTACGACCCGTTTCGGCCCCGGCAGGTACGTGTGCGGGGACCACCGGGCCACCGGATCGGTGCAGGGCGCTCTGGCGTCGGGCACGCGTGCCGCACGGGAGGTGCTCGCCGACCTGGGGCGGCAGGGGTGACGCGGAGGTTCCCGTCGTGCTCGGCCGCGTCCGCGCAGGGCCGGGCCGGCCGCCGAGGAGCCGGCGCGCGACGGGGCCGCCTCAGGCGCGGCCGCGGGCGTGCTCGAAGCGCGCGAGTCCGTCGGCGAGGTCGATGAGCGGGCCGGGGTAGCCGAGTTCCTCGCGTCGGTCCGCCGGGAGCCGCCAGGGCTCGTGCACCGCTGTGCCGGTCACGTCCCCGAGCTCGGGGACCCAGCGGCGTACGTAGGCGCCGCCCGGGTCGAACCGCTTCGCCTGGGCGAGGGGGTTGAGGACGCGGTGGGGGCGGGTGTCGGTGCCGGTGCCGGCGACCCACTGCCAGTTGAGCTGGTTGTTGACGATGTCGCCGTCCACGAGCAGGTCCAGGAAGTGCCGTGCGCCGATCCGCCAGTCCACGTACAGCGTCTTGGCCAGGAAGCTCGCCGCCAGCAGCCGCGCGCGGTTGTGCATCCAGCCCTCGTGGCGCAGCTGACGCATGGCCGCGTCGACGACCGGATATCCCGTACGCCCCTCCCGCCACGCGGCGATGTCGTCGGCGGCGTCCTCCTCGTCACGCCAGCGGTCGTGGCGCGTGCGGTAGTCCGTCACGGACGCCTCGGGCCGCGCGGCCAGCACCTGGTGGTGGAAGTCCCGCCAGCACAGCTGGCGCACGAACGCGTCCGCGCCGGGCCCGCCGTGCCCCCGGGCACGGTGCACGAGTTCCACCGGGGACAGGGCCCCGAAGTGGAGGTACGGCGACAGCCGCGAGGTCGCGTCACCGGCCAGGTCGTCGTGCCGGTCCTCGTAGTGGGACAGCCCGGCCCGCAGCCACCGCGCGAACCGGTCGCGGCCGGCGGTCTCCCCTCCGGCCGGGAGACCGGGCGAGACGCCGGACACGTCCGCGCGCCCGGGCACCGGCCGGCCGCGCACCCCGTCGGGAACGCGCACGGCGCGCGGCGCGGGGAGGAACGCCCTCAGCGGCTCCCGGTCCCAGCGGCGGAAGTAGGGGGTGAACACGGCGTAGTGGTCGGAACCCGAGGGCGTCACCGCTCCCGGAGCGACGGCGGTGAGCACCGTCTCGTGCACGCGCAGTGCCACGCCGCTGCCGCCGAGCCGCTCGCGCAGCCGCTCCTCACGGTGGTGGGCGTACGCGGTGACGCCCGCGGACATGTGCACCTCGAAGGCCCCGCACTCGGCGGCGACCGCGCACACCTCCCGGGCCACCGCCCCCGCCCGGACGACGAGCCGGCCGCCGCGGCGGCGCAGCGAGGCGTCGAGGTCCCGCAGACAGTCGGCGAGGAAGGCCCGCCGGTTGGGAGCGTCGAAGCCGGCCGCACCGATCCCGGAGTCCAGCACGAACAGCGGCACCACCTCGTCCGCCGCCTCCAGCGCGGCGCGCAGCGGCGGATGGTCGTGCAGGCGCAGGTCCGAGGTGAACAGGACGACCGCGACGGTCATGGCGTCACTCCTGGTGCGGCGGTGCGTGAGCGGATGTCCGCTGCCGGACACTTCGCCGGTCGCACAGGCCGCGGATGCGCCCGGCGCGACGATCACTCCTGCGGGGCACCGGTCCCCTGGCGGCGGTCCGGGTGATGTTGCGGGCCATGCCGCCGAAGACGACGGAGTGGAAGGGGGAGACGGACCACCAGTAGGCGTGGCCGAACAGTCCCCGCGGGTGGAACAGGGCGCGCTGCCGGTACCGGGTGCGGCCCTCGGGGTCCGTCTCGACGTACATCTCCAGCCACGCCAGCCCCGGGAGCCGCATCTCCGCCCGCAGCCGCAGCAGGTGCACCGGTTCGATCTCCTCGACGCGCCAGAAGTCCAGCGAGTCGCCGACGCGCAGGTGCTCCGCGTCACGTCGGCCGCGGCGCAGGCCGACACCGCCGACGAACCGGTCCAGCCGACCGCGCACCGCCCAGGCCAGCGGGAAGGAGTACCAGCCGTTCTCGCCGCCGATCCCCTCGATCACCTTCCACAGCGCCTGCGGGGACGCGTCGACGGGAAGCCGCCTCTCGTCCTGGTAGAGGCTGCCGCCGGCCCAGTCGGGGTCGGTGGGGAGGGGATCGCTGGGAGCTCCCGGGACGGACGCGGACGACCAGCGGGTGGCGACCTGGGCCTCCCGGACCCTCCGCAGCGCCAGGGCCAGCGCCTCGTCGAACGGCAGGGGATGCCCCGGAGGGTCGGGGACGTACCGGGCGATGTCGTGCTCGTGGCAGACGACCTCGTGGCGCAGGGACTCCGTCAGGGGCCGGGCGATGGCGGCCGGCACCGGGGTCACCAGGCCGATCCAGTGACTGGACAGCCGGGGGGTGAGCACCGGCACCGGCACGATGATCCGCCGGCGCAGGCCGGCCACGACGGCGTAGCGGCGCATCATGTCCTCGTAGGTGAGGACGTCGGGTCCGCCGATGTCGAAGGACCGGTCGACCTCGTCCGGCATGGTGGCGGAGCCGACCAGGTAGCGCAGCACGTCGCGGACCCCGATGGGCTGCGTGCGGGTGTGCACCCAGCTGGGGGTCACCATGACCGGCAGCCGCTCGGTCAGATAGCGCAGCATCTCGAAGGAGGCCGACCCCGAGCCGATGACGACCGCGGCCCGCAGCACGGTCGCGGGCACCGGGGAGTCCAGGAAGATGCGGCCGACCTCGGCGCGGGAACGCAGGTGCGGGGAGAGCGAACGCTCGGGGACGTCCCGCGGTGTGAGGCCGCCCAGGTAGATGATCCTCCGGACGCCCGCCGCGTGCGCCTGCCGGGCGAAGATCCGCGCCGCACGGCGGTCGGTCTCCTCGAAACCCGCACCGGATCCGAGGGCGTGCACCAGGTAGTAGGCGACGTCGACACCGCGCATGGCCTCGGCCACCGACCCCGCGTCGGTGACGTCCCCCCGGACGCTCTCGGCCTCCGCCGCCCAGGGCTGATCACGCAGTCTGGCGGGGGAACGGACCAGGCAGCGGACCCGGTGACCGGCCTCCAGCAGCTCCGGCACCAGTCGCCCGCCGATGTACCCGGAGGCGCCGGTCACCAGACAGTGCAGTTGCTCCGCGTCCCGCGGTCCGTTCGTCCCCACGGTCTTTCCCTCCGGCTCGTTCCAGGACACCGTTCGGCGCCGGGTCGCTCACGGCCGCCACCACGCGACCGCGCGCGTCGCGGCGCGGTGGTCCGCGGCCGATGCGGCGAGACCGTCCTCCCGCCGTTCGGCGGGACCGCCCGCCCTCCCGGCCTCGAGGGCCCCCGGAGAGGCGGACAGGCCCGGTCGGCACTGCTTCGCCCCCGGCACCCGGGGCGGATGCACGGCGAGGGCGCGATCGGCCGTTCAACCGCTCGGAGCGCCGGTGCCGCCCGCCTGGTCGGCCCGGCCGCCGGCGCCGAGCAGTCCGGTCGCCGAGAACGGCTCCCGGGCGGACAGCCGTGGCAGTTCGCGTCGCGACAGCGACGTGACGACGGGCGGCATCGCGGCGCGCACGAGCTGGGTCCCGCGCAACCAGCGCGGCACGTAGACGGAGGGACGGCGCCGCTCGACGGCGCGGACCAGCCGGTCCGCCACGTACGCGGCGGAGTACACCTTGCGCGCCGGTCGCGGCATGTGCCCGCGCAACTCCCGCAGCACCGCGTACTCGTCGGCGTCGCGCACCATGTCGGTGTCCGTCCAGTTGATGTAGGCGATCCCCACCCCCACGTGCCGGTGGGCGACCTCCGCCTGCAGCGCGTGGGCGAACGACTCGACTCCCGCCTTCGACGCGCAGTAGGCGCTCATCATCGGTGCCGCGCCTATGGACGCCAGCGACGCCACCTGCAAGAAGTAACCGTGCGTGTCGAACAGGTCGGGCAGGAACGTCCGCGCGGTGACCGCGCTGCCGACGAGATTCACCTCGACGACGCGGCGCCAGACGGCGGGATCCGACTCCGCGAACGGGCCGCCCTCCGCCACCCCGGCGTTGGCGACCACCACCGACGGCGGCCCGAGCCGCGCGCGGATCCCGGAAGCGGCCAGACCCATGCCCCGGTCGTCGGTGACGTCGACCTCCCAGCACACCGAGCTCCCCGCCGGCAACGAGTCCCTGACCCTTGCCAGCGTCCTCTCCTCGCGGCCCAGCAGCGCCACGGTGGCGCCCCGGTCGACCAGGACCCGGGCCAGGGCCGCGCCGAGACCGCGGGCGGCCCCGGTCACCACGGCGGTGCGGCCGTGCAATGGTTTCCGGGCGACCGGCATGGGCGGTTCCTTTCCGCGACAACGCCTGCCCGGTCCACGCTAGACGGGTAACGGACGGGCGGCATGTCAGCGGCTGCCGGGCGGCTTCCCCGGCGGGAGCACCGAGCCGGCTCTCCGGCGCCCGTTCCCGGAGGCGGGGCCCGGCGCGCCGCCCGCACCGGCCTCATGCGTCACGGGACGTGTTCACCATGGCTCCTGCGCGGGGGCGCGGCGCCCGGCGGCGGCTCCCGAGCCGACCGGGCGGCCGGGGAACGTACCCCGGCCGCCCGGTCCCGGTGACGGCCATCGCCCCTCTCAGGCCGTTCGCAGGCGGGTGAGCCGTGTGGCGGGGGACGGCGGCGCTGCCCGTGCGGGGAGCCCTCCTCCCGAGGCGGCTGGGGCGGGGGTCAGATCGCCGCGGCGGGCAGCGCGGTGATCAGGGCCCTGAGCTCGTCGAGTTCCTGCGGGGCCAGGTCGGTGAGTGGGGGGCGGACCGGGCCCGCGCCGTGGCCGGTGGCGGTCATGCCGGCCTTCACGATGCTGACCGCGTAGCCGGCCCGGCGGTTGCGGATCTCGGTGTAGGGCAGGACGAAGTCCGCCAGCATCCGGGTGACGTCGGCGTGCCGGCGCTCGCGGACGGCGCCGTAGAAGTCGAGGGCGAACCCGGGCAGGAAGTTGAAGATGGCCGAGGAGTAGGTCGTCACGCCCAGCTGGAGATAGGGCAGGGCGAAGGTCTCGGCGGTGGGCAGGCCGCCGATGTAGGTGAGGCGCTCACCGAGGCGGGTGTGGATGCGGGTCATCGTGTCGATGTCGCCGACGCCGTCCTTGTAGCCGATCAGGTTGGGGCAGGTGTCGGCGAGGCGGGCGACGGTGTCGGCGGAGTAGACCGCGTTGGCGCGGCTGTAGACGACGACGCCGAGGGAGGTGGCGCGGCAGACGGCTTCGACGTGCCGGGCCAGGCCTTCCTGTCCGGCTTCGGTGAGGTAGGGCGGGAAGAGCAGGATGCCGTCGGCGCCGGCGCGTTCGGCGGCGGCGGCGAACTCGATCGCGGTGGCGGTGCCGTAGCCGGCCGGGGCCAGGATCGGGGTGCCGTCGGGGGCGCTGTCGGCAGCCGCGGTGACGACGCGTTCGACCTCGCCGGGGGTGAGGGAGAAGAACTCGCCCGTGCCGCCGGCGGCGAAGAGGCCGCCGACGTCGTACTTGGCCAGGCGGACGATGTTCTCGCGGTAGGCGTCCTCGTCGAAGGACAGATCGTCACGGAAGTGGGTGACGGGGAAGGACAGCAGTCCGGAGCCGATGCGCCGGCCGAGTTCCGTCGGGGTGAAGGACGTCATGAGAGGGCTCCTGGGAGTCGTGGTGGGGCGGGGGAGGGGCGGGACGCCGGCGATGCGGCGGGCGGGTGGGGCGGCAGGCGGTGACGGCGCGGGTGGCGCGGCTGTCCTGGTCGACGCCACCCGCGCCGGGATCCGGGGAGCGCCGGCCGGGGCGGGAACCGAGGGGGCGACGGGTCAGGGGCGGGTACCGGCCCCTTCCGCCGCGACCGTGTGTGTGCGGGGCCGGTCACCGGGGGCCCTCGCTTCGCCGGCCGGTGCGGTCCCGGCTGCGGTGCGTACGGCGTGCGGCGCCGTACGCGGCGTGGTCACCACGTCATGTCCCTACGTCCTGTCCCTGGGGTCGAGGCGGTCGGTGCGGGGCCCGCGACCGCGGCCGGGTCCGGCACGGCGACGTCCGTCGCAAGCGGACGCGCACGGGCGGCGCACCGGTTGTCGGGGCCGGACAGCCGACGTCCGCACGTGCGTGACGGAGGGCCGGCCCGGAAGGAGGCCTCCCGGCCGTCGCGACGGGCCCGTCACGGCACGTGCGCCGGGTGCCGGACGACTCTCCGGTCGCCGACTGTCCGCCGTTGACGCTACGGTCACGCGTGATTCACGTCCAACATAGATTTTGGATGCCGCAATACCTGGAGAGCATCAATGTTCACCCTTGCTCAGCTGACGAGCTTCGTGGCCGTGGCCGAGGAACTGCACTTCACCCGTGCCGCGGAACGGCTGAACATGACCCAGCCGCCGTTGAGCCGCCAGATCCAGCTACTGGAGAGCGAGCTGCGCGTGCAGCTGCTGGACCGGACGAACCGCACCGTGCGGCTCACCCCCGCCGGCCGGGCCTTCCTGATCGAGGCCCGCCGCATCCTGCGCCAGTCCGAGCAGGCCACCCTCGCCGTGCGCCGCGTCTCCACCGGCGAGGCGGGGGCGATCGCCGTCGGCTTCACGGCGGCCGGCGCCTACTCCGCTCTCGGAGGTCTCCTGGACACCGCGCGGGCGGCGCTGCCGGGAGTGGAGATCCTCCTCCAGGAGCTCGTCACCCGCCGTCAGCTGGAGGCCCTCAGCGAGGGCTCGCTCGACCTCGGGCTCGCCCGGCCCTCGGCCACCGGGGCCGATCTGGTCTCCCGGACGGCCGTGCGGGAGGGGCTGCTGGCCGCCCTGCCCGCAGGACACCGGCTGGCCGCCACGGACGAGCCCATGCGGGTCGAGGACTTCGCCGACGAGGACTTCCTCATGTACTCGCCCAGCGAGGCCCGTTACTTCCACGAGCTGCTGATCAGCGTCTTCAGGGCTGCGGACGTCTGGCCCGTCTTCACCCAGTACCTCACCCAGGTCCACAGCATCCTGGCCCTGGTCAGCGGCGGCTGGGGTCTCGCCCTCGTCCCCGAGGCCGCGGCCCGGATGCGCTACAGCGGGATCGTCTTCCGGCCCGTGGTCCTACCGGACCCCCAGCCCGTCGAACTGAACCTCGTGTGGCGCAAGAACAACGACAATCCGGCCCTGGACGCGCTCCTGCAGCACCTGTGACACGTGCCTGGCACGTCCCCGTCACGAAGTAGTCATACAGAGAAGGTATTGCAGCCAACAATATTCGACATAGACGTGCATCGGAACCGTCTCTACGGTCAACTCAGCCACCGGTTCGGTGGCTCGGATCGTACGCGGCAGTGCTTGTCGCGCCCCCCGTCCAGGAGATGCGACCATGCCTGCTTCCGTCCGGCAGAACGCGCCGGTGGCCGCCGTCCCGGAGCGCCGTCGGTGCGGTCCGCCCCGAGTGACCGGATCCCGCCCGAGGTCCTCGATGCCGTGACGGATCGCGCCGGCCAGGCGCCCCGCGGAGCGTGAGCGCACGGCCGACCAGGATCCCGTGTGCCACACCGGCCGCTTTGGTCCTCCGTCCGACAGCGGGGAGCCGGCTCCGCCGCTCACGGCTGCCGTCGTGGGCCGGGGCGGGGAGCGCGGGGACGGGGGAGACGGCCGGGCACCGGCACCGGTCACGAGCCGGTCCGGCGCGCCGCCCCGCCCGTGTCCCGCTCCTCCCCGACCGCCACGGCCCGACGTCACGGCCGCACCCCGTCCGGCCGTCCCGCTCGTCCCCCACCGGAGCGTGCCGCACGCCCGGGCCGGCCGGCCCGTCCCCCAACCCACAGTTCAAAGGGGAACTGACATGCCACTTCTCGTAGTCGGAATCAGCGTTCTGGTTCTGCTGCTCCTCATGACCAGACTGAAACTGAACGGTTTCGCGGCGCTCCTGCTGGTGGCGGTCGGCGTCGCCGTGGTCCAGGGGATTCCGCTGGTGGACATCCCGGACATCCTCGCGGACGGCATCGGCGGCCAGATCGGTGACACGATGCTCACCATCGGACTCGGTGCCATGGTCGGCAGCATCATGGGCGACTCCGGTGCCGCCCAGCGCATAGCCGGCAGACTCCTCGACGCCTTCGGTCCCCGCTGGGTCCAGGTCGCCATGGTGGTCACGTCCATGCTCATCGGCGTGACGATGTTCTACGAGGTCGCCTTCATCATCGTCGTGCCCATCGCGTTCACCCTGGTCAGGGTCACCGGGGCGAACCTGCTGTGGGTCGGGCTGCCCATGTCGATCTCCCTGTCCACCATGCACAGCTTCCTGCCGCCGCACCCCGGCCCCACCGCCGTCGCCGCGACGTTCGACGCCTCCGTCGGGCTGACCCTCTTCTACGGTCTCTTCATCGCGATTCCGGTCGGCGCGTTCATCGCACTGCTCTGGCCGCGCCTGCCGTTCATCAAGGCGATGAACCCCGCCATCCCCAAGGGCCTGGTCACCGAGCGCGAGTTCACCGACGAGGAGATGCCGGGCCTCGGCTGGTCGCTGTCGGTGGCCCTTTTCCCCGTCGTCCTGATCGCCGGCGCCGCGGTGACCGACATGGCCACCTCCGACGAGAGCCCGTTCCTGCACTCCGTCGCGTTCATCGGCTCGGCCCCCATCGCCCTCCTGCTGACCCTGCTCCTGGCCACCTGGGCCTTCGGGCCGAGGATCGGCCGCAGCCTGTCGGAGGTCGGCGACTCCTGCTCCTCGGCGGTCAAGGCCATGGCGATGATCCTGCTGGTGATCGGGGCCGGCGGCGCCTTCAAGAACGTCCTGGTCGAAGGAGGCATCTCCGACTACATCAAGGACGTCACCGACTCCTGGTCCGTCTCCGCCCTCGTCCTCGCCTGGCTGATCGCGGCCATCCTCCGGGTGGCCCTGGGCTCGGCGACGGTCGCGGTGGTCACGGCCTCCGGCGTGGTGCTGCCCCTGCTCGCCGGCAGCGGAGCCCACGCCGAGATGATGGTGCTCGCCGTCTCCTGTGGTTCCATCGCCTTCTCGCACGTCAACGACCCCGGCTTCTGGCTGTTCAAGGAGTACTTCAACCTCTCGGTCGTTCAGGCCATCAAGGTCCGCACCACGTACACGACGGTGCTGGCGGTCCTCGGCCTGGGCGGTGTCCTGGTGGCCGAGTGGACTCTTGACGTCCTCGGCCTGTGACCGTCCGTCCTGCCCCTCCTCCCCCGTCGTACAAGGAATGTGAAGAGAGCATGAGCACGAGCCAGCCGACCGTCACCGCGTTCTCCGTCTACCCCGTGGCGGGCCGTGACTGCATGGAGTTGAACCTCTCCGGCGCCCACGGTCCCTACTTCACGCGCAACGTCGTCGTCCTGACGGACTCCGAAGGGCGTACGGGCCTGGGCGAAGTGCCCGGCGGGGAGAAGATCACACAGACCCTGCGGGACGCCGAGCCGCTCGTGGTCGGTGCGAAGGTCGGCGACTACAAGCGCGTCCTGCGGGAGATCGCGGACCGCTTCGCCGACCGCGACTCCGGCGGACGCGGAGCGCAGACCTTCGACCTGCGCACCACCGTCCACGCGGTCACCGCCGTGGAGTCGGCCCTGCTGGACCTCCTGGGCCAGCACCTCGACGTACCGGTCGCGGCGCTCCTCGGGGACGGTCAGCAGCGCGACTCGGTACGGGTACTGGGCTACCTCTTCTACGTCGGCAACCCCGACCACACCGACCTCGAGTACGTCCGCGAACCCGACGCGGAGACCGACTGGTACCGGATCCGGCACGAGGAGGCACTGACTCCCGAGGCGATCGTCCGCCAGGCCGAGGCCACCTACGAGCTGTACGGTTTCCGCGACTTCAAACTGAAGGGCGGCGTCCTGGACGGTGCGGAGGAGGTCAAGGCCGTCCGTGCGCTGAAGGACCGCTTCCCCGAGGCCCGGATCACCCTCGACCCGAACGGCGCCTGGTCGCTGCGCGAGGCCGTCGAGCTCTGCCGGCCGCTGATCGGGACGCTCGCCTACGCCGAGGACCCCTGCGGAGCCGAGGGCGGCTACTCCGGGCGGGAGGTCCTCGCCGAGTTCCGCCGCGCGACCGGCCTGCCCACCGCGACCAACATGATCGCCACCGACTGGCGGCAGCTGACCCACGCCCTCGCCCTGCAGTCGGTCTCCATCCCGTTGGCCGACCCTCACTTCTGGACCATGCAGGGCTCCGTGCGCGTGGCACAGCTGTGCAACGCGATGGGGCTGACCTGGGGCTGCCACTCCAACAACCACTTCGACATCTCGCTCGCCATGGTCACCCACTGCGGAGCCGCGGCGCCCGGCGCGTACAACGCCCTGGACACGCACTGGATATGGCAGGAGGGCCTGGAGCGGCTCACCACCGCCCCGCCCCGCATCGTCGGCGGGGAGATCGCCGTCCCCGACGCACCCGGCCTCGGCGTCCGGCTCGACATGGACCGCCTCCTCGCCGCCCACGAGCTCTACCGGACGAAGGCCCTGGGGGCGCGGGACGACGCCATCGGCATGCAGTACCTGGTCCCCGGCTGGCAGTTCGACGCGAAGCGGCCCTGCCTCGTGCGATAGCCGCCGCCCACCGGGCCACCGGTGGGCGAGAACCCGGACGGCTTCGGGACGATCCCCGGGGACCTGTTGCCGGCATGGCCGCAAGTACACGCCGAGCAACAGGCGCCCAGACCGTTGAGGGTTTTGAGGGTGCCGGACCTGTCGTGGTGGGAGGAGCGGGAACCGCTGGTACCGCAGCCGCAGCCGCAGCCGCAGTTGTCGTGACGGATGGTCCCGACCGGACCCGGCCCCGGACCCTCAAGGGGGGATCACGTCGGCCTCTCTCCGGTGAGATGGCCGGGGAGTGCCCGCCGCCCGGCGGGCTGCCGGTCGCCTGTGCGGGCGGCGGGAGTCCTGGATCAGTAGCCGTAGATCATCTTGTAGGCGACCTCGGGGAGGAACTGGCCGGCCGTGGAGCCGGTTCCGACACCGCAGTTGCCGTCGGACTCGCCCGGGGTCTTGATCCACAGGAGCATCTCGGCGCCTCCGCCCGTCCGGGTGGGCGTGCCGATGCGGCGGCCGGAGGGGTTGCACCACTGGCCGTTGGAGCCGTTGCCGTTGCGGCTGGTGTCCACGACGAACGGCTTGGTGTAGCCGTAGCGGGCGGCCAGTTCGTTGTTGACGGCGTTGCCGTAGGCGGTGTTCTCGGCGGTGGTGATGTAGTTGGAGACGTTGAGCGAGAAGCCGTGGGCCTGTCGGAGGCCGGCTTCGTGGAGGCGCCGGGCCATGGTCGCCGCGTCGGCCCAGCGCGGGTTGCCGGCGTCCATGTAGACCCAGGTGTTGGGGGCCTGGCGGCTGAACTCGGCGAGGGCACCGGTGAGCATGGCCTCGCGTTCGTCGATCTGGGCCTGGGTCATGCAGCCGTAGTCCCCGAGGGAGTCCGGTTCGAGGATGACGACGGCCGGGCGGGCCGCGATGCCTCCGGCGAACTGAGCGATCCAGCCGGCGTAGGCGGACGGCGAGGCGGCTCCGCCGGCGGAGTGCCCGCCGCAGTAGTCACGGTGGTAGATGTTGTAGGCGACGAGGACGGGCAGCTTGTCCCGGGAGTCCGCCGCTCCGGCGTAGGCACCTGTCGCGGTGCCGATGGTGCCGCTCCAGGAGCCGAACCAGCGGGCCATCGGTGTGTTGGCGATGGACGCGTTGATCGCGGCGGCCCGGCCGTCGCCCGGGTTGGCGGCCGCCCACCGCCTCGCGCTCGAGTCGGGGTCCACGTAGAACCCGTTGGTCATGGTGGTGGGGTCGGCCGCGTGGGCGGGGGGTGCGGCGGCGAACGCCAGCGGCAGAGCACAGAGCGCTGCCATCAGGGTGCGGATTCTGCGGCTCAAGACAGTACCTCGGTTTCAGAGGAGGTGCGCTTTGGGAGCGCTCCCACTGGAAGCGGTCCCAATCGTGAGGGTGGGTGTTGGAGCTGTCAATGGTCGGCGCAGTATTCGACTTTCACAGGGGGACGCAGGTCTTGTAGGCCATTGCACTGGAAGCGGTCCCATCTCATGCGTCCCTGAGCGCTCCCCGCCTGTGAAAGACTCACGGGCCATGGCAGAAGCAGCGCCGCGTCGGCATCCGACGCTCGACGAGGTGGCCGAACGCGCCGGCGTTTCCCGCTCCGTGGCCTCCCGCGCCCTCAACAACGCCCCGCACGTCAGCCGCGCCAAGCGCGAGGCCGTCGAACGGGCCGTGCGGCAACTCGGTTACGTACCCAATCCGACCGCCCGCGCGCTGGCCACCCGTCAGACGGGAGCGGCCGCCCTGGTCGTCTCGGGAGAGGATCCGTCGATCTTCGCCGATCCGTTCTTCGCCCGGGTGATCGTGGGGGCGTCGGCCGCCCTGGACGAGGCCGACCTGCATCTGATGCTGTGCCTGGCCGCTTCCGACCGGGGCCGCAAGCGGGTCGAGGAGCTCCTGCGGTCCAGGGGCGCGGACGGTGTGATGCTGATGGCGCTGCGCGAGGACGATCCGCTGACCCGGATGGCCGACGAGGCGCAGATGCCCGTCGTGTTCGGCGGGCGCCCGGTCGGTTCGGCTCCCCGGTGGTACGTGGACGTGGACAACGTCGGCGGAGCGCGCGAGGCGACCGAGCACCTGGTCTCACTCGGCCGGAGGCGCGTGGCCGTGATCTGCGGGCGTCTGGACACCGGGGCCGGGCGCGCCCGGTACCGCGGCTACCGGGATGCCATGCTGGGCGCCGGTCTCGATCCGTTCCCGCCGCTGGAGGGGGACTTCACGGAGCGCAGCGGAGCCGCCGCCATGGCCGCGCTGCTGGCGGAACACCCCGACGTGGACGGAGTGTTCGCCGCCAACGACAACATGGCGGCGGGAGCGCTGCGCACCGTGCGGGAGGCCGGCCGACGGGTCCCCGCCGACGTCGCCGTGGTCGGCTTCGACGACCTGGCGGTCGCCCGGATCGCCGATCCGCCGCTCACCACCGTCCATCAGCCCATAGAGGCCCTCGGACGGGAGATGGCGCGCATGCTCGTCGCGCTCGTCAACGGGCAGGACCCCACCCCGCTGGTCCTCCCCACCCGCCTGGCCGTCCGGGCCAGCGCCTGACTCCTCACTGTCCGGGAGGGGCGGGCCCCGGCCCGAACGGGTCGCTCCCGGACGCGGCACGGGGCGTCCGGGGAGCCGGCCGGGGTGGTCGGGGTCCGGCAGCGGAAGCAGCGACTGCCGTCCGGTCCGATGGCTTGGGTACTGGTCGCGGCCCGCCCCTTCTTTTGCTGACGCCGGTCGCGGTGCCGGGTTCATCGGGACGGTCGCGGCCGGCACGCTCGGGACGGATGCCCGGCGAGGACCGAGCTGTCTCAGCGGGCTCATGGTTCTCCTGGTCGGGGCGGGGGCCGGGCGGTGCGGTCGATGGATCGGTTCAGGGTGTGGACACCTCGAACCGTGTGACGCGGACCGCGCCGCCGAGGGCCTGAGTGGCGTGGTTGAAGAGGGCGAACCGGTAGCCCATGAAGAACCGCCAGTCGTTGCCCATGGAGAAGGCGGGTCCGAGACGGGTGAACGTGATGCCGTCGGTGCTGTAGGAGAAGGTCCCGGGGCGCGGTGCGCCAGGGCGGATGTCCGCGTTCGCGCGCAGCCAGACGCGGCCGCCGGAGACGGGCGCGCTCGCGATCTCGGTGCCGGTGCCGGTGGTGTTCCAGTTGCCGTCCATGGTCAGCCCGGTGACCATCACCACCCGTGTCGCACCGCCGTCGCGCTTGAGGCCGATCCAGGCGGAGGAGTCACGCAGCAGCGCGAGCCCGGCCCGGTCGCCGTCCCGCATCGCGGAGTGGTCGAGCTGGACCGTGGCGGTGGAGGTGGGGCCCTGGATGCGGTGCGTGAGGGTGTTGCGGGCCCAGTAGAGGTCGTGGGTGACGGTCGCGGTCCGCAGCGTCAGGCCGTTGCCGACCGACCACTTGGTGTTGTCGGGGTTGTGGTTCCACTCCCATCCCGGTTTCAGGGTCGTACCGTCGAAGGTGTCGACGCCGGTCATCGGGGTGACCTGGCGGGGCGGAGTGGGCACGGCCGGACTGGGATACGTGGTGCCCCACGCGCCGTTGACGAGCTGTACGACGGGCCAGCCGTCCGCGGTCCAGGTGACCGGTGCCAGGGCGGGCATGCGGCCGCCGGGGTAGGCGTCGACGAAGGCCATGTAGTACCAGGCGCCGCTCTGCGTCCGCACCAGCCCGCCCTGGTGGGGGACGCCGCCGCCGGGGATCGGTCCGCGCAGGTCGAGGAGGACCTGCCGCATCGTGTACGGGCCGAAGGGGCCGCTCGAGGACTTGAGGACGTACTGGCCGTTCGCGGGGCGGGTCAGGAAGATGTAGTACTGCCCGTTGATCCTGTAGAACCGGGCGCCCTCCAAGGTGCCGACACTGGACGGTGTCCTGAACACCTCCTGCGTACGGACCTGGGTGCGGCCGTCGGGCGAGAGCTGGGCCACGCTGATGGTGGTGTTGCCGTACGCCACGTAGAGGGTGTCGTCGGTGTCGACGAGCAGGCCGGCGTCGTAGTAGGGGGTGCTGATCGTCGTCAGCCTGTTCCACGGTCCCTCCACCGCGGTGGCGGTGTAGAGGTACGTCCGGGCGAAGTCGATCTGGCCGAGCCAGTAGAAGGTCCTGTTGCTGGGCCGGTAGGCCAGTGACGACGCCCAGATTCCTCTGACGTAGCCGCGGGCGCCGTTCAGGTCGTACTTGGCGCCGAAGTCGAGGACGGGTACCGAATGGCCGGCGATCTCCCAGTTCACCAGGTCGTACGACCGCAGAACGGGCGCGCCCGGCGAGTAGTGCATCGTCGAGGCCGAGGCGTAGTAGGTGTCGCCGACGCGAATGATGTCGATGTCCGCGAAGTCCTGCCAGATCACCGGGTTCGCGTACTGCGCCGCGGCCGCGAGGGCGGGCCCGGGCGGGAGGAGGGCGCCGGCGGCCAGGCCGGTGGCGGCCGCGAGCGTGCGGCGACGAGTGAGGGGTTGATGCGACCATGACAGATCCATGGAGGTGTTCACCTCGAGTTCATCGGTCGGAGTGGCTCTGTCGCATTCGAAATGTCGAACGTGGTGCGACTTGTCGAGCATTCTGGATGATAGGAGGTTGGCGTACCCCGTCAACCCTTCTCGCATAAGTCGTGCGCCGCTTCGAAACGTTCGAAGCGCCTGGTGTGGAGTCGATGCGCCTCGGCCCTGCTCCCTTGCTGATCGCGCGACAAATCCTGTCCCCCGCCGAGGTGTTGACATGACCGGTCGCCTCTCTAGTATCCGTGGGGCATCCGAGGTTTCCGAACGTCAACCGAAATTTCGAACCCTCTCCTCCCTTTTCCCTGCCGAAGGAGTCCCGGTGCCCAGACGATTACGCGGACGACTGTTCCGCCTCCTCACGGCCGCCGCGCTGACGGTGACCGCCTCCGTGACGGCCTCGGCGCAGTCCACCGCCACGGCCGCGCCGGGCAGTCCGGCGCTCACCCCACCGCTGGGCTGGAACAGCTGGAACAGCTTCGGGTGCGGGATCACCGAGGCCCAGGTCCGCCAGGCCGCCGACGCCATGGTGTCCTCGGGCATGCGGGACGCCGGCTACCGGTACGTGGTGGTCGACGACTGCTGGTTCGACCCGCAGCGTGACGCGCAGGGCAACCTGCGGGCCAACCCGACGAAGTTCCCGAGCGGGATGAAGGCCCTCGGGGACTACATCCACGGCAAGGGCCTGAAGTTCGGCATCTACCAGGTGCCGGGCGAGCGCACCTGCGCGCAGACCGTGGGCACCTACCCGGGCTCCACGGGCAGCAGGGGCCACGAGGTCCAGGACGCCGCCACGTTCGCCACGTGGGGGGTCGACTACCTCAAGTACGACTGGTGTTCCTCGAGCGGCACCCGTGACGAGCAGGTCGCGCGGTTCACGCTGATGCGTGATGCCCTGCGCGCCACCGGCCGGCCGATCGTCTACAGCATCAACCCCAACAGCTTCCACGCCATCACGGGGTCCACGTACAACTGGGGCGAGGTCGCCGACCTGTGGCGGACGACCGAGGACCTGCTCGACATCTGGCAGAACGGCAACACCAACAGCTACCCGATGGGCGTCGGCAACGTCCTGGACGTCAACGCGCCGCTGGCCGCACAGTCCGGCCCGGGGCACTGGAACGACCCCGACATGCTGGTCGTCGGCCGCCCCGGCCTGTCGCTGACCGAGTCCCGCTCCCACTTCGCCCTGTGGGCGCTGATGAGCGCCCCGCTGATGGCCGGCAACGACATCCGCACGATGTCCGCCGACGTCAGCGCGATCCTGCGCAACCCGCGCCTGCTGGCGGTGAACCAGGACTCCCAGGGCGCGGGCGGACGCAGGGTGCGCGATGACGGCACCATCGAGGTGTTCGCCAAGCCCCTGGCGGACGGTTCGGTCGCGGTGGGGCTGTTCAACCGGGGCGGGAGCGCGGCGACGGTCACCGCGACGGCCGCCCAGATCGGCCTGGGCGGAGGACCGTTCACCCTCACCGACCTGTGGACCGGCGGCACGTCGAGCACGTCCGGGCAGATCTCGGCGAGCGTCCCCGCGCACGGCGTCGCCGCGTACCGGGTGAGCGGCGGCAGCCCGCTGGCCGCCACCACCTCACGCCTGCGGGGCGACGCCTCCGACCGCTGCCTGGACGTGGACAACGCCTCGACGGCCGCCGGCGCCGCGACTCTGCTGTGGGACTGCCACACGGCCGCCAACCAACTGTGGACCACATGGGCGGGCGGCGAGATCCGCGTCTACGGCGACAAGTGCCTGGACGCCTACAACCAGGGCACCACCAACGGCACCCGTGTCATCACCTGGCCCTGCAACGGCCAGGACAACCAGAAGTGGACCGTCGGCTCCGACGGCTCGATCCGCAACGTCCGCTCCCGACTGTGCCTCGACGCCAACGGTGCCGGCACCGCCAACGGGACCCCGCTGGTGCTGTGGACCTGCAACGGCCAGGCCAACCAGAAGTGGAACCGCGCGTGAGCGACACGGCACTGGGCCGTGGCCAGGGCGACGACACCCCGGCCACGGCCTTCCCGCACGGCTGCCGCGTCCGCCGGCACGGCCGCCCCGGCTCCGGCTGCGGTGGGACCCCGGGCGTCGGTGCATCGGCTTCCAGGCCGGCCACCCGCACCGGCGACACCCTCCCGCCGAGCACCTGCACCCTGCACGGCACCGCCCGCGGCTGAGCGCCGTGTCCGCTCGGGAGATCTCCGGGCGGGCACGGTCCCGGCTCAGGACGTCGTGCCCGTCACCGTGGTTCCCGACGCGGTGAGGCAGCGCGTCGCCGAGCAGTCCGCGACCGTCGGCGCAGCGCTCCAACCGCACCCTTGACGCAAGGAGTCGGAAGGGCGGTCGCAGCAGTCGGGGGATGGGGAAGGCGACCGTGCCGGCCGGCCGATCGGGAAGACCTTCGGCGGACGAACACCGTGAGCCTGGCGCCGGGCCCGGGCCGGTGACCGTTGCGTACATCGCCGAGTCCGCGGGCGTCTCCGTTCCGGCCGTGTCGAAGGTGCTCAAGGGCACACCAACGTGAAGACGACGAAGAGGTGGTACGTGAAGCCGGACGTGGCGGACCTGCTTCCAGCGGCGGACCGCCGGCGCGGCGTATGGGAAGGCTGATGAGGGGCGGGATCACTGCGGCCCGGGTGCGGTGGTGCTGTGCACTTCTCGCCGGCCGTTTTCGGCTCCTCGTTCCACGGGCCCCGCCTCACCTCGAGCGGCCTCTCGCTCCGCACGAAGACGCATGCGCCGCCGAGTCGGCCTTCGGCGCACGAAACATGGCGGCGGACAGGTCGCGTACCACCGGCGCGGATGCGGGAGGCTGGGCTGCAACAGCGCGCGACTGTGCCGTTGTCGCACTCCTCGCCCCGGCGTGCAGGGCTCCAGAAGAAGCGGAGTCGCGCGCTCCGGCGGAAATGCCTCACCCACACGAATGGTTACCGAGAGCGCCGTTGCGCTCTCTGTGCGTGACACCGCATAGTGGTGACGCCCCATCTGACGCGGGCCGGGCCGGCTCACCCTCCAAGGCCGACCACGTCCGCACGACGCACTGCACGCTGCCGGCCGGGCAGAACCGTATGCCGACACCTGACGGCCCGAAGCGACCTGCCTCTTGGCCGCTCCCGGTTTCCATCCCCCTTTCGGGCGGCTCGCCCGCGATCACCTCAGTCACGCTGTGACGGCGGGTTGCCGTGCGCTGCCCGCGGCCCCCGCTGGACAGCCGCGACACCGGTAGCAGACCAACGCCAGAGAGCGCCGTCCCCTCGCACAAGGAGAACACCCGTGCGCAGCAAGCGCTTCTTCCGCTCTTCCAGCCCCTGGCCCGGCTCACGGTCATGCCGGCCGCTCTGTTCGGTCTGCTGGCCGTCACCTCCCACACCGCCACCGCCGCCGAGTTCGACAGCGGCCCCTGGCGCATCGTCAACTCCGCGACCAGCGGCCACCTGGTGCCCTACGGCTTCGGCATGAACCACCAGAACGACATCCTCATCCACGCCCGGAACGAACTCTCCAGCGGAGACTCCTGGCGCCTGGAGCGGGTGCAGAGCGAGTGCTGCATCATCCGCAACACCGACACCCAGAAGTGCCTGAAGCCCGGCAGCCTCTACGACGGCTTCAAGCCCTTCGTCACCCAGGCGACCTGCTCCAGCCCCTACGAGTTCCAGTGGAACCTCGTCTCGCGCTGGAACAACCCCTACGAGGCACGGACCGTCTCCCGCGCCACCAAGCAGGCCCTGCGCCCCTACTACAACCTGCCCAACCAGGTCGTCATCCTCGACACCCCCAGCGAGTCGGCCCCCAGCCACTGCTCCTTCGACCGCCTGTAGCCGGCCACTCCGGCAAGAGCTGCGAAAGAGACCTCATCCGCCTTCACTCCGCGAGTCGTCGCGGGGTGAAAGCACCACGTACCTCAGCAGCACGGCCCCGGGCACCGTCACGCCGGCTGTCCGGTGAAACGCCCTTCCGGCCGACCGGGCTGGAACGGTCGTCCGTGGGGAGCGCGTCGCTGTCGCACCGAGATCAGCGGTACCCGGTCGAGGTGATCTCGCACTCCGTGTGACCGTACTTCCGCCACGCCCGAGTACGGTGGCGGCCGCGTGCCGGCCGGCCGTCCCCTGTCAACCGGCGACTCCCCATCATTGCCTCTTCAAGGAATGCCCATGTCGGAGTTACAGCGCGTTGCCACGCGAGACAAGGTCGCGATCATCGGAATGGGCTGCCGGTTGCCCGGTGGAGCATCCGACTACCGGACCTTCTGGCAGAACCTCTTGCACGGCAAGGACTGCATCGTCCCGACGCCGTCCGACCGGTACGACATCACGACACTCGCCAGCCAGGACCAGGCCAGGCCCGGCCGGTTGGTCGGCGGGCGCGGTGGATACATCGACGGCTTCGACGAGTTCGATCCGGCCTTCTTCGGTATCAGCCCGCGCGAGGCCGCCCATATGGACCCGCAGCAGCGCAAGCTGTTGGAGGTGACCTGGGAGGCGCTGGAGGACGGCGGGCAGAAACCGGCGGAACTCGCGGGTCAGGACGTCGGTGTCTTCGTGGGCGCCTTCACCCTCGACTACAAGATCCTTCAGTTCGCCGACCTCGGTTTCGAGACGCTCACCGCCCACACCGCGACCGGCACCATGATGACGATGGTGTCGAACCGCATCTCGTACTGCTTCGACTTCCGCGGTCCCAGTGTCTCTCTCGACACCGCGTGCAGTTCCTCCTTGGTGGCCGTCCACCTGGCGTGCCAGAGCCTGAGCCGCGGTGAGAGCAAGCTGGCACTCGCCGGTGGGGTGCTCCTGCACAGCGCCCCGCAGTACACCATCGCCGAGACCAAGGGCGGCTTCCTCTCACCTGATGGCCGGTCACGCACCTTCGACGCCTCAGCCAACGGCTACGTCCGCGCGGAAGGTGTCGGTGTGATCGTCCTCAAACGTCTGGACGACGCCCTGCGTGACGGCGACCCCGTGCACGCGGTGATCATCGGCAGTGGCGTCAACCAGGACGGGCGTACCGACGGCATCACCGTCCCCAACGCCGATGCCCAGGTCACGCTCGTCGAGCGGGTCTGCGCCGAGGCGGGCATCATGCCCGGCGACCTCCAGTACGTCGAGGCCCACGGCACATCCACCCCGGTCGGCGATCCCATCGAAGCGGGTGCGCTGGGCCGCGCGCTGTCCATCGGGCGTACGCCCGGCGGCCGGTGCTACGTGGGTTCGGTAAAGGCCAACATCGGTCACTGCGAGTCGGCCGCGGGCATCGCCGGGCTCATCAAGACGGTGCTGAGCCTCAAGCACCGCACCGTCCCGGCCCACATCAACCTCGACGAGATCAACCCGGCGATCGATCTGGCGACGCTGCCGTACGAGATCCCGACCCGTCCGGTTCCCTGGCCCGACCATGAGGGTCCGGCGCGGGCGGGCGTCAACTCCTTCGGTTTCGGCGGGACCAACGCCCATGTCCTGCTCGAAGCCGCCCCGGCGGACGGAACGGCCGGTCTGCCGAGGCAACGCCGTGCGCGCTCGGGCCCTGCCATCCTGCCCCTGACCGCACGCGATCCCGCCCTGCTCACCGAGGTCGCCGAGAACATCCGGCGGGAACTGTCCGGCGCATACGGCCCGGCACCCTCCCTGCCTGACCTCGCCCACACCCTGGCCCACCGCCGTCAGCACCTCGAAGCGAGACTGTCGGTGGTCTACGACTCGCCTGCCTCGCTGAAGGAGGCCCTTGACGCTCATCTGCGCGGCGAGGCCCACCCCCGGGTACTGCTGGACCGGCAACGGCCCGCACAGGACCGGCGGCTGGTCTGGGTCTTCACCGGCATGGGGCCGCAGTGGTGGGGCATGGGGCGGCAGCTCTTCGAGACCGAGCCGGTCTACCGGGAGGCGGTCGAGGCGTGTGACCGCGCGCTGCGCGAGTTCACCGACTGGTCGCTGGTGGAGGAGCTGGCCGCCGACGAGACCGGCTCCCGGATGGACGAGACCTGGCTGGCCCAGACCGCCAACTTCGCAGTGCAGGTGGGCCTCGCGGCTCTGTGGCGCAGTCACGGCGTGCGGCCGGACGCCGTCGTCGGGCACAGCACCGGTGAGATCGCGGCGTTCTACGAGGCCGGCGTCTACAGCCTGCGGGACGCCGCCGCGATCGCGGTCCACCGCAGCCGGCTCCAGCAGAGGCTGGTGGGTACCGGAACCATGCTGGCGGTGGGTCTGCCGGAGGCGGAAGCCCTACGCCGGGTACGAACCCACGCCGGCCACGTGTCGGTGGCCGCCGTCAACAGTCCGACGGCAATCACCCTGGCCGGGGACGAGCAGGCCCTCACCGAGATCGCCGACGGGCTCAAGGACGAGGGGGTCTTCGTCAAGTTCCTCGCCGTTCGAGTGCCGTACCACAGCGCGCGCATGGACGTCATCGAGGACGACCTGCTCTCCTCTCTCGCCGGTCTCCGGCCGCGACCGGCACGCCTCCCGCTCTGCCTGACCGCGGGCGGGGAGTGGGCGGGCCGGTATGCGGAGGGTCCGGAACTGGACGCCGCGTACTGGTGGCGCAACGTCCGCGACAGCGTGCGGTTCGCCGACGCCGTCGGCCGGCTGGCCGATGACGGCCACAGCGTCTTCCTCGAGATCGGACCCCATCCGATCCTCGGCCACGCGATCAGCGAAGTCCTCACCGCTCAGGGGCGCGAGGCGCGGACCATGCCGTCGATCCGCCGCCAGGAGGACGAGCGGGAGCGCTTCACCCTCTCCCTCGCCGCCCTGCACAACCTCGGTGTCGACATCGACTGGGCGGCTGTCCACCCCACCGGTCGGCCGGTGCCCCTGCCCCGCTACCCCTGGAAGCGGGACCGGCACTGGACCGAGCCCGAGCCGGTCGCACGGGTTCGCCTCGGCTGGTTGGACCACCCGCTGCTGGGCCGCCGTCTCGACACCGCCGAGCCGACCTGGGAGGCCAGGCTGGACGTCGAGTCCCTGCCCTACCTGGGGGACCACCGGATCCAGGGCAGCGCGGTCTTCCCGGCGGCCGGCTATGTGGAGATGGCGACGCAGGCCGTCCAGGCGATGAGCGGCGGCGGTGCCACCCTCGCCGACATCGAACTGCGCAAGGCGCTGTTCCTGCCGACCGGGCCCGAGGGCTCCGCCGGAGGGACGGCACCGGTGCAGCTCTCCTTCCGCGGCGAGGACGCGGAGTTCACCATCGCCACCGCCTCCCGGGGTGACACCGGTGAGCGGTCCGTGCACGCCCGCGGTGCCGTGCGCTCCACCCAGCCCGGACACCACCGGCGTCTCCCCCCGCTGGACGTCGACTCGGTCCGGCGCGGCAGCACACTCCACCTGACCGGCGCCGCCTGCTACGAAGCGCTGGCTGCCCTCGGCTACCACTACGGTCCGGCGTTCCAGGGCATCGAGGAGGTGTGGATCGGCCCCGGCGAGGCGCTCGCCCGTATCCGGCCGCCCGCGCCGATCGGCGACGACGCCGCCCGCCACCATGTGCACCCGGTCCTGCTGGATTCCTGCTTCCAGGCGCTGCTGACACCTCAACTCCTCGGACACCAGGAGGGCGAGGAAGCGGTCGGCACCGGTATCCGGCTGCCGCTGTCGATCGGCGAGGTGGACCTCGACACCGTCGGGAATCAGCCGTTGTGGGCGCACGCCGTCCTCACCGGCAACGCGGACGGTGAACTCGTCGGCGACATCGCGGTGCACGCCGACGACGGCCGCCCGCTCGGCCGTGTCACCGGTTTCCGCGCCGCCGACATTGAGACGGTCTCCGCCGCCGTGAGCCTGGGCACCATCGACTCCTGGCTGGCCGACATCACCTGGACCGAGGCCCCGTACGCCCCCGACGCATCCGCGATTTCCGTACAGGACTGGCTTGTTCTCGCCGATGGGCAGGGCGTCGCCGACGAACTGGCGGCCCGGATCACCGCCCGCGGTGGCCGCTGCCACCTGGTGCGGCCAGGCCCGGCCTACCGCATGGCCCCCGAGCGGCACGAGTCGGTGGTCGCACCGGGTTCCACCGCCGACCTGGAGCGGCTCCTCACCGAGTTGCGCGCGGGCGGTGCGCCGCCGTACGACCATGTCGTCCACCTGTGGAGTCTGGATCTCCCGCCGATGGACGCGATCCGCGCGGCATCCGATGTCCGTGAGCGCGCCGACCTCGCCGGCTACTCGCTGGTCGCGCTCGCCCGCGCGCTGCCGACCCACCAGCCGGGCAGCAGGCTCCACATCGTCACCCGTGGCTGTCAGGCCGTCGTCCCCGGCGACCACGCCGAGCCGCTGTCCGCGCCCTCCTGGGGCATCGGTCGAGTACTGGGACAGCAGGAGCTTCCCGACCACCGCGGCACGCTCATCGACCTCGACCCTCTCGCCGGTGACGGCACCACGGCCCGCGCCGCGGAGGCCGAGGCCCTGCTGCGGGAGGTGACCGCGGCCGACGGCGAGCACGAGGTCGCGCTGCGCGACGGCCGCCGCCTCACCAGCCGTCTCACCCCGGTCACCGGCCTGCCCCGCCCGCTGCCGCTACGGCTTCGTGTTGACGGCGCGTACCTGGTGACCGGTGCGTTCGGCGCGCTCGGCAGGCTGCTGTGCCGTCAGCTCGTCACCCGCGGCGCCCGCCGTCTGATCCTCGTCGGCCGTACCGCGCTGCCCGACCGTGACCAGTGGCACACCGTCGACCCGGACTCCGCCTCCGGTGACCGTATCCGCTTCCTCAAGGAGCTGGAGGCACTCGGCGCCCAGCCGGTCCTCGCCCCGCTCGACATCGCCGACGAGTCCGCCCTCACCACGTGGCTCGCCGACTACCGGCGGCGTCAGTCGCCGCCGATCCGCGGTGTGTTCCACCTCGCCGGCCAGGTCCGCGACACCCTCCTGCCGGACATGGACCGGGCCACCTTCGACGCCGTGTACACCCCCAAGGTGCTCGGCGCGTACCTCCTCCACCGCCACCTCGCCGACGAACCACTCGACCACTTCGTCCTCTTCTCGTCGATCGCCTCGCTGCTGACCACCGCGGGCCAGACCAACTACGCCGCCGGCAACGCCTTCCTCGACGCGCTCGCCCACCATCGCCGCGCCCGCGGCCTGCCCGCCCTCAGCGTTGACTGGGGCCCCTGGGCCACAGGCATGATCGAGGAACTGGGGCTGGTCGAGCACTACCGCACCCGCCGGGGCATGAGCTCGCTCTCCCCCGAAGCGGGCATGGCCGTCCTCGAACGCGTCCTCGGCCAGGACCGGGCCCAACTGCTCGTCGCCACCGTCGTCGACTGGCCCCTCTTCCTCGCCTGGTACCCGCAGCCGCCGCCCCTCGTCGTCGACCTGGCCGCGGCGGCGGACGAGAGCGACTCGTCGGCGACCGGGGACGGCAGCGCCCTCGACACCTTCCGGTCCGTCTTCCGCGCCGCGGACCCTGACACCCGCGAGGCCCTCCTCACCGATCGTTTCACCCACGTCGTCGCCGGTGTGCTGCGGATGCCGCCCGAACAGGTCGACCCCGCCACCGGACTGGGCGCGCTCGGTCTCGACTCCCTGCTGGCGATGGAACTGCGCTCGCGGGTCCAGGCCGACCTGGGCGTCACGCTCCCGGTCGTCGCCCTGCTCGGCAACACCCCCGTCGGCGACCTGATCAGCCGTCTCCACGAGGAACTCACGGAACTGGTCACCGCGGGTCCGGACGAGGCCGAGACCACAGCCGCGGTCGAGTTCTTCCACGACGAGCGACAGCACCCCCTGACCCAGAACCAGAAGGCTCTGTGGTTCCTCAAGCAGCTCAACCCCGACGGCTTCGCCTACAACATCGGCGGCGCCGTCGAGATCCGCACCGAAGTCGACCCCGAGCTGATGTTCGCGGCGTTCCGCGTCCTGATCGAACGCCACCCCTGCCTCCGGGCCAACTTCACCCACGACCAGGGGCAGCCGGTGCAGAAGACCGCTCCCGCCGAAGACTCCGCCTCCCGGACGGACGTCGCGCTCTTCGACGTCCAGGATCGGCCATGGGACGACATTCACGCACTGATCGTCAGTGAGTACCGCAAGCCGTACGACCTCGCACACGACCCGCTGATCCGACTGCGCCTGTTCCGACGCGGCCCGGACCGCTGGGTGCTGATGAAGGCCGTCCACCACATCATCTCCGACGCGGTCTCCACGTTCACCTTCATCGAGGAACTCCTCGCGGTCCATGAGGCGCTGCGCCTGCGCCGTACGCCCGAACTACCTCCCGTCCCCGCCCGTTACGTCGACTTCCTCAACTGGCAGAACCAGTTCCTCACCGGCCGCGACGCCCGGCGGATGCTCGACTACTGGAAGGCCCACCTGCCGACCGACATCCCGGCCCTCGGTCTGCCGACGGACCGGCCCCGCCCGCCCGTCCAGACCCACAACGGCGCGTCGGAGTTCTTCGTCCTCGACGCCGACCTCAGCGCCCGCGTCCACGCCCTGGCCCGGGAACACGACGTCACCGTGTTCATGGTGCTCATCAGCGCCTACTACCTACTGCTCCACCACTACTCCGGACAGGACGACATCATCGTCGGCAGTCCGGTGACGGGCCGCACCCAGGAGCAGTTCGCCAAGGTCTACGGCTACTTCGTCAACCCGCTGCCGCTCCACCTCGACCTCGCCCGCCGGCCGACCGTCGCCGAACTCCTCGCCCAAGTCCGCGACGTCGTGCTCGGGGGCCTGGACCACCAGGAGTACCCGTTCGTACTGCTGGTCGAGGAACTGGGTCTGAAGCACGACCCGAGCCGGTCCGCGGTCTTCCAGGCGATGTTCATCCTGCTCACCCACAAGGTGGCCACCGAGAAGTACGGCTACCGCCTGGAGTACATCGAATTGCCGGAAGAGGAAGGGCAATTCGACATCACCCTCTCGGTGTACGAGGACGAGTCCGATCGTCGCTTCCACTGTGTCTTCAAGTACAACACCGACCTGTTCCTCCCCGAGACGATGCGGCGGATGGCCTCCCACTACACCAACCTGCTCGACGCGCTGACCCGCGCGGCTCCCGCGGAGCCCGCCCTCCGGCTGGAGATGCTCGGGGCCCGGGAGCGCGAGCGTCTCGTCGACGGCTGGAGCGGGGCGGGGCGGCGGGCCGTCGTACCCGACGTGCCGGTGCACCGGCTCATCAGCCGGATCGCCGCCGAGCGGCCCGGGGCCGTCGCCGTCTCCGCTCCCGCTGAGGACGGCGCCGGCCTGCGGATGACCTACGGGGAACTGGACCTCCGCAGTCGCGCCCGTGCCCGACGGCTGCGCGAGCTGGGCGTGGGGGACGGTGCGGTGGTGGCCGTCTGCCTGGACAAGTCACCCGAGCTGATCGTGACCCTGCTGGCGGTACTGAGGGCCGGTGCCGCCTATCTGCCGCTGGACCCACGCGACCCGCAGGACCGGCTGGCGTTCCTCATCGCGCACACAGGTGCCGAGCGGGCCGTGGTCGACACCGGCGAGGGCGAACGGTTCGCGGGCCTGCCGTGCCGGGTGCTCACCCTGGACGATCTGACCGCGGGGTCCTCGCCCGGCGCGCCCGACTCGGACGCAGCCGAACCCGACGCCGGCATGGACGCACCGGCCTACGTCATCCACACCTCCGGCTCCACGGGGCGGCCCAAGGCGGTGCTGGTCAGCCACCGCAATCTCGCCTCGGCCTACGAAGCCTGGCGCATGGAGTACCGCCTCGACCGTGATGTCGCCGTGCACCTGCAGATGGCGAGCCCGTCCTTCGACGTCTTCACCGGGGACCTGGTGCGCGCCCTGTGCTCCGGCGGCACCCTGGTGCTCGTCGGGCGTGAGGTGCTGTTCAACACCGCGCGGCTGTACGCCGTCATGCGCCAGGAAGGTGTCGACTGCGCGGAGTTCGTGCCCTCCGTCGTCCGGGGGCTGGTGGCCCACTGCGAGCACGGCGGCAACCGGCTGGACTTCATGCGGCTGCTGATCGTGGGCTCCGACTCCTGGAAGGTCGAGGAGTACGACCGGCTGCGCGCCCTGTGCGGCCCGAAGACCCGTCTGGTCAACTCCTACGGCCTCACCGAGGCCACCATCGACAGCACGTACTTCGAGGGGCCCGTGAACGGTCTGGAACCGAGCCGGACCGTGCCCATCGGCCGGCCGTTCCCCGGTACCGAGCTGTACATCGTCGACGAGCACGGCCAACCGGTGCCGCCCGGTGTCACGGGCGAACTGTGGATCGGCGGTACGGGCGTCGCCGCCGGTTACCTCAACGACCCCGAGCAGACCGCGCACCGCTTCGCCACCCGCACCGTCGGCCGCGGGTCCGATGCCCGGACCCTTCGCCTCTACCGGACCGGCGACCTCGCGCGATGGGACAGCGAGGGGTGTGTCCATCTCCTCGGTCGAGCCGACGCCCAGGTGAAGGTGCACGGTCACCGGGTCGAGCTCGGCGAGATCGAGTCCCGTCTCGCCCAATGGCCGGCGCTGACCCAGGCGGTCGTCACCCTGCGGCCCGACGGCCGCGACGAGAACATCCTGTGCGCGTACGGCGTGGCAGCGCCCGGTGCGGAAGTGGACTGGCGGCAACTCCGCCGCCATCTCGCCGAGCATCTGCCGGCGCATCTGATCCCGGCCTCCTTCACCGAACTGCCGGAGCTGTCCCTCACCTCCAGCGGCAAAGTCGACCTTGCCGCGCTGCCCGCACCCCGGTCCGCCCCCGACGACACTCCGCACGACCCGCCCGTGACCCTCTACGAAACCCGGATGGCGGACCACTGGAAAGCGGTCCTGGGCGTCGAAGAGGTCGGTCTCCAGCACGACTTCTTCGAAGTCGGCGGCAGCTCCGTCAAGCTGATCGAACTGATCCATCACCTGCAGAACGAGTTCAACATGACCATCCCGGTCAGTCACCTGTTCAGAGTGACCACGCTGCACGGCATGGCCAGGACGGTGGAGCACATCATCACCGGCCGGCTCCCCGGCGCGCAGCCCTGGCTGCGGTTCAATCCCGGTGCCGGACCCGTCACCTTCTGCTTCCCGCCCGCCGGCGGCCACGGGCTGGTCTACCGGCTCCTCGCCGCTCAATTGCCGGAGTACGAGCTCGTGGCGTTCAACTATCTCACCGGCGACGGCAAGACGGCCCGCTACGCCGATCTGATCGAGACCCTCCAGCCTCACGGCCCTTGTGAGCTGCTCGGTTACTCGCTCGGCGGCAACCTCGCCTTCGAGGTCGCCAAGGAATTGGAGCACCGCGGTCGGGAGGTCCGCGATGTCGTCGTCCTCGATGCGTACCGGGTCCCCACTCCCTACACCGTCGGTGACGAGCACCTCGTGGAATTCGAGCGCGAGTTGCGCGAGCACCTGCGCAAGCACACCGGCTCCGAGGAACTGGCCCAGGAAACCCTCGACCAGGCCAGGGACTACATCGGCTTCTGCTCCCGCACCCCCAACCTCGGCACGGTACGCGCCGCCGTCACCGTGATCTCCGACGAACACAAGGCCGCCCTCTACGCCGCTGGGGAGCCCGGTTCCTGGCACGGCAGTTCCACCGGTTCGACCGCGGTGCTGACCGGCTCCGGCGAACACGCCGACATGCTCGATCCGGAGCACCTGGAGCACAACGCCGGCCTGGTCCGCGCGGTCCTGACCCGCACGCCGGCCGAGCACCGCGTCGGCGCATCCAGCACGGCCACGGGAGGTGGGACGCATGGGGCATGAGACCGTATCCGGCCGAAGGCGTCGGCGCACGATGGTCATCATCGGCGGAGGGCTCGGCGGACTGTCGACGGGCTGCTACGCACAGATGAACGGGTACCGGACCCGGGTCCTGGAGATGCACGAGCTACCGGGCGGCTGCTGCACCGCCTGGGACAAGGGCGACTTCACCTTCGACTGGTGCGTCAGCTGGCTGCTCGGCTCGGGCCCCGGCGACGAGATGCACCAGATCTGGCTGGAACTCGGCGCGTTACAGGGCAAAGAGATGCGCAACTTCGACGTCTTCAACGTCGTACGCGCCCGCGACGGCCGGGCGGTGTACTTTTACTCCGATCCGGACCGTCTCGAAGCACACCTGCTCGGCCTCTCGCCCGCCGACGCCAAGCCCATCAAGGAGTTCTGCGCGAGCCTGCGGAAATTCAAGGCGTGCATGGCGGTCTACCCCTTCCTCAAGCCGGCGGGGCTCATGGGACGGATCGAACGCCTGCGCATGCTGGCGGCGTTCGTCCCGTACTTCAACGTCATCCGGAAATCGATCACCACCCTGATGACGGACTACACCGAGCGGTTCTCCGACCCGCTGCTGCGCGACGCCTTCAACCACATCCTCTACGAGTACCACCCCGCGTTCCCCGTCCTCCCCTTCTACTTCCAGCTGGCGTCACACGCCAACGGGACCGCGGGCGTGCCCGAAGGGGGTTCGCTGGGACTGGCGCGGTCGGTCGAGGAACGCTATCTGCGACTCGGCGGGGAGGTCACTTACAACGCCAAGGTCGACGATGTGCTGGTCAAGGACGACCAGGCCGTGGGCGTCCGGCTGAGCGACGGACGGGAGTTCAGGGCCGACATCGTAGTCTCCGCCTGCGACGGCCGCACCACGATGATGGACCTCCTCAAGGGCCGGTACCTCAACAAGACGTACGAGCGGCTCTACACGAAGACCATCGACGAGCCGGGAATGCTCTATCCCGGGTACGTAAGCGTCTTCCTGGGCCTGAACCGCCCGTTCCCGCAGGGTGATCCCTGCACGACGTACCTGCTCGACGAGGAAGAGGCGGCCTCGTTCGTCGGCATGGGGCATCCCAGCATCAACGTGCAGTTCCGCAGCGTCCACTACCCGGAACTCTCGCCGCGCGGCACCGGCGTCGTCTTCGTCACCTACTTCTCCGACACCCGGGTCTGGCGGAAGCTGACCGAAGGGCCGGACCAGCACAGCCGCATGCACAAGGGGGAGGAGCTGCATACGCTGGCGGTGCGCCGCGGCCCCGCGTACTACGCCGCCAAGCGCCAGGTGCAGCGCGCCGCCGCGGATTTCCTGGACCGCAGGTTCCCGGGGCTGGCGGAGGCGGTCGTGGCGCGCGACACCGGCACTCCGCTCACCCAGATCCGCTACACCGGCAACCACAACGGAACCATCGCCGGCTGGCTGCCGTTCGTGGACGGCGCGGAAACGCTGGAGAAGGAGATCAACAAGAACGGTCCGGTGGCGCCGGGGCTGAAGAACTTCTATCTCTCCGGCACCTGGTCCACGATCGGCGGCCTCATCCGGGCCGCGGCAGCGGGCCGTCACGTCACACAGTTCATCTGCCGGGACGACGGTGTGGACTTCACCGCCGACATCGACCGGACCCAGCCGCCGCCCACCCAGATCGTCATCCCGGTCGGCCGGCGCCCGACCACCGACCCCGTGGCCCAGGAGTGTGAATGAGGATCGAGAAATGGATCGTGCGCGAGCACGTGCCGGGCGTTCCCGACATCGACCGGATCTACGAGAAGGTGGTCGAGGAGGTGGACGTCTCGCTCGCGGACGACGAGATGCTCTTCGAAACCCTCTACGTGTCGCTCGACCCCTACCTTCAGGGACTGGCCCTCGAAACACCCATCGGCGGGCACATGGTCGCGCACAGCATCCTGCGCGTCGTCTCGGCCGGCCCGCGGGCCGCCTTCTCGGTCGGCGACCTGGTGCAGGGCTACGGCGGCTGGCGCAGCCACCTGATCGGCACCGGTGCGGGATGGCGGTGGGAGCACGGCGCGTTCCCCGTCCCCTTCCCCGCCTTCCGGCGGCTGGACCCGCAACGCTACGACGAGGCGCTGCCGCTGTCGACGGCACTCGGCGTCATGGGTCCACCGGGACTGACCGCCTGGGGCACGCTGACCAAGTTCTTCACCGTCGAGCCGGGTGACACCTTCGTGGTCAGCGGTGCCTCCGGCTCCGTCGGATCACTGGCCGGCCAGCTCGCCAAACGAGCCGGCGCACGCGTGGTCGGCACCACCAGCTCACCCGTGAAGGCACAGCATCTGACGGCCCTGGGCTTCGACGACGTCATCCATTACCGCCAGGGCGACGACCCCGGTAAAGCACGCGAGGCACTGCGAGCAGCGACACCTCGAGGCATCGACAAATACTTCGACAACCTGGGCGGGGCGATCACCGACGCGGTCTTCTCCATGCTGAACGTCGGCAGTCAGGTCGCCGTCTGCTGGCAGTGGGCGACGCAGATCGCGGGTGACCACACGGGACCCCGTCTCCTCCCCTTCATCATGTTCCCCCGTACGACCGTCCGCGGGATCTTCGCGGAGGAGTGGTACGACGACCAGACCCTGGACGCGCTCCACGACGACCTCGGCGGAATGGTCCGCCGCGGCGAGATCGTCCACCACGAGACCGTCCGGCACGGATTCGACGCCATCCCCGAGGCGTACCGCAGCCTGTACACGGACCCGGCCGCCAACCGCGGCAAGCTCCTGGTGCGCCTGTGACCACCCGCCTTCTCCGACTTTCCTGCCCGAGGAAGGGCCGACGATGACGACAACGGCACAGCGCGAACCGCTCGCCTATCCCTTCGGACAGCCCGACGGACTCGGGCTCCACCCCATCTACGCCGAACTGCGGCAACGGCCCCCGGCACGGGTGCGCATGCCGTACGGCGAGGACGCCTGGCTCGTCACCCGGTACGCCGACGCCAAGTCGCTGCTGGGCGATCCCCGGTTCAGTATGGCCGCGGCGGTCGGCCGGGACCGGCCACGCGTCAGGCCGGTCGCGGTGAGCGGCGGGGGCCTGCTGTCCACCGACGGGCCGGACCACCTCCGACTGCGCGGCACGGTGGCGAAGACGTTCACCGCCCGCCGTGTCGAGCGGCTGCGCGACCGCGTGCGCGAGATCGCCAGGGAACTGTCGCACGGCATGCGGAAGTCGGGCGCTCCGGCGGACCTCGGCAACGGGTACGCCTTCCCCTTGGCGATCACCGTGATCGGTGAGCTGCTCGGCATCGGTCAAGAGAACCACGTCCGCGTCCGGGACTGGCTGGACGTGATGATGTCCCACACGGTGACGGCCGAGGAGTTCCACAAGTGGAACACCACGTTCGCCTCGTATACGGCCGACCTGGTGGAGCTGCGTCGTCAGGAACCCGGCGACGACCTGTTCAGCGCCCTCGTACGGGCTCATGATCAGGAAGGACGCATCACCATGGGGGAACTGATGGCCCTCGCCCCGGTACTCATCAGCGCGGGATTCGTCACGACCTTCAACCAGATCTCCAACTCCTGCTACCTTCTGCTGGCCCGCCCCGACCGCTTCTCCTCACTGCTCGGCCGGCCGGAGGCGCTCCCCCGCGCGGTGGAGGAACTACTGCGCTACGTACCACTGCCCAACGGCTTCGCCTTCCCCCGTTACGCCACCGAGGACATCGAACTCGGCGGGGCCCTCATCCGCGCCGGTGATCCCGTCCTGGTCGACACGGCGGCCGCCAACCGGGACCCAGAGGTGTTCAGCGACCCCGATGACCTCGTCCTCGACCGGGCCGTCAACCCGCACCTCAGTTTCGGACACGGCCCGCACTACTGCATCGGCGCCCACCTGGCGCGAGTGGAACTCCAGGTGGCCCTGGAGGTCCTCCTGGAGGACATGCCCGGCCTCCGGCTGGCCGTCCCCGCAGAGGAACTGCGCTGGAAGACCGGGACGATGGTGAACGGTCTGCACGAACTGCCGGTCGCCTGGTGAAGCGGCAGACCCGTCAACCCAAGCGCACGCGTTCAGACCGGCGAGATCGATCTGAGGCGATCCCTGTGGTGGGGACCCTGGGAAGTCGTACCCGTCCGGGGCGCGGGCCTGGACCTCCTGTGGTCCGGCGGGGAGGCGGGCGGCTGGTGCCACGATGTCTCCGGTCCCCGAGGTCGAGTGCGTGGGCGAACATCGCCGTGGGCGCCATGCTGATGCCGCCGCCGTCGCAGCCCCGGACGACGAGGCGCTCGAAGCCCTCGGCCGGCTTGCCCGCCTGATCGGTGTTCCGCCGTGCCCCTGCGCAGCCGGGTGCTCGATGACGATCATGGCGTCGTCGTCCAGGTGACTGCCGACGTGGTGCAGCAGGTCGGGTCGGAAGCGGCCGAGGAAGGCGTCGAGGTCGCACCCGGTCCAGCCGGTAACGCGCTCGGTGAGCGGGTAGAAGGTGCCGTCGGAGTCACGGGCCCCGGTGGCGCCGTCCGTGTACAGCAACAAGAGGTCTCCCGCGAGGAACGGGAAGCTCTCCACGTGGTGGCTCGGATCCGTCAGTTCGCCCGGCTCAGCGGAGGTGTGGAATGAAGGACGGTCATCGTCATCGGCCGGCCCTCGCGATCGGCCGAGGTTGAGCGCCGGTTCGGACCAAGCCATCCGGCTGTGGTCGGAGCCCGCTGGTGTACCGGGATCGATGGGACGGTTGTGCAGTGCCTTCCCGGACGGGGGTCTGACTCGTGAGATCTATGACCGAAGTGTCCAGTCACGGACCTGTCGACTGCCGTTGCGGGGTGCTGCCTGCCACCGAGCCACAGGGCGTGTCCCCAGAGGGGCCTTGCCGACGATCAGGCGCCATCACGGTGCAGACCGCCCGAGCGGGCCGGTGTCGTTCCCCCAGCCGGCACGTCACCACGTGGGAGGCGAACCATCGTGACGACCCGACAGCACAGCACCTCCTCCAGCACGGATCCTCCCGTTCGGCGTGAGGTCGTCCTGGGCGTGGACCCGCACGGCGAGGTGCATGTCGCCGCCGTGCTCTCCTCGCTCGGGAAGATCTTAGGCACCGATTCCTTGTCCGGCCACGGCGGCCGGCTACCGACAGTTGCTCGTCTGGGCCCGCAAGCGGGGGACGGTGCGCCGGGCCGGCGTGGAGGGCACCGGCACCCTCGGCGCGGGCCTGACCCGCTGTCTGCTGGGCCAGCAGATCCAGGTGTTCGAAGTGAACCGGCCCGACCGCACGGTCCGCCGTCTGCTCGGCAAGTCGGACCCGCTCGATGCGCGGGCCGTGCTCAGCGGTCGCGCCCGGGCCCGAGTGAAATCCGGCGACGGACCGGTGCACGCCGCCCGGATCTTCAAGCTCGCCAAGGACTCCGCGGTCAAGGCCCGCACCCAGGCGATCAACCAGCTCAAGGCCGTTCCAGTGATCGCCGATCCCGCCCTGCGGGAACGCTTGTCGAGCCTGGGCAATGCCGAGCTGTTCCGCACCTGCGCGCGCCTCGGCCCGCCCGTTGGTGGGGGAGACGAGGACGCGGTGGCCCAGGCCGCCCACATGACGCTGCGCATGCTCGCCGAGCGCATCGAGCAGCTCACCGGACAGATCAATGAGCTGAACCAACGCCTGACCCGGCTCGTCGAACACACGGTATGCCGCCCGCGAGGTCTTCAACCTGGTCAGACCGGTTTCCCGTGGACCCGCGTTATAGGGGTGTCCGTGAGACATGAGAGGGTGCGGGGCGTGAGTGAGACACCGTCGAACACCCTGCAATACCGCTTTGACGGGCCGGAAGAGGCCCCGGTCCTGATCCTCGGCCCCTCACTGGGTACCACATGGCACATGTGGGACCGGCAGGTCCCCGAGCTGACGAAGCAGTGGCGTGTGTTCCGGTTCGATCTGCCGGGACACGGCGGCGCCCCCGCCCACCCCGCGGGCTCGGTCGCCGATCTCACCACGCGGCTGCTCGCCACCCTCGAGGCCCTCGGCGTCCAGCGCTTCGGCTACGCGGGCTGCGCGCTCGGCGGCGCCGTGGGGATCGAGCTGGCCCTGCGCCACCCCGAGCGCCTCGCCTCCCTCGCGCTGATCGCCGCCTCGCCCCGCTTCGGTACGGCGGACGAGTTCCGCCGGCGCGGGGTGATCGTACGCACCAACGGGCTCGACCCCATCGCCCGCTCCGCGCCGGAGCGCTGGTTCACCGGCGGGTTCGCCGCCGCCCAGCCCGCGATCACCGAGTGGGCCGTGCAGATGGTGCGCACCACCGACCCCGGCTGCTACATCGCCGCCTGCGAGGCGCTCGCCTCGTTCGACGTGCGGGCCGGACTCGGCAGCGTCGGCGTGCCGACCCTGGTGCTGGTCGGCTCCGAGGACCAGGTCACCGGCCCCGCCGAGGCCCGCACGCTGGTCGCCGGGATCCCGGACGCCCGGCTCGCCGTCGTACCCGGCGCCTCCCACCTGGTGCCGGTGGAGCAGCCGGCCGCCGTCACCGATCTGCTGGTGCGGCACTTCTCCACCGCCTGGCAGCCCGGCTTCGACACCGCCACCGGCCACGTCGCGCTGCCCGCGGCGGCGGTGAAGCCGGCGCCGGCCGTCGTCCCGCCGCAGCAGGCCCCCGTCGCCGAGATCGCCCCGCCCGTCGCGCCGCAGCAGACGCAGAGCAGACCGGACCCCTACGACGCCGGGCTCAAGGTCCGCCGGGAAGTGCTGGGCGACGCGCACGTCGACGGGGTGCTGGCCGGGACCGACGCGTTCTCGGGCGACTTCCAGGAGCTCGTCACCCGCTACGCCTGGGGCGAGGTCTGGGACCGGCCCGGGCTCGACCGGCGCACCCGCAGCTGCGTCACCCTCACCGCCCTCGTCGCCGGCGGTCACCTGGAGGAGCTCGCGTTCCACGTCCGGGCCGCCCTGCGCAACGGGCTCACCCCGGACGAGATCAAGGAGGTGCTGCTCCAGACGGCCGTCTACTGCGGCGTCCCGGCGGCGAACAGCGCCTTCCGGGTGGCCCAGCAGGTCGTCCGTGAGGAGACCACGCCCCAGGAGTGAGCCCCGGGGGGCTCCGCGCGGCCGTGAGCGGCACGGGGCAGGATGGAGTCATGAAGCTCACGAAGAAGTCGCACGCCTGCGTCCGCCTGGAGAAGGACGGCCGCGTCCTCGTCCTCGACCCCGGAGCGTTCAGCGAGGAGGACGCGGTCCTCGGCGCGGACGCGGTCCTGGTCACGCACGAGCATCCCGACCACTTCGACGAGGGCCGGCTGCGGGTCGCGCTGGAGGCCAACCCGGCCGCCGGGATCTGGACCCTGAAGTCGGTCGCGGACCGGCTCTCGGCGGCCTTCCCGGGGCGCGTGCACACCGTCGGCCACGGCGACACCTTCACCGCCGCCGGCTTCGACGTCCAGGTCCACGGCGAACTCCACGCGGTGATCCACCCCGACATCCCGCGCGTCACCAACGTCGGCTACCTCGTCGACGACGGGAAGCTGTTCCACCCCGGCGACGCGCTCACCGTCCCCGACCGGCCGGTCGACACGCTGATGCTGCCGGTCATGGCCCCCTGGAACAAGATCTCCGAGGTCATCGACTACGTCCGCGAGGTGAAGCCGCGGCGCGCCTACGACATCCACGACGCCCTCCTCGCCGACCTCGCCCGCCCGATCTACGACCGTCAGATCGGCGCCCTCGGCGGCACGGAACACCTGCGGCTCGCACCCGGCGGCTCCGCCGAGCTGTGACCCGGCGGGCGGTCGGTCGGGCGTTGTCACAGGTGACGGGTAGGTTGGGGAACATGCGCATCGCGACCTGGAACGTGAACTCGATCACCGCCCGCCTGCCGAGGCTCCTGGCCTGGCTGGAGAGCAGCGGCACGGACGTGCTGTGCCTTCAGGAGGCCAAGGTCGCCGAGGAGAAGTTCCCGGTGGAGGAGTTGCGCGAGCTGGGCTACGAGTCGGCGGTGAACGCCACCGGCCGGTGGAACGGCGTGGCGGTGCTCTCCCGCGTCGGCCTGGAGGACGTCGTCAAGGGCCTGCCGGGCGACCCCGGCTACGACGGCTCCGTCGAGCCCCGCGCCGTCTCGGCGACCTGCGGCCCGGTCCGCGTCTGGTCGGTGTACGTGCCCAACGGCCGCGAGGTGGACCACCCCCACTACGCGTACAAGCTCCAGTGGTTCGAGGCGCTCAAGGCCGCCGTGGCCGGCGACGCGGCGGGCAGCCGCCCGTTCGCCGTCCTGGGCGACTACAACGTGGCGCCGACCGACGAGGACGTCTACGACCGGGCCGACTTCGAGGGCTCCACCCACGTCACCCCCGCCGAACGGGCCGCCCTCGCCTCCCTGCGCGAGGCCGGCCTCTCCGACGTCGTCCCGCGTCCCCTCAAGTACGAGCACCCGTTCACGTACTGGGACTACCGCCAGCTCGCCTTCCCCAAGAACCGGGGCATGCGCATCGACCTGGTGTACGGCAACGAGCCCTTCGCGAAGGCGGTCACGGACTCCTACGTCGACCGCGAGGAGCGCAAGGGCAAGGGCGCCTCGGACCACGCACCGGTCGTGGTGGACCTCGACGTGTAGGCACGGCGCCGGCCGGCCGTCGTCCGACCCCGCGCGCCTATGGTGCGCGGTGCGGTACGAATGACAGGCTGGAGGTATGAACATCCCTTTCCTGGGCAACCGGCACCGGAAGACGGGGTTCCCCGGTCCCGAGGGCATCGCGGAACTCCTCGCCGAGTGCGAGTTCCTGCGCTCCCAGGCCGACCGGGCGGGGGTCCGGCTCGACGACTCCCCGGCCTCGTTGGAGGCGCTGGACCAGCTGGTGCCGCGCTGGCGGGACGACGAGGAGGCCTCGGCCCGGCTGGGCAACGACGCGGGACTGTACCTCGGCACCGTCGTCGTGCGCACCGTGCCGGGGGCCGCCTGGGAGATCCGCGCCGACGGCCAGCCGGTCGTACGGCTCACCTCCGGCCGGGAGTTCGACGTCGTGGACGCCGGCCACGCGTGGGCGGCCACCGGCGTGCCCGAGCTGTCGCAGCTGTACGCGGAGGTCGCGGAGGCGTGAGGCCCCGGCCCACGGCTCGGTCCGCGTACGGCTCATGGCCGTCGGTCCGCTGATCGAGCCGCGTGACGGCGACGCGTTCTCCGGCGGTCCCGGCAGCGACCGCGCCGAGGACCTGCTCTCCGAGATCCTCGGGCACTGACCGGGTGACGCCCGTGGACCCGTCCGCCCGGACCTCGACTACGATGGTTCCTTCATCCCGGTGGGGGAGGGGACTCCGCGTCAGGAGCGGGGACACCGCCACCGGGAGGGGCCCACCGCCCCACGTCCACGGGGCGGCGGATCGCATCGGCCGGACCCGTCCGGCGGCAGCCGGAGATCACTGCTCGCGCGGTGGACGCGACCCCGACGACGGGTCGTCCGCCGAGGAGGAGAAGGTCAGCTGCGCGCCGGACGGGCGGTGCTGAACGAGGTCAGTCCGCCCGGTGACCGGTGCGCGGCGCGGCGGCCAGCAGCGCGGTCTGCGCGGCCCTGGTCACGTCCGCGACCAGTTCGACCACATCGGGGCCGTACGCCTGTGAGTTGATCACCTTCAGCAGCAGGACGAACGAGTTCGAGCCGTGCTTGCGGGCCAGCCGCTCGTGGTGGCGGGCGAGATAGCGGGTCGCGGCCTGGTTGGTGATCGCGCGCTGACCGCAGAACAGGAACACCGGCCGCGTCTCGCGCCGTTCACCGGCGGTCAGCCGCGCCAGCAGGACGTACTCGGTGACGCCCGGATCCATGCGGTAGCGCTCGGAGCCGATCTGGAAGGCGCCCCGGTCCGGACCCGGCGCCGGATCGACGTTGACCCGTATCCCCGGCAGCATGGCCGCCATGTGGGCCACCATCCGCCGGTTCGACCCCGGCCCGCCCACACAGAACTCGGTCCGCTCGCCGAAGCCCTGGTGGGCCGTGTCCTGGGTGACCACCTGGACGTGCGCCCCGCAGTCCTTGATCAGCGCGGAGAGCTCAAGCAGCGCGAACACGTCGAAGCGGTGCACCGCCGGTTCCGCCGTCGCCGGATCGCGGTTGACGACGAGCAGGGACTCGGAGTTCTCCGGCAGGCCGAAGAACGACTGCCTGCGGCGGAGCTTCCGCCGCCACAGGTAGGTACGGGCGATCCAGCCCAGCGCGGCGCTGAGACCGGCGGCCACTATGCCCAGAACGATGTTGCGCACGTCGTCAGTCATGGGCGCGCATGGTAGCGGTCCCACGCAAACCCGTGTTCGAGACGCGGGCGGTGGAGGCCACCCGACGACGGGACGGCACGTCCCGCGGCATCCCTGACGGGAGCCCGGTGACGAACTAGGCTGCGCGGACAGCCGTTTACCGGAGGTGCGGATGCGTCGTCCTGTCGCACGGAATCTCGCAGTCCTGGCGGTCGGTGCCGCCGTCCTGTCGGTGGGGGCGGCCCCGCCGCCCACCCAGCACGAGGCGTCCTCCCGGCACGAGGCGTCCTCCCGGCACACCCCCAAGGTCCCGGTGGCCGTCGGCCACGGCGGTGCGGTCTCCAGCGTCGACGCGGACGCCTCCGCCGCCGGGATCGAGGTCCTGGAGAAGGGCGGCAACGCCGTCGACGCGGCCGTCGCCACGGCCGCCGCGCTCGGCGTCACCGAGCCCTACTCGGCCGGCGTCGGCGGAGGCGGCTACTTCGTCTACTACGACGCCCGCTCCCGCACCGTGCACACCCTCGACGGCCGTGAGACGGCCCCGCTGACCGCCGACTCCGGACTGTTCCTGGAGAACGGCGCGCCGATCCCGTTCGCCGAAGCGGTCGGCAGCGGACTCGGGGTCGGCACCCCCGGCACGCCCGCCACCTGGCAGCGGGCGCTCGACATGTGGGGCGAGCGCGGCCTGGGCACGGTCCTGAAACCCGCCGAACGCCTCGCCCGCGACGGCTTCACGGTCGACGAGACCTTCCGCGCGCAGACCGCCGCCAACGAGGCCCGCTTCCGCCACTTCCCCGACACGGCCGAGCTGTTCCTCCCGGGCGGCGAACTCCCGGCCGTCGGCTCCACCTTCAAGAACCCCGACCTGGCCCGCACCTACCGGGAGTTGCGCCGCGAGGGCGTCGACGCCCTGTACCGGGGCGCCATCGGCCGGGACATCGCCACCACGGTCGACAAGCCGCCCGTGGACCCGGATTCCGGCTGGAACGCCCGCCCCGGCGAGCTGTCCGCCCGTGACCTCGCCGCGTACCGCGTCACGTCCCGGCCGCCCACGAAGACCTCGTACCGCGGACTGGACGTCTACTCCATCGCGCCCTCCTCCTCCGGCGGGACCACGGTCGGCGAGGCGCTCAACATCCTGGAGCGCACCGACCTCCCCGCCGCGAGCGACGTGCGGTACCTGCACCGCTTCATCGAGGCGAGCCGCATCGCGTTCGCCGACCGGGGGCGCTGGGTCGGCGACCCCGCCTTCGAGGACGTCCCGACGGAGGAACTGCTCTCCCAGCGGTTCGCCGACTCGCGCGCGTGCCTCATCGAGGACGACGCCGTCCTCACCAGCCCCCTCGCCCCCGGCGACCCCCGCGACCCGGAGCCCTGCGCGACGGGCGGCACGGCCGCCCCGACGACGTACGAGGGCGACAGCACCACGCACCTCACCACCGCCGACCGGTGGGGCAACGTCGTCGCCTACACCCTCACCATCGAGCAGACCGGCGGCAGCGGCATCACCGTGCCCGGCCGCGGCTTCCTGCTCAACAACGAGCTGACCGACTTCTCCTTCGCCCCGGCGAACCCGGCCGTCCACGACCCGAACCTGCCCGGCCCCGGCAAGCGCCCCCGGTCGTCCATCTCGCCGACGATCGTGCTCGACCGGCACGACCGGCCGGTGGTGGCGCTCGGCTCACCCGGCGGCTCGACCATCATCACCACCGTGCTGGGGACCCTCACCGGCTTCCTCGACCGGGGACTGCCCCTGGTCGACGCGATCGCCGCGCCGCGCGCCAGCCAGCGCAACACGGAGCGGACGGACCTCGAACCCGGGCTGTACGACAGTGAGGTCAGGCAGCGCCTGGAGGCCATCGGGCACTCCTTCCGGGTGAACCCGGAGATCGGCGCGGTCACGGGCGTCCAGCGGCTGCCGGACGGCAGGTGGCTCGCGGCGGCCGAGAGGGTCCGCAGGGGCGGCGGCTCCGCGATGGTCGTCCGCCCGACGCGTCGGTGACACGCGGGGGCGCCCCGTCCGGGGCGCCCCCGCCGCTCACAGCTCGGGTGCCGGCGTCTCCTGCGTCCGGAACGCCAGGCGCCCGTCCTCCGCGTCCACCGTCACCCGGCCGCCCTCCCGGACCCGGCCGTCCAGGAGCAGCCGCGACAGCTGGTTGTCGACCTCCCGCTGGATGGTGCGGCGCAGCGGCCGGGCGCCGTACTCCGGCTGGTACCCGCGCTCGCACAGCCAGTCGACGGCGGCGTCGGTGAAGTCGATCGAGACGTCCCGGCTCTTCAGACCGCGCCGGGTGCTCTCAAGGAGCAGGTCGGTGATCCGCCGCAGCTCCTCGGCGGTCAGCTGGCGGAACACCACGATCTCGTCGATCCGGTTGAGGAACTCGGGCCGGAAGTGCTCCCGCAGCGGCCGCAGGATCTGCTCGCGCCGCGCCTCCTCGTCCGCGTCCGCGCCGCCGGACGCGAACCCCAGGGTCGCGCCGCGCCGGGTGATCGCCTCGGAACCGAGGTTGCTGGTCATCACGATCACGGTGTTGGTGAAGTCCACCGTCCGGCCCTGCGAGTCGGTCAGCCGGCCGTCGTCGAGGACCTGGAGCAGGATGTTGAAGACGTCCGGATGCGCCTTCTCCACCTCGTCGAGCAGCAGCAGCGAGTACGGGTGCCGGCGCACCACCTCGGTCAGCTGCCCGGCCTCCTCGTGCCCCACGTACCCGGGCGGGGCGCCCACCAGCCGGCTGACCGTGTGCCGCTCCTGGTACTCGCTCATGTCGAGGCGCACCATCCGGTCCTCGCTGCCGAACAGCGCCTCGGCGAGCGCCCGCGCCAGCTCCGTCTTGCCGACGCCGGTCGGCCCGAGGAACAGGAAGCTGCCGATCGGCCGGTCGGGGCTGGCGAGCCCCGCGCGGGAGCGCAGCACCGCGTCCGAGACGACGCGCACCGCCTCCTCCTGGCCGACGACCCGCTGGTGCAGGTGCTGCTCCAGGCCCAGCAGCCGGTCCTTCTCCTCCTCGGTGAGGCGGCTGACCGGGATGCCCGTCTGCCGGGCCACCACCTCGGCGATCGCCTCGGCGTCCACCCACAGGCTCTGTCCCTCGTCGACCTCGCCGTCGCCGCCGGCGTCCGTGATCCGCTGCTTCAGCTCCACGATGCGGTCCCGCAGCTGCGTGGCCCGCTCGTACTGCTCGTCGGCGACCGCCTGGTCCTTGTCGCAGGTCAGCTGCTCGACCTCGCGCTCCAGGGCCCGTACGTCGGTGCCCTTGGTCCGGGCCCGCAGCCGCACCCGCGCGCCGGCCTGGTCGATGAGGTCGATGGCCTTGTCCGGCAGCCGGCGGTCGCTCAGGTAGCGGTCGGACAGCTCCACGGCCGCCAGTAGCGCCTCGTCGGTGTAGCGGACCTGGTGGTGGGCCTCGTACCGGTCCCGCAGACCGCGCAGGATCTCGATCGCGTCGGCGGGCGTCGGCTCGGGCACCATGATCGACTGGAAGCGGCGGGCCAGCGCCGCGTCCTTCTCGATCCGGCGGTACTCCTCCAGGGTGGTCGCGCCCACGACGTGCAGCTCGCCGCGGGCGAGGGCCGGCTTGAGGATGTTGCCGGCGTCCATCGAGCCGCCCTCGCCCCCGCCCCCGGCGCCGACGACGGTGTGCAGCTCGTCGATGAAGATGATCAGCCGGTCGGAGTGGGACCGGATCTCCTCGACGATGTTGTTCATCCGTTCCTCGAAGTCGCCCCGGTAGCGGGTGCCGGCGACCACGCCCGTCAGGTCCAGGGCGACCACGCGCCGCCCGAGGAGCACGTCGGGGACGTCGCCCTCGGTGATCCGCTGGGCCAGTCCCTCCACGACGGCGGTCTTGCCGACGCCCGCGTCACCGATCAGCACCGGGTTGTTCTTGCCGCGCCGGGAGAGCACCTCGACGGTCTGCTCGATCTCGTCGTCGCGTCCGATCACCGGGTCGATACGGCCCTCGCGGGCCAGTTCGGTGAGGTCGCGGCCGTACTTGTCGAGGGTCGGGGTGCCGGTCGCGGGGCGGGGGCGTTCGGCGCGGGCCGGCGGGGCCTCCGGCGCCTCCGGCGGGCCGGAGGGGGCGTACCGGGCCGCGTTGAGGATGTGACCGGCGGCCGAGTCGGGGTTGGCGGCGAGGGCGCTGAGCACGTGCTCGGGGCCGATGTAGCCGGCGCCGCTCGTCCGGGCCAGCTCGTGGGCGTCCAGCAGGGCCCGTTTGACGGCGGGGGTCAGGGACAGCGAGGTCGGCGGCGGGGCCTCGCCCGGGCCGTGCTGGACGGGGCCGGACCGGTCGTCGATCTGGGACGCCAGGGAGTCGGGGTCCGCGCCGGCCCGGCTGAGCAGGCTCCGGGTCGGCTCGGCGGAGAGGGCGGCGCGCAGCAGGTGCTGGGTGTCCAGGTCGCGGCTGCCGTGTTCGGCGGCGTACTGGGCGGCGCCGCGCACCAGTTCCCGGGCGGGCTGGCTGAGGAGCCGGCCGATGTCGATCTGGCGGGGGCGCGGCCCGCCGAAGAAGCGGGCGAGGAATTCTGCGAAGGGGTCACCCTCCGGGCCGACGAAACCACTCGTCATCGTCATCCGTTCCTTCGCTGGGTCGAGGTGCCCGGGCCGGGTAACCCGGCCGGGGCTCGCTCATGCCCACGATGACACGTTCCGTATCCGCGGGCATGTCAGGAGGGCGACGGAGCACGGCCCGCGGACCGGCGGTCACCCGGCCGCAGCAGCTGGCTCGCGGCCAGCTCCCGGTAGAGGGGGTGCACGGCCAGCAGCTCCTCGTGCCGCCCGCGGCCGACCGTGCGGCCCCGGTCCAGCACGACGATGTGATCGGCGTGCCGCACGGTGGACAGGCGGTGGGCGACGACCAGCAGGGCGCACTCCCGGGCCACGTCCTTCAGCACCGTGGTCAGCGCCGCCTCGTTGATCGCGTCCAGGTGGGAGGTCGGTTCGTCGAGCAGCAGCAGCGAGGGACGGGCGAGCAGGGCGCGGGCCAGCGCCACGCGTTGGCGTTCGCCGCCCGAGAGGGTGCTCCCGCGCTCGCCGACGACGGCGTCCAGACCGCCGGGCAGCCGGTCGACGACCTCCTCGAGCCGGGCCAGCTCCACCACCCGCCGGAGCTCCGTCTCCGGGGCGTCGGGCACGGCGTAGGCGATGTTCTCCCGCAGGGTGCCGTGCACGACGTGGGGGTTCTGGTCCACGACGGCGATACGGCGCCGGCAGGCGTCGCGGCCGAGTTCGACGGCCGGCCGGCCGTCGAAGAGCACGGCGCCCGCGTCCGGCTCGTAGAAGCCCGCGACCAGCGCGAAGACCGTGCTCTTCCCGGCGCCGGAGGGGCCCACCAGGGCGACCTGGCGGCGCGGGGCGACGGTGAAGGACACGTCGCGCAGCACCGGCCGGTGCGGTTCGTAGCCGAAGCGGACGCCGTCCAGGGCGAGCGCGGGCCGCTCGCCGGCGCCCGGCGTCCCGGAACGGGGCCGGACGCGGGCGGCTGCGGCCGGGACCGACGGTCCGGTCCGCTCGACGGGGAGGCGCAGCACCTCCTCGACGCGCCGCTGGGCGCCCATGCCCCGCTGGATCAGGCCCACCGCCTGGAAGACGGAGGACAGCGGCAGCACGAGGTAGGAGGCGTACAGCAGGAAGGCGACCAGGTCGCCGAGGGAGCCGTCCCGGCCGCCCGCGCGCAGGCCGCCGACGACGAGGACCACGAGGAAGGAACCCTGGACGGCGAGCTCGACGGCGGGACTCATGACGGAGGCCAGCTTCGCGGTGCGCACCCCCGCGTCGTGGGCCTCCCGCACGCGCGTTCCCACCCGGGCCGTCTCGCGCTCCTCGGCGCGGTGCACCCGGACCATGGGCAGGGCGCCGAGGGCCCGTTCCAGGTCGGCGGCGATGGCGCCGACCGCCTGCTGCATGCGCTCGGAGGCGCAGCGGATCCCCTTGAGCAGGGAGGTGACGACCCCGGCCGCGGCGGCCACGGTGAGCGCGACCAGGAGCAGCAGCAGCGGGTCGAGCCACGCCATCAGGACGACGGCCCCGACGGCGACGAGGCTTCCGGTCACCAGGTCGACCAGGGCCTGCGAGACGACTTCGCGCAGCAGGGCGGTGTCGGCGGTGACCCGGGAGACGAGGTCGCCGCAGCGGTGGCGGTCGTACTCGCGCATCTCCAGCCGGAGCAGCCGGTCCACCAGACCTAACCGGAGCTGCCGTACGACGCCCTCGCCCATGCGCTCCAGGAGGAAGCGTCCCGCCGAGCCGGTCACGGCCTCGGCGGCGAACAGCGCGCCGAGCAGGGCCAGCAGCGGCCAGACGACCTGCCCGCGGCCGCTCGCGTCCACGGCGTGCCGGGCCACGAGCGGCTGGGCCAGCCCGAGGGCGGAACCCGCGAGGGTCAGCACGGCGGCCACGGCGACGGCCCGCCGGTGCCCGGCGGTGAGGCGGTAGAGGGTACCGAGCGCCGCCCGGGTGGACCGGTCCTCGTCCGGGGCCGGCCGGGAGCCGGGGAGACCGGCCGGCTCCTCGGTGCTCCGGGCTGTGGAACCGGTGGTCGGGGCCGCGGAACCGGTGGTCCGGGCCGTGGAACCGGTGGTCCGGGCTGTGGAACCGGTGGTCGGGGTGTCGGGACGCCGGGGCGTCGGGGTGTCGGTCATCGGGACGGCGGGCGGGGGTGCGGCTCGACGGAGACCAGCCGGGCGAAGTAGCCCTCGGGCACGCCTTCGCCGACCGGGCGGCCCTCCGCCTCGATCCAGGCGTGCGCGGTGAAGGGCGGCACGACCCGGACCCCGGCGCACCAGGTCGGCCACGTTCCCCGCAGCCTGCACAGCAGGGCGGCGCCCAGGGAACGCGGCAGGCAGCCCTTCGGACCGGTGCAGCGCAGGCTCACCGCGCACAGGGCGTCCCGCGCGTCCTGGGCCCGGGCGGCCGTGGCGGGCACCGCGCCGCGCCGCAGGACACCCAGCACGGCGCGGATGCGGCGGGGCGGCAGCAGGGCGAGCACGAGGGCGGGCAGCAGGACCAGCCGGGCGGCCAGGCGCAGCCCGAGCGGTACCCCGGTGGGTCGTTCCAGCGCGCTGGGCGTGGTCATGAGGCCAGCCCCGCCTCGCGCAGGTCACCGACGAGTGCCTCGACGTCCCGCAGGGCCTGCGCCCGCTCGATGTCGAACTCGCGGACCAGCACGGCGGCCGCGTCGGCGACCTCGCCGCCGTCCATCAGCGTCCGCACCACCAGCGTGGCGGTGGGGTTCAGTTCCCAGTAGTTCCCGGCTCGTTCGTCCAGGAGGACGGTGCCGTAGTCGGTCTCGGTCGTGGAGACGTGTGCGACGAAACGCAAGGGCATGGCATCGGCCTTTCTGCACCGCGAGGGGCCTCGCGGCCCTGGAGGGCTACGGGGGTTACGGGACACGGGTGCCGCTGCGGCTGCGGGAGCGTCCGCGCAGCCACACCTCGGCGGCGATCGTCGGGTAGAGGACGGCGCCGGACAGACCGGGAGAGGCCGGCCGCCGGGCGAGGCGGCGCAGCTCGGTGCCGTCCACCAGCCCCAGCCGCTCCAGCAGGGAGTCCTCCCACAGCGCCAGCAGGTCGGCACGGTTCTCGCGCAGTCCGTCGGCGGCGTCCATGGAGGCCGTGGCCTTGTTCGTCCTGCGCAGGCACGGCTCGGGAACCACCCCGCTCATCGCGGCGGTCAGCACCGGCTTGTACCGGAAGGGCGTGACGCGCTCGGCCGGGCGCACGGCGAGGAACGCCTCGACGACCCGGTCGTCGAAGAAGGGCGAGGCCATGGGCAGGCCGGTGCGGGCCGCCGTGTGGTCCCACTGCCGGACGACGCGTGCGGTGGAGCGGATCTGCTCCAGGTCCGCGTGCATGCCCCGGTCGGGATGCAGCGGGGCCGCCGTCGCGACGGCGTCGCGCAGTGCCCGCCGCACCAGGTGTTCGGCGTCCGCGCTCACCCAGTCGAGCAGGCGGGGGGCCATGCCCCAGCCCAGTCCCGTGCCGACGGAGGACGGCGCGGCCGGTTCGCGCAGCCGGCCGGCGGTGTCGGCGAGCCACGTCCCGTACGGCCGTGTGTCGGCCAGGGCACGGACGGTGCCGCCGAGCGGCCACTGCCACAGGGCCCGGAACCCGCGCAGCTGCCGCAGCGCGTGCAGCGGCCTGGTGCGCAGCAGCCGGTGGTAGTACGCCTCGGAGCACCAGGCCACGTGGTCACCGCCGATGCCGGTCAGGTGCACGCGGCTGCCGCGCGCGGCCAGTCCCGGCAGATGGTGCAGGGCCCGGGAGCGGTCCATCACGCCGATGGTGGGTTCGTCCAGCACGTCGTCGACGCCCAGCAGATCGTCGTAGACCAGCGGCGAGGCGTCGGCGTCCCAGACCACGTGCTCGACGTCCGGGAGGTGCCCGGCGGCCTGCTCGGCCCAGTACAGGTCGGTGTCCGCCGGGTCTCGTCCCGGCCAGGTGGAGGCCACCACCCGGGCGGGGGAGCGGTCGGCGAGGAAGCAGACGGAGGTGGAGTCCAGCCCGCCGGAGAGGTCGCAGCTGACCACACCGCCCTGCCGGGTCCGCGCGTCGACGGCGTCCTGGAGCGCCGCACGGACCGGGCCGGCCGCCTCCGCCAGCGGCACGACCGGTTCGGGCGGCGTCCACCACCGCGTGTGCCGCGCGCCGCGCCCGTCCGCCGCGACCACCACCGCGTCCTGCGGGGGTACGGCGGTGACCGCGGGCCACAGGGACGTCTCGTACAGCGGATACGGGGCGGGCCACAGCAGCCGGACGGCCAGTTCCGCGGGATCGGGGTCGAGGCCGAGGGCGTCGGCGAGCACGTCGGCCCGGGTGGCGACGACCCGGGTGCCGGCGATCTCCGCGTGGAAGACCAGCCGGAGGCCGGAGGCGGTGCCCTGGACCCGGATCCTCCCGTCGAGGGCGGCCACCAGGTGGAAGCTGCCGGGGAGGGAACGGGCCAGCGCGTCGACCTCGGCGAGGTCGCGCAGCCGGGCCGCCCTGCGGCGCAGCTCGTCCGCCGCCACGGGGCAGCAGCCGATGACCGCCAGGGCCGCGTCACCGGCGTGTACGGTGACGGCCTCGTCGTCGCGCCAGTGGCCGACCAGCCAGGGCCGGCCCGAGGGATGGTTCACGGTCCGGCGGCCGGACCGGGCGAAGGAGCGGGCCGCGGCGGCCGCCTCCTCGCGGTCGGTGAAGACCGCGAAGTGCGCCTCGCCGGGGCCCGTCCCCGCACTCGCGTGCAGTGGTGTCATGACGTCGGGTCGGTGCCCTCGTCCGTCAGTTCTTGCTCAGGATCAGGCGGTCGTTGCCGGAGCGGCCCAGGAGCCCGGTCTCCTTGCGGAACGTACCGAGACGGACGAGCGTCGGAGCTTCGTATGCCTTCTTCATGACTCTCCTCGCGTGCTGATTGCTCGGCCCGCTCCCCTCGTCGACGTGCCCGTGGCTCATCGGGAGCCCAGGGCGAGGAGCGGTGCGGCACCCAGCTAGCGGCAGAACCGCCGGGCGGGGCAAGGAGATAAGACAAAGTATGACTATATGTAAATGCTTGACGATTCCGCCTGCCGGCTGGCCCGGTTCCGTCCGGTCCGGTGGGTGCGTGTCTGGACGGTTCGCTCGGACGTCTGCGCGAAGAAACGTTCTCACCCCGGCTTCGGTGGTGGATCGTCCGCCCGGCGCACCGGTCCTGAAGTGGGGGGTGGAGGGGGAGCCGCCGGGGCGCGTTCACGTCCCTCCGGCGCACACCGCGCCTCACCTTTCATGCGGGTGGGGAGGCGGTTTTTACGCGGGTGGGGAGGCGGCGGGCGCCCTCGTCCGGGCCGGCGGGCCGTCAGGACGCGCGGTCCGTTCTCGGTGATCGCCACCGTGTGTTCCGTGTGGGCCGCGCGGGAACCGTCGTTCGTACGGAGGGTCCAGCCGTCCGGGGCCGTGTGGTGGGAGTCGGTGCCGCCGCCGATGGGCATGGGCCCGATCGCCAGGACCACGCCGTGCCGCAGGGGCGTGCCCCGGCCCGGCCGGCCCTCGTTCGGCACGCCCGGGTCCTCGTGCACGGCATCGACCGATGTGTCGGTCCTCGGCTCCACCCTGCCCATTACTGTACCGGTATTAAAATGGGCGTCATGGTGCGCACCCCCTTGACCCCGGAAGAGCGTGAACGCGGCGAGCGGCTCGGCCGGCTGCTGCGCGAGGCGCGCGGCGGCCGCAGCATGACCGAGGTCGCGGCGAGCGCCGGCATCTCGGCGGAGACCCTCCGCAAGATCGAGACCGGGCGGGCCCCGACCCCCGCGTTCTTCACGGTGGCGGCGCTGGCCGGCGCGCTCGGCCTGTCGATGGACGACGTGGCGCGACGTTGCGCGCCGGCCGCGCCCGCCCCTTCGGCCGCCGCCTGAACCCCGCCGGAAAACTCTCCGTAGCGCCGTCGTAACACAACGGGTGTTACCTACGGAGCCGGGTACTCCGGACCGGGCGGGAGTTGGCTATGGCGGCGGAGCAACTTCCGGACGGCATCCGGGAGTTCACTGAATACCTGCGAGGCCTGCTGGCGCGGCTGGATCCGTCCGGCGGCTGGTGCGCGGTGTTCTGGCAACGGGACCCCGAAGGGATGCGGGCCTGCCTCGACGGGCGTGAACCACCGCCCTGGGACGCGGTGGAGGCCCTGCTCCAGGACCTCGCCGCCGCATACGGCGCCGGCGCCGCCGACGCCGAGACCCCGCACGCCCGCTCCCTGCACACGGCCGCACTGGCCGCGTACGACGCCCGGCCCGGGGCCGGGGAGGCGCTGAGCGACCGGCTCGACGTCATGCTGCGCGAGCAGAGGTACGCGGCGGAGCGCCGCGCGGAGCTGACCCGCCGGCTCGCCTCCGCCGTCACCCGCGAGCAGGCCGACGCCCTCCGCCTCGACCTCGCCTGGGTCCAGGACGACCACGAACGCGCCACGGCCCGGTGCGCGGAGATCACCGCACGCATGACCGCCCTCGACCACCGGCCCCGTCGTCCCTCCGGTGGCCGCGCCGGGCCCGTCCGCGCCCGCGTCCGCTCCCGGTCGCACCCCGCGCGGAGCGAGGTTCGCCGGGGTCGCCGACGCGGGGGCGCCCGGGGAGGGGACCCGGGCCGGGCGGCCCCTCGACGCCGTGGACCGGCGTGAGGCCGGCCGGGTCGTGGCGGCCCTCGCGCGGCTGCGGCGCGAAGGACGCGGCGGGGAGGCGCACGCGCTGCTGATCGAGACCGCGTACGGCCCGGCCGCCCGCTTCCCGCTGCTCGCGGACGAGATGCGGCGGGCCGGGCTGGAGGCCGACTGGACGACGCTGCTCTGGGAGGCCGCCGCGCTGCCCCCCGAACGGCTGGTCGCCGCCGCCGACGCGCTCACCGCGGCGGGCCGCGCGGACGACGGGGAGCAGATCCTGCGGCAGGGCGTGGTACGGCCGGCCGACGAGCTCGGGCGGGCCGTGCTCGCCCTGGACGCGGAGGCACGCCACCGCGAACTGCGGGCGCTGCTGGACGCCTGCGTCCGTATGCGCACCCCCGAGGACGCGGCCCGCACCGCCGCCCCGGACCCGCGACGGCTCGTCCCCCTGCTCCTCACCGCCGCGCAGGACGTCTCCGACGAGCGGCACTGGGACCTGCTGCACGCCCTCCGCGTCGCCGGACTCGCCGCCTGACCGGTCCCGGCGGGCACGGCCGACTCACCCACCGGAGTGCGAAACACGATCGACTCAGCGGGTTCACGACGATGGTCTTGGCAAGGCTGCCCGAGAGGCTTAGGTTCGTCCCTCTACGGCCCCTTCTACGGGCGTAGAGGCTCTGACGTCGTGTCCAAGGAGCAGCTCATGGCCAACGTCGTACGTGCCGCCCTGGTCCAGGCCACCTGGACCGGGGACACCGAGTCCATGCTGGCGAAACACGAGGAGCACGCCCGCGAGGCGGCCCGGCGGGGCGCGAAGGTCATCGGGTTCCAGGAGGTGTTCAACGCCCCCTACTTCTGCCAGGTCCAGGACCCCGAGCACTACCGCTGGGCGGAGCCGGTGCCCGACGGGCCGACCGTCCGCCGGATGCGGGAGCTGGCCCGCGAGACCGGCATGGTGATCGTCGTGCCGGTGTTCGAGATCGAGCAGTCGGGCTACTACTACAACACCGCCGCCGTGATCGACGCCGACGGCACCGTCCTCGGCAAGTACCGCAAGCACCACATCCCGCAGGTCAAGGGCTTCTGGGAGAAGTTCTACTTCCGGCCCGGCAACCTCGGCTGGCCGGTCTTCGACACCGCCGTCGGCAAGGTCGGCGTCTACATCTGCTACGACCGCCACTTCCCGGAGGGCTGGCGGCAACTCGGCATCAACGGCGCCCAGCTGGTCTACAACCCGTCCGCCACGCACCGCGGGCTGTCGTCCCACCTGTGGCGGCTGGAGCAGCCGGCGGCGGCCGTCGCGAACGAGTACTTCGTCGCCGCCATCAACCGCGTGGGCGTGGAGGAGTACGGCGACAACGACTTCTACGGCACCTCGTACTTCGTCGACCCGCGCGGGCAGTTCGTCGGCGACGTCGCCAGCGACAGCAAGGAGGAACTCGTGGTCCGCGACCTGGACTTCGGCCTCATCGAGGAGGTGCGGCAGCAGTGGGCCTTCTACCGCGACCGCCGTCCCGACGCCTACGAGGGGCTGGTGCGGCCGTGACCGGCGACCTGCTGGGCCGCCACCGCTCCGTGCTCCCGGACTGGCTCGCCCTGTACTACGAGGAGCCCATCGAGATCACCCACGGCGAGGGACGCCACGTCTGGGACTCCCACGGCAACCGCTACCTCGACTTCTTCGGCGGCATCCTCACCACCATGACCGCCCACGCCCTGCCCGAGGTCACCAAGGCCGTGAGCGAGCAGGCCGGGCGGATCGTCCACTCCTCCACCCTCTACCTCAACCGGCAGATGGTGGAACTCGCCGAGCGCATCGCCAAGTTGAGCGGCATCCCGGACGCCCGGGTCTTCTTCACCACCTCGGGCACCGAGGCCAACGACACCGCCCTGCTGCTCGCCACCGCCTACCGGCGCAGCAACACGATCCTGGCGATGCGCAACAGCTACCACGGCCGCTCCTTCAGCTCGGTCGGCATCACCGGCAACCGCGGCTGGTCCCCGACCTCGCTCTCCCCGCTCCAGACGCACTACGTCCACGGCGGCGTGCGCACCCGGGGCCCGTTCGCCGCGCTCGACGACCACGACTTCGTCGCCGCCTGCGTCGAGGACCTGAAGGACGTCCTCGGCCACACCCGCCCGCCCGCCGCGCTGATCGCCGAGCCGATCCAGGGCGTCGGCGGCTTCACCTCGCCGCCCGACGGACTGTACGCGGCCTTCCGCGAGGTGCTGCACGAGCGGGGCGTCCTGTGGATCGCCGACGAGGTGCAGACCGGCTGGGGCCGCACCGGCGAGCACTTCTGGGGCTGGCAGGCCCACGGCCGCGGCGGCCCGCCCGACATGCTGACCTTCGCCAAGGGCATCGGCAACGGCATGTCCATCGGCGGGGTCGTCGCCCGCGCCGAGATCATGAACTGCCTGGACGCCCAGAGCATCTCGACGTTCGGCGGCACCCAGATCACCATGGCGGCCGGTCTGGCCAACCTCACCTACCTGCTGGAGCACGACCTCCAGGGCAACGCCCGCCGGGTCGGCGGCCTGCTCATCGAGCGGCTGCGGGCCGCCGCCGCCCGGGTTCCCGCCGTACGCGAGGTCCGCGGGCGCGGGCTGATGATCGGCATCGAGCTGACGAAGCCCGGCACCGACGAGGCCGACCCGGCGGCCGCGTCCGCCGTCCTGGAGGCGGCCCGCGCGGGCGGTCTGCTCATCGGCAAGGGCGGCGGCCACAACACCAGCGTCCTGCGCATCGCCCCGCCGCTGTCCCTCAACGTCGCGGAGGCCGAGGAGGGCGCCGAGATCCTCGAGCGCGCCCTGCGGAGCGCGTCGTAGCACCGTCTCGCAGAGAGGGAGCACCATGAGCAGCCGTACCGTCGTCCGCGGCGGCCTCGTCATCACCGCCTCCGACGAGATCCACGCCGACGTCCTGATCGAGGACGGCCGCGTCGCCGCCCTCGCGGCCTCCGGCACCCCGGCCGCCGACGCCTTCACCGCCGACCGGACCATCGACGCCACCGGCAAGTACGTCATTCCGGGCGGGGTCGACGCCCACACCCACATGGAGCTGCCGTTCGGCGGCACCTCCGCCTCCGACACCTTCGAGACCGGCACCAGGGCCGCCGCCTGGGGCGGCACGACCACCGTCGTCGACTTCGCCGTGCAGAGCGTCGGCCGGTCCCTGCGCCAGGGCCTGGACGCCTGGCACGCCAAGGCGGAGGGCGCCTGCGCCATCGACTACGGCTTCCACATGATCGTCTCGGACGTCAACGCCGGGACGCTGAAGGAGATGGACCTCCTCGTGGAGGAGGGAGTCACCTCGTTCAAGCAGTTCATGGCCTATCCGGGTGTCTTCTACTCCGACGACGGCCAGATCCTGCGCGCCATGCAGCGCTCCGCCGGGAACGGCGGGCTGATCATGATGCACGCCGAGAACGGCATCGCCATCGACGTGCTCGTCGAGCAGGCCCTCGCCCGCGGCGAGACCGACCCCCGCTTCCACGGCGAGGTCCGCAAGACCCTGCTGGAGGCCGAGGCCACCCACCGCGCCATCCGGCTCGCCCAGGTCGCGGGCGCCCCGCTGTACGTCGTGCACGTCTCCGCGACGGAGGCGGTCGCCGAGCTGGCGCGGGCCCGCGACGAGGGTCTGAACGTCTTCGGCGAGACCTGCCCGCAGTACCTGTTCCTCTCCACCGACAACCTCGCCGAGCCCGGCTTCGAGGGAGCCAAGTACGTGTGCAGCACGCCGCTGAGGCCGAAGGAGCACCAGGCCGCGCTGTGGCGGGGCCTGCGCACCAACGACCTCCAGGTGGTCTCCACCGACCACTGCCCGTTCTGCTTCACGGGCCAGAAGGAACTCGGCCGCGGGGACTTCTCCAGGATCCCCAACGGTCTCCCCGGGGTGGAGAACCGTATGGACCTGCTCCACCAGGCCGTCCTCGACGGACACATCTCCCGCCGCCGCTGGATCGAGATCGCCTGCGCCACCCCGGCCCGGATGTTCGGCCTCTACCCGAAGAAGGGCACCATCGCGCCCGGCGCCGACGCCGACGTCGTCGTCTACGACCCGCACGCCGAGCAGGTCCTCTCCGCCGCCACCCACCACATGAACGTCGACTACTCGGCCTACGAGGGCAAGCGGGTCACCGGCCGCGTCGAGACCGTCCTCTCGCGCGGCGAACCCGTCATCACCGACCGGGAGTACACCGGACGCGCCGGACACGGCGTCTACACCCCGCGGTCCACCTGTCAGTACCTCACCTAGGAGCGCCGCGCATGGACTTCGGACTCGTCCTGCAGACCGACCCGCCGGCCGCACGGGTCGTCGGCCTGATGAAGCGCGCCGAACAGGCCGGCTTCACCCACGGCTGGACCTTCGACTCCGCCGTGCTGTGGCAGGAACCCTTCGTGATCTACAGCCGGATCCTGGCCGCCACCACGACCCTGAGGGTCGGTCCGATGGTCACCAACCCGGGCACCCGCACCTGGGAGGTCACCGCCTCCACCTTCGCCACCCTCAACGACATGTTCGGCAACCGCACCGTCTGCGGCATCGGCCGCGGCGACTCCGCGATGCGCGTCGCCGGACGCAGGCCGGGCACGCTGGCCCGCCTCGGCGAGGCGATCGACGCGATCCGCGACCTCGCCGAGGGCCGCGAGGCGGAGGTCGACGGGCAGCCGCTGCGGATCCCGTGGGTGAGGGACGGGAAGCTGCCCGTCTGGATGGCCGCCTACGGGCCCAAGGCGCTCGCCCTCGCAGGGCGGAAGGCCGACGGCTTCATCCTCCAGCTCGCCGACCCGTATCTGACCGAGTGGATGGTGAAGGCCGTACGCGCCGCGGCCGCGGAGGCGGGACGCGACCCCGCGTCCGTCACCGTCTGCGTCGCCGCCCCGGCGTACGTCGGCGACGACCTGGCGCACGCCCGCGAGCAGTGCCGCTGGTTCGGCGGCATGGTCGGCAACCACGTCGCCGACCTGGTCGCCCGCTACGGCGAGCACTCCGATCTGGTCCCCGAGGCGCTGACGTCCTACATCAAGGAACGGCACGGCTACGACTACAGCCACCACGGACGGGCCGGCAACCCGTCCGCGGACTTCGTCCCCGACGAGATCGTCGACCGGTTCTGCCTGCTCGGCCCGCCCGAGGCGCACATCGGGAAGCTGCGGACGCTGCGGGAACTGGGCGTGGACCAGTTCGCCGTGTACGACATGCACGACGCGCAGGAGACGACGATCGACGCGTACGGCGCGGAGATCATCCCGGCGCTCCACCGGTGACCCCCGCCGAAGGGGGGGACCCGTCCCCGAGGACGGGCCGCTCCCCTTCGGCGGGGCCCCTCGCGGACCACGGCCGGACGGTGGGTCCCGCGGCGTCGCCCGCCGTGTACGTCGCACCGGCGGCGGGGCGGCGGCGCGCGTGGGCGTACGGCTCCTACCGGGCCGTGCCGAAGTCCTGGGTCCAGTAGGAGCCGGGCTGCGCGAGGCCGACACCGATCTCCTCGAACCCGCAGTTGAGGATGTTCTCCCGGTGGCCGGGACTGTTCATCCAGCCGGTCATCACCTGCGCGGGGGTGGAGTAGCCGTAGGCGACGTTCTCGCCGTAGGTGCTCCAGCCGTAGCCGGCGCGGGTGATGCGGTCGCCGGGCGAGGAGCCGTCCGACCCGGTGTGCGACATGGTGCCGCTCGCGGCCATGTCCTCGCTGTGGTCCTGCGCGGCCTTGGTCAGGGTGGTGTTCACCTTCACCGGGGAGCAACCGGCCTTGGCGCGCTCGGCGTTGACGAGCTTCACGACCTCGGCGACGGCTCCGGAGGCACTGGCGCCGCCCGTCGCGACCGGGTCCGGCGCGGTGGCGGTGGGCTGCGGAGCGGGCGCGGTGGGCCCGGGGGCCGTGGTCGTGGTGGGCTTCGGGGCCGCGGTCGTGGGCTGCGCAGTGGCCGTGGTGGCCGTGGTGGCCTTGGTGGCCGCGGTCGCGGGCCGGGAGGTGGCTGCCGCGGGGGCCTTCGTGCCCGGCTTGTGCGACGGCTTCGCGCTGCTCCGCTTCGACGCGCCGGGCTTCGAGGCGCTCGCGGTGGCGGTCGGCGTGTCCGACGGCAGGGCCGTGGACCCACCGTGCTGCTCGCCGCTCCACCGGCCGTACCGGTCGGGGCCGTCCCACCCGTTCCCGGCGCCGGCCACGGTCTCCCGGCTCTGCGGCCCTCCGTCGCCCGGCCAGTCCGTACAGGCCAGGGCGACCGAGGGTATGCCTATGACCCCTACGGCGACCGCCGCGACGACCGTCCGCCGGTACCGCTTCTGATGACGATGCTTTCCCATGCGTGACCTCACCCCTGATGTCCGGAGGCTGGTCATTCTTGGGACGCCCCGGCACAGGGCGCAAAGGGCTCTCCTACTACCGCGCTTCGTAGGTTTGCAGGGGGCTTGCGGCGGGCGGGAGAGCGTGCCGACCGGTCCGCGGCGGGCCCTCCGAGGCGCCTGCCGTTCCGTCAGAAAGCCCCGTGCGGCGAAGAGGCGGTGGCCGTCGGCCTTCCCCCCCGGGCGTCCCCCGCCCCGCCCTCTTCCGCATTCGCGGCAAGACGGACAAGTCCCCTATGTCGTCCGGACGGTTTCTACTAAGCGGCCCGCGCAGATCGCCGGGGGCGTGTGAAAGATGTCACGGAACCATCAATTTCGGTTCTTCTCCAGGGCCGCCACCGCCTCTTTCGCGGCCTTGATGGCACCCTTGTTGATCTCCTCCGTGCCCGGCGCCTTCTTCGACTCGAAGTCGCTGCCGTTGTACGTCACGATCACCAGCGCGTTGGAGGCGCGGGCGATCACCACGCCCTCGCGCGTCTGCTGCTTGTCCTCGGTGGTGAGGTTCACGACGGAGTAGCCGGCGTCCCCGAGCCCGGGGACCGCGCCCCCGCCGCTCCTGTCCTCCAGCCGCCCCCGGTACGACCGCTCCGCCGCCTCGTCCGACTCCAGCACCTCGAAGGAGACGTCGAGCCAGCGGTACTCGTAGCCCTTGAGCGCGTTCCAGGAACAGGTGCGGCGCAGATCGGAGTCCGTGGACGGTATCTCCTTGCCGGCCGTCCCGGCGCCCGGGACAAGGGACTTGACGGTCTTCTCGACAACGCTGTCGCACGGTGCCGGCGCGGCGGCGTACGTCTTCACCGCCTGCGTCCGCGAAGGGGCCGAAGCGGACTGGGTCTTCGTCTTCCCGGTCGGTCTGTCCGCGGCTTCCTGCGGCGTGTCCGTCGGGCCGGAGGACAGCGCCCAGCCGGCCGCGGCGAGGACGACGACCGGGGACAGGCGCGCGGTCAGGGCGACCGGCAGGGGAAAGGAACGCACGGCGCACTCTTCGTGGGGGACGGTGCGGAGGGAGTCCGCACAGCGGACGGGACGCCAGTGTCACACGCATCGTTGTGGCGCGGAAGGGCCAACTCGCTCCGTAGGCGGGCGATGACGCAGACGTACCCGGGGCGGCACCCTGGCCACGGGGCCACGCGCCGACGGGGGCTTCTCGGTGCGGGCGCGGTCGCCGGCGGGGGAGCGGGACGACCGCGGCCGCCGGGGTGCCGTCGTCGCCGGGGAGTCCGCGTGAGGGACCCGATCCGTGTCGCGCTCGTCGACGACCAGGCCCTCGTGCGCGTCCAGCGCGTTCGTTCCACCGAGTGCGCTGCCGGAGTGTCTGAGCCGGGTGGCCCGCCTCGATCCGATCACCTACGCCGTTGAGAGCTCCCGTCGGCTGGTGCTGGGCCGGGATCCCGGTTGGAGCGTGCCGGGTGCCCTTACAACCGGTGCGGCGCTCATGACTCCCGCCGTGCGTGTATCCGTACGCTCTCTCCGGCGACCGTCGAACGAATGGGCATGACTGTCGGGCTCATTGCCCCTTCGGGTCCGTCAGGCATCGAGGATCCGGACGAGCGTACGAGGCGGTGCCTGCAGTTGCTGCGTCCGGTACCCGGCGTCCTCGACGCTGTCGAGCAGGACGTCCTCTCGTGAGGCGTCGACCAGAGCGGGCAGCTCCGCCGCGGCGTGGCGGGCCAGCGCCTCCCGCAGCTCGCGTCCCTTGGCGAGGTGCTCCGGCCCCGGCACCCGGTGCAGCCGGCCCTCGTCGAGCAACTCCTGGTCGCGGCCGAGCCGGTGTCCGTGGACCTGTGCGATGGCGCGCAGCGTCCCGTCGACGCGGCGGGGGGCATGGCCACCATGTCGACCGTGGCGGGGGATCCGTCGCCGCGGGTCCAGGTCACCGTGAGCGGGTGGAGTCCGGTCAGTTTGCGGCGCTCCCCCAGCGCACCGAGCTCGCTGGATATCCCGTCGCCGTACAACCGCGGCATGAACGTCCAGGTCGTCGCGCGTCTCCGGACGGCAGCCCGTTGTGGTTCTCCCACGCCACCCCGGGCCGCACGCACGACCTGACCGCGGCCCGTGCCCACCGCACCGTCCGAGCCTCCTCACCCGGCGGATCCTCGTCCTCGCGGACCGCGCCCACCAGGGCGCCGACGCCACCTTCCGCACCCCGTACTGCCACTACAGCGAACAATCCGAGCACTACCAGCAGTTCAACCGCGACCACGCACGACTCCGAGCCCCCGGCGAACGCGCCTTCGCCCAACTCAAGACATGGCGGCCACTGCGGCGGGCCCGCTGTTCCAACCACCGCGTCGGCACGGCCGTCCAAGCCGTCCACGCACTGCTGACCTGCACATATTCAGGATGAAAACGGTCAGTCATACAGCGGCGGCTCGTGGTGCGTGGCTGAGTTCGCTGGGCCGACGAAAGACTGCGGAGTGCCGTCATGTTCACTGTGACCCCATGGCCTTATTGCCTCGTCTTCAGCGTTTCAACCAGCGGCACCCCTGGAGCCATAACGACCACTACGGCCCGTGGGTCGCCCGTCAGGTTGCCGAGTCCGGGGCCCACGACGTCCTTGATGTCGGATGCGGTACGGGGAACCTCGCCGAACTTCTGCGGCGCCGGGTCGCCACCGTCACGGGGCTCGAGCCCGACCCCCGGACGGCCCGCGTCGCGGCGGAACGCTTCGCCGACGACCCAGCGGTCACCATCGTGGAAGCCGGCTTCGCGGGACGAAACCCCGAGAGGCGCTTCGACGCCATCACCCTGGTGGCCGTCTTGCACCACTTGCCGCTGGTCCCCACTCTGCGAGAGCTGCGCGAGTGTCTCCGTCCGGGTGGGCGCCTCGTCATTGTCGGCTGCTATCGGGAGGCCGGGCGTCTCGACATGCTCGCCGCACTGCCCGCCATGCTGGCGAATCCGGTGATGGGAATGGTCAAGCATCCGACCCGCGCCGATGGGCTGCCCTCACACATGACCGCGCCCACTGCGGCTCCTCAGGAGACTCTCGGCGACATCCGGGCCGCGGCCTCGGCGGAGTTGCCCGACGCCCGCTTTCGGCGCCGTTTGTTCTGGCGGTACAGCTTGGTCTACGACGCCCCCGCAGAGGACAGGACCGATCACTGAATGGGCGTGATGTCCTCAGCGGCACAGCCCTGCCCGCTCGGCCGCCACCAACGCCGGCGCTGCCTGGGAAAGGACCTCCGATCCGGGACGGAGGCCTTTCCGATCTTTCGCGTGCTTGCCGCGTCAGGCGGCGGAAAGTTCCTCGGACAGCGCTGAGAGTCCCTGGGAAGCCCCTGGAGCGGAGAGGTGGACGACGCCTCTGATCCGGGCACTCGGATCGGCCGTCGAAGCATGGCGTAGGGGGCGCAGTCCTCGGGGCGGCCTTGGACCAGCGGGATCACGTGGCCTCGGCGCTGGTGGTCGGGTGGGGGGGACTCACGGAGGTTGCGTCCGAAGCGGGACCGGATCCACACGACGAGCACGTCGAACTGCATCAAGGGGTACGAGGAGGCCGCCGCAGGCACGACGCGGAACGGACCCCGCCCCCCGGGACGGAAGGACCCGATTGATCAGCGGGCCTTCACTCCCTACGCTGTCCAGGTAAGCCTTACCTAACGTGCCCAGCACGTCCGGTGCCCTGCTCCACGACCGCGGTCCGCTGTCCGGACGTGCGCGCCCCGGCACCCCGGACCGAAAGTGACATACGGGTCGATGAGAACGCCACGCTTGCCGCAGCACACGGCCGGGAGCCGCTGAACCATGATCAAGAAGCTCACCGCGGTGCTGCCCGACCTCGCGCCCTGGCGCTCCTCCCGTGACTTCCGTCTCCTGTGGGTGCAGGGGCTGGTCACCTACCTCGGCAGTGTGATGGCGCTGATCGCGCTGCCGCTCCAGATCAAGGAACTGACCGGCTCACCGCTCGCGGTGGGCGCGATGGGCGCCGTCGAACTGGTGCCGCTGGTGGTCTTCGGCCTGTACGGCGGGGCACTCGCGGACGCGGTGGACCGGCGCAAGGTCATCGTGCTCACCGAGGCGGGACTGGGACTGCTGGCCGCCGTCCTGCTGCTGAACGCGCTGCTGCCGCACCCCATGCTGTGGCCGCTGTACGTGGTGGCGGCCGGAGTGGCGGCACTCGCGGGACTCCAGCGCCCCGCCCTGGACTCGCTGCTGGCCCGGATCGTCCCGCACGAGCAGCTCGCCGCCGCGGCCGCGCTGAACGCCCTACGCTGGCAGGCGGGCGCGATCGGCGGACCCGCGCTGGCCGGCCTCGTGGTGGCGTACGCGGGCAACGTCCCCGCGTACGCCACCACCGTGGTCTGCTTCTTCGCGTCGGTCCTGATGTGCCGCCGGCTCTCCCCCGTGCCGCCCGTCGAGCACGCCGCCAAGCCGTCGTTGCGCGGCATCGCCGAAGGGGCCCGCTACGCCTGGTCGAGGCCGGTGCTCCTCGGCACGTACGCGGTGGACCTGGCGGCGATGTTCTTCGCCTTCCCCAACACCATCTTCCCCTTCCTCGCCGACGAACTCGACGCCGACTGGGCGCTGGGCCTGATGTACTCGGCCGGTGCCGTCGGATCGCTGCTGCTCAGCCTGACCAGCGGCTGGGTCTCCCGGACGCGGCGGCACGGCCTGCTGGTGGTGTTCGGCGCCGCCGGCTGGGGCCTGGCCATGGCGGCGGCCGGCTGGACGACGAACGTCTGGCTGGTCCTGATGTGCCTCGGCCTGGCGGGGGCGGGGGACATGCTGAGCGGGCTGGGCCGCTCGACGATCTGGAACCAGACCATCCCCGACCGGCTGCGCGGCCGGCTCGCGGGCATCGAGGTCCTCTCCTACAGCGTCGGCCCCCAGCTCGGCCAGGTCCGCGCCGGGGCGATGGCCGGCTGGACCGGCGCCCGCCCGGCGATCTGGACCGGCGGACTGGCCTGCGTCGCCGCGGTGGGCCTGCTCGCGGCGGCGCTGCCGAAGCTCATCGGCTACGACGCCCGCACCGACGAGGACGCCCGCCGCCGCGCCGACGAGACCGCCGCGGCCGCACCGGACCGCGAGCACGTCGGCGCCGATCGGTAACCTGCTGACCGTTCAAGGCTGAACGGTTCGACGACGTCGCCTGCTCGCGCGAACACCGAGGTGAGACATGCAGTTCACCACCCGCCCCACCCTCCAGGGCACCTTCGGCATGGTGTCCTCCACCCACTGGCTGGCCTCCCAGTCGGCGATGGCCGTGCTGGAGGACGGCGGCAACGCCTACGACGCGGCCGTGGCGGGAGCGTTCGTGCTGCACGTCGTCGAGCCGCACCTCAACGGCCCCGCCGGTGAGGTGCCGATCCTGCTCGCGCCGGCCGGCGGGGAGGTAAGGGTGCTGTGCGGGCAGGGCGTCGCTCCGGCCGGGGCGACCCTCGCCCACTACAAGGGTCTCGGCCTGGACCTCGTCCCCGGCACCGGACCGCTCGCCGCGGCCGTGCCCGGCGCCTTCGACGCCTGGATGCTCCTGCTGCGCGACCACGGCACCAAGACCCTCGCCGACGTCCTGAAGTACGCCGTCGGGTACGCCGAGGACGGGCACCCGCCGGTGGAGCGCGTCGGCGTGACCGTGGAGGCAGTACGCGAACTGTTCGAGACGGAGTGGACCTCCTCGGCCGAGGTGTACCTGCCCGGCGGCCGGGCCCCGCGCCCCGGTGAGCTGCTGCGCAACCCCGCCCTCGCCGCCACCTGGAAGCGGCTGCTCGCCGAGGTCGCCGGGGCGGGGGACCGGGAGGCGCAGATCGACGCCGCGCGGGAGGTCTGGCGGACCGGGTTCATCGCCGAGGCACTGGTCCGGCAGGCCGGGCGCCCGACCATGGACACCAGCGGGGAGCGCCACACCGGCACGCTGACCGCCGCCGACCTCGCCGGCTGGTCCGCCTCCTACGAGGCCCCGGTGACGTACGACTGGAACGGCTGGACCGTGTGCAAGGCCGGCCCCTGGAGCCAGGGACCGGTCCTGCTCCAGCAACTCGCCCTGCTGCCGCCGGAACTGCCCCCCTACGGCTCCGCCGAGTACCTGCACCTGCTGATCGAGGGCTGCAAGCTCGCCATGGCCGACCGCGAGGCCTGGTACGGGGACGCGGCCGAGGTGCCGCTCGACGACCTGCTGTCGGCCGAGTACAACGCCGAGCGGCGGACCGGGGTCGGCCCCCGCGCCTCCCACGACCTGCGGCCCGGCAGCCCCGGCGGGCGCACCCCCCGGCTGAGCGCCCACGCGCGCGTGGTGGCCGCCGAGGACCCCGGTGCCGTCCCGATGGGCGGCGGCGAGCCCACCGTCGCCACGTACCCGACGTCCCCCGTGCCCGGCGAACCCGACGTCCTCGCCGACGGCGGCACCCGCGGCGACACCTGCCACCTGGACGTCGTCGACCGCTGGGGCAACATGATCGCGGCCACCCCGAGCGGCGGCTGGCTCCAGTCCAACCCCGTCGTGCCCGAACTGGGCTTCCCGCTCGGCACCCGGCTGCAGATGACCTGGCTGGAGGAGGGCCTGCCGGGCACCCTCACCCCCGGCCGCCGCCCCCGGACCACCCTCACCCCGTCCATGGCCCTGCGCGACGGGGTGCCCGTCATGGCGTTCGGCACGCCCGGCGGGGACCAGCAGGACCAGTGGCAGCTGCACTTCTTCCTCGCGGTCGCCCTGCGCGAGCCGGTGCGCGGCGGACTCGACCTCCAGGGCGCCGTCGACGCCCCCAACTGGCACAACGACAGCTTCCCCGGCTCCTTCCACCCGCGCGGCATGCGCCCCGGCAGCGTCACCGTCGAGTCCCGCACGGACCCCGCGGTGGTGGCGGAGCTGCGGCGCCGCGGCCACGAGGTGACGGTCGGCGACGCCTGGTCGGAGGGCCGGCTCTGCGCGGTCGCCCGGGACCCGGCCACCGGCATCCTCTCCGCCGCCGCGAACCCGCGCGGCATGCAGGGCTACGCGGTGGGCCGCTGACCCCACGACGCCACGGGCCGGCATCCCGTTTTCATCCCGGTTCCATCCGGAGTACACCGGACGGGCGGGGATTGTCAGTGGCGCGTGCTCTCATGGAGGCATGATCGAGAGCAACGAAACCATCGACGAGTTTCCCGCCCGCTACACCTCCGACGTGGAGGAACTGGTCCGCAAGGCCGCGGCGCAGGAGATCATGCCGCGCTGGCGGCGGCTCGCCGAGCACGAGGTGGACCTCAAGGCCGGTCCGCACGACCTGGTGACGGACGCCGACCGCAACGCCGAGCTGTATCTCACGGACGCGCTCGCCGCCCTGCTGCCCGGCTCGGTCGTGGTCGGCGAGGAGGCGGTGCACGCCAACCCGGCGTCGTACGAGGCGATACGGGCCGGGGCGCCGGTGTGGATCGTCGACCCCGTCGACGGCACCCGCCAGTTCGTGCATGGCGACACCGGTTTCTGCACCCTGGTCGCCCTCGCGCGGGGCGGAGTGGTGCACGCCTCCTGGACCTATGCCCCCGCCCGTGACCAATTCGCCACAGCGGTGCGGGGGCGGGGCGCGCACCTGGACGGCGAGCGGCTGCGCGCGGGCTCCCCGGAACCCGGCCGCGACCTCCGGGTGGCCACCTCCCACCCGGACTACACCACGGACGAGCAGAAGCGCGCCCTGCTCGGCCTGTGGACGGACGGCGTGGCACCCCGCGCCTGCGGCTCGGCCGGACTGGAGTACCTGGCCGTCGCCCGCGGCGAGTCCGACGCGACCGCGTTCAGCTGGGAAGCCGCGTGGGACCACGCGGCCGGTCTGCTCCTCGTGGAGGAGGCGGGCGGCACCCACCTCACGCGCGCGGGTGAGCCCTTCGGCATCAGGGGCGGCAACGCCCTGCCCTTCACCGCGGCCCGCGACGAGGCCACCGCCCGCCGGGTGGTGGGACTGCTGGGGGACGGGGCCTGATGCCGCCCCCCTCGCCGGAGGCCCGGGAGAACCTCGGCGGCCGGGCATATCCTGATCCCGCAGTGGCCGCCGGCTGACAGAAGGAGTCCGAACGTGCCGTCGATGCTCGATGCGGTCGTGGTGGGCGCGGGGCCGAACGGGCTGACCGCTGCCGTGGAGCTGGCCCGGCGCGGCTTCTCGGTGGCCCTGTTCGAGGCGAAGGACACCGTCGGCGGCGGCGCCCGCACCGAGGAACTCACCCTCCCCGGCTTCCGCCACGACCCGTGCTCCGCCGCCCACCCCCTCGCCGTCAACTCACCCGCGTTCCGCGCGCTGCCGCTGGAGCGCTACGGACTGGAGTGGCTGCACCCGGAACTCCCCATGGCGCACCCCTTCCCGGACGGCACGGCGGCCGTGCTCTCCCGGTCGGTCGGGGAGACGGCCGCCTCCTTCGGACCGCGCGACGCCGGCGCGTACCGCCGGCTCGTCGAGCCCTTCCTGCCCAAGTGGGACACCCTGGTCCGCGACTTCATGTCGCTGCCGCTGACCGCGCTGCCCCGCGACCCGGTCACCCTCGCCCGCTTCGGCCTGGTCGGCCTGCCCCCGTCGACGTGGCTCACCCGCCGCTTCCGCGACGAGCGGGCCCGCACCCTGTTCGCCGGCCTCGTCGCCCATGTCATGGCCCCTCTCAGCGGTTTCGCGACCGGCGCCGTCGGCCTGGTCTTCGCCCTCGCCGCGCACGCCCGGGGCTGGCCCGTGGCCCGGGGCGGCTCCCAGGCCGTCTCCGACGCCCTGGCCGCGTATCTCGGGGACCTCGGCGGCAGCGTCCACACCGACTACGAGGTCAAGCGCCTCGACGACCTGCCGCCGGCCCGGGCGTACGTCTTCGACACCTCGCCCACCGCCCTGGCACGCATCGCCGGCTTCGGCAGCCACTACGCGAACTACCGCTACGGCCCCGGCGTCTTCAAGATCGACTACGCGCTGGACGGCCCCGTCCCGTGGACCGCGCCCCAGGCCCGCACCGCCGGCACCGTGCAGATCGGCGCGGACAGCGACGAGATCGCCGCCGCCCTGCACGCCGCCTCCCGCGAGGGCCGCGCCCCCGACGCCCCCTTCCTCATCACCGTGCAGCCCGGTGTCGTCGACCCCACCCGTGCCCCCGCCGGCAAGCACGTCTTCTGGGCGTACGGCCATGTGCCGAACGGCTGGACCGGCGACCTCACCGACGCCATCGAACGCCAACTGGAGCGCTACGCCCCCGGTTTCCGCGACCGCGTCCTGGCGCGCGCCACCGCGGGACCGCCCGAACTCGCCGCCCGCAACGCCAACTACGTCGGCGGGGACATCGCCTCCGGCGCGGTCTCCGGACTCCAGCTCCTGCTGCGTCCCAAACTCTCCCTGTTCCCCTACGCGACCCCGCACCCGGCCGTCTTCATCTGCTCGTCGGCCACCCCGCCCGGCCCCGGCGTGCACGGCATGTCGGGGCACAACGCGGCGAAGGCCGTCTGGAGGAGGCTGCGCCGCCCATGACCACCACGATCACGCTCGTCCGGGGCGACATCACCCGCCAGAGCGCCGACGCGATCGTCAACGCGGCCAACTCCTCCCTGCTCGGCGGCGGAGGCGTGGACGGCGCGATCCACCGCCGGGGCGGACCGGAGATCCTCGCCGAATGCCGCGCCCTCCGCGCCTCCGGGTACGGCAGGGGCCTGCCCACCGGCCGGGCGGTCGCCACCACCGCCGGCCGCCTCGACGCCCGCTGGGTGATCCACACCGTCGGCCCGGTGCATCAGGCCTCAGGCGGTGACCCCGCGCTGCTCGCCTCCTGCTACCGGGATTCGCTCCGCGTGGCGGACGAACTGGGCGCCCGGACGGTCGCGTTCCCGGCGATCTCCACCGGCGTGTACCGGTGGCCCATGGACGACGCGGCCCGCATCGCGGTGGAGACGGTGCGGAACACGCCGACCGCCGTCGAGGAGGTGAGGTTCGTCCTCTTCGACGACCGGGCGTACGAGGCGTTCACCCGGCAGCTCGGCTGACGGAAACCGCGGTGAGTTCGCGGAGAACCGCCCGCGGTGGTGCGGGCGCCGCCCGCCACCGCCGGGGCGGACGTTCCTGATGCCGGCCGCCTGTGAACCCGGCGCCCGTACCGTGCGTCCCCATCAGTGACGCAGCCGACTCACGACGAGTCACCCATGTCCGAGGAGAACCCGCGCACCATGCAGTCAGCACACCGGTATCGCACCGCCGCCCGGACCTTCCCCACCGTCGGCCTTGTCGCCCTGGCCGTCGTGCTGGTCGTCGCCCCTCTCATGCCGTCCGGTACGTAGCGCACCGGCACGGCCACGACCCGGCCGGTCCCACGGACGGAGCCGGGGGACCGGATCGCCGTCCGACGGGGCGGCCGGGTGCTGCGGGACGGGGAAAAGGTGACCAGAAGGGTACGGGCGCGGGCTGGGGGAGTGACATCCCGGACGTTCCGCGGCCACCTGCCCCCGCTACAGTGCCCCCGTGGCCGTGGCCGATCGTTCTCCCCGCGCCCGGCGCCGTACGGGGGACGCTCTCCCGGCGAGCGGGGCCGGGCGGCCCGCCGGCCCCGCTCCGGTCGAGGAGGCCGACGGCATGGTGCTGCCGCACCCGCCGGTGACGACTTCCCCTCTCCGGCCGGGGCGGCTGAGGTGTCCCCGGCCGTCGACGGGGAGAACCCGGTCACCGTGCCCGGCCGGGGTGCCGGCCGGGTGCGGCCGGGGCTCTCCGCCGCCGGGCACGAGCGAACGGACCGGTCCTGCCCACCCGGGCGGATCCCCGGCGGCCGGGAGCCGGGGGTGATCCCCCCCGGACGGCGCCGTGTCCCCACCCCCGGCGGACCGCTCCGGGCGCGGCAGCCGTCCACGCCCGGTGGAGACCGGCGGTGTTCCGGACCACGCACCGCTCTCCGGCCGCAGGGCACCGCGAGCGTGCGGCCGCCCTGCGGCAGACAACCGTGAGACCGAAGGAGAACAACGAGCGATGTCAGGCCAGAACAGATCGGGTGGCGGCGAGTCCGCCCGCCCGGCCGGCACCGACGGCGGACCACCGGTCCGCCGCGCGGTGGTGCTGTCCCCGGTGGGCGACGGCGCGGAGCAGGCCGTGCTGCGGCCCGCGCCGCGCCGTGGCGCGGCCGCCTCGGGTGCCGCCGCCGCGGGGACCGACGGGGCCGGCCGGGCCGAGACGGAAACCCTCCCCGCTGCCCCTGCCCCTGCTTTAGCCGGGTCCGGGACGGCCACGGCCGTGAACGAGCCGGAGGCGCGGGAGAACGAGCCGGACGCACGGGAAGAGGCCGCGGAACCGGCTACGGACCGCGGGGACCGGCCGGAGACGGCGGAGGGCGCCGTCACACCGGCCCGCACCGCCACGCCGGCCCGCACCGCGTCACCGGGCGGCACCGCGGCCCCCCTGTCCGGACTGGCTGCCGCGCTCGGCGGCACCCGCCGGTCCGGCGGGTCCGGGAGGGGGAGCGGCGACGGTGACGGCGAGGACGACGGCGCGCCGGGGCGACCGAAGGCCCCCATGCTGGCCGCCGCCGGGATCGCCGGGGTGATCCTGCTGGCCGTACCGCTGCTGATCATGGCCGGCGACGACCGGGACGAGCGGCCCGGGGGGCACGCCACCGCGGCTGCCGGCTCCCGGGAACTGCTCGACGGTGAGGGGGCGCAGCAGCCGCCGGGCGTGTACGCCGCGGAGCCCCCGAAGGACGGCGCTCCTGCGGACTCGCCGAAGGACGGGGCGGGCGACGGCGAAAAGGACGGGAAGAAGACGGAGGACGCGAAGGAGGAGGGGGAGGACGACGGCAGGGCCTCCCCGGACGACTCCGGTTCCCGCCCCCGCTCCGACTCCGCCGCCGGCTCGGGCCCGCGGGCCGCCTCGCAGGGGGAGAAGGAGGAGGACACGGCGGAGGAGCCGGCCCACCGGACCGAGAGCGGGACGAACAAGACGGTCACCGTCGCCGCCGCCCGGATCGTCAGCGCCGGCACCGGCAAGTGCCTCACCGCGAGTTCCCGGGGGGCCGGAGCGGAACTGGTCATCCAGCCCTGCGGAGCCTCGGAGGGCGCCCAGATCTGGTCCTTCCACGACACCGACAGCACCCTGCGCATCGGCGAGGACCTGTGCATGGGGCTGGACGGCGGATCGGTGGAGAAGGGCACGGCGATCCGGCTGCAGCGGTGCGACGGGTCGAGCGGGCAGAAGTTCAAGATCAACGCCACCGAGGACCTGGTGTCGCTCAAGGCCGGCGACAAGTGCGCCGACGTGTGGTGGGGCGAGGAGGCCAACGGCACGCCGGTCAAGTTGTGGCCCTGCACCGGCACCGCCAACCAGACCTGGCGGCGCGGCTGACCCCGCCCCCGGGCCCGGAGGGCCGCCAATCGCGGCGTCGACGGCGACAGGTCCCGGGCGTTCCCGCACAGCGCGCGCGAACGCCCGGGACCCGGCCCTCCGGTGGACGGACGGAGGGTGAACGGGCGGGTCCTCCGCGGCCGGCACCGGGCCCACGCGGTGGTCACGGAACGGCCAGGGGTGACACACCCCACCGAACCATCAGGACCGAACAGACCCCGACGGGATCATTGCTTCGTTTGTGTTCGAGTCCTAGGGTGTGGCTGGCTCAGTAGTTGCTCCGTCACCCCTGGTTGTGATGTCCCCCCTGCCGTGACGCCCCTTGTCCGGTGGCGTGTTGAGGGGGAGTCCGACGTGCCCTCAGTCCGTGCAGCGCCCTGTCGTACCGAGGAAGGCCACGGTCATGCCGCACCCGCACCCGTCTCCCGCCGGCCGGTTCCCGCACGGGGGACCGCCGGTCGTCAGCCGCCGCCGTCTCCTGGAGTCCGGCGCCGCCGTGCTCGGCGCCCTCGCCCTGTCCGCCCCGCCCGTCGCGGCGCACGCGGCCGGCCGGCGGGCGGCTGCCGACGCGCCCCCGGAGTGGAACGACTTCGGTGTCTTCCGGCTCGGCACCCAGCCGCCGCACACCACGCTCATGCCGTACGCGGACGTGCGCCAGGCCCTCGCCGCCGACCGCACCCGCTCGCCCTACCGGCTGAGTCTCGACGGCACCTGGAAGTTCGCCTACGCCGACCGCCCCGAGGACCGGGACGCCGACTTCCACCGCACCGACACCGACGACGGCGACTGGGACACCGTCCCGGTCCCGTCCGTGTGGCAACTGCACGGCCACGACTTCCCGATCTACCTGAACATCACCTACCCGTACTGGGGTCCCAACGGCCGCGGCGAGAACCCGCAGCCACCCGCCGCCCCGACCCGCTACAACCCGGTCGGCCAGTACCGGCGCACCTTCACCGTCCCGCGCGACTGGACCGGCCGCCGCACCTTCCTCCACTTCGAGGGCGTCAAGTCCGCCCACTACGTGTGGATCAACGGCGAACTCGTCGGCTACGACGAGGACTCCTGCACGCCCTCCGAGTACGACATCACCGACCGCCTGAAGCCCGGCACCAACCAGATCGCCGTGGAGGTGTACCGCTACGCCGACGGCGACTGGCTGGAGGACCAGGACATGATCCGGCTGAGCGGCATCTTCCGCTCGGTCTACCTGTACTCCACCCCGGCCGTGCACCTGCGCGACTTCAAGCTGGACACCCCGCTGAACGACACGTACACGCAGGCCGAACTGGCGGTCACCGCGAGCGTGCGGGCGTACGGCGGCGGCGGGTCCGGCCGGTACACCGTCGAGACCCAGCTGTACGACGCTCGCGGCCACGCCGTCTGGTCCCGTCCGCTCGAGCAGACCGCCGACCTCGGTACGGCCGGCGCCGGCGAGGACGTCACCGTGCGGGCCTCGAAGGCCGTGCCCGGTCCCCGGCTGTGGTCGGCCGAGCACCCCGACCTCTACACGGCCGTCCTCAGGCTCCGCGACCCGGCAGGCGAGGTGGTGGAGACGCTGTCCCACCGCGTCGGCTTCCGCGAGTTCGCCATCCGGGACGGGCTGATGCGCGTCAACGGCCGGCCCGTCTCCTTCCGCGGCACCAACCGCCACGAGATGCACCCGTCCCGCGGCACCGCCCTCACCCGCGAGGACCTGGTCGAGGACATCACGCTCATCAAGCGGATGAACATGAACTCCGTCCGCACCTCGCACTACCCCAACAACCCGCTGTGGTACGAACTCGCCGACGAGTACGGCCTCTACCTCGTCGACGAGACCAACCTCGAGACCCACGGCATCCGTTCCGAGTACCCGGGCGACCACCCCGAGTGGACGGCGGCCTGCGTCGCCCGCGCCCAGAACATGGTCCACCGCGACAAGAACCACCCCTCGGTGGTCATCTGGTCGCTCGGCAACGAGGCCGGCGGCGGCACCACCTTCACCGCCATGCACGACTGGATCCGCTCCTGTGACCCCACCCGCGTCATCCAGTACGAGGGCGACGACCGGCCGGGGATCAGCGACATCCGCTCCAGGATGTACGAGAGCCCGTCGCGCGTCGAGCAGCGGGCGAAGGACACCGCCGACACCCGGCCGTACGTCATGATCGAGTACTCCCACGCGATGGGGAACTCCAACGGCAACTTCAAGAAGTACTGGGACGTCGTCCGCCGTCACGACGTCCTCCAGGGCGGCTGGATCTGGGACTTCGCCGACCAGTCCCTGTACACGCCGGTCCCCGTCCGCACCCTGCTCACCGAGTCCGGGCCGGCCGGGCTGCGCGGCGAGATCCTCTCCACCCGCGGCGGCCTCGACCGCGACAGGGGCCTGTCCGGCATCACGGTCTTCGAACGCCACGACAGCCTCGACCTCACGGGTTCACTGACCCTGGAGGCATGGGTCACCCCCGGCGTGACGGGCTACCACCAGCCCATCCTCACCAAGGGCGACACCCAGTACGCACTCAAACAGACCGGCGCGGCCCTGGAGTTCTTCATCCACGGCGGCGGCCAGTGGGTCACCGCGAGCTGGGCGCTGCCGGGCGACTGGACCGGCCGCGAACACCACGTCGCGGGCGTCTTCGACGCGGACGCCGGCACCCTGACCCTGTACGTCGACGGTGCGGTGAAGGCCACCCGGACCACCACCCGGCGCCCCGGCAGCACCACCGCGCCGCTCGCCCTCGCCTCCGACGCCGACAACCAGACCAGGGAGTTCAGCGGCACCGTCCGCCGCGCCCGCGTCCACGCGCGCGCCCTCACCGCCGCCGAACTGGCCTCGGACGACCGGGGGCCCGGCGACGACGGCGTGCGGTTCTGGTTCGACGCCGCCACCGTCGAGTCCGGGACGAAGCGGCCCGAGGACAGGACGTTCCTCGCCTACGGCGGCGACTGGGGCGACAACCCCAACGACGGCCCCTTCGTCGCGGACGGCATCGTCACCGCCGACCGCGGTCACACCGGCAAGGCCGCCGAGATCAAACGCGTCTACCAGGCGATCAACGCCGCCCGCACCTCCGACGACGGCGACCCCGGTGCCGTCACCCTCACCAACGAGTACCTGTTCACCAACCTCCTCGAGTTCGACGGCCGCTGGGAACTCGTCGCCGACGGCGAGGTCGTACGGCGGGGAAGGCTGACCCGGGACCAGCTGGACGTGGCGCCGCTGTCCGGGAAGGACATCACCCTGCCCGTACGCCTGCCGAAGAACCCGGACCCGGGGGCGGAGTACTTCCTCCAGCTCTCCTTCACCACCAAGGAGCCCACGAAGTGGGCCGGGGCCGGCTTCGAAGTGGCCCGGCAGCAGCTCCCGCTCGACGCCGGGAGCCCGGCCGTGACCCCCGTACCGCTGTCGCGCGTCCCGGCCCTGCGCCACGAGAACCGCGACGACGACATCAGGGTCACCGGCAGGGACTTCTCGGTCACCGTCGACAGGAGCAGCGGCACCATCACCTCCTACGAGGCGAAGGGCACCCGCCTGCTCACCTCCGGACCGGTGCCCAACTTCTGGCGGGCACCCACCGACAACGACCACGGCAACGGCCAGCACACCCGCAACCAGACCTGGCGCGACGCCGGCGCCCGCCGGAAGGTCACCGGCGTCACCGTACGGGCCCTCGGCGACCGGGCCGTCGAGATCACGGTCGGCGGCACGCTGCCCACCACCGTGGAGTCGACGTACACCACCACCTACACGGTGTTCGGCAACGGCGAGATCAAGGTCGACAACACCCTGCACCCGGGCGCGCCGGACCTGCCGTACATCCCGGAGGTCGGCACGCTGCTGTTCCTGCCGCGACGCCTGGACCGCCTGCACTTCTACGGCCGCGGCCCCGAGGAGAACCACTGGGACCGCCGCACCGGCACCGACGTGGGCCGGTACTCGTCGACCGTGGCCGGCCAGTGGACCCCCTACATCCGCCCGCAGGAGAACGGCAACAGGACCGACGTCCGCTGGGCCGCCCTGACCGACGGCGGCGGACGCGGTCTGCTGGTGTCGGGCGAACCCCTCCTGGAGATCAACGCCTCGCACTTCACCCCCGAGGACCTGTCGGCCGGCGTCCGGCACGACTACCAGCTGACCCCGCGGGACGCGGTCGTCCTGCGGGTCAACCACCGCCAGATGGGCGTCGGCGGCGACGACAGCTGGGGCGCGCACACCCACGACGAGTTCAAGCTCTTCGCCGACCGCGACCACGCGTACACCTACCGCCTCCGCCCGCTCACGGACGTGGACGAGGCGATGGCGGTCTCGCGCCGGCCCACGGCGACCGAGTAGGGGGCACACGCGCGGGAGCCCGGGGTAACCGGGCTCCCATGGGTGACATTCTGGTCGGAGCCTGTTCGTGGACGGACCGCATGCTCGTGACGAGCGGCTGGTACCCGCGCGGGCGGCGGGACGCCGAGGGCCGGCTGCGGCACTACGCCTCCCGGCTGCCCGTCGTCGAGGTGGACTCCGGCTACTACGCGCTGCCCAGCCGCCGCAACAGCGAGCTGTGGGTGGAGCGCACGCCGGACGGGTTCCGCTTCGACGTCAAGGCGTTCTCGCTGCTCACCGGCCACCCCACCCGGCCGGAGGCGCTCCCCGCCGACCTGCGGGGCCGGCCGGTGGACGGCGCCCTGCTGGACGAGGTGTGGGGGAGGTTCGCCGAGGCGGTCGGGCCGCTGCGCGAGGCCGGGCGGCTGGGCGCCGTGCTGTTCCAGTTCCCGCCCCGGTTCACGCCCGGGGCCCCGGCCGAGCGGGCGCTGGAGGAGTGCGCGCGGCGCACGGCCGGCTGGCCGCTCGCCGTCGAGTTCCGGCATCCGGCGTGGTGGGAGGCGGGGCGCGCCGAGGACACCCTCGCGCTGCTGTCCGGGCTGGGCGCGACGGCCGTCGGCGTGGACATGGCCCAGGGACTCACCGGCTCCCTGCCGCCCGTCGCGCCGGTCAGCCGCCGCGCCCTCGCCGTCGTACGGTTCCACGGGCGCAGCAGGGACTGGGGGAGGGGCAGCAAGGAGGACCGCTTCCGCCACGACTACGACGTGACCGAACTCGCCGCCTGGGTGCCCCGGCTGCGCCGCGCGGCGGAGCGGACGGACGAACTGCACGTGCTGTTCAACAACTGCTGCGCGGACGCCGCCGTACGCGCCGCCGAGACCATGCGGGAGCTGCTCACTCCGCGGCGTCGCTGATCCCCAGCCGCAGGTGTTCCACGTGGTCCACGGCCTGGTCGAGCAGCCCGGCGACATGGTCGTCGTGCAGCGCGTACACCACGGAGCGGCCCCGGCGCTCGCCGACCACCAGGCCCAGGCTGCGCAGCAGCCGCAGCTGGTGCGAGCAGGCCGACTGCTCCATGCCCACCTCCGCCGCCACCTCCGTGGCCGGGAGCGGGCCCTCGCGCAGCCGGGCGAGGATCAGCAGCCGGGAGGGCGTGGACAGGGCCTGGAGCGTGGTGGCGACCTTCGCGACGTTGTCCGCGTCCAGGCGCGCCCGCGCCGCGGCCCCCTGCCGCTCGGCGCCGCGGGCCACGAGGGCTCCACCGTGCTGGTCGGACTGAACGGGCTGCGGCTGCTCCGCGAGTCGGCATGGCGATCCGGACAGCCGCAGGACACGTGACGTCGATGTCGGATTCCCGCCGGACCGGGGTACCGGCCGTGCCCGATCCTTGAGGCATGCAGAAGGGGATGCACACCGACACCGAGCGCTGCGTGCGCGCCGTGCGGTCGAAGGACGCGCGGTTCGACGGCTGGTTCTTCACCGCGGTCCTGACCACCGGCATCTACTGCCGGCCCAGCTGCCCGGTGGTCCCGCCCAAACCCGGCAACATGGTCTTCCACCCGAGCGCGGCGGCCTGCCAGCAGGCCGGATTCCGGGCCTGCAAGCGCTGCCGCCCCGACACCAGCCCCGGCTCGCCGGAGTGGAACCTGCGGGCCGACGCGGTGGCCCGCGCCATGCGGCTGATCGCCGACGGCGTCGTGGACCGCGAGGGCGTGCCCGGTCTCGCCGCCCGGCTCGGCTACAGCACCCGGCAGGTCGAACGCCAACTCCTCGCCGAGCTGGGCGCGGGGCCCCTCGCGCTCGCCCGCGCCCAGCGCGCCCGGACCGCGCGGCTGCTCATCGAGACCACGGACCTGCCGATGGCGCAGATCGCCTTCGCGGCCGGCTTCTCCTCCATCCGCACCTTCAACGACACCGTCCGCGAGGTCTACGCGCTCGCCCCGGGCGGCCTGCGCGCCCGGGCCCCCAAGAACGCCTCCTCCCGCACCACCCCCGGAGTGATCTCCCTCCGCCTGCCGTTCCGCGCCCCGCTCAACCCCGACAACCTCTTCGGCCACCTCGCCGCGACCGCCGTACCCGGTGTGGAGGAGTGGCGGGACGGCGCCTACCGGCGCACGCTGCGCCTGCCGTACGGGCACGGCGTCGTGGCGCTCGCCCCGCGCCCCGACCACATCGCCTGCCGCCTCACCCTCGGCGACCTCCGCGACCTCACCGTCGCCATCAGCCGCTGCCGCCGCCTGCTCGACCTGGACGCCGACCCGGTCGCCGTCGACGAGCAGCTGCGCGCGGACCCGGTCCTCGCCCCCCTCGTCGACAAGGCACCCGGCCGCCGCGTGCCGCGCACGGTCGACGCGGCGGAGTTCGCCGTCCGGGCCGTCCTCGGCCAGCAGGTCTCCACGGCCGCCGCCCGCACCCACGCGGCCCGCCTGGTCAGCGCGCACGGCACACCCGTGGACGACCCCGAGGGCGGCCTCACCCACCTCTTCCCGTCCCCCGGGGCACTGGCCGAGCTCGACCCCGAAACCCTCGCCCTGCCCCGCGCCCGCCGCACCACGTTCACCACTCTCGTACGCCGGCTCGCCGACGGAGACCTCCACCTGGGGGCCGACAGCGACTGGCCCGAGACCCGCGCCCGGCTCCTCGCCCTCCCCGGCTTCGGCCCCTGGACGGCCGACGTCATCGCCATGCGCGCCCTGGGCGACCCCGACGCCTTCCTCCCCACCGACCTCGGCATCCGCCGCGCCGCCCGCGAACTGGGCCTGCCCTCCACCCCGGCCGCCCTCACCGCACGCGCGGCGGCCTGGCGGCCCTGGCGGGCGTACGCGGTCCAGTACCTGTGGGCGACGGACAGCCACCCCGTCAACTTCCTGCCGGAATGAAGGAACGAGGTACTCCCCGCCGATGAGGCAGCACACCGTGACCGACAGCCCCTACGGCCCCCTGACGCTCGTCGCCGACGACGGCGTCCTGTGCGGCCTCTACATGACCGGCCAGCGCCACCGCCCGCCCGAGGAGACCTTCGGCATTCCCGACGACACTCCCTTCGTCGAGGCGCGGGAGCAGCTCTCGGCTTACTTCACGGGAGAGTTGAAAGAGTTCACCCTCGAAATGCGCCTGCCCGGAACCCCGTTCCAGCGCCGCGTCTGGGACCAGCTGACCCGCATCCCGTACGGCGAGACCCGCACCTACGGCCAACTCGTCGACGCGCTCGGCAACTCGAAGGCATCCCGCGCGGTCGGTCTCGCCAACGGCCGCAACCCGGTCGGCATCATCGTCCCCTGCCACCGCGTCATCGGCGCGAGTGGCGGCCTCACCGGATACGGCGGCGGCCTGGAGCGGAAGCGGCGCCTGCTGGACTTCGAACGCGCGGCCGCCCTGTTCTAGGCGGCGAACCGGCGCAGCAGCCCGGGCAGCGAGGTGCCGATCGGCTCGCGGATCACCTCGTCGGCGAGATCGTCGTACGGGGTCGGCTCCGCGTTGACGATGATCAGGCGGGCCCCGTGGCCGGCGGCCACCTCCGCGAGCCCGGCGGCGGGGTGGACCTGGAGACTGGTGCCCACGGCGACGAAGACGGTGCACGCCTTGCTGATCGCCGCCGCCTCGCCCAGCACCACGGGATCGAGATGCTCACCGAACATCACCGTCGCCGGCTTGAGGACGCCGGCGCACTCCAGACACGGCGGATCGTCCTCACCGGCCTCGACCCGTGCCAGGGCGTCCTCCATCGAACCCTGCGCATGGCACTTGGTGCACACCACGCTCCGTACGGTGCCGTGGAGTTCGAGCACCTTGCGGTCCGGCATGCCGGCGAGCTGGTGCAGTCCGTCCACGTTCTGGGTGATCACCCGCACCGGCACCCCGGAGCGCTCCAGCTCGACCACGGCGCGGTGTGCGGCGTTCGGCTCGACGGCGAGCGCGAAGTTCTCCCGCCGCGTCAGCCAGGAACGGCGGCGGATCTCCGGGTCGCCCATGTAGTACTCGTACGTCACCAGCTTCTCGGCCTCGGGATCGCGGCGCCACAGTCCGTTCGGTCCGCGGTAGTCGGGGATACCGGAGTCCGTACTGACACCGGCACCACTGAGAAGGGCGACGAGGGGCTTGCTCATGCGGCCGAGGGTAGGCCGCCGGGCGCCGGTGCGGCGAGCGGATATCGCCCCGCGCCGGCTCAGCGCACCCGGTGCCCGTCCTCCAGCTCCGCGGTGCCCGAGCCCTCGGCGAGGACGTCCAGCGCGGCCGGCACCCGGCGGCCCAGGGAGCCGTGGAGGTACTCGGCCAGTTCCCCGCGCGGCACCAGCCGCCAGGACAGCAGCTCCGACTCCTGCAGCCGGATCGCCGCGAAGTCGTCCGCGCCGAGCACGCCGCCGTCGTACAGGTACGCCACCAGCGGCGGCCGCCCCGGCCCCCGCACCCAGTCCACCGCCAGCAACCGGCCCGGCTCCCGGTCCAGCCCGATCTCCTCGGCCGTCTCCCGCCGCGCCGCCTCGCGCGGGCTCTCCCCGTCGTCCGACTCGATCGTGCCGCCGGGGAGCGCCCATCCCTCCCGGTAGTTCGGCTCGACGAGCAGCACCCGCCCCTCCTCGTCCCGGAAGAGGGCGGCGGCGCCGGCGAGGACACGGGGGAGGGAGGCGATGTAGGCGGCGTAGTCCTGGACGGGCTGAGTGGTGGTCATGGGGGGAAGGGTACGGCGGCGCGGGACCCGCGTCCGGCGCCGGCCGGGTGCCCCGGGCCGGGCGCACGGCGGCACACGCCGTCCCACGACCGCCACGGAACGGCGCGCGCTCCGGGGCACGGGCCGGGTCAGGCCTCCACCCGCGCCAGCCGCAGCGTGCGTTCCGCCAGTTCGCTGATCCGGACCCCGTCGAAGCCGAAGACGGCGCTGCGCACCGTGTCCTGGAGGGGGTCCTTCCACTGGGCGGGGATGGCCGTGGCGCCGCACAGGACGCCCGCCACCGAGCCCGCCGTCGCGCCGTTGGAGTCGGTGTCCAGGCCGCCGCGCACGGTCAGGGCGACGGTCCGGGTGAAGTCGCCGTCACCGTGCAGCAGGCCGGCGGTGAGGACGGCCGCGTTCGGGACCGTGTGGATCCAGCCGAGGCCCGCCGTCTCCTCCGTGAGCGTGGTGAGCGTGTCCTCCCAGGCCAGCCCGGTGTCGTGCAGGGAGGCCACCCGGCGCACGGTACGGGCGAGGCGGCTGCTCGCCGGGATCACCGTCAGCGCCTCGTCCACCGCGTGCCGCACGGTGGGCGCCGTGAACGCCGCCGAGATCAGCGCCGCCGCCCACATCGCGCCGTACACGCCGTTGCCGGTGTGGGAGAGCACCGCGTCCCTGCGGGCCAGGGCGGCGGCGCGGCGCGGGGCGCCGGGGGAGGTCCAGCCGTGGACGTCGGCGCGGATGAGGGCGCCGATCCACTCCTGGTAGGGGTTGTCGTAGGTGGCCGTGAGCGGGGGTTTGAGGCCGTTCGCGAGGTTGCGGTAGGCGGCCCGTTCCGCCGTGAAGGTCTGGAGGTACGGCAGCCGCAGCAGCCACAGGTCGCCGACCTGCTCGGTGGTGAAGGCGAAGCCGTGGGTCTCCAGCAGGTCGAGGCCGAGGATCGCGTAGTCGACGTCGTCGTCGCGGCAGCTGCCGTGGATGCGGCCGCGGACGCAGGACCGCCACTCGGGGCGCAGGTCGAGGCCCTCGCTCTCGGTCGGTGGCCCGGGGAGGTAGTCGGTGAGGGGGAGGGCGTCCGTCCGCCGCAGGTAGCGGTCGATGCGTTCGCGCGTCCACACCTCGCCCTGCTCCACCGGTTTGCCGAGCATGTTGCCCGCGATCCGGCCCAGCCAGCCTCCGAGGATCCGGTCGGCGAGTCCCGGTTCCGTGTCCACAGCGCTCATGGCGGTCATGGGACCGGTCTACCCGGTTCGGGGGCGTTTCACGGGCTGGGCAGGGCATGGCGGCCACCGTGACCGCCGGTTAAGGTCGCAGCGGCGCGACTGGCCTTGACACGTGTGCGGGGCCCGGAGGACGAGGGGAATGCAAGTGGCGGACGCTGCAGGGAGCGGCACTCGTACGACGCGGCGGGTGCTCGTCGCCGCGGACAAGTTCAAGGGGTCGCTGACGGCCGTCGGGGTCGCCGAGCGGGTGACGGCCGGACTGCGCCGGATCGTACCGGACCTGGAGGTCGAGGCGCTGCCGGTGGCCGACGGCGGCGACGGCACCGTGGCCGCGGCGGTCGCGGCCGGGTTCGAGCGGCGGGAGGTACGGGTCGCCGGCCCCCTCGGGGACGAGGTGACCGCGGCGTACGCGCTGCGCGGTGACACCGCCGTCGTGGAGATGGCGGAGGCGAGCGGGCTGCAGCGGCTGCCGGCCGGCGTCTTCGCGCCGCTCACGGCGTCGACGTACGGCTCCGGGGAGCTGCTGCGGGCCGCGCTGGACGCGGGGGCGCGGAGCATCGTGTTCGGGGTGGGCGGCAGTGCCACCACCGACGGCGGTGCGGGCATGCTGTCGGCGCTGGGCGCGCGGTTCGTGACGGCGGACGGTGAGCCGGTGACGCCGGGGGGCGGGGGACTGGCCGAGCTGGCGTCCGCCGATCTGTCCGGGCTGGACCCGCGGCTGGCGTCGGTGGAGCTCGTGCTCGCCAGTGACGTCGACAATCCGCTGACCGGGCCCAAGGGCGCGCCGGCGGTGTACGGCCCGCAGAAGGGGGCCGCACCGGAGGACGTGGAGACGCTGGACGCGGCGCTCGCGCACTTCGCGAAGGTGCTGGAGGGGGCGGTGGGGCCGAAGGCCGCGGAGTACGCCGCGTCCCCCGGCGCGGGCGCGGCCGGCGGCATCGGCTACGGCGCGCTGCTGCTCGGGGCCGGCTTCCGTCCCGGCATCGAGGTCATGCTGGACGTGCTCGGGTTCGCGCCGGCGCTGGAGCGGGCGGATCTGGTGATCACGGGGGAGGGGTCCCTGGACGAGCAGACGCTGCACGGCAAGGCCCCCGCGGGCGTCGCCGCGGCGGCGCGTGCGGCGGGCAAGGAGGTGGTCGCGGTGTGCGGGCGGCTCGCGTTGCCGCCGGAGGTGCTGGGACGGGCGGGGATCCGGCGGGCGTACGCCCTGACGGACCTCGAGCCGGACGTGGCCGCGTGCATCGCCGACGCGGGGCCGATCCTGGAACGCACGGCGGAACGGATCGCACGGGACTTCCTGAGCTGACGCGGGGGAGTTTTCCGCCCCCGCCGCCCCTTCCCGTCCCCTCCCCGGGGGCCGCGCCCCCGGGCCCCTTCCGGCCCCGGACGGGCCGGGCCGGCCCGGCGGTCCCTCCTCAGGTGACCGAGTCGGGTGGTGGGTGGGCACGGGCCGGGGGCCCGGGGCGGAGTCCCCGGCAGGGCCGCACTCACACCGCGTACACGGGGGCGCGGGCCGGGGGCGGAGCCCCGGCGAGGCCCGCACCCACGCCGGGGACAAGGAAAAGGGCCCCGAACCCTGCCCGGGTCCGGGGCCCCACCACACCGCACGCGTTACGGCACCTGCGCCGCCCGCGCCTCGCGACGGTTGTCGCGGAAATTGTTCACCCGCCGCGCCGTGGCGAACAGCGGGATCACCGCCCCCATCACCAGCTGCAGCGCACACCCCGTCTGCAGCAGCAGCTGACCGCTCGGCGCGTCGAACGCCCAGGCCGCCAGCAGGCCCATCGACAGCACGATCCAGGAGAGCATGGCCACCGCGAGGCGGCCCCGCGGCTTCGGGTACTCCACCCGGCTCACCATCAGCCACGCCGTGCCCAGAATCGCCAGCAGCGTCGCCACGAACGGCAGCTCAAGGAGCACGATCGAGACGACGGTCAGCGCGCCGAACGGCGACGGCATGCCCTGGAAGGTGCCGTCCTTCACCGTGACGCAGGAGAACCTGGCCAGCCTCAGCACCACCGCCAGCAGCACCACGATCGCCCCGACCGCGGCCACTCTCTGGTGCGCGTCGTCCGCGACCATGCCGTAGACCAGGACGAAGTACGCCGGCGCCAGGCCGAAGCTGATCAGGTCGGACAGGTTGTCCAGCTCCGCGCCCATCGGCGAGGAGCGCAGCTTGCGCGCCACCAGGCCGTCGAACAGGTCGAAGACCGCCGCGCACAGCATCAGGATGACGGCGGTGGCCGCGCTGTGGCGGGCCATGCCGGTCTCCTGACTGCCCTGGAGGTGCGGGATCAGGATGCCGGTGGTGGTGAAGTACACCGCCATGAAGCCACAGGTGGCGTTGCCCAGGGTGAGGGTGTCCGCTATCGACAGACGGAGCGAGAGGGGCATCTCCTCCTCGTCGTCCGCCTCGTCGGCCTCCGGTACCCAGCCGGCCTGTGTCTCGGGATCAACCACGGTCAATGCGAGTCACCCCAGCCACGGTCTTCTGACCGACCTCGACGGCCACCTCCACGCCCTCCGGCAGGTAGATGTCGACGCGCGAGCCGAAGCGGATCAGACCGATGCGCTCGCCCTGCTCGACCTTGGTGCCCTGGGGCACGTAGGGGACGATGCGGCGGGCCACCGCGCCGGCGATCTGGATCATCTCGATGTCGCCGAGCTCGGTGTCGAAGTGCCACACGACGCGCTCGTTGTTCTCGCTCTCCTTGTTGAAGGCGGGAACGAAGCCACCGGGGATGTGCTCGACCGACGTCACCGTGCCGGACAGCGGGGCCCGGTTCACGTGGACGTTGAGCGGGCTCATGAAGATCGCGACGCGGGTGCGGCCGTCCTTCCACGGCATGATGCTCTGCACCACACCGTCGGCGGGGGAGATGACCCTGCCCTGGGCGATCTCGCGCTCGGGGTCGCGGAAGAACCACAGCATCCCCGCCGCCAGCGCGGTGGCGGGGACGGCGACGGCCTTGGCGGCACCCGAGCGGCGGGCGCGCAGAAGGCTGACGGCTGCGGTGGCGACGGTCGGCAGAAGCCACGGCGATGCTCCGCGCGCGAGGCGTACGCCGGCGAGGCTGTCGCGGTGTGCAGAGGTTTGGCTGTGGGGCATGGATGACCTTCGTAGCGGATGATGCCGCGCACTTGCGGGGGACGGCGGCTTTCCGGCGATCGTAGCGGCTCCGGGCCGTAACTGGGTAAGCCAGTCAGCCGAGTCGGCGGCCGAAGAGTGCATACGGGGTGTGATCCTCTTCTCCAAGAAAGCACCCCGTATCCGGACATCTAACCCTGGAATCGATACTCTTCGAGCAGTCGGCGGCCGATGATCATTTTCTGGATCTCGGCGGTGCCTTCACCGATCAGCAGCATCGGCGCCTCCCGGTAGAGGCGCTCGATCTCGTACTCCTTGGAGAAGCCGTAACCGCCGTGGATCCGGAAGGCGTCCTCCACGACCTCCTTGCAGTATTCGGAGGCGAGGTACTTCGCCATCCCTGCTTCAAGGTCGTTTCGTTCACCGGAGTCCTTTTTGCGTGCCGCGTTCACCATCATCGCATGCGCGGCCTCCACCTTGGTAGCCATCTCCGCCAGCTTGAACTGGATGGCCTGGTGCTGGGCGATCGGCCTGCCGAAAGTGTGCCGCTGCTGGGCGTACCGGACGCCGAGCTCGAAGGCGCGCCGAGCGACGCCGCAGCCACGCGCCGCCACATTGACGCGGCCCACCTCGACCCCGTCCATCATTTGGTAAAAACCTCGGCCGGTGGTCCCGCCGAGCACCCGGTCGGCGGGAATCCGCAGGTCGTCCATGATGAGCTCGGTCGTGTCGACGCCCTTGTAGCCCATCTTGTCGATCTTGCCGGGGATGGTCAGGCCGGGGCGGACCTCGCCGAAGCCCGGCTCCTTCTCCACCAGGAAGGTGGTCATCGACCTGTGCGGCGCCGCGGCCGTCTCCGAAGGGGAGTGACCCTCGTCACTCCGCACCAGAACGGCCACCAGTGACGACGTGCCGCCGTTCGTCAGCCACATCTTCTGGCCGTTCAGGACGTACTCCTCGCCGTCCCTCACCGCCTTCGACGTGATCGCCGACACATCGGAGCCGAGGCCCGGCTCCGACATCGAGAAGGCGCCCCGGACGTCGCCGGCCGCCATCCTCGGCAGGAAGTGGTCCTTCTGCTCCTGCGTGCCGTGCTGCTTGAGCATGTACGCCACGATGAAGTGCGTGTTGATGATGCCGGACACCGACATCCAGCCGCGGGCGATCTCCTCCACGCACAGCGCGTAGGTGAGGAGCGACTCGCCCAGACCCCCGTACTCCTCGGGAATCATCAGGCCGAACAGGCCGAGCTCCCTCAGGCCGTCGACGATCGCCTGCGGGTACTCGTCGCGGTGCTCCAGCTCGGTGGCGACCGGGATGATCTCCTTGTCCACGAAGTCGCGGACGGTGGAGAGGATCTCCTGCTGGACGTCGGTCAGACCGGCGGTCTGGGCGAGTCGCGCCATGGCTACTTCTCCTGCTGCTTCGGTTCGGGGCGGCCGGGCTGTTCGCCGCCGCGCTCCTTGATGTACGTCTCGGTCGGCACCATCACCTTGCGGCGGAACACGCAGACCAGGGTTCCGTCCTGCTTGTAGCCCCTGGTCTCGACGTGGACGATGCCGCGGTCGTCCTTCGACTTCGACGGCCACTTGTCGAGCACCGTGGTCTGGCCGTAGATGGTGTCGCCGTGGAAGGTCGGCGCCACGTGCTTCAGCGACTCGATCTCCAGGTTGGCGATCGCCTTGCCGGAGACGTCGGGCACCGACATGCCGAGCAGCAGGGAGTAGACGTAGTTCCCGACCACCACGTTCCTGCCGAAGTCCGTCGTCTTCTCGGCGTAGTTCGTGTCCATGTGGAGCGGGTGGTGGTTCATGGTGAGGAGACAGAACAGGTGGTCGTCGTACTCGGTGACCGTCTTGCCCGGCCAGTGCTTGTACGTCGCCCCGACCTCGAACTCCTCGTAGGTGCGTCCGAACTGCATCGCGCTCAGGCCTCCGGGATCTCGAACTTCGACGTGCGCCGCATGCCGGCGGCGCGTCCCTTGCCCGAGACGACCAGGGCCATCTTCCGGCTGGCCTCGTCGATCATCTCGTCGCCGAGCATCGCGGAGCCCTTCTTGCCGCCCGCCTCGGACGTGTAGTAGTCGTACGCGTCCAGGATCAGCTCGGCGTGGTCGTAGTCCTCCTGGGAGGGCGAGAAGATCTCGTTGGACGCCTCGACCTGGCCCGGGTGCAGCACCCACTTGCCGTCGAAGCCGAGGGCCGCGGCGCGCTGCGCGACCTCGCGGTAGCCGTCCACGTTGCGGATCTGGAGGTAGGGGCCGTCGATCGCCTGGAGGTCGTTGGCGCGGGCGGCCATCAGGATCTTCATCAGGATGTAGTGGTAGGCGTCCGCCGGGTAGCCGGGCGGCTGCTCGCCCACGACCAGCGACTTCATGTTGATGGACGCCATGAAGTCGGCCGGGCCGAAGATGATGGTCTCGACGCGCGGGGAGGCCTGCGCGATCTCGTTGACGTTGTTCAGGCCGCGGGCGTTCTCGATCTGCGCCTCGATGCCGATCCGGCCGACCTCGAAGCCCATCGTCTTCTCGATCTGGGTGAGGAGCAGGTCGAGGGCCACCACCTGCTGGGCGTCCTGGACCTTCGGGAGCATGATGCAGTCGAGGTTCGGGCCGGCGCCCTCGACGACCGTCACGACGTCCCGGTACGTCCACTCGGTCGTCCAGTCGTTGACGCGTACGACGCGGGTCTTGCCGGTCCAGTCGCCCTCGTTGAGGAACTTCACGATGGTGTGCCGCGCCTCGGGCTTGGCGAGCGGCGCGCAGGCGTCCTCCAGGTCGAGGAAGACCTGGTCCGCGGGGAGGCCCTGGGCCTTCTCCAGGAAGCGCGGGTTCGAGCCCGGTACCGCCAGGCAGGAACGCCGGGGGCGAAGGCGGTTGACCGTGGTCATGCGGGGACCTCCAGGGGGTCGAGCTTGTTCGCTGTGCGGATCTCGTCGACGATGCGGCCGATGATCCCGGTGATGTCGAAGTCCTTCGGGGTGAAGACCGCGGCCACTCCCGCGGCCCGCAGCTGTTCGGCGTCACCGTTCGGGATGATGCCACCGGCGATCACCGGTATATCTGTGGCACCGGCCACACGGAGCCGTTCGAGCACGTCCGGCACCAGCTGGGCGTGCGAGCCGGACAGGATGGACAGGCCCACCGCGTGCACGTCCTCCGCGAGGGCGGCGTCCACGATCTGCTCCGGGGTGAGCCGGATGCCCTGGTAGACCACCTCGAACCCGGCGTCGCGGGCCCGCACGGCGATCTGCTCGGCGCCGTTGGAGTGTCCGTCCAGGCCCGGCTTGCCGACCAGGAAGCGCAGCTTGCCGACGCCCAGGTCCCTGGCCGTCAGGTCCACCTTGCGGCGCACCTCCGACAGGGCCGAGCCCTCCTCGGCGGCGACCGTCACCGGGGCGGAGGAGACACCGGTCGGCGCCCGGAACTCCCCGAACACCTCGCGCAGCGCTCCGGCCCACTCGCCGGTGGTGACGCCGGCGCGGGCGCACTCCAGGGTGGCCTCCATGAGGTTCTCGGTGCCGCGCGCGGCCTCCTTCAGCCTCTCCAGCGCCTTGCAGGGGCGCGGGTGGTTGAAGGGCGGCTGGTAGCGCGTGTCGCGCCAGTTCCGCAGCGAGGCGATCACGCGGGCCTCCACCGCCGGGTCGACCGTCTGGATCGCGGTGTCCAGGTCGGCGGTCAGCGGGTTCGGCTCGGTGCCCTCGAAGGCGTTGACACCGACGATCTTCTCCTCGCCCGACTCGATCCGGGCCCGGCGCTCGGCGTGCGAGGAGACCAGCCGGGACTTGAGGTAGCCGGACTCGACGGCGGCCATCGCGCCGCCCATCTCCTCGATCCGCTCCATCTCCGCGAACGAGTCCGCGACCAGCCGCTCCACCTTCGCCTCGATCACCTTCGAGCCCTCGAAGATGTCGTCGTACTCCAGCAGGTCGCTCTCGTACGCCAGGACCTGCTGGATGCGCAGCGACCACTGCTGGTCCCAGGGGCGGGGCAGGCCCAGGGCCTCGTTCCAGGCCGGCAGCTGCACGGCGCGCGCGCGTGCGTCCTTGGAGAGGGTGACGGCCAGCATCTCCAGCACGATCCGCTGGACGTTGTTCTCCGGCTGCGCCTCGGTCAGACCGAGGGAGTTGACCTGGACGCCGTACCGGAAGCGGCGGTGCTTGGGGTCCTCGATGCCGTACCGCTCGCGGGTGACCCGGTCCCAGATGCGGCCGAAGGCGCGCATCTTGCACATCTCCTCGATGAACCGGACGCCGGCGTTCACGAAGAAGGAGATGCGGCCGACCACGTCGCCCATGCGCTCCTGCGGCACCTGGCCGCCGTCGCGCACGGCGTCGAGCACGGCGATCGCGGTGGACATCGCGTACGCGATCTCCTGCACCGGCGTGGCCCCGGCCTCCTGCAGGTGGTAGCTGCAGATGTTGATCGGGTTCCACTTCGGGAGGTGGGAGACCGTGTACGCGATCATGTCCGTGGTCAGGCGGAGCGACGGCCCCGGCGGGAACACATGGGTGCCCCGGGACAGGTACTCCTTCACGATGTCGTTCTGGGTCGTGCCCTGGAGCCTGGTGACGTCCGCGCCCTGCTCCTCGGCGACGACCTGGTAGAGCGCCAGCAGCCACATGGCGGTGGCGTTGATCGTCATCGAGGTGTTCATCCGCTCCAGGGGGATGTCCTGGAACAGCCGGCGCATGTCACCGAGGTGCGCGACCGGCACCCCGACCCGGCCGACCTCGCCGCGGGCGAGGACGTGGTCGGAGTCGTACCCGGTCTGCGTCGGCAGGTCGAAGGCGACCGACAGACCGGTCTGGCCCTTGGCGAGGTTGCGCCGGTACAGCTCGTTGGACGCCTCGGCGGTGGAGTGACCGGCGTAGGTCCGCATCAACCACGGACGGTCCTTCTGACGCTCTGTCATCGTCCGGCCCTCAGACGTTCCGGAAGCGGTTGATGGCGTCGATGTGCCGGGCGCGCTTCTCGTGGTCGCGCACGCCCAGCCCCTCCTCGGGCGCCATGCACAGCACGCCGACCTTGCCCTGGTGCGCGTTGCGGTGCACGTCGTGGGCGGCCTGCCCGGTGTCCTCCAGGGAGTACACCTTCGACAGCGTCGGGTGGATCCTGCCCTTCGCGATCAGCCGGTTGGCCTCCCAGGCCTCGCGGTAGTTGGCGAAGTGCGAGCCGATGATGCGCTTCAGCGACATCCACAGGTAGCGGTTGTCGTACTGGTGCATGTAGCCCGAGGTCGAGGCGCAGGTGGTGATGGTGCCGCCCTTGCGGGTGACGTAGACCGAGGCGCCGAAGGTCTCGCGGCCGGGGTGCTCGAAGACGATGTCGATGTCCTCGCCGCCGGTGAGCTCGCGGATGCGCTTGCCGAAGCGCTTCCACTCCTTGGGGTCCTGGGTGTTCTCGTCCTTCCAGAACCTGTAGCCCTCGGCGCTGCGGTCGATGATCGCCTCGGCCCCCATCGACCGGCAGATGCCGGCCTTCTGCTCGCTGGAGACGACGCAGATCGGGTTGGCGCCGCCGGCCAGCGCGAACTGGGTGGCGTAGGAGCCGAGTCCGCCGCTCGCACCCCAGATGAGGACGTTGTCGCCCTGCTTCATGCCGGCGCCGTTGCGGGACACCAGCTGCCGGTAGGCGGTGGAGTTGACCAGGCCCGGGGCGGCGGCCTCCTCCCAGCTGAGGTGGTCCGGCTTGGGCATCAGCTGGTTGGACTTCACCAGGGCGATCTCCGCCAGACCGCCGAAGTTGGTCTCGAAGCCCCAGATGCGCTGCTCGGGGTCGAGCATCGTGTCGTTGTGGCCGTCGGACGACTCCAGCTCGACGGAGAGGCAGTGGGCGACGACCTCGTCGCCGGGCTTCCAGGAGTTGACGCCGGGGCCGGTGCGCAGCACCACGCCCGCGAGGTCGGAGCCGATGATGTGGTACGGCAGGTCGTGGCGCCTGGCCAGCTCGCTGGTGCGGCCGTAGCGCTCCAGGAAGCCGAACGTCGACAGCGGCTCGAAGATCGAGGTCCACACCGAGTTGTAGTTGACCGAGGAGGCCATGACGGCCACCAGGGCCTCACCCGGGCCCAGTTCGGGCAGGGGCACGTCGTCCAGGTGGATCGACTTGCGGGGGTCCTTGTCACGGGTCTCGAGGCCCGCGAACATCTCCGTCTCGTCCTTGTGCACGGTGATCGCGCGGTACGACTCGGGGAGCGGCAGGGCGGCGAAGTCCTCCGACGTGGAGTCGGGCGACTGGATCGCGGCCAGGATGTCCTTCACGGTCACGGTGTTGCCTCCGGCGATGAGCGCCCTGAGGGAGGGGCGCTGAGGGGTACGTCGGTGTGCTGCTGAGGATCGGGGGATGCCGTCGGTCCGGCGGTGGTGCTTCGGCAGCGCTTGGTGTGCGCGGGAGGTTGCCTGTGACGCAGGCGTCCGGACGTGCGGGCGGTGGGCCCGCCGGGACTCGCCCGGACTCCTTCAACGTATGGCACGCCGTGTCATCCGGCAAGGCACTGCGTGCCAGAAAATGAGCTCAGGTGAAATCTTTACCCATCAGATGAGCGATGATCGATCGAACGGGCCGTGAAACGCGTACGAAAAGCGCCCCTGACATGGCAAAACGGCCACCCGGTGGGGTGGCCGTCAGCACAGCGGTGAGCGTCCGGTCAGCGCTCCTTGAGCGCCTGCTCGATGGTCCGCATCACCTCGTCCAGCGGGGCGTCCACATGCGCCACCGTCACCAGGACCTCGCCGTGCGCGGACGCCGAGGCCGCGGGCGGCTTCGGCGGCGCGGTGCGCCGGCCCGCCATGATCCCGCTGCCGAAGGTCTTGCGGACGATCGCGAAGGCGTGGTCCAGCTGCGCCTCGACGTCGCCCTGGCCGTCGGCCCGCAGCCAGCGCCGCAGCACGTGGTTGTGCGCGGTGACCACGGCGGACGCGGCGACCTCCGCCAGCAGCGGATCGTCGTTGGCGTCGTCGTCGTGCGCGTGCTCGTCGAAGTGGCCGAGCAGGTAGCGGGTGAAGAGGCGCTCGTAGCGGGCCACCGACGCGATCTCGGCCTCGCGCAGGGTGGGCACCTCGCGCGTCAGCCGGTACCGGGCGACCGAGATCTCCGGCCGCGCCGCGTACATCTTCATGACCTCCTTGATGCCGCGGCACACCGTGTCGAGCGGATGCTCGTGCGCGGGGGCGGCGTTGAGCACCGCCTCGGCGCGGACCAGGGTGTCGTCGTGGTCGGGGAAGATCGCCTCTTCCTTGGAGCGGAAGTGGCGGAAGAAGGTGCGGCGGGCGACCCCGGCGGCGGCCGCGATCTCGTCGACGGTGGTGGCCTCGTACCCCTTGGTCGCGAACAGCTCCATCGCGGCGGCCGCCAGTTCCCGGCGCATTTTGAGCCGCTGGGCGGCGGCGCGAGAGCCTGCGGCGCTTTCCGGCGGCTCGGTCGTGACTGGTGTACGTGCGGACTTGGCGGGCTGGGACATGCCCTGAACGTACTGCATGTGCGCAGCTCGGTGCGCATGACCGGGCGCTCCCCCGCCCTCGGGGGGCGGGGGAGGGGCGCCGGGGGCCGGTGGCGGGAACCGGTCGGGGCCGAGCAGCCCGCCCCACTCCGCGCCGCCCCCGGACCGGTCGCCGGGGCGCAGCTCAGCGCTTGGCATATTCGCGGAAGCCACGGCCGGTCTTGCGGCCGAGGCAGCCCGCGGCCACCAGGTGCTCCAGCAGCGGCGCCGGCGCGAGACCCGGGTCGCGGAACTCGCGGTGCAGCACCTTCTCGATGGCGAGCGAGACGTCCAGCCCGACGACGTCCAGCAGCTCGAACGGACCCATCGGGTAGCCGCCGCCCAGCTTCATCGCGGCGTCGATGTCGTCGAGGGACGCGTAGTGCTCCTGCACCATCTTGACCGCGTTGTTGAGGTACGGGAACAGCAGCGCGTTCACGATGAAGCCGGCCCGGTCGCCGCAGTCCACGGCGTGCTTGCGGAGGGTGCCGCAGACCTCGCGCACCGTGGCGTGGACGTCGTCGGCGGTCAGCACGGTGCGGACCACCTCGACCAGCTTCATGGCCGGCGCGGGGTTGAAGAAGTGCATGCCGATCACGTCCTGCGGGCGCGAGGTAGCGCGGGCGCAGGCGACGACCGGGAGGGAGGAGGTGGTGGTGGCGAGCACGGCGCCCGGCCTGCAGACCTTGTCCAGCGTGGCGAACAGCTGCCGCTTGACGTCCAGGTCCTCGGCAACCGCCTCGACCGCGAGATCGACGTCGGCGAAGTCGTCGTAGGTGCCCGTCGGACGGACCCGCTCCAGGGTCCCGGCGGCGGCCTCCGCGGTCATCCGGCCCTTGTCGACGGAGCGTGCCAGGGACTTCCCGATCCGGGCCCTGGCGCCCTGTGCCTTCTCCTCGCTGCGGGCGGCCAGGACCACCTCGTAGCCGGCCTTGGCGAAGACCTCGGCGATGCCGGAGGCCATGGTGCCGGAACCCGCGACACCCACCGAGCGCACCGGACGGCCGGGGGTGGGGGAACCGCCCTCCGGCGGGGTCAGGGAGTCCCGCACGACGGCGCCGCTGCCCGGGGCCTCGTACGTGTAGAAGCCACGTCCCGCCTTGCGGCCCGTCAGGCCCGCCTCGCTGAGCTGCTTGAGGATCGGGGCCGGGGCGTGCAGCCGGTCACGGGACTCGGCGTACATGGCCTCCAGGACCGTGCGCGCCGTGTCGACGCCGATCAGGTCGAGCAGCGCCAGCGGGCCCATGGGCAGTCCGCAGCCCAGCCGCATCGCGGCGTCGATGTCCTCACGGGAGGCGTAGTGGGCCTCGTACATCGCGGCGGCCTGGTTGAGGTAGCCGAACAGCAGCCCGTCGGCGACGAATCCGGGCCGGTCACCGACCGCCACGGGCTCCTTGCCCAGGTCCAGCGCGAGGTTGGTGACCGCGGTCACGGCCGCGGGGGCGGTCAGCACGCAGGAGACGATCTCCACCAGCTTCATCGCCGGCGCCGGGTTGAAGAAGTGCATGCCCAGCACCCGCTCGGGGCGGGCCGACTCGGCGGCGAGACGCGTGACGGACAGGGCGTTGGTGCCGGTCGCCAGAATGGTCTCCGGCCGCACGATCCGGTCCAGTTCGCGGAGGATCTGCTGCTTGATCCCGTACGACTCCGGCGCCACCTCGATCACCAGATCGGCGTCGGCCGCCGCCGCGAGGCCAGTGGAGGTGGTCACACGGGCGAGGAGGTCCGCGCGCCGCTCCTCGGTCAGCCGGCCGCGCTCCACGGCGCGTGCGGTCGAGGCCTCCAGGGCGGCGACGCACCGGGCGGCCTGCGCCTCGCTGACGTCGATGCCGATGACGTCGCGGCCGGCGCCGGCCAGGACCTCGGTGATGCCGGTGCCCATCGTGCCGAGGCCGACCACGGCGACGGTCCGGAGCGGGGACAGAGAGGTGTCGGAGAGGGGAGCGGCCATCGCGGGACTCCAGGAATGAGGGTGACGACGGGAAACACGCCCGGGTGCGCCGAAGGGCGCACCGGGTGCGTGCGGGATGCGGGTGTGGACCGGGCTGCGCGCGCACACGCCCGGTGCCGCCGGTGGACGACGGCCGATCCGACCGGCCCTGTCCCGGGGCCGAGCCGTACTGCGGTACACGGGTACCGAACCGACTGCGACTCACGGTGGCCGCGTCACCAGACCGCCGTGAGGAGGGTCGCGAGTGGGTAACTCGCTCGTCTGAGCTTAACTCGCGGGTAACGAGCGCGCCAGCCCCCCGGCTTTGTGATGTACGTCCCGAACGGCCCCGCACCCCCCTAACCTCTGGGACATGGACGAAGAGTTGCGAGCGCTCACGGAGCGCTTACGGGCGGAGTCGGGCGGATCGGCGGCGTACCACCGTCTCCTGGGCACGGACGAGCCCGACGCGCTGGCCGCCGTCCTCACCGAACCCGCACAGCCGCTGTGGGCCCGCGAACTGGCCGCGTTCCGGCTGGGACTGGCGGGGGACCGGCGGGCGTTCGAGGCCCTGGTGCTGCTGCTCAACCACCGTGACCCGCCGCGCTGCGCCTCCGCCGCCCACGCCCTCGCGCGCCTCGGCGACCCGCGCACCGCCCGGGCCGCCGCCGCCCTCGCCACCAACGAACTCCGCGTCGCCTACGCCCTGCACCCGGTCCGTCTGCTGACCGAACTGCGCGCCCCCGAGGCGGTCCCCGCCCTGATCACCACGTTGCGGCGGCGTCTGCGTCCCCACGATCCGTACCGCCGGGTCGCGCTGGCCTGTGTGGAGGGGCTGGGCGAGCTCGGCGACCCGCGTGCCGAGCCCGTGCTCAACGACGCCCTCGCCCATCCGGCGCTGGCCGAGGCGGCGGTCCACGCCCTGGCCCGGATCCCCCGGCCGCGCTAGGGGGTGTCAGCCGGTGAGGTCCCGCGCGTACCGCACCTCGGGCACCGCCACCCCGTCCACCTCGAAGGACTCCTCCGCCCCGTCCGCGCCGAACCCCGCCCGCCCGTGGAAACGGCGGGCGCGGGTGTTGCCCTTGAGGACCCACAGGTACATGCGCTCGTGACCGGCGGCGGCGCAGCGGCGGACCGCCTCGGTGAGCAGCGTCCGCCCCACGCCCCGGCCGATGCGCTCGGGCGGCAGGTACAGCGCGTACAACTCGGCGTCCCCGGTGCGCACGTCGCCGTCCCGGTACGGGCCGAACGCGGCCCACCCGGCGAGCTCACCGCCGTCGGCCTCGGCGACGAGGTTCACCACACCGCCGTCGCCGTGCCGCAGCCGGGCGCGGTGCCGCTCGGCGTCCGCCGTGATGTCGAGGCCGTCGAGATACGGCTGCGGGACGAGCCCCCGGTAGGCGTGCCGCCGGCCCCGTACACGGATCCCCGCCACGCCGTCGCAGTCGTCCGCGGTCATCGGCCGCAGCAGGAATCCGCTCATGCGCCCCTCATGGACCACGGGTACGACAGTCCGCTCCCGACGGCGGGTCAGGCGCTCAGCCCCGGAAGCCGAGCAGGCCGTGCAGGGTCGACCCGCGCGCCGACGCCGGTGCCGCCTTCGACGTCAGGGGCTTGGGGTCGGGCAGTGCCGCGCACACCGCGTCGGCCTCGCCGCCGCCCCCGCGCGGCACGGTCCCGTCGCTCAGATAGGCCGTCAGGTGCCGGTCCAGACAGGCGTTCCCGCTCAGCGTGACGCCGTGGTTGCCGCCGCCCGACTCGACCACCAGGCTGGAGCGCGCCAGCAGCCGGTGGACGGTGACACCGCCCTGGTACGGGGTCGCCGCGTCGTGCGTCGCCTGGAAGAGGAGGGCCGGTGGCAGCGTGTCGTTGCGGACGCGCTCCGGCCGCAGGGACTCGGTCGGCCAGAACGCGCACGGCGCGTTGTACCAGGCGTTGTTCCAGGCCATGAAGGGCGCCCGCTCGTACACCTCCCAGGTGTCCTTGCGCCACTGCCGCCAGTCGCGCGGCCAGGCGGCGTCCCGGCACTGCACCGCGGTGTAGACGCTGTAGCCGTTGTCGCCGGCGGCGTCGACGGCGCCGAAGTTCTCGTACACCTCGACCAGCGGCCCGGCGTCCCGCTCGTTCACGTACGCCGAGAACGCCTCCGCCAGATAGGGCCAGTAGCCGTTGTAGTAGCCGCCCGGGAGGTAGGTGTCCTCCAGTTCCGCGGCGCCCACCTTCCCGCCGGCCGGGTCCTTCTTCAGGGCCGCGCGCATCGCGTACCACGCGGCCTCGACCTTCTCCGGGTCGGTGCCCAGCCCGTACGCCGCATGGTGCCGGGCGACCCAGGCCATGAAGGCGCGGTGGCGGTCGTTGAACGCGTGGTCCTGGTCGAGATTGGCGTCGTACCAGACCTCGGTGGGGTCGACGACCGAGTCCAGGACCAGGCGCCGCACCCGCTGGGGGAACAGCTTGGCGTAGACGGCGCCCAGGTAGGTGCCGTAGGAGTAGCCGAAGTAGTTGATCTTCTTCGCGCCCAGCGCCCGCCTGATCACGTCCATGTCGCGCACCGTGCCGGCCGTGTCGATGTGCGGCAGCAGACCGGCGTGCTCGCGTCCGCAGGCCGCGGCGAAGGACTGCACGCGCGCGAGGTTCGCCCGCTCGGCCTCGGGAGAGGCCGGCACCGGGTCCGGGCGCACCGGGCCGAAGTGGTCCGGCGCGCAGTCCAGTGCCGGCTCGCTCGCGCCCACCCCGCGCGGGTCGAAGCCGATGACGTCGTACTGGGCGGCCACCCGCTTCGGCAGCGCCGCCGCGACGAACCCGGCGAGCGTCAGACCGCTGCCGCCGGGGCCGCCCGGGTTCACCAGCAGGGGGCCCTGGTACCGCTTCGCGGTGTGCGGGACGCGGGACAGCGCGAGCGTGATCCTCCGCCCGACGGGGTCGGCGTGGTCGAGCGGCACCTCCAGGGACGCGCACTGCAGCGTCGGGTAGTCGTCGGTGCCGCACTTCTTCCACGCGGGTTCCGCGGCGCGGAAGGTCTCCGCGGCGCGCGGGGCGCCGGCCTCGGCGGGCACGGCCGTGAGGCTCCCGGCCAGGACGACGGCGGCACCGCACAGCACGGCTGCGCGTTTTCTCATGAGGGGGTCCTCCCAGGACGGAGGTGCTGCGGACCGCGGGGCTCACGGTTCACGCGGCATCGTCCCGGTATGGGGCCACATCTGAACGTGTCGGGTGGATTCTTGACCCGATCGGGTCGCCGGATGCGCTCGAATGCTCTTACAGCGGCGTCAGTTGGGTCGGCTCGGCCGCCGGGGACCCGGTGGGCCCGGCGGGCTCCGCGGCGCGGACCCGGTGGGGCGCCCCCGCGCGGGCGGGGCCGATGCCGTACTCCCGGGCCAGTTCGTGCACCTGCCGGGTGATGCGGCGCTGGTACCACTTCGGGGCGTAGGCGCCGTCCGCGTACAGCCGCCGGTAGCGGGCCACCAGGTACGGGTGGTGCTGCCCGAGCCAGGACGTGAACCACTCGCGGGCGCCCGGCCGCAGGTGCAGCACCAGAGGGGTGACGGAGGTGGCGCCGGAGGCCGCGACGGCCCGCACGGCCGCCCGCAGTTGGTCCGGACGGTCGCTCAGGAACGGGATCACCGGCGCCATCAGCACCCCGCAGCCGATGCCGTGCCCGGTGAACGCCCGGACCACGTCCAGGCGCCGCTTCGGGGCCGGGGCGCCCGGCTCGACCGTCCGCCACAGCTCCTCGTCGGTGAACCCCACCGAGACCGACACGCCCACGTCGGTCACCTCGGCGGCCTGCCTCAGCAGCGGGAGGTCCCGCAGGATCAGCGTGCCCTTGGTGAGGATCGAGAACGGGTTGGCGTGGTCGCGCAGGGCGGCGAGGATGCCCGGCATCAGCCGGTAGCGGCCCTCCGCGCGCTGGTAGCAGTCGACGTTCGTGCCCATCGCTATGTGCTCGCCCCGCCAGTCGCGCGAGGCCAGCCGGTGGCGCAGCAGTTCGGGCGCGTTCACCTTGACCACGATCTGGCTGTCGAAGCCGAGTCCCGTGTCGAGGTCCAGACGGCCGTGGGTCCTCCTCGCGAAGCAGTAGACGCACGCGTGCGTGCAGCCCCGGTACGGGTTCACCGTCCACTCGAACGGCATGCGGGAGGCCCCCGGCACCCGGTCGACGATCGAGCGGGCCCGGATCTCGTGGAAGGTGACGCCGGCGAATTCGGGCGTGTCGAAGGTGCGGGTCGTGACCCCCTCCGCGCCGAACAGCGCGGGGCCGGCCCGGCCGCGTCCGGAGCCCGGCGAGAGGTTCTCCCAGCGCATGACGCCTCCTCGGTGTCGCTCGGCACAGAATAGAACAGGTGTTCCCTTGATCGTGCGGGCGACATCTTCGGTCACCCTCCCGATCACATCCGAACCCCCGATTTGGGCGGCCGGGCACGGGGGTGATTGGCTTGCCCCGACCCTGAGAACCCAGGCCCTGGAGGTAAGCGATGGCGCAGGTCGAAGCCACTACGGAGCGGATCGTCGCGGCGGACGCGGAAACGGTGTTCGACGCCCTCGCCGACTACAGCGGCACCCGCGCGAACGTACTGCCCGAGCAGTTCAGCGAGTACGAGGTCCGCGAGGGCGGCGACGGCGAGGGCACCCTCGTGCACTGGAAGCTCCAGGCCACCAGCAAGCGCGTCCGCGACTGCCTCCTGGAGGTCACCGAGCCGACCGACGGCGAACTCGTCGAGAAGGACCGCAACTCCTCCATGGTCACCACCTGGCGGGTCACCCCGGCCGGCGAGGGCCGGTCCCGGGTCGTCGTCACCACCGTCTGGAACGGCGCCGGCGGCATCGGCGGCTTCTTCGAGAAGACCTTCGCGCCCAAGGGCCTCGCCCGTATCTACGACGCCCTGCTCGCCAGGCTGGCCGCGGAGGTCGAGAAGTAACGAGAAGTGGGGGACGGCGATCCCCCGTGAACGGTGCGGAGGTGTCTCCTCACCGGTTCGAGTGATCTCGTGACGACCCTCCCCCGTCCCGTAACTCGCTGTGCTTACCCGTAGTTGTCGCTTTCACGCGGGAATTGTCCGGCGGTGCGACGAGGGGAGCGGCACGTGGGCGGGATCACTCTGACGCAGGACGAGCCGGTCACGGCGCCGCCTGCCGGGGGCCCGCCGCCCCCGGCGGGCGGCGCCGTGGAACCGGGCCTGAGCCCGCGCCGGGTCCGGCTGGTCTTCCTCGCGCTGATGCTGGCGCTGCTGCTCGCCGCCCTGGAGCAGATGATCGTCGCCACCGCGCTCCCGAAGATCGTCGGCGAGCTGCACGGCCTGGACCGGATGTCCTGGGCGATCACCGCCTACCTGCTCACCGCCACCGTCGGACTGCCGGTCTACGGAAAGCTCGGCGACCTGCTGGGCCGCAAGGGCGTCTTCCAGTTCGCGATCCTCGTGTTCGTCGTCGGCTCCGCGCTGGCGGGCCGCGCGACGACCATGGACCAGCTGATCGCCTACCGCGCGGTGCAGGGCGTCGGGGCGGGCGGACTGATGATCGGCGTCCAGGCGATCATCGCGGACATCGTGCCCGCGCGCCGACGCGGCCGCTTCATGGGACTGATCGGCGCCGCCTTCGGCCTCGCGTCCGTCGCCGGGCCGCTGCTCGGCGGCTACTTCACCGACCACCTCTCCTGGCGCTGGTGCTTCTACGTCAACATCCCCTTCGGCGTCGTCACCATGGCCGTCGTCGCCGTGGTGCTCAAGCTCCCCAAACCGCCCGTCCGGGCCCGCTTCGACGTCCTCGGCACCCTGCTGCTGGCCGCCGCCTCCACCTGCCTGGTGCTGCTGACCGGCTGGGGCGGCACCGAGTATGCCTGGGACTCCCGCGTCGTGCTCGGCCTCGGCGCGGGCGCCGCGGCGGCCGGCGTCCTCTTCCTCGTCGTCGAGCGCTTCGCCGCCGAACCCCTCATCCCACTGCGGCTGTTCAGGGACTCCGTCTTCACCGTCACCGGCCTGGTGGGCCTGGTGACCGGGGTCGCCCTGTTCGGTGCCGCCAGCTACCTCCCGACGTATCTGCAGATGGTCGACGGGGCCTCCGCCACCGAGTCCGGACTGCTGATGCTGCCCATGATGGGTGGCATCGTCGGCGCCTCGATCGTCTCCGGCCAGCTCATCAGCCGCTCCGGCCGCTACCGGCGGTACCCGATCGTCGGCTGCGCGCTCTCCGTCGTCGGCATGTGGCTGCTGTCCCGCCTGGAGGCCGGCACGCCCCGGCTGCACTACAGCGTCTGGATGGCCGTCCTCGGCACCGGCATCGGCATGGTGATGCCGGTGCTGATCCTCGCCGTGCAGAACTCCGTGCGCCCCGCCGACCTCGGCGCCGCCACCAGCGCCAACAACTACTTCCGGCAGATCGGCGGCAGCGTCGGCGCCGCGGTCTTCGGCACCCTCTTCGCCGGCCGGCTCACCGACGCGCTCGACGACCGGCTGCCCGCCGACGCCGGTACCCCGCCCGACGCCGAGTCGATCACCCCCGAGCTCGTGCACGCGCTGCCGCCCGAGCTGCGCGACGCCTACGTCCAGGCCTACGCCGACGCGATGCCGCGCATCTTCCTCTACCTGGTGCCGGTGCTCGTCCTCGGCCTGCTCACCGCCTTCTTCCTCAAGGAGAAACCACTGGTGTCCCACCACGCCCCCACCGCCGACCCGGCACCGGAAGCACCGCACTTCACCACGCGCGTGCCGCACGCCCGCCCGTCCCACACCGGAGGCATCCCCGTCTGCGGGACCGTCCAGCACCCCGACGGGACCGCCGTGCCGCGCGCGGCGCTCACCCTCATCGACGTCTGCGGACAGCAGACCGGACGGGGCGCCAGCGGCGAGGACGGGCGGTACGCGCTGGCCACGCCCGGCCCGGGATCGTACGTCCTGATCGCCGCCGCGGGCGGTCACCAGCCGCAGGCGGTCTCCGTGACCGTCGGCGAGCGGCCCGTCGAGCTCGACGTCGTCCTCGGCGGCGCCGGCCGTCTCGCCGGCAGTGTCGTCACCGCCGACGGCACGCCCGTGCGGGACGCCGCCGTCACGCTCACCAACGTCCACGGGGAGGTCGTCGCGAGCACCCGCAGCGGCCGGGAGGGCGGCTACGTCATCAGCGAGCTGGTGGCCGGCGAGTACACCCTCGCCGCCAGCGCGCCCGCCTTCCGCCCGGCCGCCCTCCCCGTCACCGTCCAGGCCGCCCGCGAGACCCGCCAGGACGTCGAGCTGGCCGGCGGCGCCGTGCTGCGCGGCACCGTGCGGGCCGGCGGCGGACGGCCCGTCGAGGAGGCCCGCGTGACCCTGCTGGACGCGGCGGGCAACGTCGTCGACACCCTCACCACCGGACCCGACGGCACCTTCCGGTTCGTCGACCTGTCGTCGGGCGAGTACACCGTCATCGCCGCCGGTTACCCGCCGGTCGCCACCGTCCTCCAGGTGGCCGGCGGAGGGCGCACGGAACGCGATCTCCAGCTGGGCCACGAGGACTGAAACGGTCGGTCGCGCGCGGGAACGCACGCCGGTGCGAGCACCGGCGGGCAATTCCCGCGTTGGCGCACATCGCGGCCGACCGTGGCCGTACGGTGGTGACGGCGGTACAGATCTTGCGCAGCCGGGGAGAGAGGGCCTGGGCCATGGACCGTGGCACCGAGCGGGACGCACCTCCCGATCGCCGCGCGGGGGCCGGCGCGGCGACCGGACGGGGCGCCGGCCGTATCCCGCTCGCCGTGGTCGTGGTCGACCGCGACGGACTCGTCTCCCACTGGAGCAGGGGCGCGCGGCGCCTGTTCTCCCTCGCCAAGGAGGACGCGCTCGGCCGCCCGGCGGTCGACCTGCTGCCCGTGACCGGAGCCCTGCCCGAGGAGCCCGAGGGCGAGGATCCCGAGGACGAGGCGTGCGCCCCCCACGGGGGGGGCGCCCCCCCCCGCCCCCCCGGGCCCCGCCCCCCCCGCGGCCGCGCGCGGGGGGGGGGGGGCCCCCCCCCCGGGCCGGGGGGCCGGGGGGGGGGCCGGGGCGGG